>NZ_JAQJCJ010000002.1:0-574549 GCF_030182485.1 Rhizobium atlanticum
CTGCAGACGGCAAGGTCCAGCAGATCACCGCCGACCGGATGATTTCGGCTGTCGGCGTTCAGGGCAATATCGAAAACCTCGGCCTGGAGGCGCTCGGCATCAAGACCGACCGCGGCTGCGTCGTCGCCGACGGTTACGGCAAGACCAATGTCGCGGGCATCTATGCGATCGGTGATGTCGCCGGCCCGCCGATGCTGGCCCACAAGGCCGAGCATGAGGGCGTCGTCTGCGTCGAAAAAATCGCCGGCCTGCCGAATGTTCATCCCACCGACAAGGGCAAGGTGCCGGGCTGCACCTACTGCAATCCGCAGGTCGCTTCCGTCGGTCTCACGGAAGCCAAGGCCAAGGAGCTGGGCCGCGACATCCGCGTCGGCCGCTTCTCCTTTGCGGCGAACGGCAAGGCGATCGCGCTCGGCGAAGATCAGGGCATGGTGAAGGTGATCTTCGACAAGAAGACCGGCGAACTGCTCGGCGCCCACATGGTCGGCGCCGAAGTTACCGAGCTCATCCAGGGCTTCGTCGTTGCCATGAACCTCGAAACGACCGAGGAAGAGCTGATGCATACGATCTTCCCGCATCCCACGGTTTCGGAAACCATGAAGGAAGCGGCGCTCGATGCCTATGGTCGTGTGCTGAATGCCTGAGGCAACTTAGGACTTGGCTTAATTGTTTTCGCGAAAAATATAGGCGGCGTTCGAGGAAAGCCGCGGGAGGGAGTTGGATGGCAAGGATAACCCTGAGACAGTTGCTGGACCACGCGGCGGAGGAAGGTTACGGCGTGCCCGCCTTCAATATCAACAATATGGAGCAGGCGCTCGCCATCATGGAGGCAGCGGATGCGGCTGATGCTCCTGTCATCATCCAAGCATCACGCGGCGCGCGCGCATATGCCCACGACATCATGCTGAAGCACATGATGGATGCAGTCGTCGAAATCTATCCGCACATCCCGGTTTGCGTGCATCTCGACCATGGCAACGACGCGGCAAGCTGCATGACGGCAATCCAGGCAGGTTTCACCTCGGTCATGATGGACGGCTCTTTGAAGGCGGATGCGAAGACACCTGCCGACTGGGAATATAATGTCGGCGTGACCAAGAGAGTGGCCGAGATGGCGCATCTCGGCGGCATTTCGGTCGAAGGTGAGCTTGGCGTACTTGGCTCTCTCGAGACCGGCATGGGTGAGGCCGAGGACGGCCACGGCGCAGAAGGAAAACTCTCACACGACCAATTGCTGACCGACCCGGACGAGGCAGTGAAGTTTGTGCGCGAAACACGGGTCGATGCGCTGGCGATCGCTATGGGGACCTCGCACGGCGCCTACAAGTTCACTCGCAAGCCCGATGGTTCGGTGCTGGCGATGAGCGTCATCGAAGAAATCCACCGCAAGCTGCCGAACACGCATCTCGTCATGCACGGGTCGTCGTCGGTCCCGATCGAGTTGCAGGAAATCATCAACAAATACGGCGGCCAGATAAGGCCCACCTGGGGTGTGCCGATCGAAGAGATCCAGCGCGGGATCAAGAATGGCGTGCGCAAGGTAAACATCGACACCGACGGCAGGATGGCGATGACCGGCCAGATCCGTCGAGTCTTGCAGGAAGATCCAGGCGAATTCGATCCCCGTAAATATTTGAAGCCGGCAATGACCGCGCTCACCAAGCTTTGCAAGGAACGCTTCGAGCAATTTGGCACCGCCGGCATGGCGGAACGCATTATGCCCCTTACCGCTCCGGCGATGGCAGAGCGATATGCGTCCGGCGCCCTCGATCCAGTTTTCTCCTAATTTCAGGGAGAACGTTTGTCTCTGTGAATTCCAATAGTTGATGAAGCGCGCCCTATTCTCGTATTCCGCTCGATAGCGTGAACATTTTGATCGCTCACTGGCAATATGTAAAACTGAAAGGTAAACTTAAGTAATTCATGCCAGGGTATCTCGGCTCGGAGAGAAAAATACCTTTGGGGGGCGAAATGGACAAAATTCTTGCGCGGTTCAGAATCCAGACGAAGGTCGTGATACTGGTTCTGCCGCTGTTGATCACTATCGCTGCAGTCGGCGCCACGGGACTTTATGCGACAAGGGTACTGGAAGCGCGATTGAACGTATCGAATGACGTGGTCCGGCTGCTCTCAGGGTTCAAAGGTGTTTATGCCGGCATTACGGCGTTTCTTCGCGAGCCCAACGATGAAACATTCACGCAAGCCTCCAGTATAACCGCAGCGCAGATCAGCGAAATCGACCGCGCCATCGGAGGAACTCCGGACGCCAAAGATGTTGTTGAATTGCGGAAGGCGCAGGAGGCTACGCGAACAATCCTGTCATACATAAGTGAAATATGGAGGATTCGGCAGGATCGGTCGCGGCTGACAGATAATATTTCCAGACAGCTGGACGCACTGAATTCACTGCAGCTGGAACTTGGGAAACACGCATTCAAGATCGTCGCGCAAGCTACGCAGCTGGAAAATAAACGAAAATCGAGGCTTTCCGAGACACTGGCCCTCCAATCGATTCTCAATGACTGCGAAGATCTCGAAATACAACTCCGGTCGAGGGAGGGTTGGTATTTTCGTTCAGAAGGAACAGCTGTACGAAAGGCCTTTGAAGATTTCGCACACAATCTGTCAAAATCGGATCGTCTTCTAAATTCATTCGCTGTGCGAGGCGGGTCCGGTATGGCCGACCGGATGATCGCGTTCCTCAAAGCAAACGGTGTCCAGGAAACGGCGAGCCAGCTTGAGGAGTCGGCTATCGCAAACGAGCTGGCCGGCTTATCAAAAAAATTGAGAGCGGCGAGCGTGGCAGCCGTCGATCAAGCCGCCGCCGATCTGGCTGGTCGAAACGGGGGGGCACTGGACGCCGACAAGGTGACGAAAAAGCTCCGGTCTATCGTGAGCAACAGCAGCGACGTGAAAATCACCTTTGCCAGTATTCTGGGTGAACCAATTGAGGATAATGTGAAGGCAGTGGAACGCGCCCTGTTCGTTTATAGGGGCGAGGTAAGCTTGCTGACGGAGTTGGTCTCGATCGATCCCTACTTCGGCGAGGTCCCAAATACGGTTACGGCGATCGCCGACGATTTACGGGAAAGTGCCGTCGGACTGGAAGCTAATCGAGCCGGTTCCGAGAAGCAGTATCGATCCGCGACCGACAAGATCAACGAGATCTGGGAATTAATGGACACATTTGCGGACGGTCAACGGCAAATGGCAGCGACTGAAAGGTCGCTGGCGAATTCAGTCTCGCTGACGTCGATGGCTGTTGGATTTTTCATCGCAATAGCATCAGGCACTGCACTCGTCATCACGCTCAAGCGGCCGATCGGCTCAATCACCGACATTATGCGCCGCCTGGCCGGCGGTTCGTTGGACATCGAGATTGAAGGAGACCGACGAAAAGATGAAATTGGTGAAATGGCGCGTGCACTTGCAGTGTTCAAGGAAAACGCAGCCCAGAAGATTGCCATACAGGCGCATACGGAAGATCTTCATCGAATGGCAGAGGCGGAGCGGGAGACAAATGAACGAGAACGAGCTCTGACCCAGAAAAACATCGAACGGGCGGTAACGTCACTTGCAAACGGTCTGAGAAATCTAGCGAGCAGAGACCTACGAAAAATGATCGATGTCTCTTTTGCTGGAGATCTTGATACGCTCAGACGAGACTTTAACAGCACCATCAGCGGCCTGAGCTCGACCATGCTCGACGTCCGGGCGACGTCAGCCGAAATTCATACCAATGGCCGGCTACTTGCAGAAGCCTCCGAAGAGCTTTCTCGGAGAAACGAACAGCAAGCAGGCTCGATTGAACAAACTGCGGCAGCAATCGAAGAGATCACCATAACTGTCGGGGAAGCGTCAAAGCGTGCATCAAGTGCCGCTGACATTGTACAGCGGGTCAAGCTGGAAGCAGATGGCTCACTTGTTATCGTAAGGAATGCCATCGGCGCAATGTCACGTATCAAGGAGGCATCCGATCGCATAACGAGTATCGTCACCGTCATCGATGGGATCGCGTTTCAGACAAATCTTCTGGCGCTAAATGCCGGTGTTGAGGCTGCTCGAGCTGGAGAAGCAGGAAAGGGGTTTGCTGTCGTCGCGCATGAAGTCAGAGAACTCGCCCAACGTGCCGCTTTGGCGGCGAAAGAAATCGGAGCGCTTATTCATCATTCGACGGGCGAGGTGGACGTCGGAGTGAAGTTTGTCGAGCAAACGGGCCACGCTTTGGACGATATTGCGCTGAAGATTGGCGACGTTTCGCGGGATGTCGACCAACTCGCCCTTTCAAGCCAAAGCCAGGCAAAGAGCCTCAGCGAGATCAATGACGCCGTCGGAACCATGGAAAGAGTGACTCAACTCAATGCTGCAATGGCTGAGGAGGCCGGCGCAGCGACCCGCCGGCTTGCGGAGCAAGTCGACGACCTCGTTCAGCTGGTAGATTCCTTTGCGTTGAATGAAATGCCAGTCGTTCAGACTGAAAGAGCAGCTTAGGGCCAAACTCCCCGCCTCGCCATCGCATAGCCCGTACCAGATAAGGATACCTACCCCTTGAAATTCGATCAAGACAAGCAATTCTCAGCCTTCCTTTTCGATATGGACGGCACGCTTCTTACTTCGATAGCAGCTGCCGAACGAGTTTGGGGTACGTGGGCGCAACGCCAAGGGCTGGATCCAATCGCGTTCTTGCCAACAATGCATGGCCAAAGAGCGATCGACACTATTCGTCGACTGGAACTCCCCGGCTTGGATCCGGAGATTGAAGCGGCAAACATCACCAATGCCGAGATCGAGGATGTTGAGGGCGTTGTCGCGATAGCAGGAGCCGCAGAGTTCCTAGCTGCGCTTCCCGATGATCGTTGGGCGATTGTCACATCGGCTTCAAAAAAACTCGCTCAGAGGCGACTTGAGGCAGCCGGGCTGGCCATACCTCGCGTTATCGTAACCGGGGACGACGTCGCGGTCGGTAAACCGGACCCTCAGTGTTTTCTTTTGGGAGCAAAGCGGCTGGGCGTTTCGGCTGCAGACTGTCTTATTTTTGAGGATGTTGAAGCTGGTGCCATCGCCGGACGCGCGGCAGGCGCGGACGTGATGCTCGTTACGGCCGCCGGTCATGGTCTTGATTTGCCCGACATACCAAAAATGGAAAATTACACCAACATCGTCCCCGTGATTTCGTCGGAAGGCCTGCTGTCGATCAATCCTATACACCCGTAAGAGTTTGGCACGACCGTGAAACTATCCGCCAAAACAGTTCCATAGTGCTCCCTTGATCAGCTAAGGGGGCTTGAACAGCGCCGACGTCAGACTCTTCTCCGGATTTCCGACCAAGATTGTGAGCATGTACGGTGCGCGAAAAGCGACCCAAAAGAATTAGGTCTCCCGCGCATCGCAGGTCTCCTTCGACCTTCGTCACTTGGATAAGCCGATATCGGACTAGGTCAGTCCACAGCCGTTTCGCTCGATTGGATAGTTCCTATGTCGCTGGCACAACGTGAGCTTTCGAGGCCGGTGCCCGCTTGTGGTCAAGGACAACATGAGACGCTTGGAGCGCCTCAAACTTCCGTTTTCGTGTCACCAAATCATGTCCTGGCATGAGGTGTTGTGATTCACCCATCAACACGGCAGCACGTATGATATCAAACAGACAGGCATACGTACTTGAGTTCCAGGAACTCTTCCATACCATATCGCGAACCTTCACGACCAAGGCCAGATGACTTTACCCCGCCAAAGGGTGCTTCGGCAGTAGAGATAAGCCCGGTGTTTACACCGACCATGCCGTATTCAAGCGCTTCGGCAACACGGAAGACGCGCGAAAAATCACGTGCGTAGAAGTAGGAAGCCAAACCAAATTCGGTGTTATTTGCCTGGCGAATAACATCGTCCTCATCAGTGAAACGAAAAAGCGGCGCGACAGGGCCGAACGTCTCTTCGTTTGCGAGCAGCATTCGACTGGTTACGTCCGCAAGCACGGTCGGTTGGAAGAAGTTCCCGCCGCGCTCGTGCCGACCGCCTCCCAGCATAACCCGGGCGCCCTTCGATCGGGCATCCGAGACATGTTCTTCGACCTTCTCAACGCCGGCTTGTTGGCTATTACGAGCCTCATATGCGTGCCTGGGATTGCATGGCCGGCTACTGCCTCGTCAGGGAGGCAGGTGGAACTCATCTAACCTTCCCGGCTGAAGGCGAAGCCTTGCTGCAGGGCCATCCAGTGCTGGCGAGCAACCAGACGGTCTATGCTGATCTGCTGGCAATCCATACCGGCTGAACATTGCAGCGCCCCATCGGGTGTCGAGGCCCCGGCGACGGCTCTTCCACTCCAGACGTATTCTCGGGGACCCTTGATTTTCATCAGGACGGAGCCGATCGCCTAAGTTTCTGTGTGCCGGTTGCCGAATATCTTTTACGCCACTGACACTGAAATAGCGGGGTCAATGGTTCTGGCATGGCGAGAGCTTCCCCGGGCGCACGGTCTGTTGCCGTTGTGTTCACATTCCGTGCGAAGAAGATCGCAAAATTCCCTATTGCCAAACACTAGCTATTTCCGGCGAGGGATCCCCGGTTCGATTCCGTTCAACTGCAAACGAAGGGTAACCGAACCCCCTAAACCCCACACTATAGCTCCCCAGGCACGAACCCTTTGCCCCGCCTGCTCGTGCGGCTGGCCGCGATACTCGACTGCAGTTTATCGAATAACTCGAAATTGTCGTCGCCTGCATTGTCTTTGGCGCGATCGGAGGCTCCGTCAGCGCCCTAGCTTTCGTTTTCTGTTTTCAGAGCATGCTTGACGCGGAGGATCGTGATCGCAACAGCTCCCACCACCACTGGAACAGCAACAAGCATGATCACGGGATCGAAATGATACCCGGCGTGGTCCGCAGTCTCATATATAAATTTCATCAAGCTCAGCAAATAGTAGCTTATCGCGATGATCGAAAAGCCTTCGACCGCGCGCTGGATTTTAACCTGTGTCGCAGCGCGATCAGCCATTGCCTGAATCTGCGTCGCGTTCTGGAACTCAATCTCGACCTGAATCCGCGTCTGCAGCAGGTCGAGCAGGTGCATCGTTGCTCGTGATAGGTGCTCAAGCCTCAAGGACGTTGCTTCGCAACTACGGACCGCCGGCTTGAATCGCCGCTCTACGAAGGTACCGAAACGTTGGAAGCCGGTCACATGGGTTTCCCGCAAGAGGGCTATCCTCTCTTCGACGATTTTGGCGTAGGCAGCGGTCGCTCCGAACCTGTTTCTGGTTTCGGCAGTGGCCGAAATGATATGCGACGATAGGACGGTGATCTCCTCAAGCAACTGCTTGTGCTGATGCGCAGGTGTTCTCAAGTTGCGATTGGTCAGCTGAACGAGTTCCGCATCGTAACTACCGAGAAGCGGGGCGAGACGTCGCGCCTCCGGCAGCGCAAGTAGCGCCATCGACCTATAAGTTTCGATCTCAAAGATACGGCGCACCATACGTCCCAGGCGATGCGCATTCAGATCCTTGTTGAAGAGGATGATCCTGCTTGAATTGTCCCCTCGAACGCGGAAGTCCGAGCAGACTTGGGCCGACCCACCACCGATCGACGAGGCGGCGGTATCGCCGAAATCGAAGGTTTTCAAAACCGGTCCCAGTTGGTCAGGAGGGTTGCCTAGGACAAGGATACTGGCGTGGCAAACAAGCCGAGGAGAGTTCAACCCCGCCAGCCGCGCAAAATCGTCTTCCGTGAGATCCGGTTCGGGCCAACGCTCGGGTTCAGACGCCAATTTTCGCACGCGTGTGATCGTCACGAACTCGGTATGCCGTTCGACTCGGACCGAAATCTCACCTTCGGCTTCGAGGCTGTCGTGGAACTCCTTGATCGTTCCATCTAACGGCATGAATGCAACGTGCTCGACGATTGCGGGACCGATAAAATAAATCGACGGACGAGCGTGAAGCTCGGAGTTGAAGTCTCCTGCCTGCCGGCCAAAAGCAGTTGAGCCAGAGGCACGTGGTGTGGGGGCAGACGTAGTCGTCGAAACCGCTTCTGCCGCGTGAGTTAAAGTCACGTCCATCTCCCCAATATCCGACCAAGACAGGAGCCGCCTCCCAAGCGTCGTGTGCCCCAGGTAAGGTATGACGTATGATCCATTGAGAGACAAGGTGTGGCACTAAGATGTTGCGGATCCTTACAAAATAACAGACATCATGTGTTTTTGTGGTTTACTATTGTGATTTTGCAAAAAGTTTGTCACATTAGGTTCAGTAAAAGGGGAGGAAGAGTTGACAGCAGTTTCGATCCGCGATCTCGCGAATGCCATTCGAGTCTTGTCGATCGACGGAGTGGAGGCGGCAAAATCCGGTCACCCCGGCATGCCGATGGGTATGGCTGATGCCGCGGCGGTCCTCTTCGGCAGGCACCTCAAATTCGACGCGAGTGAACCCGCGTGGCCGGACCGCGATCGGTTCGTCTTGTCGAATGGCCACGGCTCGATGCTGCTCTACAGCGTCCTTCACCTTACCGGATACAGAGATCTGCCCGTCGAGGAGATTCGCAATTTCCGCCAATGGGGCTCCAAAACGCCGGGCCACCCGGAATACGGCCACACAGCGGGCGTCGAGACGACAACGGGTCCGCTGGGACAGGGAATTGCGTCCGCTGTCGGAATGGCTATTGCGGAGCGGCGCTTGGCGGCTGAATTCGGCGCTGGACTTGTCGATCACCACACCTACGTCTTCTGCGGAGACGGATGCCTCATGGAAGGCGTCGGTCAGGAAGCCGCCTCGCTGGCGGGCCATCTTCAGCTAGGCAAGCTGGTCGTGCTCTACGACGACAACTCCATCACAATCGACGGCTCAACTGCCATCGCGTTTTCGGAGGATGTGCTCGCGAGATTCGATGCATACGGATGGCACACGCAACGCGTCGATGGTCATGACCCTGAAGCGATCGACGCAGCGATCTCGAACGCGAAAGCGGAAGCATCGCGACCGTCCCTTATCGCTTTGAAAACCATCATCGGATACGGCTCGCCCTCAAAGGCAGGAACCAGTTCGGTGCATGGCGCGCCGCTGGGCGCGAGCGAAGCCGCCGCGACAAAGGCAGTCTACGGTTGGACGGCAGATCCTTTCGAGATTCCCACTCAAATCCTGAAAACATGGCGCGAGATCGGTGGAAAGGGTGCTACGGCTCGCAAGGAGTGGGAAGCACAGCTCGACGCAGCCGAGGCAGACGTCAAAAGCGAATTTCAGCGTCGCACCACGGGCTCGTTGCCGCCGCAATACACGGACGCGGTGAGTGCTGCCAAGGCAAAGCTGCTCGACAAACCGCAATCGGTGGCCACGCGCAAGGCGAGCCAGATTGCACTGGAGGCGCTGACGGAGTTGATTCCCGAAATGATCGGCGGCTCGGCAGACCTTACCCACTCGAATCTGACCCGGGTTCCCGCCGTGGACAGCGATTTTACCGCCGCTGAAAGCGGACGTTATGTCAGCTATGGCGTGAGAGAATTCGCCATGGCCGCCGCGATGAACGGCATGGCGGTTCACGGCGGCTTCATACCGTATGGCGGCACCTTCCTGGTATTCTCGGACTACTGCCGCAATGCCATTCGCGTGGCAGCCCTGATGGGCGTCCGCTCCATCTTCGTGATGACCCATGACTCCATCGGTCTCGGCGAAGACGGCCCGACCCACCAGCCCGTCGAGCATCTCGCAAGTCTTAGGGCCATGCCAAACTTGCACGTGTTCCGGCCCGCGGACACGATCGAAACGCTCGAATGCTGGGATCTTGCGATAACCAGTAAGAACACCCCGTCCATTCTGGCGCTCTCGCGACAGAATGTTCCTCAGCTCCGCTCGGAGCGTGATGGCATCAATCGCTGCGCACGGGGAGCCTACGTGATGCGGGAAGCCAGTCGCGAGCGCGCCGTCACGCTCATTGCCACCGGAACGGAGGTCGCACTTGCGATCGAGGCCGCCGAGGAGTTGGAGGCGAGAAACATTCCAGCCTCGGTCGTGTCGATGCCGAGTTGGGACCTCTTCGAACGGCAGGCCAAGGACTACCGGAATGCGGTCCTGGGAGACGCACCACGCATCGCCGTGGAGGCGCTCTCGAAGTTCGGCTGGACCAGGTATGTCGACAGTGAAGACGACGTGATCGGGATGTCCGGCTTCGGCGCTTCCGCGCCGGCGGAGACATTGTACGAAAAGTTCGGGATCACTCGTGAGGCGATCGTCGCTCGCGCCGTCGCAAGGGTGAGGGGTGACGAATGAGCGCGCCGCTAACTCTCGCGAACGACCAAGCCCAAGTCCTGCATGGATCGGTTGATGCGTACCTTTCGACCTGGGCCGCTGAGGACACGGCCCGACAGGGCGTGGCGGCATTGATCAACGGTGTCTTGGATGCCGCATGTCTTTTGTCCGAGCGCATCGCGGCGGGTTCTCTCGAGGGCGATCCTGCGCGGCTGGTCGGAGCCAATTCCGACGGAGATGCGCAAAAGACCATCGACGTCTCGTCGCACGAATTGTTCCTCGAGATTCTGGAACGAGCAGGGGCTGCGCAGGTCTTGTCCGAGGAGGCCGACGCGCCGCTTCTGTTTAAGGGGCAGCGTTTCGCCGTCGCGATCGATCCGATCGACGGTTCAGGGAATGTCGGATTGGGCACACCCGTCGGGACGATCTTCTCGATCCTCCCACTTAGCGAAGGGGAAGACCCTTTTCTGCTCCCCGGAAAGCGACAGGTCGCCGCGGGTTATGTGTCCTTCGGCAATACGGTGGATCTGGGCTTCGCGGTAGGAGAGGGTGTCCTGCTGGCAACGATGCATCCGCAGACCGGCGAGTTCTTGATCGTGAGAAGGCAGGTCCAAATACCTCGCGACACTTCGGAGCTTGCATATAACGCCTCCAACCACCGCCACCTTCAACCTGGTCTGAGCTTGTATCTTCAGGATTGTTTGGCTGGCAAGGACGGAGCGCGTGGCCGCGATTTCAACATGCGCTGGCTCGGGTCCGCCGTCGGCGAGCTCCACCGGATCCTGCTCAGAGGTGGTGTATTTTTCTACGCCGCCGACAAGCGACCGGGGTACCAAAATGGGCGGCTTCGCCTGGTTTACGAGGCAAACCCCATCGCGTTCCTGATGGAGCAGGCTGGAGGGCTGGCGACGGATGGCACTTCAGCGATTTTGGACAAGGTCCCGACCTCCCACCACTGCCGCACGCCGCTGGTCTTCGGTTCGGCGACCGAGGTCGAATTGATCGCAAGCTATCTCAATTCCAATCCAACCAGCGAGTGAGATTTCATGGCCAAGATTACTCTTCGCCAACTGTTGGACGACGCTGCAGAACAAGGCTACGGCGTCCCGGCGTTCAACATCAACAATATGGAGCAGGCGCTCGCCATTATGGAAGCGGCAGATGACACGGATTCGCCTGTCATTCTGCAGGCGAGCCGTGGGGCGCGGGCCTATGTCAACGACATCATGCTCAAACACATGATGGATGCGGTGACGGAGATCTACCCGCATATTCCGGTGTGCGTCCATCTCGACCACGGGAATGAACCCAGCACCTGCGTCACTGCAATCCAACATGGCTTTACGTCAGTGATGATGGACGGGTCGATCCGCGCGGACGGAAAGACGCCGGCGGATTGGGACTATAACGTCAAGGTCACGAAAGACGTCAGCGATATCGCTCATTGGGCAGGCGTCTCGGTTGAAGGGGAGCTTGGTGTCCTAGGCTCGCTGGAGACCGGTATGGGCGAGGCCGAAGATGGTCACGGCGTTGAAGGCAAGCTGGATCCGCATCAGCTTCTGACCGATCCGGACGAGGCCGCGAAATTCGTCAAGGAGACGAAGGTGGACGCGCTTGCCGTCGCAATGGGAACGAGCCACGGCGCCTACAAATTCTCACGCAGGCCGGACGGCGATGTTCTCGCAATGGACGTAATCGAGGCGATCCACCGGAAGCTGCCGAACACGCATCTTGTCATGTATGGTTCTTCGAGCGTGCCGGAGGAGTTGCAGGAAATCTTCAATCAGTTCGGCGGCCGGATGAAGCCAACTTGGGGTGTGCCCCTCGAGGAAATCTTGCGGGGATTCCGACACGGCGTGCGAAAGGTCAACATCGACACGGATTGCCGTATGTCGATGACGGGCCAGGTACGCAGAGTGCTTGCCGAGGACCCGACAGAATTCGATCCTCGTAAGTATCTGAAGCCTGCAATGACGGCGCTGACAAAGCTTTGTCGCGAGAGATTCGAGGCCTTCGGAACGGCCGGGCGCGCAAGCTCGATCAACGTCATCCCACTTGCAGAAATGGCGAAGCGGTATCGCGCCGGGTCGCTATAGGTCCTGCAATCTCAACTGAAATGGAAACGCGGTGAAGCGGGACATGACCGAGAAGAAACGCATCTGGATTGGCACCAGCTGGAAGATGAACAAGGCGCTTGCCGACGCCGAGCAATTTGTGCGCGGTCTCAAGTCAGGCTCGACGGATCATCCACGCATCCAGCGCTTCGTCATTCCGGCTTTCACGGTTCTTCGCGAGGTCAAGGCGATGCTTGCAGAGACCTCCGTAAAGGTCGGCGCCCAGAATATGCATTGGGCCGAGCGGGGCGCGTGGACGGGCGAAGTCTCGCCGCTGATGCTGAAGGACTGCAAGCTTGATCTGGTCGAACTAGGCCACTCCGAGCGACGTGAACATTTTGGCGAGACTGACGAAACAGTGGCGTTGAAGACAGAGGCCGCCGTCCGGCACGGTTTCATTCCGCTGATCTGCATAGGCGAGACGTTGAGAGACCGCGACAGCGGAAACGCTTCGAAAATTCTGGCTACCCAGGTGCGTGGCGCGCTTTCGAAGTTGACCGCTGCGCAGAAGGAGGCGGAGATCCTCTTTGCCTATGAGCCCGTCTGGGCGATCGGTGAGACGGGCGTTCCGGCGACCGCTGACTACGCTGACGCGCGTCACGCCGAAATTATTGCGGTCGCCGAGGCGGCAATCGGCCGGAAAGTGCCCTGCCTGTATGGCGGCTCGGTCAACCCGCAAAATTGCGAAGAACTGATTTCGAGCCCGCATGTTGACGGGCTTTTCATAGGCCGTTCGGCATGGAACGTCGAGACCTACCTCGACATCCTTGGGAAATGCGCCGCCAAACTCTAAGGAGAAGGACATGAAGGTTGCCGTTGCAGGAGACAGCGCTGGCGAAGGTCTCGCCAAGGTTTTGGCCGAACACCTGAAAGGCCGCTTCGACGTTTATGAGGTATCAAGGACCGATTCGGGCCCCGATGCCTTTTATGCCAATCTGTCCGAACGCGTGGCCTCGGGCGTTCTCGATGGCACGTATGACAAGGCCATTCTCGTTTGTGGAACCGGAATTGGCGTCTGCATCGCAGCGAATAAGGTTCCCGGCATCCGGGCCGCTCTGACGCATGATACCTACTCCGCCGAGCGGGCTGCCCTGTCGAATAACGCGCAGATCATCACGATGGGTGCCCGTGTGATAGGATCGGAGCATGCCAAGGCGATCGCCGACATGTTCCTGGGTAAAACGTTCGATGAAGGTGGCCAATCTGCGGGCAATGTCAGGGCGATTGACAACCTGGACAACAAATATCATGCCAGCGCGCCGATTTCTCGCAGTTAGTCGATCGGCACGGCGTTTGGCTGTCCGCGAGGCGAGTGCGGCAGCTTCAACGCCGCCGCGAGTTCGGCCCCGTCGATCATGCTGACGATCGGGCCAACATCCCGCGCAACGCGATAGGGAAGGGTGGTTCTCTATGTCGCCGGCTGCCCATTCGATGCGCCTCTCATCGAGCGCCGCGGAGTTTAGGTGCCCGGGGCAGCACCCCGTGACGGCGGCAGTGCGGCCTGGGCGGAACGGCGGGACGCGCGACGCGCTGTCCTCCGGCTCAAGTCGTCATTTCAGCAACGACGTGCGAAAGTGTTCCATGTTTTCCTCGACGCTCTCGCGGCTAAGATCGCCGGTCTTCCTGTCGCGGATCATTTCGAACATGCGTTCATGCAGACCGACAGCACGCCACTTGCCGCTGACCTCGAGCGACTTCTGCACCCACGGCGCGACCATGGTCAGGACGAAGTCGGCGATCACCACGATCAATGGGTTGCCGGCGGCCTTGTATATGGCGCGGTGGAAATCGAGGTCGGCCTTGAGGAGGTCTTCAATCGCGGAGTTCGGATCATCGGATAGCCTTCTCAGGCGGTCGATGCACTCCCTCATGGTGGCGAGATCTTCGTCCGTGCGCCGCAACGAGGCGAGTTCCGAACAGTTGCGGTCGAAAATATACCGCAGCTCCATCAGCATTTCGGGTGTCGAACTCTGAAGGTAGAGCTGGAACATCGCGAGCGGCATCGCCGGAAGGCCTTCATCCTTGCGGATGTAGTTGCCGAATCCATGGCGCGTCTCCACGAGCCCCGACACCGCAAGGGTCTTGATCGCCTCTCTGATCGGCGTGCGGCTGATGCCGAGAAGCTGGGCCAGCTCCTTTTCATTGGGAAGTTTGTCACCGGGCCCAAGGTTTCCATTGGCAATTTCGCCCGTAATATAGTCGAGCGCTATGTCCAACCTGCTTGGGATTTTTTTGGGATCAACAGACAGCATTCCTGGTCACGCTCCATTCAGAATTGAGGAAGGTACGAGGTCATACCGCGTTTTGCGTTTTGCGACAAATGCCCAACGGTCGAGCTGGCCACTTATCGAGGCTACTCGCTGATTTGTCCCAGTCGCTTCGAGGCTTTCGGGTCGAACGGGAACATCAGGCCAGCGGCCAAGAATCCGCCATCGACGTTCAAGGTGTGCCCGGTGATGTAGGCAGCATCGTCGCTCGCCAGGAACACCGCGGCGTCGGCGATCTCCGAGGGCTCGCCGTAACGGCGTTGCGGAACAAGTCGATGATAGGCTTCGCGCGTTTCGACGGTATGCATGACCTTCGACACTTCGGTCAATATCGGACCGGGCGCAATGTTGTTCACATTGATGCCTGATTCCGCGAGTTCGACCGCCATCACCTTGGTGAGGAGCTCGACGCCTGCCTTTGAGGCACCATAAGCCGAACGGCCAACACCGCCCTTCTGACCGGAGAGTGAAGCAATGTTGATGATCCTCCCATAGCCTTTGGCCGCCATAATCCGCGCGAACGCCTGCGCCACGAGAAATGTCCCCGTCAGGTTGATCCGGACAACGCGCTCGAATTCCTCCCTTGAGCTTTCGAGGAACAGCGTGGTCGCCCCCACGCCGGCGTTGTTAACGAGAATCTCGACCGTGCCGAATCGGCCGAGCGTTTCCTTAACGATCGACTCGACATCTTCGTTGACCGAAATATCGGCTTGAACGGCGAGCGCGTGATCACCCAGCCGCGCCGCCGCCTCGTTGGCAACCTCCCGATCCCGGTCGACGATGACTACGTTCGCGCCTTCGCGAATGTAGGCTTCGGCGATCGCTAGTCCAATGCCTCGGCCTGCGCCGGTCACCACCGCGGTGCGTCCAGAGAGTCTCATTCTGTCCTCCATTTTCGAGATATAAGGTATGAGGTATAAGGTATGACCTTGACAGAGTTATGAGCCGCTTCTATTAGTATTGTCAAGAGTGGAGCACGGCCGAAGTACCGGAGGCAGATATCCTCGGCCGGGAGATTGGGAGAAACCGATGACATCAGCTGGTAGGCTCAAGGCCGTGTTTTACGGCGACGACTTCACGGGCTCGTCCGAAAATCTGGCGCAGTTCCGTCGGAGCGGTGTGAAGGGCAAGCTGTATCTGGCGCGTCCTTCCGTGGAGAAAGCGGCCGCGGATTCTCAATCCTATGACGTTCTTGGTTTCGCCGGCACCGCGCGGGCATTGTCGGGAGTTGAACTCGATGAGGAACTCAACAGCGCCTTTTCGATCATCCGCACCCTCGACAGTCCGTTCATTCAATACAAGATCTGCTCGACGTTCGACTCGTCGCCGACCGTTGGAAGCTACGGTGCCGTGCTGGAGCGCGCCGCGGTCCACTTCGGAAAAAGGGACGTTTCGGTCCTCGCTGCGACTCCGGACTTCGGGCGTTACACCTGTTTCGGAAATCATTTCGCGCGCTTCGCCGACAGGATCGAGCGGCTTGACCGTCACCCAAGCATGTCGTGCCATCCCAGGACGCCGATGCACGAGGCCGATTTGCGCATGCATCTGGCCGGGCAGACGGACAGGGAATTCATCAATGTCACGCTGCCCGTGATCCGCAACCGTTCAGCCATGGACGAGCGCGTGTTTAAGGCTTTTCAAGAGGGGGCAGGGGTCATTTTCGATGGCCTCGAAAACACTGATCTCGCTGCTGTCGCAGATTTGCTTTGGGCGCGGTATCCCAAGCTCCCTATGTTTGCGCTTGCAGCTCAAGGCCTTGCGCAACAACTTGGAGCGCTTTGGGCACGATTGGGGCTGCTAACTTCGTCCATGCCGGTGAAGACCGAAATCACCGGGGTCGAAAATCTCCTGGTGCTATCCGGCAGCTGCGCCCTCCAGACTGGACGCCAGATCGCGGCGGCGGAAGCTGCGGGCTGGAAGATGGTCCACCTGGATGTTTCGAAGATTGAGTCCGACGACCAGGCTGTGGCTGTTGCCCGGGAGGTCGCTCTAAGGGCGGTCGAAGGCCTTGATCGTGGCCGCCCCACAATCATCTACACGGCCCGCGGAGAGTCGGGCCGCGTGACCGGTGGCGATGTGCCGGCGGAACGCTTGGGAGCCATCTACTGCGACGTTGCTCGGGCCGTGCGCCGCGTCATTTCCTTGCCCCGCATCGTTTTCTCCGGCGGGGACAGTTCGAGCTACGCGGTACGGACAGTCGGAGCGGAAGCGCTCGAGATCGCAGTTTTCGATGAGGTTCAGAATTGCCACGTCTGCCGCCTTGAGGCGCCAGGGGACGCCGAGATCGATGGCCTCGAAGTCATGCTGAAGGGCGGACAGATCGGTGCCGATGACTTCTTCCTCCGCGCCAAGGCGGGCACTGTTGGTTCAGTAGCGGCATAAGGGATCGGGCGATGCAAAAGAAGATCATCCTCGAAGCTAGGGTCAACGAGTACGCTCCGCGTACCTCCAATCCAAATATCCCATACACCGCCGACGAGATCGTTGAGGCCGCCATTGCGGCTCGGAAGGCGGGAGCGGCGATCCTCCATTACCACGCGAGAACACCCGACGGAGGCGCGACGAACACAGTCGAAGCGAATGCCGAAGTCATCCGTCAAGTCAGGGGCGCAACCGATCTGCTGATCCTCCCCACTCTTGGCTTCATTTCGAATGACTCCGACGCCAAGAAGCGCATCGACACGGTTGCAACCCTGGCCTTAGACCCTGCCACGCGGCCCGACATCGCTCCGATCGATACCGGATCGGCCAATCTCGAACTTTGGGACGCCGAACAGCGCACCTTTGAAAATCCCGAGCGGCTCTATCTGAACACAACCGAAAGCCTCGCGCATTATGCGCGGGTCCTAGCCGAGAGAGGCGTGAAGCCGAAACTGGTCTCTTGGTCCGTTGGATTTACACGGCGCGCCGTTGCCATGATGGATGCCGGTCTCGTAAGGGGTCCTGCTTACTTTCTCCTCCACCTTACTGGAGGGCGGTACATCACCGGTCATCCCCCCACCGAGGCTGGTCTCATGGCGCATCTTGCATTCCTGCCAGACGACCGGCCCATCGAGTGGACGGTAAATTGCCTGGGAGGCAATCTACTGAACATCGCTCCTGCGATTTGCCGACTGGGCGGCCATATGGCGATTGGCATCGGCGATTACCCCTATCGTGAGTTCGGCACACCCACGAACGCAGAGATCATATCCCGTGCTGTGGAGGTCGCCCAGAAAGTTGGGCGCGATCCTGCCACACCGGACGAGGCGCGCGCGATCCTGGGATTGGAGAGCGCCTAGAGCCAGCGCGAATGCCGCGCGCTTACAGCGGCGTAGTTTTCGGTTTTATGAGGTATGACGTCATATCATGGTCAACGCAACTGAGAAGATTGAAGCCCTGTCACCCGCGCTTGCTTCGCCGGAACGCATGCTTCTCCGGGCTGAGGGCGTGCAAAAGTCGTTCAACGGTGTTCCGGCGCTGGTCGACGGACGACTGACCCTAAAGGCCGGCACGGTCCATGCTTTGTGCGGTGGTAATGGAGCGGGCAAGTCGACCTTTCTCAATATCACGATGGGATTGCTCCGCCGCGATGGAGGAACAGTTGAGATCGATGGCGAACAAGTCGACTTCAAAAGCGCGGCGGACGCTCTGCGCCACGGGATCGCCATTATCACCCAGGAGCTTTCTCCCGTTCCCGAGATGACCGTCGCCGAGAACCTTTACCTTGGCCGTGAACCGAAGAGACTTGGCGTTTTTGTCGATTTCGCTCAGATGCGCAAGGACGCTCAAGCTTTCCTTGATGAACTGGGTTTCGACGTCGACGCCCGTAAGAAGATGGGGGAACTGAGCCTCGCCCAGGTTCAGCTCGTTGAAATCGCCAAGGCGCTCAGCTACCGCGCGCATATCGTCATTATGGACGAGCCGACTTCGGCGATCGGCGAACACGAAGTCCACGTCTTGTTCAACGCGCTCCGTAAACTCACCGCGCGTGGTTCCGCGATTATCTACGTGTCGCACAAACTCACCGAAATCTTCGAGATTGCGGATGAATACACGGTATTCCGTGACGGCCGTTTTATCGAGACCGGAAATATTAAGGACATCGACCGTCGTCATCTCGTGACACAGATCGTAGGCCGAGAAGTCAAGCTGGTCGAAAAGGGCAAGCCTCTCGAAGACGCGCCGATCCTTCTTTCAGTCTCGAATCTGGCCAGAGGTACCCACTTTCGGGACATCTCGTTGGAGGTGGCATCGGGTGAAGTGGTCGGCATCTACGGGCTACTCGGGTCCGGACGAACCGAATTCCTCGAGACGATATTTGGACTGCATTCGCCGACTGGAGGTGAGGTTGTTTTCAACGGCGGCAGGGTGAGACCGGGCAGCCCGAAGGAAGCGATCCAACGTGGAATGGCTATGGTGACCGAGGACCGTAAGGATAGCGGGCTCGTGTTGTCGGCGTCGATTGCTCATAACATTACGCTCTCCTCGCTCGCCTTGATGGCTGTCAGCGGTTTTATCCGAGGTGACAAAGAGCGCAGCGCGGTCCGAGACATGATCGTCTCCCAGCGGATCAAATCGGCCTCGCCGGACGTCGCCGTCGAAACATTGTCGGGCGGAAACCAGCAGAAAGTCGTGCTGGCCAGATGCCTCCTGACGAATCCGAAGCTCCTGATTTGCGACGAGCCGACGCGCGGCATCGATGAAGGTTCGAAACAGGAGATCTACGCGTTCCTGCGCGACTTCGCGGCAAAGGGTAACGGCGTACTCGTAGTTTCTTCCGAGGCACCGGAGATCATGCAGCTGAGCGACAGGATCGCGATTTTCAAGCAGGGGCAGCTCGTCAACATAATCGACGGTGCCGAGGCATCACAACAGACGCTCATGGATTTGGCGAGCTGATCGACAGCGCCAATCGGTCAATGGGAGGATTCGAGTAATGAATACAATCGCTATTGGAAAATCAGGAAGCTTCCGTGCCGGAGAGATCATACGGCAATTCAGTATTGTCGTGGTTTTCTTCCTGATCGTCGCGTTCTTTTCGTTCGCCAGCCCGTATTTCATGAGTTGGCCGAACTGGCTGAATCTGGTTCGCCAGTCGTCGATCAACGGCATTCTGGCGATCGGTGTCACCTTCGTGATCCTGACCAAAGGCATAGACCTGTCCGTAGGCTCGGTCATGGCAATTGCCGGCATGATTGCTGCGAGCCTGGTCACCGAAACGAACGAGCACTTCGTCCTCATCGGCATCTTGGCCGGACTTGCTGTGGGCGCGGGCCTCGGCCTGGTGAACGGCGTCCTCGTGGCGGCAATCAAGGTTCCGCCGTTCGTGGTGACGCTTGGAATGTTGAGCGTGGCCCGCGGTCTGACCTTGATCTTCTCCCAAGGAAGCCCGATCCCCAATCTTTCCGACGCCTACAAGTGGATCGGCTCGGGCCAGGTCATGTACATCCCGGTTCCGATTATCATCCTGTTTCTCGTATTCATCATCGGATGGGTCGTTCTGAATTACACGACCTTCGGTCGCTACGTCTACGCTGTCGGCGGCAATGAGAAAGCAGCGCGTACGAGCGGCATCTCGACGAAAATCATCGTCGGCGCGACCTACGTCATCTCAGGCCTCTTGGCCGGCCTGGCTGGGCTTGTGTTGACCGCGCGGACAACCGCGGCGCTGCCGCAGGCGGGTATTGGCTACGAGCTCGACGCCATCGCCGCCGTCGTCATCGGCGGCACCAGCCTCGCAGGCGGCCGTGGGTCATTGCTTGGCACTCTGATCGGCGCGCTGATCATTGGCACCATCAATAACGGCATGGATCTGATGGGGGTGTCGTCCTACTACCAGCAGGTGCTCAAGGGCACCATCATCGTGGTCGCGGTCATCGCCGATCAAATCCGCAAATGACGAATTTCGGAATTGCCGCCGACGAGGTCGGCGACAATGCCCGGTCATGCAAGCCGTGTTCGGGCAGTTTTTAAACCAGAGGAGATCAATAAAATGCAGACGTTTAGGAGGAGCCTGCTCAAGGCAGGTGTGGGACTGGCACTCGCCGCGGCGACACTGACCGGACCGAAATGGGCGGTCGCGCAAGACAAGATCCGCATCGCAGCCCTGTCGTTCGGTGAGTCTGGCGAATACATGAAGGCGTGGTCGACGGAAATCAAGAACCACCCCGCCGTGAAGTCCGGCGAGGTCGAGATCACCGTCTTCGACGGCAAGTACGACCCCCTGACCCAGGCCAACCAGATCGACACTGCAATCACCCAGCAGTTCAATGCGATCATCATGGCTCCGTTCGATCTTGAGGCCTCGGCACCGCCGATCGACAAGGCCGCCGAAGCGAAAATCCCGCTGATCGTGTCGGCGCTCAAGACGAAGTCGACGAACTACACCGCGTCGATCATCGTCAACGATACCGAAGGCGGCCGTATCATTGCTGACGAGCTCGGCAAGCGCCTTCCAAACGGGGGCAACGTCGTCCTCATGGAAGGACCGATCGGCCAGTCGGCCCAGATCGAGCGCCGCGCCGGCATCGACGCTGGCCTGGCCAAATTCCCGAACCTCAAGCTCATCGAGAACAAGACCGGCAACTGGAGCCGAGCCGAAGGTCAGGCTCTTATGGAGAATTGGCTGCTCGCGCATCCGGGCCAGATCAACGGCGTCCTCGCCGAGAACGACGAAATGGCGCTGGGTGCGATTGAAGCGATGAAGAGCTCCGGCATCGACCTGAAGACGGTTCCCGTCCTGGCGATCGACGGTATTCCGGACGCCAAGCGGGCCGTGAAGAAGGGCGAGATGGCGGTCAGCCTTTACAAATACGCCCGTGCCGAAGGCCAGGGCGCGGTCGACCTGGCCCTTCGCGCGATCAAGGGCGAAAGCTACAAGCCGCAGTCCGAAATCTGGGGCTCGCTGATGGAATGGAAAGACGGCACCCAGAAGGACTACACCGTGCCGTGGCTGATCCTCGATTCCACCAACGTAGAAAAGTACATGTAATTGGAAAATGGCGGACGGCCCGCGCGGGCCGCCCGCCTTACAAGACAGGGAAATAGGATCGACCACCATGTTGGAAAGAAAACTTGGAAAGACGGATGTGACGCTCACCTCGCTCGGGCTGGGAACGTCGCCGCTCGGAGGCTGCAATGTCGACGTCAGCTTCCCGACATTC
The DNA here is from genome assembly GCF_030182485.1 of Rhizobium atlanticum. Classification (NCBI taxonomy): domain Bacteria; kingdom Pseudomonadati; phylum Pseudomonadota; class Alphaproteobacteria; order Hyphomicrobiales; family Rhizobiaceae; genus Rhizobium; species Rhizobium atlanticum. The sequence goes on from NZ_JAQJCJ010000002.1 coordinate 21,752, forward strand.
GAGGCGGTGGTTCTCGAGGCCTATGAGCTGGGTGTCCGTTACTTCGACACGGCACCTCTGTACGGGCTGGGAAAGTCGGAACACTCCCTCGGCCATGTCCTGCGGAACAACGATCTCGTGGGCAAGGTCGTCGTCAGCACCAAGGCGGGACGCATCCTCAAGCCGGAAAGCCGCGCCAAGCGTGCCGAAAGCCTGTACGGCATCGACTGGGTTAAGGCGCTGCCGTTCGTCGACGAGTACGACTATTCTTACGATGGCATCATGCGTGCGTTCGAGGACAGTCAGCAGCGTATGGGGATGGACCACATCGATATCCTCTATCTCCACGACGTGAGCGGGGAATGGCATCGTGAAGCGTACGACACGCATCTGTCGGCGCTTAGGGCCAGCGGCTACAAGGCGTGCGACGAGTTGCGCCGGACAGGTTCCGTCAAGGCGATCGGCCTCGGTGTGAACGAGACCGCTTCGGTCCTGCAGGTGGCGGAGGAGTTCGACCTCGACTGCTCCATGGTGGCCGGACGCTACACTCTTCTGAACCATGGCGCGCTCGACCATTTCTACCCCGAAATGCAGCGTCGCGGCATCGGCATCATCGCCGCCGGCATCTACAACTCGGGCATTCTCGCCGAGGGCAGCAAGTCGATGACGACGACGCGGACCTATGATTGCCAGCCCGCGCCTGAAGCGATCGTCCGTAAGGTCGAAGCGCTCGAGGCTGTGTGCGAACGGCACGGCGTGTCGCTTCCAACCGCCGCCACTCAGTTCGTTTACGCACATCCAGCGGTGACCGCGGTGGTGCAAGGCGCACTGACACCGGAACATGTGACTGCCAATGTCGCTGCGATCTCCACCCCAATCCCGGCCGCTTTCTGGGACGATTTGAAGTCGTCCGGCCTTATCCCCGCAGCCGCGCCAGTGCCGACGACGTGACTCTCATGACGGTAGAATTGGCTCAACCGAGGCCCTCCGACATCCTGGTCACTTACCGGATCGAAACGGCGGGGAGCACTGAGACATTGGCCGCAAAGATAGCGAGCGACCAATCCACCGGAACGTTTGTTGAGTTGCCGGGCGAGACGCCGGAGCTCAAAGCCCGCGCGGCCGCCAGGATCGTGGCGTTCGAGAAGCTGGATGGGATCGACGTGCCGTCTCTTCCATTTGAGGGGAGAGCGTTCAATCGCGCTCAGGCCACGATCGCCTATCCGCTTGAAGCGGTCGGCACCGATCTATCGGCTCTGACGACGATTGCGCTTGGTGGCGTTTGGTCGATCAAGGGGTTTACCGGACTGCGGATTGTCGGCCTGCAGTTGCCGCCGGAGTTCGACGGCCTCTACCCTGGCCCCCAGTTCGGGATTGACGGCTCCCGGCGACTTACGAGTGTCTATAACCGGCCAATCATCGGCACGATCATCAAGCCCGCGCTTGGCCTTACCCCGCACGAGACAGCGGAAGTGGTCGCCGATCTGGTTGCGTCCGGCGTCGACTTCATCAAGGATGACGAGAAGCTGATGTCGCCGCCGTACTCCTCGTTGGAGGCACGGGTGAAAGCGATCATGCCGATCATCCGTGACGAAGAGCAGCGTACGGGTAAGAAGGTGATGTATGCCTTCGGTATTTCCGATGTCGATCCCGACGAGATGGTCCGCAAGCACGACATGGTGGTGCGTGAGGGCGGCAACGCCGCGGTGATCAACATTAATTCGATCGGGATGGGCGCTTTCCTGTTTCTGCGTCGACGCTCATCGCTAGTGTTGCATGCCCATCGGAACGGCTGGGATCTTCTCACTCGCCATCCGGGTCTTGGGTTCGACTTCTCGGTCTATCAGCAGCTCTGGCGACTACTCGGCGTCGACCAATTCCAAATCAACGGCATCGCTGCCAAATACTGGGAACCGGACGACTCGTTCATCCAGTCGTTCCACGATCTCCAGAAACCGATCTTTAGAGAGACCGATCGTCCTCTGCCGGTCGTTTGTTCCGGGCAGTGGGGCGGACAGGCACCGGAGACCTATCGAAGAACCGGTCAAACGGTCGACCACCTGTATCTTTGCGGTGGTGGCGTCGTCAGCCATCCCGGCGGGCCGTCCGCGGGCGTGAGAGCGGTCCGTGCGGCGTGGGAGGCCGCAGTCGCCGGAGTTGATCTCCACGAATATGCCAAATCCCACCCCGAGCTGGCGCAGGCGCTTGCTAAGTTCGGCTCGAAAACCGTATCAGAAGGAAGATGACAGGATGGAATACCGTCAACTTGGCCGGTCAGGTCTGAAAATCTCGCAACTGGTTCTTGGATGCATGAGTTTCGGCGTAGCCGATCGTGGCAATCATGCATGGACACTATCCGAAGAGGACAGCAGGCCCTTCATCAAGGAGGCGCTCGAGCTGGGCATTAATTGTTTCGACACGGCCAACGCCTACTCGGACGGCACCAGCGAGGAGATCGTGGGCAGGTTGCTGAGAGAGATGGTGCCTCGTGACGAAGTCGTCATTGCCACCAAAGTTTACGCAAAGATGCGCAATGGAGCGAATGCGATCGGACTCTCTCGCAAAGCAATAATCGCAGAGGCCGAGGCGAGCCTGAAGCGCCTGGGGACCGACTACATTGATCTCTACCAGATTCATTTCTGGGACAACTCTACGCCCATCGAGGAGACCTTGGAAGCGCTGACGGATCTGGTCCGGAGCGGAAAGGTCCGCTACATCGGGGCAAGCAACTGCTACGCGTGGCAATTCGCAGGCGCACTCTACAAGTCCGACGCTGCCGGATGGTCTCGCTTCGTTTCGATGCAAGCTCAGCTGAACCTCCTTTATCGCGAGGAGGAGCGGGAGATGTTACCTCTCTGCAAATCAGAAGGTGTCGGTATCATCGCGTTCAGCCCACTGGCTCGTGGCCGCCTCAGCCGCCCCTGGGAGGAAAGCAGCTTGAGGTCTCAGACCGACAATGTGACGGCCCGGTTCTACGGCCACGCGGACGCGGCGGATCGGCGTGTGGTGGACGTCGTCTCAAAGATAGCACAGGAAAAGAACGTCTCGCGCTCTCTCGTTGCGATGGCGTGGCTGAACCTCAAGGCGGGCGTAACGGCTCCAATTGTTGGCGCTACCAAGCTTCAGCATCTGAAAGACGCCGTCGCTTCGTTGGAGGTCAAGTTGAGCGATGGCGAGATCCGTGAACTCGAGGAGCCATATGTGCCGCACAGCGTGGTCGGCTTGAATTGAGTTTGGCCCACCGGTACGAGTTTGGGATTGTTAGGAAGAACGCAAAATCGTGCTTGCTTAACTGCGTCGAGAAGCTGCTCCGATAGCGGGTGGGAATGCGTCGGTAGCCTATGGAGATCTTCCGTCATTGAGTGGACCACACAATTGCAGGTGATCGCTCCAGAACCAACGCGAGGAAATTGATGACGGTCACCCGCCGGTTTGACGTAAGCGATAGCGCGATTGAAGCTGCCGCACATCTGATGCGAAATGGCGAAGTCGTAGCTTTTCCGACCGAGACGGTATACGGGCTGGGAGCGGACGCTAGCAACCCAGCTGGGATCGAGCGAATCTATGAAGCAAAGGGACGCCCACGGCATAACCCGCTGATCATCCACGTCTCGGACTTGGAAATGGCCCGGAGGATGGCACATTTCAGTCGGAAAGCGGAGGTGGTTGCCGCCAGCTTTTGGCCGGGACCTCTGACATTGCTTCTGCCCAAGCGGGCGGACGCGGGGCTCGCATCCGCCGTCACGGCAGGCATGACAAACGTCGCAATCCGGTTTCCGTCGTCATCAGTCGCGCAGCGATTGATCCGAGCGGTTGGGTTTCCGGTGGCAGCGCCTTCGGCCAATCGCTCGGGGAAGATCACCTCGACGCGGTTCGCGGAGGTCGCCCGTCAGTTGAACGGACGTATATCGGGCATCGTGGAAGAAGACACATGCGATCACGGCCTCGAATCCACCATCCTGTCTTTGGTCGGCTCCCCCATTATTCTACGCCACGGGTCTGTTCCCCAAGAGGCGCTGGAAACGCTACTAGGTCGGATGGACGAGGATAGCAAGCCGGACAAAGTCTCAGTCCCCGGCCAACTGAAGAGCCACTACGCTCCCGAAGCCGCAGTTCAGATGAATGTCAACACTCCGACCGGCGGCATGGTTTGGGTCGGCTTTGGGCCAGACAGCCAGGGTTGCCGGTTGACGCTGTCCAGCTCTGGCGACCTCGAGGAAGCTGCTCGCAACCTCTACATCGTCATGGTTGAAGCTGACGCCCTATCCAAGCCGGGCGACGTAATCGCATTTGCCCCGGTGCCTCTGGTCGGCATTGGCAGAGCAATCAACGATCGGTTGAGGCGGGCTGCCGCGCCGCGGTGCGCGTAGGGGACCAATTCATATCGAAGCACTGCGCGCCCAAAAAAGGCTTGCATATAAAGGTATGACCTTATACCTTACACCTTACTGATTGAGGAGTCAGACCGAGGAGGTTGTCCACCGAGATTTAGGGCTGGCGCGTCGTGGTCTGACGCGCCTTCAAACACGCATATCGGCGCGGGGCCTTACCCGAAACAAAGACGGCAACGTTGACACGAGGTCGTCTCGACATCATCGCCATCTCAAGGATGCCTACATGACTGAACTCGAAATTAGGCCGCTCGGAAAAAGCAAAGTGCAGGTGACTTCGCTGGGGCTGGGCACAGTGCCACTTTCTGGCTTTAATGCCGACGTTTCCTACGACGAATTCGAAGCGACGATCCTGGCTGGATATTCGGCCGGAGTCCGCTACTTCGATTGCGCGCCGATGTACGGCTTCGGAAAATCCGAGCATTATCTCGGGCATGCCCTCCGAGCGAACAAGCTTCGCGAAAACGTGGTGGTAAGCACCAAGGTCGGCCGCGTGTTGAAGCCTGCGAGCAGGACGAAAAAGCTGGAGACCGTCTATGGCATCGACTGGATCGACCCGCTTCCGTTTCTCGACACCTACGACTACACCTACGACGGCGTAATGCGTGCATTCGAAGACAGCCAACAGCGTCTTGGGCTTGACTATATCGATGTCCTTCTGGTGCACGACGTCGGACGCGCCTGGCACGGCGACGAGAGCGAGTTCTACTGGGATCAGCTTCGGGCCTCCGGTTACAAAGCACTCGACGAGCTTCGGTCCACTGGTGCCGTCTCAGCTATCGGCCTAGGCGTCAACGAAACCGACTCGGTCGTCGGTGTCGCACGTGAATTCCCGATCGACTGCTCTCTGATTGCGGGCCGCTACACGCTCTTGAACCATGCTCCTCTTGAGGCCGCGTTCGACGAGTTGCTCCAGCGGAACGTCTCCGTAATCGCGGGCGGTATCTTCAATTCTGGAATTCTGGCGACCGGAGTTGGCGGCTCCACGGCCACGTACGATTACGGCAAAGTTCCCACCGCCGTCGTCGAGAAGGTGAAGGCTATCGAGAACATTTGCTCAAGATATTCGGTGAGCCTGCCTGCCGCGGCGATGCAATTCGTCTATGCACACCCCGCGGTGGCCACTCTTGTCATGGGCGCGAAGAGCCAATTTGAAGTCGACCAAAACGTCAAAGCGATTAACGAGGCGATACCCCTTGCATTTTGGGATGCCCTGAAGGAGGCGAGCCTTCTTCCGCCGAACGCTCCTCTGCCGACGGCTGGCCGATGATGACCAGCGATCCGGGTCGCCGCGGCTTCAAATGTGACGCGATCGTTGATCCTGTCGCGTTGAGCGAGATGCGCGCAAACCTCGAATCGCTCGTGCGAACCTATGGCGAGCTCCTCGCCGTGTATTCGTTCATGCATTTGGCGTCGAGGGAGAAGAGCATGCGCCTCCTGGCTGGCGAACTCGCCGACCGCGCCGCCGACATAAAACGTTCCATTCGTGACGTGTGGTCCGTCTCACTTGGTCTCACGCGCGACACCCATACACTGGGTCATCTCGAAAACACCGACCGCCTGCTTGTAGAGGCGGATTGGCAGCTTCAGCGCGGCGTCTTCGGCTCAGACGCCACGCTATTGCGTTTGCTTGCAAACGCGGCGACCGAACTGAAGCGTTCGGCCGCCATTCTGGGCACGACGACCTTCGATACGAGCACATGCTGTGGAGGGTCTCTATTTGAAAATGGGGAGGGAAACCATGGGAGCACATTCGATCTGGGTGCTTGAATACTCGCGTAGCCCGGTGCATCCGGTCAGCGGAGTGTTTTATGGCGCACACAATCAGGGCACAATGAACCTGCCGTTCGCCTACATTCTCGTCAAGACAGCAGACGCCGTGGTCCTGGTGGATGTCGGGCACGATGCCGCCGATTTTGGAGGAAAGATCGCCAATTCAATCGGCGTCACAGGTTGGACGTCTCCGGATGTCGTTCTCGGGGAGTGCGGAATAAGGCCCCAAGACGTCACCCATGTCATCCTCACGCACGCCCACTTCGATCACATCGGCGGCCTAAAGTTCTTTCCGAATGCGAAAATTTTCATTCAAAAAAAGGAATTGGAATCCTGGATGTGGATTCTGGCAAAGGGTCGCCGCTTCCGTTCATTGCAGGCGGGATTGAACCCGGCGGACATCCTCTATTTGACCCAGGCAAACATCGAAGGCCGCCTTGAACTGGTGGAGGGGGAAGTTGAGAATTTAGTGCCCGGCATTCACGTCTATCCCGCCTTCGACACTCACACGGCAGGATCGCAATATGTGGTGGTCGAGACCGGTGATGGAGCCGACAAGTATGTTTTGTCTGGCGACGTCATCTATACCTACAACAATCTAACCGGCGGGGACGCAAATGACCCTTGCTTCGTACCGCCCGGCCTCGCCAATGGCAGCCAGACACGCCTGATCGAGTCCGCAGATGAGATGCTGAAAATCGTCGGCATGGACGAACGCCGCATCGTTCCGATGCACGAGGAAAAGCTTTCAGAAATCTATCCGTCACGCTTGACCGATCGCGAGCTCATGCTCGTCGAGATATGTCTGGCCGACGGAGAGCGTTCCAGGGTGTGACGGATCAGAAGGTCCACGAACGCGAAGGCGCTCAGTTCGAAATCGTCCTCCCAGACGATGCGCAGAGAGAAAGGCCGGGTGTCGATGACCCGGCCTTTTTCCAATTTGCCTTCTTTCACATCTACCTGAGCAGAGGGATTAGCTGGCTGACGGAGTGCTTCGCGTCGCCATAGAACATTCGAGTGTTCTCCCTGAAGAACAGGGGATTTTCGATCCCCGAATATCCTGTACCCTGTCCACGCTTCGAGACGAACACCTGCCTCGCTTTCCATACCTCCAGAACAGGCATGCCGGCGATCGGCGAGTTCGGGTCGTCCTGCGCCGCCGGGTTCACGATGTCATTCGACCCGATGACGATGACGACGTCCGTCTCCGGGAAGTCTTCGTTTATTTCGTCCATTTCGATGACGATGTCGTAAGGCACCTTCGCCTCGGCAAGGAGCACATTCATATGGCCAGGCAATCGACCCGCCACAGGATGAATGGCGAAGCGCACGGTCTTGCCGGCGGCGCGCAGCTTGCGCGTCAGTTCCGATACCGCAGCCTGCGCCTGAGCCACAGCCATTCCGTAACCCGGTACAATGACCACGCTTTGCGCGTCGTTGAGCGCGGCGGCAACCCCGTCGCCATCGATTGCGATCTGCTCGCCTGTGATTTCCATCTGCGGCCCAGCGGAGCTGCCGAAACCACCAAGTATCACCGAGAGGAAGCTACGATTCATGGCCTTGCACATGATGTAGGACAGGATCGCACCCGACGATCCGACCAGAGCTCCGGTCACAATGAGCAAATCGTTGCCGAGCAGGAAGCCCGTTGCCGCCGCCGCCCAGCCGGAATAGGAGTTCAGCATCGACACCACGACGGGCATGTCGGCACCGCCGATCGCCATGACCAGATGTGCTCCGAGAAGGAATGCGATCAAAGTCATCAGGTATAGCGTCAGGGGTCCCGCGTCGTTCATGTAGAAGATCATCAACGCGACCGAAATGACAATTATGGCCGCGTTGCACAAGTGGCGCCCGGCCAGGATCAGCGCCTTGCCGCCGATCCGTCCGGAGAGCTTTCCGTAGGCGACAATCGATCCCGTGAACGTGACCGCTCCTATGAAGACGCCGATAAAAATCTCGGCTTCATGAATGACTTGGTCGCCCGCAGTTGCGAATGTGTGCGCGGTGAGATCGGAATTGATGCCTATCAGCACTGCGGCGAGGCCTACAAAACTGTGCAGCGCCGCCACCAACTGCGGCATTCCCGTCATCTCGACACGCTTCGCCAAAACAGTGCCGAGGATCGCACCGACAACCAGAGCAAATCCGAGTGTTCCGGACAGCCCGACACCTGGGCCGAAAACGGTGGCTACGATCGCGATGCCCATGCCCGTGATGCCATACCAGACGGCACGCTTGGCGCTTTCCTGACCGGAGAGTCCGCCAAGCGCGAGAATGAAGAGGACTGATGCCGCGATATAGGCGGCGGTCTGAATTCCAATGGTCATAGGAGCCTCCTCGCTCAGGACTTTTGAAACATCATCAACATGCGTCGGGTCACCATGAACCCGCCGACAATGTTGATGGTCGCGATCAAGACCGACAGGCTCCCGAGCAACGGCACCAGCCAGCCGGGGGAACCTATCTGCAAAAAAGCGCCGAGCACGATGATCCCGGAGATAGCGTTGGTAATTGCCATCAATGGCGTGTGGAGGGAATGGCTCACTCCCCAGATCACCTGGAAACCGATGAAGCACGCAAGGGCAAACACGATAAAGTGCCCCATGAAAGCAGGTGGCGCGTAAGCACCGACCAATGCCATAAGGAACCCTCCCACTAAGAGCAGGCCGACCTGCGTGCGTGTAGCAGAGCGGAAGGACGCGCGTTCAGCAGCCCGTTTTTCCTCGAGCGTGAGTTCCCTTGTCTTCTCCTTCGGCTTCTGCGCGGCAATCGCCTGCACCTTGGGCGGTGGCGGAGGGAAGGTGATGTCACCACGAAACGTCACAGTTGCGCCACGGATAACATCGTCATCCATGCTGTGAACGATCACACCATCCTTGCGCGGAGTAAGGTCGGCGATCATGTGCCGGACGTTGGTTGAATAAAGCGACGATGCCTGGGCTGCCATCCTGCTCGGATAGTCCGTATAGCCGATGATTGTCACACCATTGTCCGACACCACTTTTTGATTGATGACCGTGAGCTCGCAGTTTCCTCCGCGTTCCGCAGCGAGATCGACGATGACGGATCCTTGTTTCATCGACTCGACCATGTCTGCCAACCAGAGTCTCGGAGCGTCGCGGCCCGGTATCAAAGCGGTCGTGATGACGATGTCGATCTCCGGAGCAAGCTCGCGGAACTTGGACAGCTGCTTCTCGCGGAACTCCGGCGACGATGGCGCCGCATATCCACCCGTCGCTGCGCCGTCGCTCTGTTGTGCGTCAAAGTCGAGATAGACGAATTGAGCTCCCATCGATTCGATCTGTTCGGCCACCTCAGGCCGGACATCGAAGGCGTAGGTGATCGCGCCGAGGCTGACGCTGGTGCCGATCGCCGCCAACCCCGCCACGCCGGCACCAATGATCAGCACCTTTGCCGGTGGTACTTTGCCGGCCGCGGTGATCTGCCCGGTGAAGAAGCGCCCGAAATTTGCACCCGCTTCGATGACAGCCCGGTAGCCAGCGATATTCGCCATCGAGGACAGAGCATCCATCTTCTGTGCGCGGCTGATGCGCGGCACCATGTCCATGGCGATGACGTTCGCGCCGGAAGCTCTTGCACGTTCGAGCAACTTTTGGTTCGCCGCGGGATAAAAGAACGAGATCAGGGTCTTTCCAGGCGAAAGTAAAGTAGCTTCATCATCGGAGGGCGGGCGGACCTTGATGATCACATCTGCAGCCGTGACAAGCTCCTGCGCGCTGCCGACGATCGCGACGCCCGCCGCGCGATAGGCGTCGTCCGAGATGCCCGCTTTGGTTCCGGCCCCCGTCTCGACCACCGGCTCGTGCCCAAGCTTTTGAAGTTGCCGTGCGGAGTCCGGCGTCAATGAGACGCGCGCCTCACCGTCCAGCCGCTCACGCAGCGCTCCTATCTTCATTCGAAATCCCTCCTGTTTCCAACTAAAACCTCATCGCTTCCAAGCGACGATCTTCCGCGTGGCTATTCGATCAGACGATGGTCGCCAATCCTCGCTCGCAGCCAGGCCTTAATACCATTGAACGGTGGAGCTCACAAGAAAAGCTGCCAAAATCACATAAAAAAATGTTATTATGTTACTTTGTGTTGTCGCGTGCTTGATGTTAAAGATCCGAGTGATGGCGTCGGAGAAGTGGAAATGAAGAGAGATGATCGGAGGCAGGCCATCATGGACCTGCTGGTCGAGCAGAGGATGGTGGATCTGGATGACCTATCCGATCGGTTCGCAGTATCGAAGATGACTATTCACCGAGATCTGGACGATCTTGAGCAGGCGGGGATGCTCCGCAAAATTCGTGGCGGGGCGACGATCGAGGCAGGAGGCCAATTCGAAAGCGATTTTCGGTTCCGCCAGCAGCAGGAGGGCGATGCCAAACGCCGAATGGCCGAAGCGGCCCTCGAACTCATCGAGCCCGGAATGACGGTCATGGTCAACGATGGCTCAATGGCGTCGGTGCTCGGCGAAATGCTGCCGCAGAAAAGGCCGCTGACGGTGATCACCAATAATGCCGCGGTGATTGATCGGCTCAAGACCGAGTCGGGCGTCAACCTGATCGCGGTCGGCGGAAGCTATTCGGTGAAGTTCAACGGGTTTTTCGGCGTTGTGGCCGAAGAAACCCTGTCGCGCCTCAGCGCCGACATCGCCTTCATCTCTACGCCAGCCGTTTCAGGAGCGCGTGTTTATCATATGGATGACAATGTCATTCGCTCGAAACGGGCTATGATTGCAAGCGCTGCGCGTCGGTGCCTTCTCGTGAACCACAAGCGTTTCAATCACACTGCCCTTCACGTTCTTGGAACGGTCGACGAGTTTGAGGTCATCATTACAGACCAAGACCCGCCAGAAGATGCCCGACTGGCTTTAGAAAGTGCCAACGTACCAGTTCGAGTCGCATCAACAGAGAGCGATTGAAGGCGACGGATCTTTTCGGATCGGTTCAGTTTACCCGCTTATTTCCGCCAGTTGCCAGAACATCCTACAGCTTTCGATCGTCGCTCGCCGTAGCGACCGTCGTGGCGATAGTCCGAATAGCGCGACGCCGAGCCGCTGTGAACACTGCAAGCGGATGCGCTCTGGGCGATCCGGCGCCTTTGTCATTCCTTCCACCTCCGGCACTGCCTTCTTCAGGCAGGCGCTTTAACCCGGACTAAAGGTATTACGTATAAGGTTATACCTATGTCCACTCGATGAGCAATTTTGCGGCGGAGGAACAATGCGTGATTTTCGGAAATTTGGCGTGGCGTTGCGTTTGTCGATGACTTTCGGACTGCTGTTGTTCGCAATGACAATACTGTCTCTTTCGTCGATAAGGCAGGTAAATGAGATAAACGCGAAGCTCAATCTCATAAATGGCGGCAATAGCCAAAAATTCCGGAACGGTATTGATATGCTCGGAACGGTTCGTGATAGAGCAATCGCATTGCGCGACATCGTCTTGACAGAGTCTGGCACGGATCAAGCGACGACGATCGTGATGATGAAAAAGCTGCAGGCGTCCTATGCCTCCAACTCGGCGGAGTTGCAGAAAGCGGTGAATTCTGATGCCTTCAGCACTGCCGCCGAGCGCCGGCTTGTCGAAGGCCTGACGGGGTTTCAGAATGAAGCTGAGCCACTAATTGCCGAAGTGACCAAGCTGACACTTGATGGAGAAAAAGACCAGGCAAAGCCACTCCTCTTAAATGAACTTCGACCCAAGTTGACGGCGTGGACCGGTGCTTTGAACAAGTTGATCGATTACGAGCAAGCATTGAACCAGGGCGTAGGCGGGAAAGTGAAAGAGGCTTCTGACGAATTTAAATCCATGACCCTCACTGCGCTAGGTGTTGCGGCCTTATTCGGGGTAATTGCGGCAGCACTCACGACCCGGTCAATCATCGCGCCTCTGGCAAAGCTGCAGCAGTCGGTTGGTCAAATGATAACCGGCGACATGCAGACTGAGCGAGTACTTGAGCGACGGAGAGATGAAATCGGCCGGCTAGCTAGGCAGATATCAAGCCTAAAGATCCATCTTTCAGACCAGGCTGAGCGCGAAGCGATTGCCGAACAACATCGACAGGATGCCGAGCGGCAGCGTCTGGAAAGGGAAGGGGAGGAACGCCAGCGCGTTGCCGAAGCGACGAGCTCAGCTGTTGAACAAGTTGCCGACGCGCTGAAACAATTGTCGCAAGGCAACCTTCATATTCGACTCAGCCGGCCTTTCGCGGGAGATCTAGAGCCACTTAGATTGGACTTTAATTCAGCGATCAGCCAGCTTCGTGATGCGATGTCCGAGGTGAACTACAATGCGCAAGCGATTGCTGCAGGTGCCGAAGAAATCCGCAGTTCCTCTAACGACCTCGCGACAAGAACGGAGCAGCAAGCTGTAGTTGTCGAGCAGACGGCGTCGGTCCTTGCGGATATGACGAGGCAGTTGGTGGACGCTAGCCATAGAGCACATGAAGCAGGCGTCCTCGTCGGTGAAACCAGAGAAACTGTCGAGAAGTCCGGCACAATAATGCGCGAGGCTGTCGAGGCTATGACAAAAATTCGAGCCTCTTCGGTTGAAATAGGCAATATCATCGGTGTGATCGATGAAATCGCATCCCAGACAAACCTCTTAGCGTTGAACGCGGGCATCGAGGCGGCTCGCGCTGGTGAGACAGGGCGTGGTTTTGCTGTGGTAGCGCAGGAGGTTAGAGATTTGGCACAAAGGTCTGCGGCGGCAGCAAAGGAAATTAAATCGCTGGTTGAGGTGTCCAACTCACACGTAAATGGCGGGGTCCAGCGGGTGAATGAAGCCGGAAATGCCTTGGGCCAGATCGTTATTCGCGTGCAGAGTGTGAATCAAAACGTCGACGCCATCGCGCAAGTTTCTCGCGTCCAAGCTGACGGTCTCAAGGAAATCAATTTCTCGGTCAGGAAAATTGAATCAACAACACAACAAAACGCGGCGATGGTGGAAGAATCGACCGCCGCTGTAAACAATCTCGCGAAGGAGGCAGCCTCGCTTTTCGAAATGTTATCGAGGTTCCAGATGAACGACGGACAAGCAAGCAACGAGCGCATCGAAGAGCCAGCGCTCTGCGTCGCTCCGCTTGCGTCGACTTTGCAAGATAGGGCTTCCAGGTTGTCGGCCTGATGCAGGCGCGACAAGATTTCAAATTTCCACCGATCAAATTCTGCGGGTGTGCCTGATGCCCGAAAGTGGTAGAGCGGGATTGCGGCATCAAAAACCGAGGCGCTCAAGCAGTTCCACGATCGTCTGCTTGGCACGTTCTCGGTGGTCATGATGGATTTGCCTAGCACTCTCGGCGTCCTTTTGAATGAGGGCGTCGATAAGGGCTTCGTGATCGCGGTTCGACTGTATCGGCTTGGGCCTGAGTTTGAGGGTAAGCATCCGAGCCCGGTGTGCCTGCTCCACGAACTGGTTCACCACCGCAATCAACCTCTGGTTTTTGCTGAGAGAGACCAGTTGCGAATGAAACTGTTCATCCGCCTTGGCCCAAGCCGTTAGATCATCGACTGTGAGGGCGGCGTCCATGGCGTCGATGGCGGCACGAAGGCTCTCCATCTCGGCTTCGGACACGCCTCTTTTCGCCACCTGGTATGCGGCGATTGACTCCAACCCGGTTAGGATCTCGTACATTTCGCGGACATCTCTGGAGGAAAGCGGCAGGACCCTCATTCCGTGGCGAGATCGTATCTCTACTAGTCCCTCGGTCTGTAGACGCAGCATGGCCTCGCGGGTGGGTGTTCGACTCATGCCCAGTAGATCGCTCGCTTCTGCTTCGAGGAGCTGTGACCCGGCTGGTAGCTCGTTGTCGAGGATAAGCCGCTTGAGCTCGATGTAAGCGCGCTCAGCCTGGCTGACCTTCTCCGGTGTCGACACAGTAACGTCATCTACATCCTTCTGGAGCAATCGAGCGGCTCGGGACTGGGACGCCATCAAGCAGGTTCCTCAAAGAGTGTTATGAATCCTCTGATAAAGAGTTGCCCTTCAAAATCTCGCTCGTCAACTCCGATACGAAAAGACCCGGCATCCCCTCCAGTCCTCTACCCTTGATAGTTGGTGCTGGAGCCGACCTTCAGCCCCGCATCCACTCTGCAAAGCGGTCCTTCCAGTTCGGGTGCCACCGTGATAGCGCCGGACGATTTTCAATCACGTCGTTTGCCGACCACTGTATCCGCTTCGCATCCATGGCGCTGGTCACGGTATTGTCCGGGCAAATGATGTAGAAGTCGTCGTTGAACAGGTGATCAAGGAAGTAGGCCACGAGTTCGGCCGCTGTCCATGCTTCATCCGGCTTCGCCGATCCATCAGGCTTATGCGCCGCGTTCATCGGCGTCCAGGTGTACCCGGGGACGAGGAGGTGAGCCGAGACACGACCCTTCGTCTCCTTCAGCAGTTCATGCGACAATTGCTCAGTCAGCACCTTCACGGCTGCCTTGGCCACGGAGTAGGCGGCGTTTCCAGGCGGCGTGGTAATGCCCTCCTTCGAGCCCAGGTTCACAATAGCCGACGGGCGGTCCGAGGCCACCAGAAGGGGAACAAACAGATGTTGAGCCGACAGGATGCCGCCAAAGTTCACATCGAGCTGGCGCTTCCAAGCTTCCGGGTCACCCCAGGGGCCTGCGCCAGCCGAGATACCAGCGTTGTTCACCAGCAGTGCAATGTCACCGAACCTTTCCACCGTCGCGTCCCGCAACCTGCGTAGGTCTGTGGTATTCGTGACGTCGCCAACAACCAGTAGCGGGTTCGTACCCAGTGACTGGGCCAACCTCTCGAGTGCCTCACGATCACTGTCAAACAGCGCGAGTTGCATGCCGCGGCTCGCCAGGGCGCGAGCCAATGCTTCACCGATGCCCTTGGCGGCTCCTGTGATCACAGCTACCCGACCGGCGGCGAGTACGTTTTCCATTCTGTCTGTCATTGCTTACTCCAGTATAACCAAGGCGGCCTTTTGTTCGCTGGTCAGGGGGCGAATTCGGTGGTTCTGAAGCAGCAGGAACAGTTTTGCCGTTTCTTCGAGTTCCTCGGTCGCGTACTGGGCATCTCGCAGAGATTTGCCCGCCACGACCGGGCCATGATTGGCCATCAAGATGGCGTGATGACTATATGCCGCCGCTCCCACGGCGGTCGCCAAGTTTTCGTCTCCTGGGGGGAAGTACGGGACCAAAGGCAGCGTACCTACGCGCATGACGTAGTACGCCGTCAGCGGGGGCAGGACATTTTTCTCGTCGACGTTTTCGAGGATGCTCG
Source organism: Rhizobium atlanticum (assembly GCF_030182485.1). Taxonomy (NCBI): domain Bacteria; kingdom Pseudomonadati; phylum Pseudomonadota; class Alphaproteobacteria; order Hyphomicrobiales; family Rhizobiaceae; genus Rhizobium; species Rhizobium atlanticum. The sequence continues at coordinate 37,152 of NZ_JAQJCJ010000002.1, forward strand.
TCGCGACCGAATATGTGGAATGCAGATGAACAACGGCGTTCCCACCCGAACCACCGCAGTACATGCACTTGTGGAGGAAAGCCTCTTTCGTCGGTCGATCGCCCCCAACGTGAACGCCTTCCGCCGACAACAGCGATATGCGTTCCGGGACGAGTTCGCCCAGGCATGCATTGGTGGGTGTCATGAGGAGTCGACCATCGGTCATGCGGACGCTGATGTTCCCTGACGACCCCGGCGTGAGGCCGCGGTCGAACAGGGACTTTCCGACGCTTACGATCTCATCCCGCGCCTTCGTTTCTTCGGAGATGACAGACGACATCACAGCTTCTCCCAGGCATCCAGGAAGAAGCGCGAATTGCCGAAGTTGCCCGACTTGAGGGCAAGAGCAAGCGAACCGGTCTTGTGGTCGGTACGAACCCAAGGAACACCAGGCGCAATCTCGCGGCCGACCTTGAGGCCCTTCACGTCCAGGGCCTTCACGACAGCGCCGGACGTCTCGCCGCCGGCGACGATCAGTTCGGAAACACCGTTTTCAACCAAGGCCAACGAAATCGCAGAGAGTGCGTCTTCCACCAGAGTTCCGGCCGCTTCGACGCCCAGCTTCTCCTGGTTTGCCTTGACCTGTTCGGGGCTTGCCGTCGCGTAGATCAGGATGGGCTTGCGGCCGAGCCTTGCTTTTGCCCACGCCACCGCGTCTCCGACGACGTCTTTGCCAGAGGCCAGATCGTCGACTTCGATCCGGTAACCTTCGTGGTTACGCAGCATCGTCTCGACCTGGCCGTTCGTCGCAACAGAGCAACTGCCGGAGATGACCGCCCTCAATCCCGGGCGTCTCACCTCGGAAACATCCTGATCGTGTGCCACCTCACCGCCGAGAGCCGTTACGAGCCCGTAGGCCAGCCCAGACGCGCCAGTGAACAGAGGGAGGTCGAGCAATGCCGTTGCGATCTCCACGAGATCATCGTTGCCGAGTGCGTCGGTGACGGCGATGGACACACCCTCTGCTTTCGCTGCCAACGCCCATTCTTTAATGGCTGACGCGCCTCGTTGCACGGTTTCGTGATAGCAACCCGAAACCCTCAGCCTCGTCTGTTCCGCAAGTACCCGAATGAGGTTCGAATCCTTCATGGGCGTCAACGGATGATCGCGCATCCCGGACTCGTTGAGGGGCGCGTCGCCGACAAACAGGTTTCCCTTGTAGATCGTGCGGCCGTTTGCCGGGAAGGCTGGGCAAGCGATCGTGAATTCGCTGCCCAGTTCAGTCAGGAACGCGTCGGTGACGGGACCTATGTTGCCCTTTCGCGTGCTGTCGAAGGTCGAGCAGTACTTGAAGTAATATTTCTGTGCGTCGCGCTGGCGGAGCCAGCGCAACGCGTCGAGGGACTCTGCGACCGCGAGCGATGGACGGGTCGTCCGCGTCTTGAGGGCGATCACAATCGCCTCGGCATCCACCTGCGCGTCGTCGGCAGGCACGCCGATCAGCACCGTGGTCCTGAGTCCGCCTCGCGCGAAAATGTTCGCGACGTCCGTAGCGCCGGTGAAATCATCGGCGACGCATCCAATCAGAAGAGAGGCCATTGTTGTCACCTCATGATGAAGGGGTTGGCAACGCTCTCGGCCGTGGAGATCATCACGCTCTTGGTCTGCATGTAGTTCTGGATCGATGCCATGCCGTTCTCACGACCGATGCCGGAGTGCTTGTAACCGCCCAGCGGAGACATGTAGCTGATCGTACGGTAGGTGTTCACCCACACCGTTCCAGCCTGGATCGCCGAGGAGACCTTGAGGATACGGCGCATGTCCTGTGTCCAGAAACCTGCGGCGAGACCGTAATTGGTGTCGTTGGCGATGTGGATTGCTTCCTCGTCGCTGTCGAAAGGAATGACCGCGAGAACAGGACCAAAGACCTCTTCCTGGGCAATGCGCATTTCGCTGCGGACGCCCGAGAAGATTGTCGGCTCGACGAACCAGCCGTTGGACAGCTCGGGATTGCTCGGCCGGCCACCGCCGAGAAGGCATTCAGCCCCTTCGTTCTTCGCGATGTCGATGTATCCGAGAATCTTCTCGAGTTGGGGAGGGGTCGTCACCGGGCCAACCTGCGTCGCGGTCGACATTGGATCGCCCATTCGTGCGGTCTTGGCCAAGGCGACGACCTTTTCAAGGAACTGGTCATGGATCTTGCGCTCTACGAGCAGACGCGATCCCGCGATGCAGGTCTGACCGGTTGCCGCGAAGATGCCCGAGATGACGCCGTTTACGGCATTGTCGATCTCCGCGTCAGCGAAGACGATATGCGGGCTCTTGCCGCCGAGCTCCAGCGTGACCTTCTTGAAGTTGCGGGCGGCGAGTTCGCCGATCTTGCGCCCCGTTCCTTCGCTGCCCGTGAAAGCGATCTTGCTGACGTACCTGTGCGATGTGAGAGTTTCGCCAACGTCTGCGCCGAATCCGGTGACGACGTTGAAGACGCCCGCCGGGAAACCGGCCTTTTCCACGAGCTTGGCGAATTCCAGCGTAGAGGCCGAGGTGAACTCGGATGGCTTGGCGACGAACGTGTTGCCGGCGGCGAGCGCCGGTGCCAGCTTGTAGGCGAGGAGCAGCAGAGGCGAGTTCCACGGGGTGATGCCGACGCAAACACCGAGCGGCTCGTTCCGGGTGAAGTTGAAAGTGTCTGGCTTGTCGATTGGGATGACTGCGCCTTCGATCTTGTCGGCCAGGCCGCCGAAGTAATAGTACCATTGCGGGATGTACTTGAGCTGGAACAGCATCTCGTTGATGAGCTTGCCGTTGTCCCGCACCTCGGTGTTCGCGAGATGCTCGGCGTTTTCTGCGATCAGATCGCCGAGGCGGCGCAGCAAGTGGCCGCGGTCGCTTGCCGTCAGCTTAGGCCAGGGGCCGCTCGTGAACGCCTTGTGCGCCGAGAGAATGGCGCGCTCCGCGTCGTCCTTGCCGCCCTTGGGAATCTGAGCCCAAACTTCGCCCGTGAATGGGTTGCGGGTCTCGAAGGTCTCTCCGTTGACGGCGTCTTCCCATTTGCCGTCGATGAACATCTTATAGATCTGCATTGTGTCTCTCTCTTTCAGCAACCGAGTTTGCTTGCTAGGTTTTCAAGGTCGTCGGCGATGAAGTCCCAGTCCTGTTCGGCGTGGAGGTCCGTGGTCTGGCCGGGGCCATATTCGGTGGGGCGTGTGATAAAGGCGGTCCTGAGGCCGAGATTACGGGCGGCCGCGAGGTCATAGTTATGCGCGGCGCACATCATGACGGCGCTCGGTTCCAGATACAGGAGCTTGCAGACGCCGAGATAGGTTTCGGGATCGGGCTTGTAGTGCTGGAATAGCTCGCAGGAAAACACGTTGTCCCACGGCAGGTCCGCGTTCTTGGCCATGTTGACCAGAATCGCGACGTTCGCGTTGGAGAGCGGTCCGATGATGAACTTGGTCTTGAGGCGATGAAGTCCCTTCGAAGCATCCGGCCAGCCCTGCAGGCGGTGCCAGACCTTGTTGATGTGCATCATCTTGTCGTGTTCGAGCTCCGGAACGCTCATTTCAGCGAAAACCGATTTCAGGGAGTCGAAATGCAGTTCGTCCAGGTTCGTCCATGGCAGCTCGCCAGTGCGGACGCGGGCCTTCTGGGGGTTGTAGCGGTCGCGCCACTTGTCGACGACTTCAGCCCAGTCGACCTCAAGGCCTTCACCTTTGCCCCACGCACCGAGATCGCTGATGATCGAGCCCCGCCAGTCGACGACGGTTCCGAACGTATCGAAGACGATCGCTTTGATTTCGTTTGCCATCGTGCGTTCCTTTATGCCTGCATGACGAGTTCGAAGGTCTGGACGCGCTTATCGGCAACCCACGGAGCGGTGAGCTCGTTGAAGCTCAGGAAGTGCTCCGTCTCGAGGTGATAATCGAAGTCAGCCTTGGCGTTGTACACCTCGTAAAGATGAATGTGCTTAGGGTTTGCCGGGTCAACGCACACGTCGAAAACGGTGCAACCCGGCTCGTCGTTCACTGACGCCGCCGCATTGGCGATCATCGCGGGCCGAAATTTCTCGACATGTTCGTCATAGATGACGAAATCGACGACGACCACGAAGCGCTTCGTCTGCCCCGCCCTCATGCGACCTCCTTCTGGACTGCCCTGAGCGAGCTGATGACGGTGCGCGTCATCTCTGCGCAGTTTGCATTGCCGCCGTATTCCATCGGAATAGCCAGACCCGCCGAAAGGGTGTGTTCAACCGCTGTTTCGATGAGGCGGGCTGCTTCGGCAAGCTTCTGTTCGCCGTGACGGACCGCCAGCCAGTCGAGCATCATCGCGCCGGACAGGAACATCGCGCTCGGATTTGCAATTCCCTTACCTGCGATATCCGGTGCCGTTCCGTGAGCGGGCTGGAAGAGCCCGTGGTTTTCTCCAATGTCGGCGGAAGGGGCCATGCCCATGCCGCCGATCAAACCTGCGGCCAAGTCCGACAGGATATCGCCGAACATGTTTTCGGTGACCAGAACGTCCAGCGTCCATGGCTTCTTGACCATGTTGAGGGCGAGGGCGTCGACGTAGGCGTAATCGCGGTTTATCTCCGGATGGAGCTCGGCGACTTCATCGAACACCTTCCGGAAGAAAGCCATGGAGGCGAAGACGTTCGCCTTGTCGACGCAGGTCACTGTGCCCGGCTTGCCGCGGCGCTTGCGCTCTGCGGCCAGCTGGAAGGCGAACTCGGTCACGCGCTCGGTACCAGCGCGCGTGATCTGCATGGTGTCATATGCCTCCTGGTCATCGCGGATTTCGCCGCGACCGCGGGCATAAAAGAGACCCTCGGTCTGTTCGCGGATAAGGACGAAATCGATACCTTCCGCGCGCGGATCCGTGAGGACCTTAGGAAGGCCGGGGAACCAACGGATCGGGCGTACGCCGGCGAAGAGGCCGAATTCCATGCGCAGATCAAGCTGCGGGATGATTTCGGTGCCGTCAGGGAAACGGATGTCGGGCCAACCCATCGCGCCGAACAGGATGGCGTCAGCGGTACGGCAGGCCTCAAGAGCAGAAGCGGGGAGAGCTTCGCCAGTCTCGGCGTAATTCTGCGCGCCCGCTTGGTGCGTATCGAACGTCACGGGAGGGGCTCCTGCGAGTTTGACGGCAGCGTCAATGAGTTGGAGGCAAGCGGGCATGACCTCGCGACCGATACCGTCTCCCGGCAAGACCGCGACCTTGATGCTATTCTTGAGCGATGACATGTTGTGTACCTGTTTCTAAAGGTGATTGAGACCTAGACGGTCGAGAAGGACGAGCAATTCGGTGCCTGCCCGTTCTCTGTGCGCCCGGTGAATGTTGCGTGCTTTTGCGCGATCGCCCTCCCGGATCGCCTGAACGAGTTCGGCATGTTCGCGGGTGGAGTTGACGGGCTTCGGACGCATCTTGAGGGTTAGCATCCGGACACGATGGGCGCGGTCGATGAAGTTCAGGACGACCGATTTGAGCATCTGGTTGCCGCCCAGTTCGAGGAGCTGTTCGTGGAACCGCGCGTCCGCCTGGGCCCATCGTTCGAGGTCTTCCTCAGCCAGTGCCTTGTCCATGTCGGCGGTGGCTTTCTCCAGCCCGCGGATTTGCTCCTCGGATAGATGGCGGGATGCGGCCAACTCGGCGGCGGTGCTCTCCAGCGATGTCAGAATGTCGTAGATTTCCCGCATGTCCGAAGCCGAAACCGGCAGCACTCTCATGCCATGCCGCGGTATGACAGAGACCAGCCCGTCTTGCTGGAGACGCATCAGTGCCTCCCTGACGGGCGTCCGGCTCATGCCAAGCTGCGAAGCGACGTCCTGCTCCGTTGCCTGATAGCCGGGGGGCCATTTGTTATCCAGGATGAGCTGCCGGAGACGCAGGTGGGCCGCCGCGGTCATTGTCTTCGCGAAGGACTCTTCCTTTATCTCTGCGGCGCGTTCAGTCTGTTTCGTAGTGGCCATGCGATATCCCCCGGCTAAGCCGATCCCCCTCAGCTGCCTGCGTATTTTCGCCAGCTGTGTTCCGGCTGGTAACCGAGAACCCGCTTGGCCTTGTCGATCGAAAGGAGTGTCTCGTTCTTCCCCATTTGCTTTTTGAAAGGGACGCCCGGATACCACTTCGCAACGAGCTCTTCGTTTGCGGTGGTCATTACGCCGTCGTCGTTCGCGATGATGAAGACTTCCGCGCCCTTGCCATTCCATTCGAGCGAGCGGCGGATCGCCTGCGCGCCGTCGCGGGCATCGATGTAGGTCCAGAGGTTGAAGCGACGGCTGCCCGGGTTTTTCTCGAAAGCGGGGAAGTCCGCGTACTCGCGCTCGTCCATGACGTTCGAGAAGCGCAGGCACACCAGCTTGAGTTCGCTGTCCCAACGGCAGTACTGCTTGGCCATTTCCTCGCCGAGATGCTTCGACAGCGAGTACGACGTTTCGGGGCGAGACTCGTATTCCTCGTCAGCGGGGAAGTAGTCAGGCTTGATCTCGTACGGAATGCCGAGGAGGGTCTCGCTCGAAGCCCAGACGATGTTCTTGATGCCGAGAAGCCGGCAGGATTCGAAAACGTTGAATGTCGAGATCGTGTTCACACGGAAGACTTCCGCAGGTGCCACACGGCCCGGCATCGGGACCGCGGCAAGATGCACGACTGCCTCGGTTTTGCGATTATGGTCCCAGTCGAAACCGCTAATAGCTTCCACGGTCGCGCGCATGTCCTCGAAATCCACCTTGATGAAGGGGCAGAGGTTTTCCTGCGGGGCGACGGTGTCTGCGTTGATGACGTCGTGGCCCGTTTCGATCAGGTGCTTGATCGTTGCTCGACCGAGCTTGCCGCTACCGCCAGTTACCAGAACTCTCATTTTCTAATACCTCCTGAAATATGCTTCTTGTTAGCGGCTGCGACCGAGGGCAACCGCGAGGATGATGAGCAGACCGCGGGCGATCAGCTGCTGGCTGTAGTCGAGACCACCAAGGATCAAACCGTTGTTGATGACGCCGATCAAAAGCGCTCCGACGATCGATCCGATGACCGTGCCGCGGCCACCGAAGAGGCTTGTGCCGCCGAGCACGACCGCTGCGATGACCGACAGTTCGTCGCCTTCGCCAAGCTGGAAGCGACCGGACTGCAGACGGCCCGCATAGAGCATTCCGGCGATTGCGGCGGCGACGCCTGTCAGAAGGAGGACCTGGAACTTGATCTTGCGGACGTTAATGCCGCTGTAACGGGCTGCCACCGGATTGCCGCCCGCAGACATGACCTTGCGGCCGAACGGAGTCTTGCGGAGCGCCACGTGGGCGAGGGTGCCGAGGACAGCAACCCAGACGACGAGGACGGGGACGGGACCGATGTTGCCGGAGCCGAAGACATAGACGAAGGTGTCATCGACGATCGGAACCGGGGAGGTGCCGCTGACCCACATGCCGATTCCGCGAGCAATTCCCATCATCCCGAGCGTCACGAGGAACGAGGGGATATTGAGATAGGCGCTTAGGGTGCCGTTGATCGCGCCAACTAGAAGGCCGAGCGCCAAGCCTGCCATGATGCCGGCGGCCAGGCCATATTGCATAAGAGCCAGGCCCGCGATCACCGAAGAGAGACCTGCGATCGCGCCGACTGAGAGGTCGATCTCGCCCGCCGAGAGGACGAACGACATGGCCATCGCGACGATGGCGACGATTGCCGTCTGTCTAAGAATGTTCAGCAGGTTGTTCGACGACAAAAAGCCGCGGTCCTGGAGAAGAATGGCGAAAACGATGAAGATGACAACGAAGCCGATGTAGACAACGTAGTCGCGCCAGTTGCTGTGCCATGGCCTGCGTTGGATTTCTGATTCAGGTTTTTCGCTCAACGCCTTGACTTCAGTGGACATTTTGGCTTGCCTTCTGTATCGCCACCTGCAGGCCGAGTTCCCTGCGGATCAGCGGAGATTGGGTTTCGTCGCCGGCGTTCTCCGCCCAGGCTTCGATTTCGTCGCGTTCGATTTCACGGGCGAGCTTGCCGTTGCACATGACGAGAATGCGGTCGCTCGTAGCCAGGAGTTCGGCGGGCTCGGACGAAATGACGATGACGGACTTGCCGGATGACGCCACGCTGCGGATGAGTTCTACGATTTCTGCTTTAGAACCGATGTCGACGCCAGCGGTCGGTTCGTCGAGGATGACAACCGAGGGATCGGTGGCGAGCCATTTCGCGATGACAATCTTCTGCTGGTTCCCGCCGGATAGGTTGCGAACCTTGTTTTCCGCATTCGGCGTCTTGATGCGAAGGCGGGAAATGAGCTCGGCGTGAAGCGAGTTCTCGCGGTTGCGATCGATGAACGGCCCACGCACCATCTGGTCGACCTGGGGGAGTCCCAGGTTGTGACCGACGCTGTGCTCGACGATTAGACCTTCGTCATGCCGGCTCTCCGGTACGAGCACGATGCCTGCCTTGATGGCATCGGCAGGAGAGCGGAACTCGAGTGTCTTGCCATCGAGCTCGACCGACCCGGCCTTCCGCTGGTCAATGCCGAACAGCAGGCGGGCAAGTTCGCTACGTCCTGCACCCATCAAACCCGCGATACCGACGATCTCGCCCTTGTGGATTTCGAAGCTCACATGCTCAGGCTTGCCGGACGGCCCCGACAGATCGCATACTTTGAGGGCAGGTGCGCCCGAACGATCAATGGGACGAGCCTGGTACTCAAATCCGGTGACGCGTTTGCCGACCATGTTCTGTACGATGGAATCGAGCGTGAAATCGGAGGTCTTCCCGGAGGTCACATTCTGACCGTCACGCAGGATGGTGATCTCGTCGGCGATCGTCATGATTTCGGTCATGCGATGGGATACATACACAACCGCTGTGCCCGCGGCGGTCAGCTTGCGCAGCATCCCGAAAAGGGTGTCCGCTTCCTGCGCGCTGAGCGACGACGTCGGCTCATCGAGGATCAGGACGCGGGCCTTCTGATGAATGGCCTTCGCGATTTCCGTCAGCTGGGCCTGGCCGGGGCTGAGCTCCGAAACAGGTGTCCGAGGGTCGACCCGGAGGTTCAGCTGGCCGATAATGTCGGCGGCCTGAATGATTTCCCTCCGTTCGTCCACCAGCAACGACATCCGACGCGGTTCGCGGTTCAGGAATATGTTCTGGGCGACTGACAGAGACGGGATCAGACTGAGGTCTTGAAAGATCATCTCGATCCCGAGGCGACGGGAATTCTCCGGAGAGTTCTCCGTCATCCGTTCGCCGAAAACTTCGATCGTACCTTCCGTAGGGCTCACCACGCCCTGGAGGATTTTCAGGAGAGTGGATTTTCCAGCCCCGTTCTCTCCGACCAGCGCGTGGATAGTACCAGGCCGGATCGTCAGGCTAACGCCGCGGAGAGCGTGCACACCGCCAAACGACTTCTTGACGTCGCTCATCCTGACGGCGGCGACTTTATCCGCATCTACATGTGTATTCATGATCTTATCCGCCGCTTGTGAAATGGGGAGTGACAGCGCCACTCCCCGGTGGCGTCTTTAGTTCATCGCGTCAGTCAGGAGCTTTGGAGCCTGATCGCCGTTCGACTGGGGCCATGCCTCGAGAAGATTGTCGCGATTGACGGCGAGGGCAGGGAGAACGACGTATGGAGGTGCGTCCTTGCCGAGCAGTGCGTAACCAGCGAGGACGCCTTCCGCGTAGCCGGCACCGTACGGACGCTGGGAACCCGTTCCCTTGACGTAGCCGTTCTTGGCCATGTCGAGCGAGATGTTCACGCCGAGGTCGCAGGTCGTGATGACCAGGTCCTTGGAAGCGCCAGCCGCGCGTGCGGCAGAGAGCACGCCTTCAGTCGGAACGTCCCAGACAGCCCAGATGCCGTTGAGGTTCGGATGGGCTGTCAGCATTGCGGAGGCGACGCGTTCGGATTCGCTCGAGAAGTCAGGACCGCCGACGCCCGTTTCCTGGACGACCTTGATTTCCGGGTAGTCCTTGATGGCTTCCTTGAAGCCGACAACGCGTTCCTTCGTCGCGAAGAGGTCGGACGCGTGCGGGATCAGGCCGATTTCCCCTTTGCCGTTCAGCGCCTTCGCCATCAGGAGGGCGGCGACCTTACCCATGCCGCGGTTGTCGGACGACACGAGACTCACATAGTCCTCGCCAGCTTTCATTCCTGCGCCCGTCTGGTCAAGGAAGATGATCTTGATGCCGGCTGCTGCTGCCTTCTTGTAGGCACCCGCGGTCGCCGACTGCTCGGCGGGAACCGTGATCATGACGTCAGGCTTGAGTGCCATGACGCTTTCGATGTCGGACACCTGCTGTTCGGCGCGGTAACCGGCGTCGGTCGTCGCGACGATCTGGATACCGAGTTCTTCGAGAGCGTTCTTCTGGCCTGCCATCTGGGCCTTGGCCCAATCGGAAGCCGTGTAGTGCATCACTATCGCGGCCTTGGCCTTCTTCGCCTTCACCTTTTCGATCTCTTCCGGCGACAACTTGAGGTCGCTCGCGAGCACAGCTTTCTCGCCGTTCGGGCCGTCCGCTGGATGGCTTTCGATGTCCTTGATCTGCTGATCGACGTCGATCGCGAACGCGCTTGGCGCATAGGACGCGCTCATCGCCAACGCTGCGACGAAAGCAAGGCTATGGAGTGGCTTACGCATATTCAACGGCATTGTGGTTCCTCCCAATGTTGCCGATTAATACGAATGCAATAACGTATACGATAGCGCATTAGCTGGTAGAGTCAATCTGCAAATGACGTGTCAGCTTTTGTCGCGCAAATCCGGATCGAGCGACGCCAGTCACAAATCTCCATCAGCCGTGGCCAGACTTGACAGTAACGAATTCGCTAACGTATACGCTAAAGGATCGAAGCCAGACGTTCAGGTGAAATTCTCTCACCTATTTCGCTGAATAATGCGTTTGAAATACTTGCTCGAAACGAAGATGTTTCATGCCGTGGAGGGCATCTGAGCCTTGGATCGCCTTAGAGCGTAAGATGTGAAGCAATACGGTTTTACGCAATCGCCGAGACTATGTTTCGTCGGACAGGAAAGTATTGCGCCGATTTGGAGTAGGAGGAGGACTGAATGAGTGTCCCTGCCGGAAAGACTGTCGACAGACGCGCCAATTCTGTACTTGCTGGCCTGGAGCCCGCAATATTTTTTGGATTTTTTGAAGAGCTCAGCGCGATCCCGCGCGGTTCGTACAACGAGAAGCAGGTCAGCGATCATATCGCCAATTTCGCTCGCTCTCGTGGTTTTGAAGTCTACCAGGACGATATCTTCAATCTGCTCATCAAGAAGCCGGGCACGCCTGGCTACGGAAACGCGCCGACGCTGATCCTGCACGGCCATACCGATATCGTCTGCGAAAGCGACGAAGGCGTCGAGCATGATTTCAAGAACGAAGGCATCAAGCTCCAGGTAATCGGCGATTTCATCCACGGAACTGGCACGACGCTCGGTGCCGACAACACGGTCGGCGTAGCATTCGCGATGTCGCTGCTCGCATCGGATGATATTGCGCATCCGCCGCTGGAAATCGTCTTGACGGTGCAGGAAGAAGTGGGGAAAGGCGGCGCGCAGCACTTCGAGGGTGCCAAGCTCAGCGGCAAGCGTCTGCTCGACATGAACTGGCATGACCCCAAGTCTCTGTTCGCAGGTTGCGCCGGTGACATTTCGGCTCGCTTCAAGATTCCGCTCAAGTGGGAACCGCGCGCTTCCGGTCAGACCGCTCTTTCCCTGCGTATCTCGGGGCTCAGCAGCGGTCATTCCGAATTCGACATCCATCTCGAGCGTGCCAATGCGATCGTGCAGCTCGGTCGTCTTCTCCGGATCGCGATCCGACAAGCCGGCGCGAGCGTCGCCGAGGTCAACGGAGGGGTAAACCGTTACGTCATCCCGGGCGAAGCGGAAGCGATCATCTCGGTCGACGCATCCAATGTCGCCGATCTGAAGCAGAAGATCGAGGCGGAAGCTGTCGCGATAGCCTTCGAATATAAGACCAGCGACCCGAATCTAAAGATTGCTCTGACCGAGTGGCAGAACCAGTTCACGGAAGTGTTCTCAGCCCAGGCGGCTCGCGCCATGGTCGACGCCATGAACCTGCTCCCGAACGGTGTCCAGAGCAAAAGCCTTCAGGTCGAAGGTCTTGTCGAAAGCTCGAACACCGTCGCCTTGCTGTCGAACGACCGTAATGAGGTCGAGATCGTCAACACGATCCCGAGCGCCGTCAGCTCGCGTCGCTATAACATCGTCGACAAAATCCGGCAGCTGTCGGAGCTCATTGGCAACGGCGCGACCGTCGAGACTTTCGCAGATTGCCCGGAGTGGCCGTACAACCCGGACTCCCGGATGCTTAACGCCGCCAAGGCCGCATACGAGCGCGAGTTCGGTGAACAGCCGCACGTCGAGGTTTCGCACTCGAGCCTCGAACTCGGCCTCTTCCGCAAGAAGGTTCCGGACATCGACATGCTGTCGATCGGACCGGAAGCGTTCGACGTCCACACGACCCGCGAGCGTCTCAACCACACGACCGTGGATTCAACCTGGCGGCTTCTCAAGTCGCTGCTTTCCGAACTCCGGACCTAAGGTACCGAAATGCCAAAACTGCCAAGCTACTTCGGCAATTTCCCGCATCCGCCGACCGACAAAAAGCCAGTCCATCTGACCCGTGACGCGTACAAGATGTTCATCTACACGGGCACGAAGCCTTACTCGAGCGACCTGAACTATCTGCTCGCCAGCACGGACCAGCAGACCACGGGCATCTACCAGCTCGCTCCGGGTAGCAACTTCGATCCCGCCGACATTCACGCCGGCGACGAAGTCTACTACGTGCTCGAAGGTACCGTTCACCTCCTCAATCCGGCAACGGGACAGACCGAGGAGCTCGGACCGGGCGACGCAGTGCTTATTCCCAAGGGAGCATGGCACCGCGGCTATAACTTCAGCGACAAGCCCGCGGTCATCCTGTTCTGCATCGCTCCCCGTATCTGGGACGAGAGCGGTCCGCCGACTGCATACGACGGCCCGACCCGCCTCTACAAGCACGAAGGGAGAGCGTGATGAGCCTCGAAAAGCTCGGAGCCTATCCCGTCGACGGCGCTAAGGCCCGCGAAAAGGGAGACCTCGTCAAGGTCTCCAAAGGCGATCGTTTGAACATCGTTTCCGGTGCCGACCATCCTGTTCTGATCCAGTTCGCGGTCAGCAATGACTGGATGCACCTCGGAGAATTGGTGATCCCGGTCGGTGGCGTCGGCCCGCGCGCAAGCGAACCCGACAGCCACGAAGGGGACGCGGTGTTCTACGTCCTGCAGGGACCTGCGACTTTCTATCTCGCCGATACCGACGAGACGTTCCACATCCGTGACGGGGAGTCGTTCTTCCTGCCCGGCGGCACAACGTACCAGTGCCTGAACTACGGTGCGAACCCGATACGGGCGGTCTTTACAATCGCTCCCGGGCTCTAAGCCGGAACCTTCGAATGCCAGTTTGCAAAGTTCCTCCGCGGAGCCGTTTCCGCGGACGGGAGACCCTTGTCTTGTCACAACCAGGGAGGATCATGTGACAATCTCCAGACGTACGCTAATGCTCGGTGCGGCAATCGCCGTCACCGCCTCGCTTTCCTTCAGCTCGGCGTTTGCACAGCAGGCCGACTACTCGAAGGTCTTTCCAGGCATCTTGATGGACAAGGACATCAAGCCGACAGGCCAGGAAGCAAAGCCCGTCAAGAAGGACAACCGTCCGCTCAAGGTTGGCTTTCTCCCCACGGCGATGGACACCTATTACCAGCGCGTTCTCGCTGGCGTGAAGGAAGAAATCGACAAGCGCGGGGGCAATTCGGCGATCCAGCTCCTCGTCCAGGCTCCGAGCAGCCAGTCTGCCACGGACGACCAGATCAGAACCATGGAAGCCTGGATCAACGACGGCGTCGATGCAATCGCCGTTGCCCTATACAACGAAGGTGCGTTGCTTCCTTCGATCCGCCGCGCCACCGAGGCAGGCATCCCGATCTTCCTCTTCAACTCTCCTGTCGCCGACAACCCGTACTACGTCAGCGACATCGGTTACGACCAGAGCGACGGTGGTCGTGCACAGGCTCAGTGGCTGGTCGACACCTACGGCGACAAAGAAGTCAAGCTCGGTATCCTCGAGGGTCTGCCGGGCCCGCACACGAACCAGCGCATGAAGGGTTTTGACGAGATCATCTCGAAGCATCCGAACTTTAAGATCGTTGCCCAGCAGCCCGCCGGCTGGGTTCGCGCTCAGGGTCTGACGGTTACCGAAAACATGTTCACGGCTCACCCGGACATCGAGGTCCTGGTCGCTCTCTATGACGAAATGGCCCTCGGCGGTCTCCAGGCTCTCAAGGCCAAAGGCCTGGACGGGCAGGTCGCGATTGTCGGCTACGAGAACATGAAGGAAGCCAACGACGCGATCCTGACGGGCGACTTCTCGGCGACGGTCGACACGGGAGCCAAGGAAGAAGGCCGCAACATCATCCGCGCTGTCGACGAGTTCGTCATGAAGGGCAATCCCGTTCCCAAGAAAATCTTCGTCGCACCAAAGACCTACGACGCCAAGAACATCAAGACGTTCGATCAGAACGACTACGTCTACGTTCCGCAGCAGAAGATGTGACACGTACGCGGCCCCTCTTATCGAGGGGCCGCTCATCGAAATGGGTGACTTAGATGACGAACGCTCCGCTGCTGCAAATGAAGGGCATCACTAAACGCTTCGGGAACATGAAGGCGCTTAGTGGGATCGACCTTGTACTCAATCCAGGCGACGTCCTTGGCCTTGTCGGTGAAAATGGCGCAGGCAAATCGACGTTGATGAAAATCCTGTCGGGAGCGTATGCACGCGACGAGGGCACGATCTCAGTACGGGGCAGGGTCGTCGATCTTGACAATCCCAGGGACGGCTCCAAGGCCGGGATCGCGATTATCTATCAGGAACTGAGCCTGTTCCCCGATTTTGACGCCGCGGAAAACATCTTCGCAGGCAGGGAGCTCCGTCGTGGAAAGTCAAGCGCGTCGCCGCTGGATCACACGGCAATGCGTGCCGCTGCATCGCGCATTCTCAAAGGCGAACTCGGCGTCGACGTACCGCTCGATCGGCCCGTCCGCGAGCTTAGCCTCTCCCATCGACAGATGATCGAGATCGCGAAGGCGATCAGCAGCAATGCCGACATCATCATCATGGACGAGCCAACCGAGGCCCTCGAGGAGGTCGAACGCAAGCAGCTGTTCGCCATCATCAAGAAGCTCCAGCAGGCCGGCAAAGGCATTATCTACGTCTCCCACCGCATCCAGGAACTCCTCGGCATCGTCAGTCGCGTGATGGTCCTGCGCGACGGCAACACGGTTGCCGATCTGCCCGTGTCCGAGCTCGACGTCGACAAGGTCGTCAGCGCGATGATCGGCGGGTCCCTGGCAAAGCAGTTTCCTCCCCGCGTCCCGGCAAGGTCCGAGCCCTCGCTGGACGTTCGCGGTTTGACGAAGAAGGGCGTTTTCGAAGACGTCACTTTTTCGGTGGCCAAGGGTGAAATCCTCGGCATTACGGGCCTTGAAGGCTCCGGGAAGAGCGCCGTGTTGCGCGCCATCTTCGGACAGCGCGCCTTTGACGCTGGCTCGATACACATCGAGGGCAAACAGGCGCGGATTTCGGACGCGACAGACGCGATCCGTCAGAATGTCGCATTCCTGCCTGCGGAACGCAAAACCGAGGGAATCTTCCCCGAGCACTCCGTGGGATGGAATCTCTCGATCGCCAATCTCAGGACGTTGGGCAAGATCACGCTCAAGCCGAGCCGCGAGCGCGACATCACCAAGGGCTACATCTCAAAGCTCGGCGTCAAATGCGACGGCCCTTCGGCCGACATCGCGTCGCTCTCCGGCGGCAACCAGCAGAAGGTCATGCTCGCCCGTTGGCTTCTCACGCGGCCCAAGGTGCTCATGCTCGAGGAGCCCACTCGTGGCGTCGATGTGCGTGCGAAGGCCGAAGTTTATGCCCTCATCCAGGCGGCAGCCAAAGAGGGTTGCGCCGTCGTCGTGGTCTCGGCCGACAACGCCGAGCTGCTCGGTCTCTGCCACCGCGTTGCGGTCATGTTCGAGGGGCGGATCACCACCGTCGTGGATGCGGCGACGTCAAAAGAAGAAACACTCGCACTTCATTCGGTCCGGCCGCCTCAAGGCCAGCCTATTCAGGGAGGAATCCATGGCTGACATCGCAGCTACGCGCCCGCGCTCGGCTTTCAAGTTCGCACGCAACACCGGCAATGCGGGTGTCTACCTTGCATTCGTCGTATTGCTGATCGCGCTCGCTTTCGCCGCTCCGCGCTTCTTCACCTTCGGCAATCTCACCGACGTGCTTCGCCAGGCCGTTCCGATCGCGGTCATCGCATTCGGTGCGACCTTCGTTATCGGCATGCGCGGTATCGATCTGTCCGTCGGCTCGACGCTAGCGCTTAGCGGCCTCGTGACGGCGAACCTGATCGTTCTCGGGTATCCGGTCGCTCTGGCCTGTGCCGGCGGCATTGCGGTCGGCGTGGCCATCGGCTTCGCGAATGGCATCCTTATCACGAAGGTCGGCATCACCGACTTCATCGCGACTATGGCGACCATGGTCATGAGCCGCGGCATCGTGATGGTCTACACGCAGGGCATTCCGATCGTCGGCGCGTCCGATCCAGCGTTCCGTGTAATCGGCCAGAGCTATGTCGGCGGCATCCCGGTTCCGGTAATCCTGACCGCAATCGTCTTCGCCATCGCGTTCTACTTTCTCTACTACACCCGCTTTGGCCGCTTCGTTCTTTCGATCGGCAGCAATCCGGACGCTGCTCGTCTCGTCGGCATTCCGACGGACAAAGTGAAGATCGCGGTATACGTTCTCGTTGGCGTGCTATCGGCATTCGCGGGGGTACTCCTAACCTCGCGCCTCGAGGCTGCCATGCCAGAAGCGGGGCAGGGCTACGAACTCGATGTCATCGCTGCTGTTGTCATCGGTGGGACGGGTCTTTCCGGTGGTCGGGCTACGCTTTTCGGAACGGTTGTCGGTGCGGTTCTCATGGCCGTGGTCCGCAACGCCCTCAACCTGCTCAACGTCAACACATTCTGGCACCAGGTCGTTATCGGCACGATCATCCTGATCGCCGTCGCAGCCGACCGCTTCAACCGTCGTCAGAAGGCTTGAGGAGAGCGCCATGAAATACGCAGAACTGCGCAAGTCCGTTCTCGACGCCAATTTCAAACTCTATGACAGCGGTCTTGTCATCTCGACGTTCGGCAATGTCAGCGCCATCGATCGTGAGCAAGGTGTCGTCGCCATCAAGCCGAGCGGCGTTTCCTACAAGGCTATGACCGCCGCGGACATCGTGGTGACCGACCTCGACGGAAACATCGTCGACGGCACGATGCGGCCGTCGTCCGACCTCGACACCCACCTGGAGCTCTACCGGAGCTTCAAGGCCATCGGCGCTGTGGTTCACACGCACTCCTTCTTCGCGACGGCCTGGGCTCAGTCCGGAAAGGGGATACCCGCGATGGGAACGACGCACGCCGACTATTTCAACGGCACGATCCCGGTCACGCGGAAACTTCGGGACGACGAGATCAAGGATGACTACGTCCGGAACACCGGGAAGGTCATCGTCGAGGCTCTGGGCAACAACAGGCCGCTCTCGATCCCCGCCGCTTTGGTGAACGATCACGGTCCCTTCTGCTGGGGCACGGACGCGGCGGAGGCTGTTCATAACGCGGAAATGCTCGAGGCCGTCGCCAAGATCGCTTTCCACTCGCGCCAGCTGAACCTGGACGATCAGGAAATATCTGCAGCTCTGCTCGATCGCCACTATCAACGCAAACACGGCCACTCGGCGACTTACGGCCAGCCTGATGGTTCTAAGTAGGGATTACCATGTCGATTGTAGCAGGTGTTGACTTCGGAACGCTGAGCGTGCGCGTGACGCTCGCGGATTCCGACAAGGGTTCCCTTGGGACGGCTATCGCGGAGTACCCGCTTGAACGGCGTCGCTCCGATCCCGATCTCGCGACACAATCCCACGCCGACCATATGGAAGCGCTGGTGTTCGCGATGAACCGGGTCACCGACGAATGTGGTATTGACCCCAAGCTCGTCCGATCGATTGCTGTCGACACCACCGGGTCATCGGTGCTGCCCGTTGACAAGAACATGCAGCCACTCGGGGATTATTACCTTTGGTGTGACCACCGTGCGAAAGCAGAAGCCGAAGAAATCACGGCGATGGCGCACGACATGCACCTGGAAGCGATCGAATGGTGCGGCGGGACTTATTCGCACGAATGGGGTTTCGCAAAGCTGCTCCACTGGTTGCGGCACAACCCTGATCAACGGGAGCGCTTCGGAACCGCGGTCGAGCACTGCGATATGGCCGCGGCAGTCCTGACGGGCGTCACCGATTCATCCCGGATCGTCCGCAGCGTCTGCGCCATGGGTCACAAGTGGATGTGGAACACGAAGTGGGGCGGCTTGCCGTCACAGGCATTCCTTTCACGTGTCGATCCATTGTTTGACGGGGTGAGAGAGAAAATTGGCGGTACCTATCAGACGTCCTCCTCGGTTGCTGGCGGCCTCAGCACCCACTGGGCCGCACGCCTTGGCCTGACATCCGGCATTCCTGTTCCGACGGGAGCCTTCGATGCCCATTGGGACGCGATCGGAGCGGGGTGCAAACTTGGGGATGTCGTCAACGTTATCGGTACGTCGACGTGCATCATTGCGGTCAGTGAGCGGGTAAAGCTGATCCCGGGCGTTTGTGGGGTCGTGCCCGGAAGTGCCCATCCGGACCTGGTGGGTGTCGAGGCCGGCCTTTCCGCGGTTGGCGATCTCTTCGACGCCGTCGCGCGACGCGCGGGCACCACCGTGGCAAGGCTCGCCGAGGGACTGGAAAGCATCGAGGGCGGGAAGACGGGCCTCATGCGTTTTCCATGGGACAACGGCGATCGGACTGTTCTTGTGCGCTCGGACCTCGGCGGAGTGACCCTTGGTTGGCATCTTGGCCATACTGCGCAGGACGAACTCTACGCGGCAATCGAAGGGACCGCCTTCCATACCCGCATCATCCTCGAGCGAATGGAACAGCACGGCGTTCCGGTCAATCGGGTGATCAACGGGGGAGGAATTCCGCAGAGAAACCATATCCTCAATCAAATCTACGCGAATGTTATCGGGAAGCCGATCCTGGTTCCGGACGGCGTTCCCACTGGTCTCGGTTCGGGAATTTTCGCCTCTCTCGCCTCGAAAGATCACGCGTCGATTGAAAGCGCCCAGGCCGCCATGTGCGTGGGGTTCAAGAAGTACGAGCCCGATCCAACGACGCGGGAGCGGTACGAAACCCTCTACCAGCTGTTCAAACAGGTCTACATGGGTTTCGGCACTCCCAGCCTTGGCGACTTCTCGCAGGTTCTCGGCGACATCAAGCGTATCGCCGCCGGAGAAAGCATCCGGTCGGATTTCGGCCAGCGCACGCCACGGAAGGTAGCTTCGCTATGACCGGGTGCGCGGCCAGAGTACATGATGACGGATCGGGGCGGCTATGACGACGCTTCCATCAATCCGTGCAATCCAGTCATTCGTCGCCGCTGGCAGGCGTGGTTCGTTTCTTGAAGCGGCCGCCCAGCTGCAACTTACGCCCTCTGCGATCAGCCACCAAATCAGATTGATGGAAGAGGACCTTGGTGAAAAGCTGTTCCATCGCATCGGAAGAAACGTATCGCTTACCGAAATCGGTGAGCGATATCACCGCGATCTATCGGAAGCGCTTTCGATGATAGAACAGGCCACCGACGAGGTGTCGCGACGCAACAGCGTTGACGTCCTCAGCGTCGGCTGCGCTCCAAGCCTTGCATCACTGTGGCTGATGCCTCGACTCCAGCAGTTCGAAGAGCTGCATCCCTCGATCGAAATCCGTCTTCTGTCGTCATCGGACCCCGCAAAATTGACGGATGGTTCGGTGGACGTGGACATCTGCTACGGCAGCGTACCGCGTCTTGGCTCGATCGCCGCCGAAGAGTTCCCGCTCGAGACGATCGTCGTGGCGTGCTCGCCCGAGGTCGCCAACGGCGAAAAACCAATTCGCAGGCCATCCGACCTCGTCGGCCACACCCTGATCAAGTCCGAACAGACGCTCTACAGCTGGCAGCAATGGGCGAAAGACCATGGGCTGGTGATTGACCTGAACCGCGGCTCGCGGTTCCGAGACGCCTTCATGTCTGTCGCGACGGCAGTGGAGGGGCGGGGCGTCTGCCTCGAAAGCTATCGTCTGCTCCAACGTGACGTCGAGAGAGGCAACCTCGTTCTTCCTTTTGGGATGACGGGGCCAAACCTGCGTTGCCATACCTTAACCTATGTTCGATCGCGGCTCCGGTCGGAGAAGGTCAGCGCGTTCAAGCGTTGGCTCGAAACCATATGGATCGAGGACTGCGCGTCGGCTGAAATGCGCGCTCGGGCCTGATTGGTGAGCCCGCCGGATGCGTCCTGTTTGGACCAATGCGGAACAGATGCTGAAGGCGGATGGGACCATAGACTTGATCTTGAATACTACTTTTCCTGTTCACGACAATAGCCCGTTTATGCGGCTGCTGCGCGATAGCGCTCAAGTCCCGCTTGTAGTTCTCCATCTCGACTTGCGGGACCACACGTGATGCGAAAGGTCGCCAACCGACCGACGCTTACTGCGCCCACGATAGGCGGCATAGCCGAAACACAGGAAACGCTTGTCGTGGCGGCCGTGGCCGTCGGTCAGCAGGTGTTCGACCACGGGCGAGAACATTTTCGGTCGGCTGCGACCACAGCCGCCATGATGACTCCCAGGAAGGGCTTTGGATGAGAAGCTTGCCGCAGTGGCACCGCTAGCCGTTTGCATGCGAGACACCGGAGAAGGTCGCCAAATGCTGACTGGGATGTTGCCCCTCACGATCCGGGCTGAAGAAGTAGCAGACGGCCGGAGGTGTCGTATCACCATGGGGACGGCCGTCGCGAACGTAAGTCCACAGCCTCCCGTCCTGGTCTTTTCCTTTCCACGTTCGAGCACCAGAACAGGTGGCCATCACCGTGAACTCGGTGACCCGTGAACACATGCTCCCGAAGCTTCTCCAACAAGCGTTGGCGTTACGCTTCCTTCCGCGCGCGCGGCCCATCTCATGCTTGAAGGGCAACGTCCTAAATCAAAGGCAAGATCATGCTTCCCCGTTCAACTTATATCAGTGCGTCTGAGTATACTCGATCGTTCAAGACCATGGCCGGGCCTCCGAACCAAGCCTGCCGGTCAGCGCCGCAAGCGTCGCGACCATCATAAAATAGGCAGTGAATGCCTGCCATGCTCCCATTGGAAGACCTACGAGCAGAAGGGTGTCATTCCCCCGGGGATTAAGAGCGCTCCGAACCCCATAAGCAAGCCCCCGACTGTTCTTCGCAGCAAGCTCCTCCATGTAGGCCAGCTCAGGGAGAACCGATGGCGGCGGCTTCGGGCAGAGATGAAACTGCCGCTACTCATGAAGACGAAAATGAGTGAACTCGTCACCGGGATCCAGAGCAGCGATCCGATTGAGGTTGTGATCGAGAAATTGGATGCAAAGGAAGACAAGCTCGCCGAGGTTACACCGACGGTGGCCATCGCCACTGTCAAGCGTGGATAATTTGTCTCCGCCCTCAACGAGAACCCTAGTCTCAGGACAAGAAATGCCGCAAGGCCTAACAGCAAGCTCCCCAGAGCAAGCGGGGGTGTTCCGCTGATTGGCAAAGGATCGCTGCGTACGCTGAACAGGGTGTCGAGCGAAAGGATCGCGATCATCCCGAGGAAGGTGAGCCCGAACTCTAATTCCCCGTTTCCGAAGTGACCGACTGAACCAAATATGCATGCACCATTCACGTATACGCCCACGCCAAGTAAGATGGCTGCCATTATCATGTGCGCCAATGGAGCCCATCCGTCGTGCATGGTGGGTTGTCTTTCGAGAATGACATATGCGATCGCGGCCCATAACGCGCATTCCGCCAATGCGAGAAATCGAGCCGGCCTACGCTTCAACACCAATTCTGTCGTGGCAACGAAGGTGCAGATCGATCCATGGTTCATCGCGAACCCGAGAATGAAACTCAGGGCTCCAATGAATCCGAAATTCACCCACATCTCAAAGCGTAAGTCAGTGCCGGACAATGCGCTCACGGCACCAGTCCTCCATGCCGACAATGAAGAAGATCGCAGTGACACAATGCCATGTGTTGCCTGTCCATGAAATGGCGAACACCCCGACGGGAGTGTTCGCTTCGAACGGCCGCAGCTCAGATTAATCCTTCGGTGGAGCCTGCCCTCCAAGCGAAGCGGATGGCAAGATCGCTCATCGGGATGGAGCGGCGTGACTGCAATGTTGGTGGTTTAGCAGCTGAACCCGGCGGCATTCCGCCCAAAGTGGGCCACCCAGGTTTTGGTTCGAGCGGCGTCGCGGTCGTGGTAATCCTTGATCGCCTGTTCGAGGTCGCCGAATTCAAGTGCCTCGCTATCCGCGGCAAGACCAGTCAGACGCATCGTGTACCAGGCTGTAATCCCACCCTCCGGGCTTTCTGCAAATCGTGGGAAGATTGGCTCGGACCTCGCTCTATCCTGCCACAGGTTGGGCAGCGAGGGTTCGAGGACTAGAGCGCGCGCTAGACCTACAACGTCAATTGCACCGCTTGCCACCGCGTCTTCGGCCTGTGCGCGCGTCTTGAAACCTCCTGTAAGCATGAGAGGCTTCGTTGTCACGGCGCGGGCACGTTTTGCGAAATCGAGGAAGTAAGGTCCGCCTCCAGACCTGTCGGAGGCGGACTTCGCGCCCGGAAAGTAGGTCCCGCCACTGATGTCGACCAGGTCGATCGAGCTACGGTCCAACGCCGCCACGACCTCGAGCGCTTCCTCGTCGTCAAACCCGCCTTCAAGCTCGTCAGTGGAGTTCAGTTTCACGGCGATCGGGAAGTTGGGTCCGACAGCGTCGCGGGTTGCATCGACTACTTCCAGCAAGAGGCGCATGCGGTTGGCGATCTCGCCGCCGTATCCGTCTGTGCGCTTGTTGAACAGAGGGGAAAGAAATTGGCCGAGAAGAAAGCCATGGGCAGCATGGATTTGCACGCCACCGAAACCGGCCTCCCGGGCCAATTGGGCTGTTGCCGCATAACCGGAGGGTAGCTGATCGATCTCCTGAGATGTAAATTCCGAGCAACGCAAGCCCGGAAGGTCAAATGCACTAGGTCCTTTGGGGCTGCTGGTCGGTCCGTAGGCGAGGGCTCCCGCGTGGCCGAGTTGGAGCCACAAGCTCGTATCGTTTCCGGCGCCATGAAGGGCGAGCTGTCGAAACCGGCCGAGGTCAGACGCTTCGTTGAGCACTAGGTTCCCAGGGTTCTCCGCATAGCCTGAAGTCAGCTGCACCTCGCCGATTATGGAGACGGCAGACCCGCCGTCCGCCCAACGCTCGTACAGCCTCATTTGAGCAGCGGTCGGATGCCCGGTCCCGTCACCCAAGGAATCCGACATCGCCGACTTCGCGATGCGGTTTTTCAACTTCAAACCGCACGGCAGAAGAAGCGGCTCGAACAGTGGGCTACGAGCTAGAGATAGAGTTTCCATGATCGATTCTCCGGAATCCTACGTTCATCGACAAAAGCGGGTGGCGCTACAACGTCCAGGCTTGCTGGGACTCAGCCGTGCGCCTCCCGCCCTGTCGGCAATCAAGTTTCGTCGGGTCCTGCGCGGTAGACGAGAAACTTGTTGCCTTCAGGGTCACGGAAATAGGCGCAGTACGGGTCCGCACCATTCTCGCCTCGTGGACCCGGAGCTCCCTCATCCCGGCCACCCAATGTCACGGCCACCGCGTGAGCTTCCTTGACCTGAGCGCGGGAGCGAGCCTCGAATGCCACCATTCCGCCGTTTCCGACGGTAGCCAGTTCTCCGTCAAACGGCTTGATGACGCCGAACTCCAAAGTCTTGTGTCCATAATAGACCGCCCGACCGGGTTGAACCAGGACACGCCCGATGCCAAACATGGAAAGCAACTTGTCATAGAAGTCAGTGGCGGCTTCCAAGTTATTGGTGCCAACGGTAGTGTGACCGGGCAAACCGCGGACTTTCTCCGTTTCAGCAGATGATTTTCTGATTGCGGTGTCGTTCATTTCAGTTCTTCCTGTTTACTCTTCGTTTAAGCCGCTTCTTGTCGCGGCCGGTGGCTCCAAGGCACCGAGTTTCGTCCGAACGCCGTGCAGAGGGTTGACCGTTTGTTGCATATGCACTATGTGGGCTGCTTTTCGATTGTCGCGAGGCTTGCATGGTGTATGAGCGATTTGGCCCCGAGTTAGATATTGTCGCCGAAGTCGTATCTGGCTGCCTGATGACCAGAGCAAGACGCGTTTCCCGTGTCATCACGAACATCTATGATCAGGAAATGCGCAAGCATGGTTTGACCGCTTCCCAGTTCTCCATGCTAATCATCATTGCGAAGCTGGGGGGTGCCAGCCGATCAGAAATCGGTCGCGCCAACTTTCAGGATCGAACGACGTTGACACGGAACCTCGCGCCGCTGCTCAATGAGGGCTGGATCGAGGAGCTTCCGACGGAGGGCGGCCGCAGTCGCCCGGTTGTCATCTCGCAGGCCGGGAAAGAGTTGCTCGATACCGCTGGTCCCGCTTGGCGCGACGCCCAGCGAAAAGCGTCGCGACTTGTGGGCAAAAACGGTGCGAAAGCAATCCTGGACATAGCAATGAGCCTTCCGAGAGAAGGGGAGCCGATCTAGACAGTTCGGCGGCCCCTAGTTCGCCCCGCGAATTTCGGCGACCGTACCATGCGGTGTTTGAAGGTGTGGGTAATGGCCGACGCCAGGCAAAACGGTCAGAGGTGCCCGGATTCGTTCGGCAAGCTCCTCACCCATGGCTTTCTTGATGTAGAAGTCGTTCTCGCCCCAGACGACTTTCACAGGCGTCTTGAGGTCGGCGAGGTGTGCCTCAAGATAATCCTGGTCTCGTGTAAAGTGCGAATAGTAGTAATAGAATGCATCGGCGGACGTGATCTCGCCGTGGCTCCATCCCTCGGTCATATCCTTTAGGACATCCGCAGGAAGGTCGAACTGTTTCTCGACAGGAAGGCCGCGACGATATGTATTCGCCAGAATCTCCGTGCTGGTCTCATTCATGTACGCACGGGTCTTCGTTGCGGCGGGTTCGCTCTTCAAGTTTTGAAGAGTTTCGTACATGTACGAAGGCCGATTGAAGGGAGCGAAGTCTCCAACGATTATTTTACCTGCGATATCTGGGTCGTCGAGAGCGGCCAGAAGCGCCGGAAGCGAGCCGATATCTGTCGCGTATATCGTCAGCTTCGAACGATCGATGCGAGCAGCCTTGATATAAGCTGTGAGGATATCGGCGTAGTCCCGGGGAGAATAGGAGAATTTTGACGACGTGGGACGCGATGACAGGCCGTAGCCGGGCCAGTCTATCGCGTGAACTTCATAGTCGGCGGCCAACTCGGTGGCGATTCTTTTCCAGACAAGCACTGTCTCCGGGAATCCGTGCAGAAAGAGTATCGTGCCCTGCGGGTTCCCGCTACCGGCGACCATTCGCCTAAGCGTTATATCGGGTGTGACGTCAATGTAGCTGATTTCTGTGCGATTGGCTGCCAATGCCGCGCCGGCTCCCATGGTAGCCGGGGCGCTCAGCGCGATCGAGAAAAAGAGCGGCATGTAGTATTTCGACAACATTTCAGGTCTCCTTGTTCCTTTAAACCGAGCGGATGCTGAACCATTCGGCCGGGGTTTCATATGATGCATATGCAACATACGGTCAATCGTCGGAGAGCTTGGTTTTCCGGTCTTTTTGTATCGTATTGTATCGGGCGTGGTGGCGCTGACGATCTGTTACACTTTAGCCGGTTTGGGAAACATAAGCGATACCAAAGGCCGCGATCTTGAAGGTTAGGCATGGTGCTGGCGCACCTGCGTCCCGAACAAGGAGGTTGTTCAAGTCCGCGTCGATTTTGAGCTTGGTGCGCTCGCGGCAAATCACAAGCATCCGGGCGAGGAGGTTGCATACGTCCTCGAAGGTGCGCTTGAATACAAGCTTGAAGGCCGGGAGGCTGTTATTCTCAAGGCGGGCCAATCCCTCTTCATACCGGGTGGCGTTATTCACTCGGCGCGAAATGTCGGGAACGGCAAGGCGTCTGAGCTCGCGACTTACGTCGTCACCTCAATGAGAAAATCGTGGAACCGGTAAAGTAGTGAGCAAGAAGGAGTCCTTGTCATGACAGGACGTACGAAATCCGATGCTATCGATCTGTCTCGCCGCGCCTTGTTAACGGGAGGGGCGGCCGTCGCACTTTACGGTGTTGTTGCGCCCCCAATTACAAATGCGGCAGAGCCTGTGGGGCCGAGAGCTTCGAAAAGCGAAATTCGTCCGTTTAGAGCAGAGGTCCCGGAAGCGGCATTGACCGACTTGCGACGACGTCTTGATGCCACTCGCTGGCCGGATGGCGAAACGGTGAGCGATCGCTCCCAGGGGGTACAGCCCGCGAAACTGCGAGACCTGGTGGAACATTGGCGGTCCGAATATGATTGGCGCAGTGCCGAAAGGCGACTGAACGCCCATCCGCAGTTTCTGACCAACATCGACGGGCTCGATATCCATTTCATTCACGTCCAATCAAAGCACCCGGAAGCGTTGCCGCTGATTATGACCCATGGTTGGCCGGGTTCGGTTTTCGAGCTTCTCGAAGTGGTCGGCCCACTTACCGATCCGACCGCTCACGGGGGCAAAGCGGAGGACGCCTTCCATCTTGTGCTACCTTCCATCCCCGGTTTCGGCTTCTCAGAGAAACCAAGGACGACCGGATGGAATCCCCAGCGGATTGCCGGCGCATGGGACACGCTCATGAAGCGCCTCGGCTACGAGACCTACGTGTCTCAGGGCGGGGACTGGGGTGCCATCATCTCCGATGCTCTGGGACGGCAGGCACCTGATGGACTACTCGGCATTCATGTCAATCGAATAGAGCGAGCCACGACGTTTCCTCCCGACGCTGCCCAGGCATTGAAGAGCGGCGCTCCGGCACCTGCGAGCCTGTCTCGTGATGAGGCGAAAATTTTTGAAGAAGCCCGAGATTTCCTGACCAACGGCTTCGGCTACGCTGCAATCATGAATACTCGTCCAGAGACGATCGGTTACGGGATCGCGGACTCACCGGTAGGATTGGCGGCATGGTTGTACGACAAGATTGCCGACTGGACGTTCACCCGTGGGGAGCCTGAAAATGCTCTATCGAGGGAAACGATACTGGACAACATTACCTTTTACTGGCTGACCAATACCGGACCATCGAGCGGACGCATCTATTGGGAAAATACTGTTGCGGGCGCGAAGCTGTCCCCGATCGGAGTCCCGGTCGGCGTCACCGTGTTTCCCGGTGAGGTGTACCGCCCTCCGAGGCAGTGGCTGGCTCGAGCATATCCACAACTCGTCTACTACAATGTCGCTCACAAGGGAGGTCACTTCGCTGCGTGGGAAGAGCCGGAACTCTTCACGCAGGAGATTCGAGCGGCGTTCCAGAGCATGCGAACCTAAGACCGGGTTCTGATAAGGCGGGCGCACGGGAGAGATCGCTGGCTGACGCTCTAACGAAACGGTGGCAGCAGTTGATGGGATGACGGCGAAGAATATCTGACTGCGGTGAAGTCATGCGTCGATGCGATCAGCTGTAAGATCATCGAGTTGGCCGATTGCCCGAAGTCCGGAAGTAATTGTAAATTGATGCCACATTGGGTGGCCATGGATGCGGATTTCGGCCCGCTACGAACTTGGGAGGGAGCCACGAACATCAGGAGACGCCTCGGCGGCTCTCCGAATCCGTCAGACTGATGGAGGTGACGTATGGTTTTGGTTTCTTCAGCTGAACTACAGCTGTGTTACGCGGAGCGTGCCAGGTTGGCCCTGACCACGAGGTAGTGAAAAGGCCTGATCGCGTTGAGATAGACGAAACCCAACAGATTGTGGCTATGCACGACGGTCGTCGCGATGAGCAATGTGCCTGTTGGAGAACGGCGTCGTAGAAGAGATAGCCGGAAGTCCAAGTGTCGGTCATCCGTGCCGAGCACGATTTCGTCCTTGCCCTCCCAGTGCACCGGGAAGAAATCAACCCGTTCATGGCCGTCTGGGATCGTCCTCACCGTATCGGAGGTTTTGATGCCGAAGGGGGTAACCATGGCGTCGCGCAGCGCGATCAACGCCTTCTGCCACGCGGGCGGATTGACAAGCGTCCGAGTCGCCAACTCGCGCATGCTCGACTGTTCTGATCCACTCAAGTCAATGCTGTAGCTATCAAGTAAATTGGCGTTCTCGTACCAGTTTGCAACGACACTTTCCGACGGCGGCGTCGTTCGGCATACCTGCAGTTTGCGGTGTGAACCCATACTCATGATGACGTCACCTATTCAGGAGGGGCAACCGGGGCGCGTTGCCGTGGAAACCCATGCTCATGCAAATGTCACCTGCCCACGGGGGCCGTCAACTATGGGCGCGAAGACAAATCGCCTCAGGGAGCCGGCCTGTCCGCTTCTTTATGAAGAATTTTTTTGAAAATAGGTTTCGACTGGAGAAAATTGTCGCGATATGTTTGAGGCAAAGGACCGAGCAGATTTGAAGGATTTATCGATCGTTCTTTGTGTGCAGGCTGACGCCACGGACGTGGAGGACAGCCACCAGTCAATTCAACGACTAAATACTATCGGGATTATCAACACCGTGGACACGCAATCACAGCCCTCGCTCATCGCGACAATTCGATCGCACGCACCTAACATGACGCGAGCACTACGGCCGCACGGTCGGGCATGGCCTTGACCGATAGCTGCTCGGAGCCGGCTTCACGTCGAACCCGGTCGCCGAGATAGAGCAGCGAGCGATGCCCATCGGCGGCGATCGCACGAGGCAGCCCGCCGCGAAACTGGTCGTTGAAGATCTCCAGTGAGAAGTAGCCGTTATATCCGGTCTCGGCGATCGCCGTTGCGAAAGCCGTTACCGGAAGGTCGCCTTCGCCCGGCATGTTGCGGTAATGCCGGCTCCAATGGAGAAGATCCATGTCGATGAGCGGTGCGTCCGCCAACTGGACGATGAAGATCTTGTCCTTCGGAATCGAGCGGATCGAATTGATGTCGATCTTGCGTGAAAGACTGTGGAAGCTGTCGAGGATCAGGCCGACATTTGTGTGATCGGCCCTGCGCACGATTTCCCAGGCGTCGCGATGGTCATTGATGTGCCGCGCCCACGCGAGCGCTTCATAGCCGACCCTCAGGCCTCGCCTTGCGGCGCGCTCGCCGAGCTCGTGAAAATCCGCCGCCGCCCGATCGATACCGCCGAGCGAGGCGGACGAGACGTTCGAGCAAACCAGAATGAGGTCGGCGCCAAGTTCCTGCATGACATCGAACTTTCGTTCGGCACGGTCGAAGGTACGGCTGCGCAAGGGCTCGGGCATGCCCTCGAAATCGCGGAACGGCTGAAACAGGGTGATTTCAATCCCGCAGTCTCGCACCATCCTGCCGACATCCGCCGGCCTGCCGTCAAAGGCCAGAAAGTCGCTTTCAAAGATTTCCACGCCATCGAAGCCGGCTTTGGCAATTGCATCCAGCTTCTCGGGAAGCTCTCCGCTGATCGATACCGTCGCAATCGGAGTTCTCATCGGTCGGCTCCTGCAGTTTCTCCCAGGCGATCCATAGGAAGGCCACGGCGGGTAAGAGCAGGATGAACGCTATGGCCATACCGATACGCGCACGGTTGCGGGCCGGCCAGGACATCGCGAAGAAAATAAGCAGGTTGACAGAAGCGTCCTCGAAAAAGTCGGCGCTAGCCGAAGTCTCCGATCCGACCGGACTGGATGGGAAATTTTTTAGATCGGCAAAGGTAGGCGTGAGCCACATTGGCAAATTTATGAAAGCGCCGACAGGCACGAGTTGGCGTGTTTTGTCTCAAGAGCTCCCTAGCCTTCCGAGGCTTGCCTCTCCTCCAATTCGACCCTATATCTAGGGCTGTTTTAAGGAGACGATGTGATGGAGAACCTAACAACTGCTCAGGCTGCCTTTGTCGTTGGCGAACCGCTGGACAGTTTCAAAAAAGTTGTAGAGCGATCCCCAGTCAAGCCACTCCTTGTGAAGCGAGGTGGCCGCAAGATACGTCACTTCGGTTACGCGGAACTCGTATTCCTTCACGCGTACGATGAATTGAAACAGGCGCTGACGCCAAAAAGCCAGTCGGAACTCTATGACGCGCTCCGCGCGTCTATCAAGCGCGGCCAAGGGAAGGAGGTCGCGTTTGGCAAACAACGATATGATATCGGACCGCATTGGATTTTTGTCGAACACAGGCTGAAGGAGCTCAGCAAACTCACCGATCAGATCGATACGACCGGGAAGGAACCGGTTATCCGCAACACGAGTATCGAGGTGCACCGCCTCGCGGCTCTTCTCGACTCGGGAATGTCGGTAAAGGACATCCTTAGAGACTACCCGTCCCTCAGGGAAGAGCAGGTCATTGCAGCCAAGGCTTATGCGGAAGCTCATCCGAAAGCAGGGCGCCCCTATCCAAAACAGACCGCGAAAGCAGCTATGCGCGCGGCTGATCTCAGCTCACTGGACGACTGAGTTTGAGGTACCTGCTCGACACAAATGTTCTGAAGGAATTAAGCCGCCCAAAACCGCACCAGAACGTGGAAGTCTGGTTCGATACGGTCGATGATAACGATCTCGCTATCAGCGTGATTTCGGTCCGTGAGATTTCGAAAGGTATTGAGAAGAAGCGTCAGAGCGATGAACTGACAGCAAATACACTTGCAAAAGCGGCAGACGGTATTTTCTCCGCCTTTGCGGGCCGTATCCTCCCGGTCGATGAAACAGTCGCGCGCTGCTGGGGACGTGCACTTGGACAATCGGACAAACATGTTGATGATGCCGGATTGGCGGCAACTGCGGAGGTCCATAATCTCATTATGGTGACTCGCAATGTCTCCGATTTTGACGGCCGCGGAGTGGCGGTGCTAGACCCCTTCAAGAAATCACCAAGGCCTGTACCTCCAAAAACCTAACAGGGCGACCCGAGAAGGCTCAAAAGCGCAAATCTCCGGAAGTCATCGCCTACTTCCAGGGGAGAGAGGCTCTATAATCACAGGCATCGAGTGCGACCCGATGTCTGGAGCGGAACAAGCAAAGGCTCGAACGTTTCAGCGGCAGTGACGGGTTCCGCATTAGCATGATCGTTAGTGTTGGAGGCAGGTCCATGGAGGCGTCCCAATCCCGCTCTTGATGGATGGCTTCCTGGTCCAGCCCCGGATCTCCGTCGATCAACCCGCTGACGGGGTCGGCTAGGCTAGCTGCGGCCGCTTCGGCTGTGCCTTCGCGGTGATCGCGACCGGTTTCGGACACTGACGGGAGCCATCGAGCGGGAATGGCCCGCTCCAAAGATGGAGCCTCAGATGAACACCGATCTATCGCTTGCGCAGAGCCATGCCTTCCAGCTTTCTCGCACCCTGATGGTTTCAGTCACGCTGTTCAGGTCCGACGAAGAGTTCGGCGTTCTGCCGAGCGACGAACTCGATGACGAAGACGGAGTCAGAACAAGAGCAGTCCGAAATCGTACGCGGCCTTTATCAACCAAAGACAAGGACTACTGATTTGACGATGATCCCACCATCCGGACTTCTGCGCATTTGACGGTCGATAGCAGCGCGAAAGACTCGCAGCAATTGCTGCGCCGGCGGCACCCGTGACCAACGGGTTTTCACGCCTTGCGTTAGATCACCGAAGAGCTCTTGTCGAAACGTCGTCACTTTTATCTTGAGCCCCGTGTTTGCGCCGGAGGCGTGCTGATGAGCGCGAATGATGGTGCTGTCGACGGTCAGGTATTCGCAGTCACGATCCTTAGACACTGCTTCGACGACACGCCACCAGACACCTCTGTGGCTTCAGCGGCTGAAGCGGCGGGCGGAGGAATGGAGGGAACCAAAGCCTGTCGAGGTGATGAACGACATTCTCCAAATCGCGTGAAAATACGCAATAAATTACCTTAATAGTCTATCAAATTTGTCGATTATATGACCTGCAACATCCGTTGCTTCATTCATCGAGCAGCTGCTGAGGGTTGGCGCCGTAGGCGCTATGGCAGTGCTTCACAATTGGGGTCAATTATGCATTTAAAGACACTTCTTCTTGGCTCTGCGGCCGCTATGGCAGTCGTTTCCTGCGCTCAGGCAGCGGACGCTATCGTCGCCGCCGAGCCGGAACCGGTTGAATATGTCCGCGTCTGCGACGCTTACGGCACCGGCTATTTCTACATCCCCGGCACCGAAACCTGCCTGAAGATCAACGGCTATATCCGTTTCCAGGTTGACGTTGCTCCGAACGCAAGCTCGATCGGCGCCGGTGGCGGAGGTTCTGTTCCGAACGACTCGGACTGGGACGCTCGTACGCGCGGCCAGGTTCAGTTCACCGCCAAGAGCGATACCGAATACGGCCCGCTCACCGGCGTGATCGTTATCCAGGCCAATGCTGACAACGCTTCGAACCAGCAGACCAAGCTTGACTCCGCTTACCTCGACATCGCTGGTTTCCGCGCGGGTCTCTTCTACTCCTGGTGGGACGACGGTCTCTCCGGCGAAACGGACGATATCGGTTCGCCGGTTACCCTGCATAACTCGATCCGTTATCAATATGAAACCAGCGACTTCTACGCGGGGATCAGCGTCGACGAGCTGGAAGACAGCCCGTTCTACAACGGCGAAACCGCCAACAACTGGGGCGTTGCTGTTGGCCTCGGCGGCAAGGCTGGTATCTTCACCTACCAGATCACCGCCGGTTACGACACCGACAACGAAGAAGGCGCCGTTCGCGCTCTGGGTACCGTTGCCATCGGCCCGGGCACCCTCGGCCTCGCAGCTGTCTACGCATCCAACCCGAACGCCTACTACAACAAGGCCGAATGGGCGATCGCTGCTGAATACGCCATCAAGGCGACGGACAAGCTAAAGATCACTCCGGCTGTTCAGTACTACGATAACTACGGCATCACTGCCGGCGAGTTCAACGACGACGTCAACGCCTGGAAGGCCGGTGTGACGATCGACTACCAGATCGTTGACAACTTCTCGGCAAAGGTTTCGGTTCAGTACCTCGATCCGGACAATGCCGAGGACGTAACCTCGGGCTATTTCCGACTGCAGCGCGCGTTCTGATGCAAGCATGTCGGTGATGATAATCTTGCTGATGGATTGATCGCCTCCCCGCAGAGAGCGGGCTTGAGATACACTCCCGAGCCCGTTTCTTTTTCTGAACTTGATGCGCGCCTCCTTCTGCGGCACATCAAGCCTCTACGGTAAAGCAGCTCCGATCGGGGGAAACAGCGATCTCAAGGTCTTTGTCCGGCAGGCCGAGACGGAAGCACCGCACCTGTTTTGCCCAGGCTGGAACTGGACGCTATCGGCGAAGGCGGCGAAGCGGTGCTGGATCAGAAGCCAGGAAATCAGCTCGATCAGAGCGATGACGCCAGCAACCAGAGACCCAGTTCGCCGGTTCTTTGCCGAATCGGTACATCCCGGTCCAAACAGTTTCCTCTCGCGTCGACTTCCAGCTCTCGGCCCCGCTGCGCGGGCCATGTGATCGCTTGCTTTATCTATTTCTGGGCAACGGGTGTGATGCATGGCGCACGTTCTTGCCATGCTTCCGCCTCGTCTAGTTTGATTCGATGAAAGGTCCGAGAACGGTCGAAGCGTGACAAGCTCGGCAGGAGCGCACAATGACTGTTTTCAGCAGCCACGGCCGGCAGTGTGATCGCCGGCAAGGTTCTGCTTTCAGTAATCCACGAAGGCAATCTCCACGAGTATTACGAGGGCGCAAAGCGGCCACCACGACTTTGCTCTGAGAGTCTGCTTCGATGCAGGGTTTCGGATGCCGGCCATCCACGTCGTGGCTGGCGACGAGGCCGGCGTCCGAAGTGGGCCGTTGTTCACGGAGCCTCGTGGACGCCGTGTAGCAAGGATGTTCACGTTCTGGGCTAAAATGATCGCATAATGTATCGACAGGAACTAGCCCCGCAGGCAAACAAGAAGATAAGGGTTAGCAGGCACATAGCTGTTTGCGCAGGTGGTTTGCGGTTCGATTCCGTTCAACTGCTGGCACTGCGCTCTGTCCGTCCCCCTACCCATATCGAACGTGCTCTAGACAACGGTGCGCAGCCGGAAGAGGTTGGCGAACTTATCACGGGTCTCGAATTTCTATTCCGGCTGGCCGAACGCCATCTCCGCCGTAGAGGAGACGAAAAAGGGCGCCTCCGTCGATGAGCGCAATTTATGAGGCCTCGGCGGGGGAGAGGATGCGAGTGCCCTGGCCGCATCTCCGTTGTCCAGCTTGCGCAAATTTACTGACTATACTAGATTTGAGGAAATGTTATAGGACGCCTCAAGTGAAGCAGATTGATCTCATGTTCAGGACGATGGTCGCGGAGCTGCAGCAACGGACTTTTGATGCGCAGTGGTCGGCGGATTTTCCGCCCACCGGTCGCTTTGTCTCGGTCAAGGTCGATAACCGCTCATACTGGTATTTTGACCACCCGGACGGCAAAGGCGGGCAAAAGCGGCGCTATGTCGGTCCCGCCGATGATGACGAAATCACAACCCGGGTTGAAACCTTCAGGGGTGAAAAGGACGATTACCAGAATCGGCGAAAGATGGTGGCGGCATTGACACGCGAAGCTGGTCTTATTGCTCCGGATCGCTTCACGGGCACAGTCGTCGAGGCGTTGGCATCGGCCGGTTTGTTCCGGCTCCGTGGCGTCCTCGTCGGCACAGTCGCGTTCCAATGTTATGCGGCCCACCTCGGGACTCGGCTGCCTATGGCAGCGATCCTTACAGGTGACGCGGACCTGGCTCAAGATTACGCGATCTCAAGCGAGGTCGAGGACTCTATTCCGCCGATTGTCGCTCTCCTTCAGTCCATCGATCCGTCCTTCCGCGCCGTGCCCCATGTCTCCGGTTCTCCCCGCTCTAATGCCTTCCGCAACTCCAAAGGTTACCGGGTAGAGTTCCTGACGACAAACCGCGGATCGGAAGATTACGCGGATCAACCGGCGCAAATGCCCGCTCTTGGCGGCGCGGCTGCCGAACCTCTCCGATACATGGATTTCCTGATCCGTGATCCGGTGCGAACGATCTTGCTGCATGGCGCCGGTGTCTCGGTCGTGGTACCCGATCCAACACGGTTTGCTGTCCACAAACTGATCGTGGCTGGCCAGCGTCAAGATGATGCCGGTGGAAGGGCAAAGAAGGAAAAGGACTTGCGTCAGGCCGGAATGCTATTCGAGGCATTGCAAGAAACTGGAGCTAGCCGCGATCTGGCAGATGCTCTTGGCGAAGCATGGGGCAGAGGCCCATCTTGGAGAACCGCGATCACAGCGGGCGTTGATGCCGTCCAGAGGCAATATCAACCGGCCGTCCATCGTACGTTCGGCATTCTACCGGCCGATGAAATAGAAAAGTCCCGAGTCCAGTTACGGGACAACGATGATTAGCAAGAAGATCGATATCCTATTTAATGAAGGGAATTAATCGGATCTGGAGCATTCTACCGGGTGAATGAGCCCGGCTGTATCAATTACGATTTCCACGTCGATGCGCAAGACGACTGCACCTTCGTCTTCTACGAGAACTGGACAAGACAGGCCGATCTCGATGCCCATATGGATATGCCGCATCTGGTCCCGCTGCAGGGCCAAATTGACAGATTGCTGGCAGAGCCAATAGCGATCCGGCACTTGCGAATGATAAGTTCGCATAAGGCAGCGTGAGACAAGCATCGGTGGGGAACACGGATTGAGGACCAGACCCCAGAAGACGAGCGGTCGCGATGCTTCGGATTTGCCTGGGGTTGCCGCTATTTTTCAAGGCATTATCGTCTGGCGCTCCGGACGCGGGCGTTGTCGCTAACCAGCGCGCAACAAGCCTCTCGGCCAAGCACCGATTGCCGACCTCCACGACAGCAGCAGCGTAGAGTTTCGATTATGCGGGGAACTTTCGAATGCGGGCAAGGTTCAAGAGCGGCAACAACCCGGAGCCGAGCTATGTCCAGGATATCTCTTCGAACGGTCGCACTGTTGACCGCAGCCACTGCTGTCGTTCTGTCACCGCCGCTCTTCGCCCACGCCCAGACGTTGGAAAGGCTGACGAACGAAGCCAAGGAACTGGTGGCACCGGTCGCCGGGAGGACGGATGACCGTCTGGAGAAAGTCGCGACATTCGAGCATCAGGTCACCGGCGTTACCGTCTCCGAGGATGGCAGGATCTTCGTCAACTTTCCTCGCTGGTCGGAAGACGTTCCGATCTCCGTCGCCGAATTGATGAAGGATGGATCGATCAGGCCCTATCCCAACGATGAGTGGAATTCCTGGCGCAACGCGAAGATGTCGGAGATTTCTCCAAAGGATCACTTCGTGACGGTACAAAGCGTAGTTGCCGATGGTAGGGGCTCGCTTTGGGCTGTCGACCCGGCTGCGCCCAACAGCGAAAAGACGGTCAAGGACGGCCCGAAACTGGTTCAGGTCGACCTGAAGACCAATACCATCAAGCGCATTTACCCATTCGAAGCTGGGGTCGCCGGCCCGGCTAGCTACCTCAACGATGTCCGCATCGCTCCTGAAGGCACCTTTGCCTACTTAACAGACGCTGGATCGCCAGGAGGTCTGGTCGTTCTCAACCTGAACTCCGGCAAGGCATGGCGCGTGCTGAGTGACGACCCCTCCACCCAGTTCGAAAAAGGAGTTGTCGTTCATGTTGACGGGAAGCCGCTTCGCAGACCCGATGGCCGCCCACCACAATTCAATGCCGACAGCATCGCGCTATCCGAGGACGGTGAGACACTCTACTGGAAGGCCCTGACCGGAAATACGATGTACCGGATTTCAGCTGAAGCCTTGCAGAAAGCCTCCCAGGACCCATCTGCGGCTAGACCAGAAAAGTACGCCGACACGGAACCGACCGACGGATTGTGGATAGACGACCAGAACCGTATCTATCTCAGCACGATGCAGAACAACGGCGTCAAGATCTTGGGTCTCGATGGCAAGGTGACGCCTTTTCTGGAAGACAGTCGACTCCGTTGGCCAGATACCTTCGCACAAGGACCAGACGGAGCGATATACGTCACGGCATCGCATATCCAGGATTCGCCTTGGTTTAATCAAGGTTGGACCGACGATTCCTTCACGCTATTCAAGTTCATGCCGCCAAAGTGAGCCGTGATCACCATCAGGCGATCAAACAGAGGCGCTATGCAACTGCGCGGGAGTGTACTTAGGCGTCTTAACGAGGCGCTGACGCCTCAGTCCGCGTTGAAGAATCGTATCTTGTACGCTTTTCCGAACGGGCTGCGTCGCCCCACTCAACGCAGATGCTAATCCCGGGTTCAAAGGTAACTACCCTTTCGCCTTGGTCGCTGCACCTCCACTGATCACTCCTTCGAAAATCTCTGATCGCTCCAGGAACTATTCAAGCGGGTGGAGGTTCGCGGGGCTTATCGGTGGGCCGTCAGTTGCTCGATCTTCCGAGGTCTCGCGTACTGTTCACCCCTGCAATCGACCAGACAGATAAGGAGAGAGGCATGCGCGCGCTCGTTTGGCACGGCAAGGAAGATATCCGGTGCGACACCGTGTCGGACCCCGAGATCGAGCATCCACGTGATGCGATCATTAAAGTCACGAGCTGCGCTATCTGCGGCTCCGATCTTCATCTGTTTCATAATTTCATCCCGGCGATGATGCCCGGCGATATTATGGGGCACGAAATGATGGGCGAGGTGATCGAGACCGGTTCCGAGGTGAACGGCAGCCTCAAGAAAGGCGACCGGATCGTTGTCCCCTTCACCATCACATGCGGCGAATGCGATCAGTGCAAACGCGGCAATTTCTCCGTCTGTGAGCGGACAAACCGCAAGAAGGAGATGGCCGACAAGGCGTTTGGCCATACCACGGCAGGCCTCTTCGGCTACACACACCTAACCGGTGGCTATCCCGGCGGTCAGGCCGAATACCTTCGGGTCCCTTTCGCGGACAAGACACATATCAAGGTGCCCGACAGCTTGACGGACGAGCAGGTTCTTTTCCTTGGTGACATCTTCCCGACAGGGTGGCAGGCCGCCGCCCAGTGCGACATCGAGGCCACCGACACACCGTGGTCGTCTGGGGCTGCGGCCCCGTCGGCCAGATGACGATCCGCAGTGCCGTGCTGCTCGGAGCCAAGCAGGCGGTTGCCATCGACTGCATTCCGGAACGTCTCTCGATGGCTGAAGCAGCCGGCGCAATCACCATCAACTTCAAGGACGAGAGCGTGATAGAGCGTCTTAACGATCTGACGGACGGTAAAGGCCCCGAAAAATGCATCGACGCCGTAGGGCTGGAAAGTCACGTCTCGATCGGCCAGCCGGATACACTGTTGGATCGCGCCAAGCAGGTGGTGATGTTGGAGAACGACCGTCCGCATGTTCTGCGCGAAATGATCTATGTCTGCAGACCGGGCGGGATCATCTCCATCCCCGGCGTCTATAGCGGGCTCGTCGATAAAATCCCGATGGGCATGGCGATGAACAAGGGCCTTTCCTTCCGCATGGGACAGACGCATGTGCGTCGGTGGACCGATGATCTGTTGCGGCGCATCGAGGAGGGACAGATCGACCCCTCCTTCGTGATCACCCACACTGTCGGCCTCGAACAGGGACCGGAAATGTACAAGGTGTTTCGCGACAAGCAGGACAGCTGCATCAAGGTTGTTCTGAAACCCTAAGGAGGTTCCGAAATGGCATTCCTCACCAACATGACGCGTTCCGAAGGCGATCCGAGAATCATCAACTCGGGGCCTAGTTCGCTCAGTTCCTCTGACAGGCTGGCGCGCAATCTCGGATGGTTCAGCATCGGACTGAGGGTCATCGAGCTGTTGGCAGCCGAGAAGATTACGAGGGCGCTCGGCATGCGCGGCAGGGAAAATCTGATACGCGCCTTTGGGGTGCGGGAGATAACGTCCGGATTTATGACGCTCTCGGTCGAAAAACAGGCGGGGCTTGCCAGCCGGATCGCAGGCGACGCTCTTGATATTGCCACTTTGGCGACGGCCATGAGACCTGACAATCGCAAGCGGGACAATGCGGCACTGGCATTGTTGATGGTTGCCGGCGTTACGCTTCTCGACGTCATTGCCACGGGAACCAACACAATCCGGCATGCGCGCCACACAGGTCAGCGACGTGACTACGCTGACCGGAGCGGCTTTCCCAAAGGCGTGGAGGCATCGCGCCGTGCTGCCCGGCAACAGATCGAGCATTTGCGGGCGAGCTCAGGCAACGAAAGCCGCAGCGCCTAAAAGCCGGCCAGTGGCGGTGAGGATTGAGAGCTGGTTGCAGTAGCGCCTGTCGCGCCTATGCATCTAACCTCTGGAGCGTTGGCGCAAACCGCCTTCGGCAGAGAGGTAATGCAACATTCGCCAGCGCCGCGACCTGACCAGCTAACTCCGGCGTTGACGCGCAATAAGGAGCGGCAAACATGGGTCTCGAGCAACTTATGGGCGCTGCGCTGATGTTGATCTTCCTCGCCGACATCTTCTTCACCGTCCTTTACGCTCGCGCTGGCACAGGGCTGCTTGCACCCCTCTGGAACCGCCTCGTATGGGCTTGCATCAAGGGACCAGCGGGACTGTCCGGCCCCGCCCGTACACAAATCCTGTGCTTCGCTGGGCCGGTCATCGTCGTCACATTGATCGCATTCTGGGCTCTTGGGCTGACGATCGGCGCCGCTCTCGTCATCCATCCTGAGCTCGGGTCCGCGATCCGACCGAGCAGCGATGGCAGCCAAACCGATTTTGTGACCGCCTTACTTGTGGCCGGCAACAGCCTCTCGATCGTGGGAGGCGGAGAGTACGCGCCGCATACGTCAGGCACCCGCGTCATCTTCCTCCTTAATTCTCTCATCGGCGCGTCAGTGCTGTCGCTGGTGTTGAGCTATCTTGTGCAGGTCTATTCAGCCCTGCGTGAGCGGAACGCTCTGGCGCTAACAGTCGATCTGATGACGGGCGGCACTGGTGACGCGGCCGAGATGCTGGCTCGGCTAGGCCCTGGTGACGATTTCGCCACGGCCACCAGCGAACTCGGCAACCTCGTGCGTTCGCTCGCTGCGACGAAAGAAGCGCACCACTTTTATCCGCTGCTGTTTTATTTCCGTTTCAAAGAGCCCTATTACTCCGTGTCGCGCATGAGTTTCATATTGCTCGATCTCACCACGTTGATCGATACAGCGCTGGATCGCGAGAAGCACAAGGCTGTCATAAGCGCGGCGGCAGTCGACGCGCTTCGGCAATGTGCTCGCCTTTTGCTCGCGACGTTGGACAGGCATTTTCCGACAACCGGTGAATCCAACAAGGTTGCGCAGCAAGAGTATTTCAGGCGGAGTTATTCGCTGGCCTTGGGAGTTTTGCAGAAGGCCGGTATCGCAACGGAAGCGGACGCGGAGCGCTATGGTGATCAACGTCGTCAGTGGGAAACGCTTGTGCGCCGGGTGGGCCCGACCTTGGGCTACGAAATGGATGAGATTGATTGCCGCCGCTCGCTGGACTCGTGAGAGGGGGTGGCCGAAGGGGTGTTGCACCGGTCATCATTCGGCTGCTTCTTGATGCGCTTGCGGCATCTCCAGAGGGCCAATTATTTCGAAATCACTCGGCATGGCATGCTGATCCGTCCCCATAAGTGCAAGTGTCCAATAGTCGGGATGTGTTCCGAAAACGGTTGAGAGCTGAACTACGGTGAGGTTCCCGTCGAAAAACTTCGAAGACTTTGCCCAGTAGAAGCAGCCCGGCATCAAACTCGCTGCACTCATACGCCCACTCCCGACCACAGCAGATCTCCCTTAAATGAACATGATTCGGTTTTTCGCGGAGCCCCCACGAAGGCGTTGGTACGCTCGCGGACCCAAGCCATCCCTTCCCATGAAGCAGGTTGGGACGACGAAAGTCAGAAGTGGCCTTTTCAAAGGTCAGTCCGGCGGCGCAGCGCGATTGAGCTGGCTGTCATAATTCGTTGCTGCAGCGTTTTTGACGGAACAAAAAGAAATCAAAACCGGTTTCGGTCGGGCGCGAGTAACGGTGAGGGCGAAAGCCGACATTGCCTTGCGCCTGCAACCGGGAGCAGGTTGAGTGTTCTCCAGGATCACATCAGTGACGATCACACGGACGCAGAAGGGCGCCACTATGGGGTTGCGATTTGCGCGACGGCTGAGACAGCCTTGCGAACTGCGCTAGTTGGACTCGAGGCACTTTGAAGTTCGGCTTCACGAGAGCTACCGTCGAGGGCGTTTAAGGCGCAGAGAAAATATGCCAAGCTTTTCGGATTGCCGTCATCCGCTCGATCGCGTGCGGGCAAGGTCTTGCCAAAGCTCGAAGTGACTGCTTCGGGAGCAATCCAGGACGGCTCGTCATGAAATCTTTCGCGCCTGCCGGATTGCAGAAAAACCCGCCGCTCGTCGTCCTGCTCCACGGATGCGATCAAACTCCTGAGACGCTCGAGGCAGCGAGCGGTTTTTCAAGGCTTGCAAAGGGGAGGGGATTCGTTCTCCTCTATCCCGAGCAGACGAGGAGCAACAATGCCCCCGGTGGTCCTCCAAAAAGCTGAGCGCCGCCGACATTGGAGAGTGTCCGAGAGTTATGGATCGGTATGCCAATCGGAGATTGATCATGACCTTCAGACTGGGTGGCTATGGGATCGATTACAACAATGATCCCGAAGCGTACGCGCGAGCGCACGTCGAGTTTGGCTACAATGCTGCGTATATGCCAAATATCAGACTCGAGAACCGCGAAGAAATCGCTGCACTGGTAAAGGCATTTGCCGCAGCAAATCTTGTGGTTGCAGAAGGCGGCGCATGGAAGAACCTCATTGCTCACGACGAGGCGGTGCGAAAAGCCAATCTGGAGTACGCTGTACATCAGCTAGCCCTCGGCGACGAAATTGGGGCAGGTGCCATCGTCGCATTTCACGGTACTGCCGGACATCCGGGGGATCCCTGGCAGTTAAGCGACAACTATGATTACGGTCCGCATCCGGATAATCAAAGCGAGGCCGGATTCCAGCGCGCCGTCGACACTGCACGCTATGTCATCGACATGGT
Organism: Rhizobium atlanticum; assembly: GCF_030182485.1. NCBI lineage: Bacteria > Pseudomonadati > Pseudomonadota > Alphaproteobacteria > Hyphomicrobiales > Rhizobiaceae > Rhizobium > Rhizobium atlanticum. The sequence continues at coordinate 79,322 of NZ_JAQJCJ010000002.1, forward strand.
GAAGCCGAAGCGTACCAAGTTCTCCCTGGAGATGGTTCCGTGGCTGGTGACGGACACACCTGAGAACTATCTCAAACTCCTAAAGGCGATTGAACGGCCTCAATTCGGCACATATCGATGCTGCAAACATGGTCATCACACCCAGATTGTATTTCAACACGGGCAAGATGATCCGGCATTGCTTCACCCTTCTCGGTCCTTGGGTCGTCTCATGCCACGCCAAGGACCTGGTCATGAAGGGAGGACCGGGGACGATTTCCTTTCACCTGGACGAAGTGGTGCCTGGTGAAGGTAATCTGGATTACACCGCCTATGTAACGGAAATCGCCAAGCTGAAACGTGAGGTTCCCCTGATGCTGGAGCACTTTGATGTCGACGGCTACCGCCGCGGTCTTGCACATATCAAGGCGGTGGCGCGTGATGCCGGGCTTTTTGTGGGATAGGACGCATCTTTCATCCGGATGAAGAAACGTCGTCAATGCGGAATGGCCAAGCAGCCATTGCAAAATTATCAAAGCCTGCGACCGTGGTGTCCTCGGCAACACGAGAGACGACTTGCTCCTTCAGCGCGTCAAGTCCCCCGGGTGCTAGCCGGTCACGTTGTGGGACGCGGTGCGGTGGCCCAACCATTCCGGCTAAAGCGCGACGATGATATTGCAGAATGAAAGAACCTTGCTCTGCTTCTCTTCTCGTGGCTCAAGTTCGGCAGCAACTACTCACGTGTGCAGTCCACGACGCTGTCAAGCAGTTAGTGGAGCGGACGTATCCCTGATACCACACATACTGAATGCTCATTGGGGCTGCGCGGGGGACTCGGAGTGCGTCTTGGATCCTCCGCAATAGGGAAACGGGCAGCGGAGTCAGAGGCTGTCGGATTTGAAATCTGAGGCTGGCGATAGCCGCAGCGCCTTTGTTGACTCAATCTGTCACTCAGTCGAAAAGAGACTTGGCTATAGAGGAGATGTCTGATGGCTGATGAGAATAATACGAGCCCTGCTACCGGGGTCTCGGAAACGAATGCGCCGACAAAAGCGGGCGTTAAGAAGAAGCGTGCGCCGCGGCGTCAAAAGCAAGCTGCCGAACCGGCTTCTGCCGCGACAGAGGCCGTCGCCGAACCGTTGCCGGCGCCAGGTGCGGCAAAACCTGCTGGACGTGGCAGGGGAAGAAAACCGAGGTCGATCGAGACGAAACCTTCCGATGCCAAGGGCACTCTCAAGAGGAGAGGAAGAAATAAGATCGCCAAGCCAGCCGAGCAAACGGCAACGGCATTCGCACCCGTGATTGACGAGCTGGAAGATCTGATCCAGCTTGAAGAAGAGAACAAGCGCTTGCGCAAATTGCTCGCGGAAAAGCTGCGCCAGGAAAATACCGAGCTGCGCAAACGGCTCGGGCTTGATTGATCAGCAGTCCTGCAGGTAAGTCGGCCGTCAACGCGGCAGCCATCGCATCTTCAGCAGAAAAATGGTCGCCGGGCGCCTTCATCGTGCCCGGTCGACCTGCGAGAGGGGATAGGGCGCTGCGCAGCATCGCAGCCGTGCTTGAGCAAGGTGAAACGCCCATGAAAACACCGTGGAAATACCTCGTCGATTTGACGTCGCGGCGTCGGGCGGCAAAGGGGTCGGAAAGTTCCATCAGGCGTGATATCGATCCCGCGGCTCTCGATCATCAGGCGGAGCAGGCGCTGGTACCTCCTTCGACTGAAAACTCCGCCTCTGCGGATTACAATAAGGCTGTTCCGGCCGAGAGAGTTGCATCGGCATCGGACGAGAGTGAAGACAATCGTGGAACCGTGCAGGCGGCACTTCCGGTCGATGGTGGCCAGGCTTTGACACCCTCACCAAGCGAGGCGCGTCGTTCAAGCGCGGATGGGGCAGTCGAGACGAATTCGAAGTCTCTGACAAGGTCTCGGCCCAGCCGTCAACGGAGGAAGGGGGCCCCGGCAAACATAGTCGTCGCGCGGGCCGGTGTCGTCACACGAGCAGGTCAAAGCGCGCCTCGGTCGTCTGCGCGCGATGCGTTCTTCGACGATGTCGCAAGCCTTGATGAGGACATCAAAAAACTGAGAAGTGAGCTCGCCCGGAAGCTCCAGCTGCAGAACGCCCAGCTGAAGACGATGCTGAAACGGTTCGACGTTTCTTGAGCTTGGCATTAAATTTAGAGGTCTAGCATATATGAAAACACCGCAGCGAAAGTTTGTCGTCGAATTCAAGTCAGGTCGCCGGCGATTGACGACCCAGCCGCCTTCGATATGGGGAAACACCGATCTCAAGGCTCTCGTCCGTCAGGCCGAAACGGAAGCGCCGCACCTGTTCGAACCCAAGCAGGAACTGGACGCTATCGGCGAAACCGGTGAAATTGCGCGGGATCAGGGGCCAGCAAATCAGCTCGATAAGAGCGATGACGCCAGCAACCAAACCCTGCTCGTCGGTTCTTTGATTCAACCGGCGCCGATCGATCCATTCCAAAGCGATCACGATCATGTCGGCCCCGTCTCGCGATCAAGCGAACAATCAACCAAATGGCCGGCTCGAAACAGGCCGACGCCAATTGGCGAAGGGCGCTCGGGAAAACCTACCGGTCGCACAAGCGGCGAGCGCCGCAAAGGATCGTTTGCCGCTTTCGTCGAAGCACCAGCTGATGAACTGGCTACGCTCGACGCGGAAAACCGACGCCTTAAGATACTGCTGGTAAAGCATCTCCGCCAGGAGAACCTGCAGCTTCGAAAGATGCTCGATCGATTTGGCGTCGTCTGAGAGTTGACCCACCGCTAGTCTGCGAGTTCGGCAATGCGCTTCTGCCCTCATGTCGCAAAGCAGGTAGGCTCGTGCGAGTTGCGCTCGCCAGAAGTCAGATAGGAGCCTCGATGGTTCAGCTTCATCACAATCATGCCACGACGATCGTTGTTCGCGCAATGAAGCCGGCAACTGGCTTTTGATGAACTCCCAAGAGCGATCTACTCGCGAGAGGGGCTGGATACTCTGCATCGCTGACGACAAAACCAAGCAGCGGGCATCTCCGGCAAGGCGCTCAAGACCGTCTACCGAAGAACGCACTGCGATCATCCACGGTCGTCGCCGCGCGCGCGAAAACGCTTCACTCGGCTGTGTACCCCGCAACTTGCCTCCGAGCACCACTGCCGTCGGCCGTTCTTTGAACGGTCAAGGAAGAGCCAGCCGCAATTGTCGCCCTTGCACTCACGCACGCGACGGCGATCGCTCCGGCTGGTCAACAGATCAGTAGCAGCGATAGCGAATAGGTGAAAAATATCGGCCGGATCGTCAAAGGGGAATGTCCAGACGAAGTTCTGATTCGACTTTAGGAGGGTCTGTCTTGCGCGGCCAACTCTGGCGATTTCTGCCACTGTGCTCAATGCTCGGTGGGGATAAGGTGTATCGGTATCCTCGGCAAGGAACAGGGAGTATATGGCTTCTCGCAGCTCTATCAAACGCGCCAGGGCGTCTTCTGCCTTGCCGGGATCGACCGCCGCGCGTTCCCTCAAACTTGCCAATCCGCTTGCATCGATGAGCTGAAGCCTTTCAGCGAACGCCAAGACGTCATCGAACGATCGCAGGAGATCGGGCCCCCAACGGCCACGGCGGCTGTCGAGGGTGTTTACCAGGTCAAGAGCCGGATGCCCGCCGCTTAGACGCATGTCGAAGATCGATGAGGCCATGGTGCGGAACAAAAAGCAGGTCGCCAGGTTGTAACGGGGTAAATAATGTTTACTCGTTACAGAGCAAGGGCCCTTCTATGTCTCCTCGCAAGAACGTGATCAAGTTCCTCATTCTTTGCCTCGTTTGGGGTCTGACGTGGATTGCCGTCAAGACCGGGATCGAAACCGTGCCGCCGATGATGTTCGCGGCGACCAGGTTTCTTTGCGCCGGCCTGCTGCTCTTAGGGTGGTCGCTGCGCTCCCGCCGAATTTCATTTGCGGCCAATAGAGATTTCGGCCGGCTTGTGATCGCGAGCCTGCTGATGATCACACTCTGCTACGGTCCGCTGTTTTGGGGTATGCAGTTCGTTGCATCCGGGACAGCCGCCGTGATCGAAATGTCGCTGACGCCCCTGGCTCTTCTCGGTTTCGGAATATTGCTCGGCGAGGAACGCTGGAGTGGCGCCCGCGCTCTTGCCATGATCATCGGTATGATCGGCCTCTCATTCCTGTTTTCGCCGTCAATCGAAATGACCAGCCTCTCAGGCTCCGCCGCGATCGTCGGACTTCTTGCGATTAGCTGGAGTGCAGTATCGTCGGCATGGGGATCGGTCCTGGCCAAGCCGCTTATCACCCGCTACGGCAGCACCCTCGTGTCCGGCTGCACGACACTCATCGGAGGTGCAGGCCTGTTTTTGAGTTCACTGGCCTTCGAGCCGGAAGCAGCCGCAAGTCTGGTGACACCGTGGAATTGGCAGGCAGTCGCGGGTTGGCTGTTCCTCGTCCTCTTTGGATCGCTGATCGGTTACAGCATCTATCTGCAGCTTATTCGCGATATCGGGCCTGCCCGGGCGGGCAGCTTTGCATTCGTCTCACCCATCGTTGCTGTCGCCGTCGGCGTTATGATGGCTGGCGAGGCTTTGACCGCGGCGGGGATGTTCGGGATGATCCTGATGCTGCTGGCCGCTGCAATGTGTCTCTACGGGCATCAAGGTTCCTCGAAGGGCTCCCGATCCGACGATGTAGCGGCGGCCGACGGGTTCGCCCTTAGAAATCGCTGTCGAACTTCGATGCGATAGGCGGCAAAAAGAAGCGGGCCGCCCCACTAATAGCAAAGCGTGCGCAGCATTCCTTCATAATTCGGTTTGTTCCTGCAGTTTGGTTCGGCGGATGAATGCTGTCTCGGCTGATGGCTTGTCGGCATTGGGGCTTTCGAGCCCTCGGGCTCCTGGTTCGCGCACGCAGAAGAGATGACCGCGACAACTAGCGCAATAAAACGAAGCGGCTTCATCCTCGGTTCCTTCCCATTGGCCGGCGCCAAATCTCTCAAGCGACGCGTTCGCGCGGCAAGCCAAAAGCGAACGTGCCTTCAACTCTCGTTCAAATGTGCGCTTGCACAACGCCAATGTCGATAAGGCTAGGCTCGGCACAGTTCGTCCGCAAGCGTAACGCATCTTCTGTCTTCCGACGACGTTGATCGGCGAATAGCGAAGATGAAAATCATGCCTGACCAAACAGGGTCGAACCCCGAACTAGAAGGGGGCGTCCGTTCAGAGCGTTTACAGTGCCTGCAGCAAATCGACGACACGCGCCGATGGACGAGCTGCGCTTGAGCAACCGTCATCAATCCGACGTGTCGGCTAGCGTCAAACGCCCAAGTCGCAATTCGGCATGAACTCACAATTCAAATACTTAGAGGTAGTCAAAGCAGTGGCCCGCGCGGCTGGGCCTGATGACATTCATCGTGGAAACGCTGCGCAATTCCGACCGGCAAAAATACCGGCAAAATGATTGCTTAATTCGCTACCTAACGCTATGTTCCGAAAGACAAATCTAACGGCATTAAAAGCGGCAATCTATGGTCACCTTGGCGAGCATGGGACCAATGCTTCCTGAAAGCAGCAGAGAGCTGGAAGACGTCGCGATCGAACTGACCTCGGCGGCTAATCGCTTCGCCTCGCGGCTGCATCCCCTCATGCGGGCCTCAGTTGGTGATCTCGTCCGCTCGATGAACTTAGCCTTGCCGAGCTGGCCTCTGAGGTCTCGCGGCAGTCAGGCGAGACCGTCGTTTACAACGATCGTTCCGAGGCCGCTTATCGCGATTTGCTGACGGGCGCCGGGCTACCACTCGATCTAGCGGGCCTTCTCGCGGACGCCGACGTTGCGGCGTCACGCGGTGGACTTTTTGACGCGGAGGCGCGCTCGGCCGGCTGATTGGACGTCCGACCACGCTCTTGCATTGCATGGTCGGCGCAGCCTTGCGAGGCTGAGCCAGCGCCGGGACGACGTTAGCTTGCTGCGAGGCGCAGATAAAAAGGACTCGGTCGACTTCGCCGGATTGATCGCGCGGTCCGAGACGCGTAGACGGGCGGCGCCGAGCGGAACGTTCGTAAGGTGACGTCGCGGCCGAGTGAAGCGATCAGCCGCATGGCGCCTTCTTAGTCACCTCATTCACAAGTAGAGGATTATTCCGGAAAAATCGCGTGCCTATGCCGATTAGCATAAGAAGTGCCTCAGGAGACCAAGGCATTATGTCCTCGTGTGAAGCCACGGGTATGCACTCGCCGCATTGCTGTTCTGCACTGCAGGATCTGGCGCTCCTCCAAAGCGGCCGATACTGATGCTGTCAACGAAGCGATGCACCTCCTCCCGCTGAGCTTCGGGTTTCAGATGCTCCATTCCTCCTCCCAAGGGGCATCTGAGGGAACAGCGGCACTCCTCCTCCCAGTCGCTGTTCGGTTATTTTCGAAAAAGCCTGTCGCACCTCCTCCCGCGGCAGGCTTTTTCGTTTTGGCCTTTGGAGGAGTGACGGAAGGCAAAGCAAATCCGGACTTGTTACCAGCCGAAGATCTTGTCGGTTCGGTCCGAGGCGCCTCAAGCGTCCCGACAGTCATAATGAGCTAATCGACAAGCGGCACGGTGGCTTCGCTTGCCCAAGGGCCGTCGAGATATCTCCACAAATCGAGCCCCACGATGGTGATGTCATGGGCATGGAAAGTGCCAGAGAGTTCGCGATGAAGCCTGTTCGCTTCGGTGACGGAGGCTTTGTTTTGAATTGTGATGTGCGGCCGCCACGTCTGCATGTCCTGCGAGCCCAACCAGTGGACGAAATTGCCGCGCAGGATATGGCGGATCGCGTTCAGGTCGGGACTGCCAATCACGAAAGCAACGCCGGCTCCCAAATGGCGGATGCCGCTGACGCGGGCTGAGATCGCACGCGTCTCCTTCGCAACGGATTGAAGGCTTTCGACGATCCTATCAACATATTCGCCCGGCAGCCGGTGAAACATTGTCAGATGCGCCCGTAGGAAATTCCGCTCTGGCGGAAAATGTTTCTGGCGAAGCAGATCGAATGGAACGAGGTCATGCTCCGCAATTCGGGCCGTGAGTATCATCGGATGGCGTGTCTTCAAATTGGCGGTCCAGGCTGGCCAAGTAAAGTCAAATCGGTCACAGAAGTGTCTGCTGTGCAGGAGTGTCCGATCGGCGCGTTTCCGTTTCCCCTCGCCGCCGCAGCTCCGTCTCGGCGCTGAAGCGGACATCCGTATCGCGGTCGCTCAGGAAAGCAATGAGCGCCTCTGTGCTAAGACGATCCCAGCTCTTGCCCCGGTCCGGACCGGCCGGCACTCGTGGCAGCAGGCCGGGCTGAGAACTCCAAAGCAGAAGTTCATCCAGGGAAGCGGCATTTAGCTCGTCGCGCAGATGGTGGGCGGTGACATAGGCATCGGGCATGGCTCGATGGGCGGGAAGGCCGATCTCGTGGATCAAACCTTCCGGCCTTCGCAGATAACGGAGCATCTGGTTCGAAAACCTTGGCAGCTCCGGCCAGACACGCAATGCGCATTTCCAAGTACAGATCCATGGAGTACCAGCGGCCAGTCTCGGCGTGCAATAGCGTTGCTCGAACGCGGCGCGGTGGGCGGCAAGGGCGACGATTGGGTGCGGTGGCCGCAAGATGCTTGGCGCTGCTTCTTTCCAGAGTGGCGCCCCAGTAACCTCCCAATCCTGGATATGATGTATTGCCATCGTGTCGGGCGAAATCGGCTTTCCAGGATTGACCAGAAGCGCGCCGCGCTCCCCAGAAACTTCCCACCCGCCATCCTCGCCTTGAACGACGTCCTGCCACCCGATCTCGCAGACATCGCTCGGCCCGCTGCCAGCGGTTTCCAGGTCGATAACTCGAATACAGGATGGGAACATTGCGGCTTTGACCCTTGATCTGCTCCAGCTTCCTCTAATCAAAAACCCAAGCCGAGCTGCGGTTGTTCCTCGCTTTCGGCCGCCTTCTTGTCATTGGTGAGCGACGACAGTGTCACGCCAAGGAGCCGGACCGGGAGCTTGAACGGATAGACACCCGCCAGCAGGGCATTGGCGGCAGCGAGAATATCGCCGACACCTGCATAAGGGAGGGCAGTTCTCCTGCTCCGCGTCGCTTGGGTGAAATCGGAGTACTTTATCTTCACAGTCACCGTCTTGCCGCTGAAGCCCTTGGCCTGGCAGTAGGACCAGACCTTTTCCGCAAGTGGCCGGAGTTCGTTTGTCGCAAGGTCAAGGTCGCTGATATCGACCGCAAATGTGTCCTCGGCGCCGACCGACTTCCGCACTCGGTCCGGCTGGACCTGCCGCTCATCGATGCCCCGTGCAATGCCATAGAAGTACGGCCCAGACTTCCCGAAATGCTCGACGAGAAACTGTAGGGACTTTGCCCTCAGATCCGCACCGGTCTCGATACCCAGGCGGAGCATCTTCTCCGCTGTGGCCGGGCCGACGCCATGGAATTTCTTGACCGCCAGCTGCTCGACGAAAGCTGGCCCGTTCTTCGGCGTGATGACTGCTTGGCCATTGGGCTTGTTGAGGTCGGACGCCATCTTGGCGAGGAACTTGTTGTAAGAGATACCGGCGGAAGCATTCAGTCCGGTGACCGCCTTGATCTTGGCACGGATTTCCAGCGCGATCTCGGTGGCGATCGACATGCCCTTGAGGTTTTCGGTGACGTCGAGATAGGCCTCGTCGAGCGACAAAGGTTCGATCAGCGGCGTGTATTCCGCAAAGATATCGCGGATCTGCTGGGAGACGGCGCGATAGACCTCGAACCTCGGGTTCACGAAAATCAGGTCAGGACACTTTCGAGCTGCCGTGACCGAGGACATGGCTGAGCGCACACCAAACTCGCGGGCTTCGTAGCTTGCTGCTGCAACGACGCCCCGGGCGGCCGCTCCGCCAACAGCCAAGGGTTTGCCACGCAGTTCCGGATTGTCGCGCTGCTCGACAGACGCGTAGAAGGCATCCATGTCCACATGAATGATTTTTCTGACGGTTGAGACGGCGGTGAGATCCATGGCATTTGGTGTCACTGGCGAAAACGAAACAGGAACATAGCAGCTGCCGACGACGCATCCAAGTCCTCACCCGCATCTCCTGCATCTGCCGAGGGAAACTCCTCGCTTCTTCAGGCGTTTGATCGATAACCCTAGCGAAGTGGAGATTGACCTATGGCCGAAGACAGCACCACGACCATCACAGCAGTTTTCGAAACGCGTGTGACTGCCGACCTTGCGGTGGAACATCTCGTCCAGCAGCATGGCATTGCCCGACCGGACATCTTCGTCCAGTCGGCCTCCGCGAAGAATACCGCCGGCTCTGCTCCCTCCGGCGGGGACGCCTCTCATGATGGTAGTGCGCGCAGCGATGCTCCGCTTGAAGGAGAGATCGAAGTTTCCGTCGATATCAATTCCAGCATGATCCCCGCGGTTCAGCGGACGTTCGGTGACGTTGGCGCGATCCGGGTTTCCGGACGCTGATCTCTAGCGTTTTGAGCCGTCACCATCCGTTCCCCCCGGCCCTGCATCGGTCGCATTCTGTCGACGCCACGTTCGCGGTCGATCCAGCGCATGACGGGTGTGACCGCAATTCCATGGGCGACGACGGAGATGGCTTGTCATGAAGACCGGCGCCCACAGGCTTTCAACCTGGATCCAGCCGGCGAGCTCCTGTCGCGTCATGCGAAAAAATTCCCATTCCTGCCATCAAATTGAATCCCTTCGCGGATTTCTTCGATGGCCACTCTCGCGCAACTTCCACGCGCCACATGCGCATTGACTCATTTCCGCTTTGAGAACAAATAAAGAACGCAGTTCACCATCTCAAGCCGAAAACGGGTTGCCGTAAAGGAGATCATGACCATAGCCGTCGCCACTTCGAACGTCGTTCTCGACGAGTTGCGCGAGAAAATCGCCAGCCTGGAAGGGAGCGGTCTGCGCAATCGCACAGTCCTGCCGTTCGGCGTCGGCGAGATTGATGCGCAGCTGCCGGGCGGTGGCCTCACTTCTGGGGCATTGCATGAGGTGGCTGGCGGCGGCAATGGCGCGATTGACGGGGCTGCTGCTGCCCTCTTCATCGGCGGCATCGCTGCCCGCACCACCGGCAAGGTTGTCTGGTGCCTGACGCGCTTTGATCTCTTCTTTCCCGCACTCGCCCAGGTGGGGCTTCATCCGGACCGCGTTATATTCGTTGAGTGCGACAAGGAAGAGACGGTGCTCGCAAGCTTCGAGGAGGCGCTGCGCTATGGCGGGCTTGGCGCGGTCGTTGCCGAACTGGTGCGCCTGCCGATGACAGCCTCACGCCGGCTGCAGTTGGCGGCTGAAAAGTCTGGCACGCTGGGCCTGGTGATCCGGCGCTGGCGGCGCCAGACGGAAGCTTCTGACTTCGGCATGCCGACGGCGGCCGCAACGCGCTGGCGGATCTCGGTACTGCCCTCCGAGCCGCTGCCGGTTTCAGGCGTCGGTCGGGCCCGCTGGTTGGCGGAACTGATGCGGGTGAGAGCAGGAGAGGGAGGCGAATTCGTTATCGGAGCATGTGATGGCCAGGGTCGTATCTGTCTTTCTTCCGACACTGCCAACCGACCGGATCAGACGAGCCGATCCTTCGCTATCGGTTGAAACACCGCTGGTGATCGTCGCCAGAAGCGGTTCGAAGCGCTGGATTGCGGCGGCCGACCAGGCAGCAATCAAGCTCGGCCTTCGTGTCGGCATGCCGGCCGCCAAGGCGCGGGCCCTGATCCACGGACTGATGATGATCGATGCCGATCCGGCGGCGGATTTGGCCACCCTCGAACGGCTGGCGCTCTGGGCCTTGTCGCAATATTCTCCTGTGGTCGCCATGGATCCTCCTGACGGTATCGTCATGGATACGGAAGGCGCCGACCATCTGCAGGGTGGCGAGGAGCTGATGCTCTCCGGTCTCGTCAACCGCTTCCGCGGGAGGGGTCTTTCAGCGCGAGCGGCGATCGCCGACACCTGGGGTGCGGCGCATGCGCTCGCTCGGTCCACCGGTCGAGAGACTGTTATCGTCCCGCGCGGAGCGACCCCCAAGGCTGTGAATCGTTTGCCGCTGTCGTCGCTGCGGCTGCCGGCCGAAATCGTTGCAAGTCTCAGCACTCTCGGCTTTGCCACTGTCGGCGATCTCGCCGCCACGCCGAGGGCGCCGCTGACGCTACGCTTCGGCCCGGAGGTGGGACGGCGACTCGACCAGATGTTCGGCCGCCTCGCCGAGCCGATCGATCCAATCCGCCCGGCTGATATCGTTGAGGTCCAAAAATCCTTTGCCGAACCGATCGGCGCACCGGAGACGATTGAGAAATACATCAACCGCCTGGTGCGGCAGCTCTGTCAGGCGCTCGAGAAGCGGGGACTTGGTGTGCGGCGCGTCGACCTCATCGTCCAGCGCGTCGACAATACGCTTCAGTCGCTCCGGGCAGGTACGGCCAAACCTGTCCGCGATATCGCCTGGCTCACGAAACTCTTCCGCGATCGCATCGAGAGGATCGAGCCCGGCTTCGGCATCGAGAAGCTGAGCCTGGCGGCCGTCATCGCCGAGCCGCTCGTCGAAGTGCAGTCGGCCTCCTCGCTGATCGAAGAGCAGGTGACCGACGTGACGCCGCTGATCGATGTGCTTGGCAACCGCGGCGGCCAGCGGATTTTCCGAGTCGCACCGGTGGCAAGCGACGTCCCGGAGCGCAGTGTCCAGCGGATCGCGCCGACGGCTGACGAAATCGGCACCACCTGGCCGCTCCACTGGCCGCGGCCGGCGCGGCTTCTGGCCCATCCTGAATTGATCGAGGTGATCGCGCTTCTGCCCGATCATCCGCCGGTCTCCTTTACGTGGCGCGGCAAGCGGCGCCGGGTGAAGCGCGCAGACGGGCCGGAGCGGATTTTTGGCGAATGGTGGCAGCGCAGCTCCGAGTGGATCGCCGTTCGCGATTACTTCGTCATCGAGGATGATACCGGCGAACGCTTCTGGATCTTTCGTTCCGGCGATGGCGTCGACGAGGACACCGGATCGCACAAATGGTTCCTGCATGGGGTGTTTGCCTGATGCGCTACGCCGAACTCCAGGTGACAACGCATTTTTCCTTCCTCCGCGGCGCGAGCTCGGCAGACGAGCTGTTCGCCACCGCCAAGCTCATGGGCATTGAAGCGCTGGGCATTGTCGATCGTAACAGCCTGGCCGGCATCGTCCGGGCGCTGGAGGCGTCGCGCGCCACCGGCCTCCGGCTCGTTGTCGGCTGCCGGCTCGACCTGGCCGACGGCATGTCGATCCTGGTTTATCCCACCGATCGCGCCGCCTATTCGCGGCTGACGCGGTTGCTGACGTTGGGCAAGAGCCGCGGCGGGAAGGCCAATTGCATCCTGCATCTCGATGATGTCGCGCTCTATGCCGAAGGGCTGATCGGCATCCTCGTGCCTGGGATGCCGGACGACACCTCTGCCGTGCAGCTCAGGAGGATGGCCGAGGTTTTTGGCGACCGCGCCTATGTCTCCCTCTGTCTCCGTCGGCGCCCGAACGATCAGCTGCGGCTGCATGCGCTGTCGAACCTGGCCGTCAAGCACCGGGTGAAGACCGTCGTCACCAATGACGTGCTGTTTCATGAGCCCGGCCGGCGGCAGCTGCAGGATACAGTCACCTGCATTCGGAACGGCACCACCATCGATGACGTCGGTTTCGAGCGCGAGCGGCATGCCGACCGATATCTGAAGCCGCCGGAAGAAATGGCGCGTCTGTTTCCCCGATACCCGGAAGCCCTGGCGCGCACGATGGAAATCGTCGAGCGCTGCAGATTCTCGCTCGAGGAGCTGGTCTATCAATATCCGGAGGAAGCGCTGATCCCGGGCCTGACGGCCCAGCAGTCACTGGAGCATTATACCTGGGAAGGCGTCAGGACGCGCTATCCCGAAGGTCTGCCGACGCATGTCGAAAAGGCCATCCGCCACGAGCTCGCTCTCATCGAGACGATGGAATACGCCCCCTATTTTTTGACGGTGTTCTCGATCGTCCGTTATGCCCGGTCGCAGGGCATTCTCTGCCAGGGCAGGGGATCGGCCGCCAATTCCGCCGTCTGCTATGTGCTCGGCATCACCTCGATCGATCCCGAGACCAACGATCTCCTCTTCGAGCGCTTTGTCAGCCAAGAACGCGACGAGCCGCCCGATATCGATGTCGACTTCGAACACGAACGGCGGGAGGAGGTCATTCAGTGGATCTACAAGACCTACGGCCACGACAAGGCGGCGCTTTGCTCCACTGTCACGCGCTATCGCGCCAAGGGCGCTATCCGCGATGTCGGCAAGGCGCTGGGCCTGCCCGAGGACCTGATCAAAGCTCTCTCCTCCGGCATCTGGTCGTGGTCGGAGGCGGTCGGAGAGCGGCAGGTACGCGATCTCGGCCTCAATCCGGAGGACCGACGTCTCGCTCTGACCCTCAGGCTTGCCCAGCAGCTGATGGGCGCACCACGGCATCTCGGTCAGCATCCGGGCGGGTTCGTCCTCACCCATGACAGGCTCGATCATCTCGTACCGATCGAACCGGCGGCGATGGTCGACCGCCAGGTGATTGAGTGGGACAAGGATGACGTCGAAGCGCTCAAAATGATGAAGGTCGACGTGCTCGCACTCGGCATGCTGACATGCATGGCAAAGGCTTTCGCCCTGATCCATGAGCACAAGCACCAGGATCTCGACCTTGCCACCATTCCGCAGGAGGATTCGGGGACCTATGCGATGATCCGCAAGGCGGACACGCTTGGGACGTTTCAGATCGAATCCCGAGCTCAGATGTCCATGCTGCCGCGCATGAAGCCGCGGACCTTCTACGATCTCGTCATCCAGGTGGCAATCGTCCGCCCCGGGCCGATTCAGGGGGACATGGTGCACCCCTATCTCCGCCGGCGGGAAGGCAAGGAGAAGGTCGAATATCCGACACCTGAACTGGAGGCGGTCCTTCATAAAACCCTCGGCGTGCCGCTGTTTCAGGAGTCTGCGATGAAGGTAGCGATGGTCTGTGCTGGGTTCACCGGTGGCGAGGCCGACCAGCTCAGGAAATCCATGGCGACCTTCAAGTTCACGGGTGGTGTCTCACGCTTCAAGGACAAGCTGGTCACGGGGATGATCCGGAACGGCTACACGCCTGAATTCGCCGAGAAGACATTCAGCCAACTTGAAGGCTTCGGCTCCTACGGTTTCCCGGAAAGCCATGCCGCATCCTTCGCACTCATCGCTTATGCCTCCAATTATGTGAAATGCCATTTCCCTGATGTCTTCTGTGCGGCGCTTCTGAACTCGCAGCCGATGGGTTTCTATGCCCCGGCCCAGATCGTCCGCGATGCCCGCGAGCATGGGGTCGACGTCCGTCCCGTCTGCGTTAACCGCTCGCGCTGGGACTGCACGTTGGAGCCGATCAAGGGCAGCGACCGCCATGCGGTGCGGCTCGGCATGCGGCTGGTGCGCGGGTTGGCAACAGCCGATGCGGCGCGCATCGTCGCTGCCCGCGCCGATGAACCCTTCGCCTCGGTCGATGACGTGTGGCGGCGATCCGGCGTGCCGGTCGCCTCGCTGGTCGAGCTCGCCGAAGCCGATGCCCTTTTGCCGTCACTGTGCCTCGAGCGCCGTGATGCGCTTTGGGCGATCAAGGCACTGCGCGACCAACCGCTGCCGCTGTTCACCGCCGCGGCGGAACGGGACGCGCGGGCGGTTGCCGAGCAGCAGGAGCCGGAAGTCCAACTGCGGCAGATGACCGACGGCCACAACGTCGTCGAGGACTACAGCCATACCGGCCTGACGCTCCGGCCGCATCCGTTGAGATTCCTGCGGGCCGACCTGGCCAAACGCCGGATCGTCACCTGTGCGCAGGCGATGACGGCGCGCGACGGACAATGGCTGATGGCTGCCGGCCTGGTGCTGGTGCGCCAGCGGCCAGGTTCGGCCAAGGGCGTGATGTTCATCACCATCGAGGACGAAACCGGCATTGCCAATGTCGTCGTCTGGCCAAAGCTCTTCGAGCGGTCGCGACGGGTGGTGCTCGGCGCCAGCATGATGGCGATCAACGGCAAGATACAGCGGGAAGGGGAGGTGGTTCACCTCGTCGCCCAGCAGCTCTTCGATCTCTCGGCCGACCTGTCGGGGCTTGCCGGGCGTGACGGATCGTTTCATCCGCCGACCGGCCGCGGCGACGAGTTCGCTCATGGTTCGCCCGGCAGCCCGGATTCGCGTGAAAAGGCGCCGCCCGGCGTCCGGGCGAGGGATATGTTCGTGCCAGATCTTCATATCGATACGCTGAAGATCAAGAGCCGGAATTTTCAGTGATGCTGAGGCTGGACGACTAGTTCTGCGGTTGCAATCTGTTCAAGGCGAAGGATGGGAACGAGCGTCTTAATTGGGCCGAAAGCAGCCGTTAGCTGTTAGCTGCCACACCGGAGTTCCAACGGAAGAGGGTGATGGATGGCTATTGAAGCGAGGCTCGGGCCAGTAGCTCTTCGGCCACCTTTAGGTCGATGGTATTGCGGCCTTCGGTAAACTTGTTGATGACGGGCTGAAGGATCGCAACGGCTTCCACCTTATTTCCGTATTCCATCTCAAGTGCGGCGAGATCGCACGAAGCTCGCAATTCCCATCCGCGCGCACCCATCTTTCGACTTGCATGAATGGCTCCTGCGATGGAGGTGCGCGCCTCATCCGAAGAGGGATTATTTCGCAGAAGGGTACCCTTCATGCGCAGAAGCTCTGGGCTATAACAGAAGTCTCCATTGGTTTGGACCGATTGGATGGCCTTGTCGACGCGCTCCAAGCCTTCCTCGACCTTGCCCAACGCAGCTAATCCCTTGATCAGCGAGAGTTCTAACATAGTGGTAAAGACTTCATATGTTGACCCATGGAGCCTTTCGATACAGCGACGGATGATATCGACGCCACCGTCGGGATCGCCCCGGCGGATCGCGACTTCTCCTTCGAATCCTCTAGCGACCGACACGTACGGCGACAGGGAATGCAGCCCAGCCCGGGAAATTAGCCAATCTATGTACTCCTGCGCGCTCGCCAGGTCGCCCCGCCAGAGGAATACCGCGATACCCCCGAGTAGCGCGATACAGAGGGTTAGCGAATGGTCCGCGGCTGCAGCCTCCTTTATTGTCTGCCGCGCCATGGATTCGGCTCGGTCAGGAAGGCCCTGCAGCCAAAGGTTTCTCGCTAGGATGCCGCCTGCTAGCCCGCGACCCCGGAAGCCGACATAGCTCCCGGGTGCCCGGCTTGGGAGTGGATCGACCGACAACGAGGCCTCCAGCTCCAGCTTTGCTTTACCGATTTCACCGCTGAAATGCAGCGAGTTGCCGAGAAAGAAGTGCCCAAGTGAAATGGCCGAAGGCTCGTCGGTTGCCTCAGCGACAGATGAACAGCGATAGGCACACTGTAGCGCCGATTTAAAATCTCCCGTTCGGAGGTAAAACATGTTCAATGGTCCAAGAACCTTTAGCTGATCGACCGCATCTCCGCGTCTTTCGGCTATTTCGAGGCTCCTGGTGAGGGGAGGAAGCGTGTCACGACCGCCGCGAAGATACATGCGGGAGATGCCGCGGCCAGCCTGAAGATGCATCTCCTCACGGGTTTCCTCATGGTTGTCGCCCATTGCAGAAAGGGCGCGCTCGGACCAGCGCTCGCATTCGGGAAAGAGCGACATCGCCTGAAATACGGGAACTGCCGCAGCGGCGAGACTGATGCCTATGTCGGCGTTGCCGTTGTCGCCGAACGCCCATTCCAAGGCTGCCCGGACGTTGTTGATGCCGAGGAAATACGGCAGTCGCTCGGGCCCGTTCGAGAGCGTTGGCCAATCCGGACCGAACTGCTCCAACCAACGCCGGTAGTATGCCGCGTGACTCGCCGCCAGCTCGGCGCGATGAGTGCAGGTCGATCAAGGGAAGGTGTGGCGATCACCTCCCACGCGGCATCGAGCGTGAAATCGCCAACGAAGATTGACAGTCTTCGTAGAACGGTGCGTTCGAGTTCCGACAGCAGCCCGAAGCTCCAGTCGAGGGTTGCCTGCAACGTTTTCTGACGAGGCGGCGCGTTGCGTGAACCGACCCACGCTAAGGCAAGATGCTGATCAAGCAGGGCCGCCGTCTGGGAAAGTCCGTATGTCTCGACCCGCCTTGCGGCCAGCTCCAGCGCAAGTGCCATGCCGTCAAGCTTACGGCAGATTGCTGCAATGATAAGGGCGTCCTCGTTACTTGCTGCGAAGGCAGCCCCGCTCGCGGCGATGCGTTCGACGAACAGTTGGGAGGCGGGGTAGGAGAGGATGGCTTCGGCAGTGATGCCCGGCTCGTCTGGAGCGCAGGCCAATGTTTCAAGTTTGTAGATGCTTTCGCCTTCGATCCTAAGCGCTTCGCGGCTCGTGACGAGGATGCGTACCTGTGGCGCGGCGTCGATTATACTCGCCGCGAGGTCTGCCACGGTATCGACCACGTGTTCGCAGGTATCGAACACGAGAAGGATGCGCTTGTCACGAAGATAGGCCAGCAGGCTGGGACGCACGTCGTCGGAGCCGACCGGTATTCCGAGCATCGACGCGAGGGCCGGCGAAACGAGGTTTGGATCGCTTAACGTTCCAAAATCGGCAAGTACCGCGGCTCCATCGAACGCCGCCGCCAGATGATTGGCCAATGCAATCGCGACCGTGGTTTTGCCGACGCCTCCGCCTCCGACGATGGAAACCACCGGATACCTCGACAGCCGGTCCGAGAGGTCAAGAATATCACCGTCGCGCCCGACCATGCGTTCCAAACGGTGGGGAAGATTGGCATGCCTGAATTTTACGGCGTCATGACCGGGGGCCTGTGCAGGGGCCGAGCCTTTGATCGGTGCAACGAAGCAGTAGCCGCGGCCGGGGATCGTGGTGATGTAACGGGCCCCATCCTGCCCGTCGCCGAGCGCCTTGCGCAACCCGGTCATGTGGAAGCGCAGGTTGCCTTCCTCGACAACAACGTCCGGCCAAATCCGGGACATCAGCTCATGCTTGCTCAAAAGGGTGTTGGGAGCGCTCACAAGTGCGATCAAAAGGTCCAGCGCACGTGCACCAAGATCGACAGGAACTCCTTCTTTCGCAAGAAGGCGCTGATCCACATTCAGACAAAAGGGGCCGAAGGACAGCTCACCTGCCGCATCGCCTGTCGCCGGCGTCATTTCATCCCCTCTAATCACCCCACCGCGCCTCTTTATACTCCAACGCCTTCTTCGCTGCCATTGCGGCCCAACATTCGGTTTACCCACCCCGTGCACTCAGACGAGATTGTAAAAGGCATTGATGTTCCCGCGCGTCGCTCGGCAGTATGGACACTCAAGTCGAGCCGCTTCAATCAAACGCGATGCGATGTCGCGATCCAGTCCCGGGAGGTAGATATCGAGGCGGACACCGACGACATATCCCTGATCGTCCGACGATAAATCCACATCGGCATATATCCTGACGTCGGAATGGAGCATAACTCGCCTGAGGTCGGCGACATGTTTCAGCGAACTTGCGAAACTCGCGGACCAGGCAATCGCGACAAGCTGCTCCGGGTTCGTGCCCAGCCGATTGCCGGCAGGATTTGAAAGTCTAATGTCGAGAGCGCCGTCCGAGCTGCGCGCGAAGCCGTTCTCTCGGCTGCCAATTGTCTCTGTCCTGGCAGTATGCACATGTTGCATGATCGTACCCCGGTGAAGGAGGGAGGCGCGCGCATATGCACGCGCCGAACAGGTCAGCTAGCTTTGCGCAGGCTTCGCAACCCGGTCCGAACCTCGTCTGTGAAGAGCCTCGGCTGTTCCCAAGCTGCGAAATGCCCGCCCTTTGCCACCTTGTTGTAGTGGATGAGATTGGGGTAAGCGGCCTCAGCCCAGGTTCGGGGCGTTACGAACAACTCCTCCGGGAAGACACTCAACGCGACTGGTACTTTGATGCCCTTGGGCGAAAAGAAAGGAATCTTGTTCTCCCAATAGAGACGAGCGGCCGAAACACCCGTGTTCGTCAGCCAGAACAGCGTCACGTTGTCGAGCACGTCGTCGGGCGACAAACCCTCAGGTTGGCCATCAAAGGAGCGGGAGATCATCTCCAGGCTCCGTGCGTCGTGGTCGAGCATGAAGGTTGCAAGACCCATGGGCGAATCCGTCAATGCCACTAGGGTTTGTGGCCGTGTGCCCATTTCGAAGGCGTAGTAGACGTGCTTGTAGAAGAATGCGAGCTGTTCGTAGGTCGCCTTCTCCTCGTCAGACAGGCCTGCAGGAACTGGACGGCCGGCGAAAGCCGCCTGGTCGATCTCCGGAGGAACCGTCTCAGGGAAGTTCGTATGGATCCCGAGCAATTCCGGCGGAGCCTGCACGGCGATCTGATTGGTTACAATTCCACCCCAATCGCCTCCCTGTGCGGCAAACCGATCATAGCCGAGCCGCCGCATCAAGGTGATCCATGCGCTCGCAATACGCTCCGGACCCCAGCCGGTCGCTTCCGGCTTCCCGGAGAACCCGAAACCGGGCATCGACGGAATGACGACGTGGAAGGCGTCAGAGGCATCACCACCATAGGCAGTCGGGTCGGTCAGCGGCTCGATGATCTTCAGTTGCTCGACGATCGATCCAGGCCAGCCATGAGTGATGATGATCGGCATGGCATCCTGGTGCTTCGAGCGGACATGGATGAAATGAATATCCAGCCCATCGATTTCGGTGAGGAAGTTCGGATAGCTGTTGATCCGCGCCTCCACCTTCCGCCAGTCATACTTCGTCTGCCAATGCTGGAGGACCTGCTTGATCGTCTTGAGCGGCACGCCCTGCGAGAAGTCGTCGACCGTTTCCTTTTCAGGCAGCCGGGTGTGTACAAGCCGATAACGCAGATCATCAAGATCAGCTTCTGGAATGTCGACCCGGAACGGACGGATTGCTTCGGGATCGGTCGATGCAATTGAACGCTTAGGAAACGCGTTTGCGATAGCGAGTGCGGCGATGCCGGTCGCGGTGGCACCCAAAAGTCGGCGTCGATCCAGGTCGATAACTTCGGTTCTGGTGGTGGT
Source organism: Rhizobium atlanticum (assembly GCF_030182485.1). Classification (NCBI taxonomy): domain Bacteria; kingdom Pseudomonadati; phylum Pseudomonadota; class Alphaproteobacteria; order Hyphomicrobiales; family Rhizobiaceae; genus Rhizobium; species Rhizobium atlanticum. The sequence goes on from NZ_JAQJCJ010000002.1 coordinate 99,337, forward strand.
CATGGTCTCTCTCCTCGAGAATTGCGGTTGAGAGTCTGCACCGTTGTGCTGCCCTAAAAACTACGCCGAGCCGCCCCGATGCTCACGTTAGGCGTTGTTAATCCTTGTTTGTTGGAGAGTGGCGGCAATCAACGTCTAACAACGACTAACGTGCGATTCTGGACGTGCGGCAGTACCTCTGTTGGCAGCACAACGGGTGCAGACACTCAACCAACACAGAGGAGTTTCGCCATGACACACAAGGTCCTTTTCACCGGTAAGACCCACAACACGAATGGTCACGAAGGCGGCGCGCGCAGTAGCGATGGTCACCTCGACATCAAGATGAAGCAGCCGCATCCAGCAGCAGAAAATCTGTTCGGTGCGGCTTGGTCGGCCTGCTACATGGGCGCTATCGAATATGCTGCATCGCAGAAGCACATCAAGCTTCCGGAAGGTCTCGCGGTTGACGCCGAGATCGACCTGAATCTCGAGGATGGTTCGTTCTTCCTCCGTGCCCGCCTCAACGTAAGTGTTCCCGGCGTCGATCCTGCGGTCGCAACGGCGCTGCTGGATGACGCCCACAACATCTGCCCGTACTCCAAAGCGACGCACGGCAACGTAGATGTTGTGACGACCCTCATCTGAACCGAAGCCCGGCTTGACCTTGCCCCGTTGAAATAATCCATTTTGAAGTAAGCTCTGGCCCATTGAGAGGACCAGGGAATGAAGCGCAAACGTTTCACAGACGAACAGATTATCGGCATTCTGAAGGAGCACGAGGCCGGCACGCCAGTCTCGGAGCTTTGCCGCAAGCACGGCGTCAGCGATGCCAGCATTTATAAATGGAAAGCCAAATTCGGTGGCATGGACGTATCCGAAGCCAAGCGTCTGAAGACGCTGGAGGACGAAAACACGAAGCTGAAACGGCTCCTGGCAGATGCGATGCTGGACAATGCGGTTACGAAACCAGGCGCAGTGATGACCATGACCTTCGCGAGCGAGTGAAGGCGCTGGCGCATGAACGCCGCCGCTTTGGATATCGACGCCTTCATGTGCTGCTCAGGCGTGAGGGTCACCTTGTGAACCACAAGCGGCTCTTCCGGCTCTATCGGGAAGAGAAGCTGACGGTGCGCAAGCGCGGCGGTCGGAAACGAGCGATAGGCACACGAGCACCGATGCTGATCCCGCTTGCCGCCAATGATCGCTGGTCACTGGACTTCGTATCGGATCAGCTCACCGATGGTCGCAGGTTCCGGGTGCTTACGGTCGTCGACGATTGCACCAGGGAATGCCTGGGCCTCGTCGCCGATACGTCCCTTTCCGGCCTGCGGGTTGCCCGTGAGCTGGACCGGATCATCGAGGGACGAGGCAAGCCGAAGATGATCGTCAGCGACAATGGCAGCGAGTTCACCAGCAACGCGATCCTGCAATGGACGGATCGGACCAAGGTGGAATGGCACTACATCGCACCGGGCAAACCGATTCAGAATGCCTTCATCGAAAGCTTCAATGGGCGGCTGCGAGATGAGTTCCTGAATGAAACTCTATTCTCGTCACTGTTCCATGCTCGATCAGCGCTTTCAAACTGGCGCAGCGATTACAACGATCATCGACCACACTCTGGACTCGGCTGGATGACACCTGCCGAGTTCGCTCAGACAATCAACCCGCGACGTGATGCGGTGCTGCGCAGCCGGAATGGCTCCGCACCGCAACCCGCCGCTACCGCCCCGAATACAGCAACCCAAAACCGCTGGAGCAACCTCAAAACTGGATAAAACTTGGGGGCAAGGTCAGAAGATCGGCTACGCGCGGGTCAGTACAACTGACCAGGATTTCGAAATTCAGCGGCAACGCCTGCATGCCGAGGGCTGCGTGATCGTGCGAGCAGAAAAGGTTTCGGGGGGCAGCCGGGAGGGACGAACAGAACTCGAAACAATTATCGAGTTCCTCCGCGAAGGTGACGAGCTGGTCGTGACGCGATTGGACCGTCTCGGTCGCGACACGCGGGATGTGCTCAACATCGTACATGAGTGCGAGCAACGCGGAGCTTTCGTAACGATACTCGATCCGCATGTCTCGACGCGTGGTGAGATGGGGCACGTCATTCTAACTGTGCTCGGCATGGTCGCTCAGATGGAGCGTCGTTTCATCAAGGAGCGACAACGGGAAGGAATCGAAAGGGCAAAGTCAGCAGGAAAATACAAGGGCGGTGCGGTTAGGGTTGACCACCAAAGGATCCGAGACCTATCTGCTTCCGGAGTCGGCGCGACGGCAATCGCCAAAGCGATTGGTTGTTCGCGAATGCAAGTATATCGCGTCTTGAATGCCAATGAGTCATGAGGCGGTCGTTTTATCGCCAGATGCTCGATGATAGTTCGAACGATCTTCCTAGGGCAGCGTCCATTGCCGCGAGGGCAAAACTCACTTCCAGCATTCGGAGCCTAGATGGCAATACATCTGGCCTGCCGGTTGGCCGTCTGCATCATAGGTCAGTTCACCTGCCTCATTGAATGTAAACATTGCACCCCAAACGTTCACTTTATTCTGTGCGGGATCTCCACCCGTGCGGTATTCGGTTTTGTCTCGTTTCGTATTCCGGACTTTACCCCAAGCGACCCAGCTTTGATTTCCTTGGTAGCCGGCGGTATAACATGTCCCTCCTTCGATATCCCCGATGTGTCTAGAAAAGTGAATCGAGAATGCGGCGTCTCGGTCGCCGTACTTCAGGCTAAGGTAATTCGCCCAAGTGTGCTCTAGATTGTACCATGGGCAATTTTTTCTGCCGTCAACGACATATGAATTAGTTATGGAGGGCGTGGCCAAGACCGACACGGCGCAAATCATCCACAGCGCACTCTTAGCAATCTTCATAATAGCCTCTGTTTCATAGCGGTTTATTCTCGACCTTGGGCTGGGGCGGCGGTGCCGGCTGTGCCGCGGGTGGTGGCTTCACTGGAACGCTCGGGAACTGCTCGATTGTTGTGTTTATCGTCTTCGCGGGCGGAGCCTGGATCTGTTGATCGCTCTCCGAGGGATCTGTGCGAAATAGCCCAGGGCTACGGTCGATATTTTTTAGGATCACTTCACTTTGGTGCCTGGCAGCCGCCTCTCCCGCTGCTCGGCTAGCCCCCATTTGCTGCCGTTTCAGCTTGATGCGCTCTGCTTCAGCCATTGCTCCGATGATCTGAAGAGGAACTGCTGCCGCAGCCTTCGCGCTCAGAACGGCGGCGCTAGCTTTCTTTACTTTCGCTTCCTGCTTTACAAGATCGTCGCCGATCGAGTCTTGCCGATCAGCCTCATCGATCACTTTCGTTTCGGCATCGATTGTTTTTTTGAATTGCTCAAACGGGCCCTTTGCGTCCTTCGACGCGTCAAGCGCTTTCTTTGGATCGCTTATAGGGCCATTGGATGCTCGCTTAGCAGCTACTTTCCCTGCGTCGACGGCCAGTTTTTTTGCCTCGACTCCGAGCTCATCGAACCGCTTATCAGGGTCGAGGACATCGCGCTCGCGATAAAGCTCCCTGAGTTTTGCAGTTTCTTCGGCAAGAACCTTCTCTCGCTGCGCAAGGTCATTCAGGATCGCGGCTTTGACATCGGCTGCAGTCTCCTGTGCGTGAACGTTTGGGCAGCCAGCGATCGCTAGCAAGAAGGCGAAGATCCGGGCTGGCCTGCAAAGCACCGTCATGTCGGCTCGCCTCCTACTGGTGAAATGATACGCGACCGCAACCGGTGTAGAAATTCATCAATTGGAATTAGTCCAGCGGCGCGCCAGCGCTTTGAGGTTCTCGACAATCTTAGGGCGCTCGATCAGTTCATCCAATGCCGGTCCTAACAAAAACAATGAGGTTGGGCACACTCGACTTTGACACTCTTCCTGCTGAAGGTGCGCCAAAACCATCACCAGACGTACAAATGCCCCAGTCGATCAAGTTGTCTTAGGCGATCTTCGTAGTCCGGCATGATCGTTTCCAAAGAGCGCCAAAATCGCCGCGAATGATTATGCTCAAGGACGTGGCAGGCCTCGTGCGCAACAACGTAGTCGATCAACGGCATAGGCGCCATGACCAAGCGCCAGTTCAAGCGAATCCGTCCCCGAGGATCGCAACTCCCCCAGCGTTTGGACTGGTCAACGACTTTGATGATCGGTGGCGATATGCCAAGCGTCTCTGCGATCATTCGCGCGCGGACAGGAAAGTGCTGAACCGCGTGCGCTCGGTACCAGTGCCTGATGCCGCTTCGGACAGCGGCACGCTGAACGGACGCATGGCCGTTTGGCAGTACCGGCGCGACAAGGGTTGAACCTCTCGCGGCAATCCGGGTCGTGACTGCTGTTTCGTCGGGGATGAGCTTTAAGCGATACTGGCGGCCGAGATAGTAAAAGGTCTCCCCGCTGACAAATTCCCTTGCAATCGGCTGCCCGCCAAGTTCGTTATACGCCGCCATTTTGCGAAGCAACCAAGCGCCTTTCTTGCGGACGATGCTAAGGACGCGATCATCATCCAGGTCTGAGGGCGCGAGGACGCGCACCCCGTCGAAGCCAACCGATATCGCCACGGTTTTCCGCCGCGCTGTCCTCTCAATGAGAAATTCGAACGTTTCACCGCCAAAGACGATGCAGTGACGAGTTGCATCCGTCATCAAACATACCTCGCGCGTGCGACATCCATGATCTTAGCCGTGGTCGCTTCGACCTTGTGCGCGTCTAGTCCCAAGCTGCGCAACTGCTCCTTGATGGATCGCCGCATCTGCCGCTGCACGTCCTCCTTGTGGTGCCAATCGACAACCTCTGCATACGCCTCAAGTGACGTGGTGATACTGGCAGCGCTCCGCGAGCGCTCGGCGTCGGGTAGATCAGCGTCAATGAAGGGCAGGATGGCGGCAGCGGTTCCGGTGAGGCCGTCGCTCCTGCGCATCACGCCCAAGCGAATATCTGCGGCTTGCCCCACCATTGCTTCAAGTTGCCTCAAAGCGCTGGCAGCAGACACGCGAGCCTCCCGCCTGTCGTTGACGATCCGCTCCAGCTGTTCCCAGAGAGAAGCGTAGGCCATGGGATTTTCGTCCCGGTGGACGTGGATCTCTTGGCGGATGGCGTGCTCGATCTCCGCCGCCTTCGCATCGTTCGACCGCAGGCTTTCCAAGTGGGGACGGAAGGCGGGGTCGAGAATGTCAAATTTCACCAGCAACTGCTCGACGCCAGTCACCGAGAGGTGGTTGGTGATGATTTCGCCAACCTTTGCACCGTAATCCTTAGGATCAAACGGCTCTTCGTGATAGGCGCGGCGGGCGAGAACGCGAATGCGTGACAGCCACTTCAGGTCGGATGGATAAGGTTCTTCCAATGCCTTGGGGTCAGGCAAGACCATATCCATGGCTTCCGCAAAACGTAGGAAGTCGAGTTCGAATTTGGCGCGGGTATCGTCCGGACGCAGGAGATCAACGCATGTAGCGTCATCCTGACGGCTCATTCCCTCGAAGAGCCGAATGGCTGCTCGATGCCGACTTTCCAGAAGCTGAATTTTCTCGGACAGCGGGCGGAGCGCACTCGCAATCCCGTCCTCGTCGGAGAACATATCCAGGGCAGCGGCAATGCGCCGGTTATCACCCCAGTAGTCAACAACCAGCCCATAGGTTTTGCCATCAGCGGTCCGATTCACGCGGGCAATCGCCTGCAACAGCGTGTGCTCCCGCAGAGGCGCATCGAGATACAAAACCTGCTCTACCGGCGCGTCAAAGCCGGTCAGCAGCATGTCGCATACGACCAAGATTTTCAGCGGATCATCGCGCCTTTTGAAGCGGCCAATCAAGATATCGCGGTCCCGCTTGGAAAAGTGGTGGGCTTGCAGCCGAGCACTATCATTGTTGGATGCGGACATGATCAGCGCGCACTCAGGCGCGCCAAGCTGCCGTAAGGTTTCGACATAGGTCACGGCGACGTCTCGACTGACCGCGACGATCTGCGCTTTGAAGCCATTTGGCTCAACTGTACTGCGGTAATGTTCCAGTATGTCTCTGGCAATGGCCTGAACACGAACCGGCGCTCCGGCCAACTTATCCTGAAGGCGCATGCTGCGCTTCAGCCTCTCAATCTCTTCGTCTGAAAGGTCTGGAAAGGAAGAGCGAATATCCCGCTCAAGATCGCGTCCGTCGATCCGGAGTTGGGCATCGCGCATCTCATAATAGATCGGCACGGTCGCCCCATCCTTCACGGCCTGATCAATCAGGTAGCGGTGGAGGTAGTCGCCGAACGCCTCGCGGGTGCTGCGATCCTTCTTGTCTATAGGCGTACCCGTAAAAGCGATCATGCAGGCGTTGGGCAGCCCTGCGCGCATGCGGGCGGCAAGCGCGCCATATTGCGTCCGGTGCGCTTCGTCGACCATGACGAAGACGTTCCGGGCCCCAGAAATGACAGAAGAACGTTTCGGCACGGCGCTGTGAAACTTATGAACGGTCGTCAGCACCGTGGTTCCAGCACCCCCGGACAGAGCCTTGCGGAGCGCTTCGCCACTTTCAGCCTGGACGGGGTTGGCAAAACCTGAGCGCTTGAATTGTCCGGTGATCTGGTCATCAAGGTCAGTTCGATCCGTGACGATCACGATGGTTGGGTTTTCAGCCTCGGGCAATCGTCTGAGCTTAGTCGCCAGAAAGACCATCGTGAGCGATTTACCAGAGCCTTGGGTATGGTGGATGACGCCACCACGGCGTTGAGGATTGAATGCGCTCCGGATGCGCTCTATTGCCTTGCCCACGGCAACGAACTGCTGATAACGTGCCAACTTCTTGATCCGCCGGCCGTCGATGATCTCAAACATCACGAAATTGCGGATGAGGTCGAGCAAATTGGCGGGCGCGAGGAGACCCGCGAGCAAGATGTCCTGCCCCGTTGGTGTTCGACCCAGTTGTGCCGAGAGCGCATCGAGCGTGAGCGGATAAGGGTCTTTCCATTCGGCCCATTGGCGAGCGGGGGTCAGCGTCGTGCCGTACTTGGCCACGTCGCGCGCAAGCGCGATGGAAATTTGCGCCGTCTCGAACAGGCGGGGAGCGCCAAGTCCAACGAATTCATCACGGCTTTCATAGCGTCTGAATTGGCGGATCGCCTCACCCATCGGATCGGCCAGAGAAGGCGATTTGCATTCGATAACCGCAAGCGGGAGGCCGTTCACGTAAACGACGATATCGGGGACAATGTCCTGACGCGGGCCCTTTATAGCGACTTGCCGGGCGAACTCAAAGGTGTTGGCGGATGGATCAACGAAATCGAAGAACTGCACATTGCGGTCTTGTCGTCTGCCACCTTCAGTGTGAGGGGCGGTCACGCCATAGGTAAGAGCCGTATAGGCGCTCTCGTTGGCTTCCATCAGATCGACGGCGGTAACGCGCGTAACAGCGGCAACAGCGCGGCGAACCCCGTCCTCGCCAAGCCAAGGGTTGAGGCGTTTGAGGCATTCTGCAAGGCGAACCGTCAAAATCGGCTCAGTTGCCAGCCCATCGCGTAACCGCCGCACGTCGTCTGGAGCCAACGGCTTATAATCGAACAGCACGCGCAACAAATCCGTCGCCGGCACCTCCACCCATTCGCGCTCAAGCTGCTCACTGGTTCCGCTCATGCAGCTTTCCCAGTTTTATGACGGTGCCGCGCGACGTTGCTGTCTGGAAGGCGAACGCGACCTGATAGGAGTTCTTGCGCGAGAGCGGTGCGATTCTCCCGGAGGACGGCTAAAGCGCGGCGCTCCTCTTCAATTCGCAGATCAAACGCCACGCCAATCTCACCGATCTTCTTCTGCTCCGCTAAGGGCGGGAGAAGAATTTGCAATCCCTTGAAGGTGCCCATGTAAATGTCCGGCAAGACGCTACCAGCAACGAGGCGCTGCCACTCGCGCGACATGTGCCGAAAAACCTGTTGAAGGTAGTAGGGATCGAGCCTGTCTCCGCAAATCCAATTCGCAAAATGCTGGCTAGTACACATCTCACGACCCATGATCGACGCAAGACCGACGTTCGCGGTTCGCTGCAAGACGACAGTTTCCGCGGGAAGCATGCGCGCGGACGAATTAGCCAAACCCAGAGGCCCAATGGTCTCAGCCGTTTCTGAAATGGTCACTTTGTCTAGCGCATCAGCGTCTTGGAGCGATATCCAAGGAATGTCCCCCTCCCAATAGGTTGGCTTCTTGCGATCAGGTGTGTGGCCACTTTCCAGTTTGGCGACCTTCGTCAGCCTCACGAGTTCCCAATCCGATGGGATATGGGTGACGCCCTCGGCCACTCGCCCGAGCACCCAGCGGGTGCGCATCTTCTTCATGGGTGCCTTCTCGCGCCGAATGCCGAGGGTCAACAGTTCGCGCATGGTTGCGTACTTGGCGCACGACAGTTTTTCGATTAGCGCGGTCGTCGCGGCGATAGTTTCTTCAACCGCATCCATCACTTCTGCGATTGCGTGCTGCTCGGGAAGCGGCGGGACGGCGATTTGGCAACGGAAGAAATCTTCGGCTGGCAAATTTAGGAGGCCGTCGTTTCGAACGCCGGAGTTAATGGCTCGTGCTAATTCTCTGTTCAAAACGCCATTCTGAAATGCATGGGCGGCATATCTGGGGTCGATCTCTTGAGCAAGAGAAAAGCAATAATACACGAAAGGAATTACAGCACTTTCATCTTCTAGTCTAAATATACAACCCTGTGGTGCCGCTTGAGAATTGCCCTTATTGTAGGCAAACTCTCCTCTTCTCAATAGAATGTACCGTTCGGCGCTTTGTCCAGCCATATCCCGACTATATTTGTCGGACTGAAGCATGAAGCCGCGCTTGGCGGAGATAGTCATCACAGGATGACCCGCGCCGTCATTCTTGCGTGTTATGCGTGTTGTGATATCCGAGAGACGCCGCACCTCCCAGTCAGAAGGGCGGTTATCCCACATAGCCCATCTCCTTGAGGAGATTGTTCATACGAGCTGCGGCCTCGTCCCGAGTTCTCTCGGCTTCCCAGAGCTTGGCTAGTTCAGCTTGCACATCGATCGGCTTTTCCGGCTCGAGCGTATCGATGTACCGGGAGATATTCAGGTTGAAATCGTTCTCTTCGATCTCCTTTAAATCGACGATGCGACTGAACCGCTCCTCATCCGACCAAGCGAGGAAGGAGCTAAGAATGCGCGTAATATTCTTTTCGCCTAGGACATTCTTCTTGGGCTGAGATCTAAATTCTTTCGCGCCGTTGATGAACAGAACCTTGCCTTTGCGGTCAGGCGCTTTCGCCTTATTGAGGATCAAAACGGTCGCCGGGATACCTGTGCCAGCGAACAGATTTTCGGGAAGGCCAATGATCGCCTCAAACAGGTCAGCTTTCAGCATCGCCTCGCGAATACGACCGTCGCCTGAACCGCGAAACAGCACGCCATGCGGCATCACTACGCCGCATACACCCGTGGCGTTGAGCGTTGCCACCATGTGCTGAACGAAAGCCAGATCGCCCATGTTTTTGGGTGGGATGCCGTAAATGAAGCGGTTGTGGCCCTTCGTCTCGGTATCTCCTGAAACGTCCTCCGCGCCCCAGCTATCCAGTGAGAAGGGGGGGTTGGCAATCACCCGATCATAAAGGAAGAGGTTGCCGTCTTGGTCGAGCAGGCGCGGATTGCGGATCGTATCGCCCTTTTCAATCCGCGCATCGCGAAGCCCGTGCAGCAGCAGGTTCATCTTGGCGATCGCCCACGTGCCTAGGTTCTTCTCCTGCCCATGAAGCGTAATGTTGAGCGCTTCGCCTAATCGCTTGCCTTCAAGTTTCGCCACATGCTCCGCAACCTGGACCAGCATGCCGCCCGAGCCGCAGGTAGGGTCGCTTATGCGCATACCCGGCTTCGGGTCCAACAGCTCGACGATCAACCGCACGACATGATACGGCGTGTAGAACTCGCCGCCCTTCTTGCCTGCGTCGTCCGCGAACTTGTCGATCAGATATTCATAGGCGCGACCAAGCATGTCCGGCTCGGACAGCGAGCCATTCGACAAATCAATGCGCGAGAAATGGTCGATGAGGCGCGACAGAACCCCTTCGCGGTTCTTTGCATCGCCAAGGCGTGATTCGGAGTTGAAGTCAATGTTTGCCAGCACGCCTTCGATTGAGGGGTTGGCATCCTCAATCGCGGCGCATGCTTTGTTGAGATGATCGCCAATGGCCGTTGTCAGCTTTTTGATCGACGACCAGCGTGCACGTTCAATTAGAAAGAATTCATGCTCGTCGGGATCGTTGTAGGCGACATCCTGCGGCAGGCCCTGACGAATAGCCTCCTTGGCCTCTTCCTCGAAACGATCCGAAAGGCGCTTCAGAAACAGAAAGCCGAAAATGTAGATCTTGTAATCGGAACTATCGATGGAGCCGCGCAAAATGTCGGCGGATTTCCAGAGATGGTTCTCTAGTTCGGCAAGTGTGAGTTTGGCCATATTCAATCTCTCTATTTAGTTCCAAAAAGACGTGAGTTTATAACGCCACGCGCCAATGCGCGACGAGCTGTCGCTGCATGAATCGCAGCTGAATATGTGGCGAGTGACGCACGTACGAATTCAGAGATCAGGTCCTGTTCCTCAATCGGCGGCAAACTGATTTCGAGTTTTGAAAGATCTCTTGGCGATAACGACAAGAGGGAGGTCGCCCCCCGTTGCAGGACCTCGATCTTCGGACGGAAACCCTCACTAGAGAGAATTGCAAACAATACCTCGCCACGAACGGGCGGCATGGGACGCACAATTATTATGTTGCCACTGGCGATCGCCCCAGCCGTCTCAAAGCCAACCAGACCAAATTTTAGCACGGTGCCGCGACCCGTGATCAAAACATCCCCCTCGCGGAGCTGATAAGGGAGGGCACGGGCGTCCGATGGGAAGAGCATTGAATCGAGTTCGGACGTAGCCGTTACGAGGCCATCATCCAAGTGGCGAACGCCTACCACCGGGAAGAGAACACCTTCCTCATGCTCACCCCGAGAGATGCTAGCGCCGGCAAATAGCTTAGCTACTTCACCAAGGCGAACGTTCTGATGTTGTCTATCTTTTTCACTGGCCATGGGTGCATCTATTTGCCGTATTCGGCTACGAAGTCAAGAAAATAAACCAAATCCGCTCAGCCGTATTCGAATACGACAAAAAAAATTATGAAAATCGGCTGTTGACATGCCGGGAATCTCTGGCATTCTGGCTCAGTCGGATCTAGAGTCCGAAGGTGGAAAAGACGGAGAAATATATGAAGACAAGAGCAGGGCCGAGCGGCCTCTCAATTTCAGAACGTGATGCATCCCTCATCAAGGGAATGATTGATCGTGGTGATCGCCACCACGATATTGCAGCTTTCTTTGGACTCAATCAGGGCAGGATTGCTGAGATTAAGGACGGCACAAGGTTTCCAAATGTCGCCGCTGCAAGCCCAGATGAATTGCCGCCTAAGGGGCCGTATCTGACTCCAAAGGCATCGTGGATGGAAAATCGACTGGCCTCGTAAACCAGCCGATCTCCGAATTCCCGGGGCCGAAGCCCGCTAGGACGTCCTAAGCAAACGAACCGTAGCGGTCCCCTCCTTAAAAATCAATAACCCGGACGCTTCGGCCGGGTTAGATTCTCGCCCCAAGGAGGGCAAACAGTATGTTCGAGATTCTCCGCGCAAGCTCCGGTGGCTACTTCTGGCGCTTGAAGGGAGGCAATGGCGAGACGCTTTGCCATTCGGAGGTTTATTCCTCCAAGCAGTCGGCGCAGAACGGCGTTGATGCGGCGAAGCGGCTAGCGCCTATCGCACAGGTTTTCGACAAGTCGTAAGGGTAACTCAAAGAGTGCCCCAAGTCAGCTTTGGGGCACTCACTCGCCAAGCTTTTCGACTTGATAGTGAATATTAAGGGCGGCGCGTCATAGAGACCTTATCAAACGACGGCCTCAGCCGCTCTTCGTCAAGCATATCCGCCCACCACTGCATCATCCGCGTACGCTCTTCCCAATAAGTAGCGCGGTTATAAATTCTGCGTACCTTCGAGGCGTCTAAATGAGCGAGCTGGGCTTCGATCACATCGGCTCCGAACCCTCCCGACTCGTTCAAAATGCTGCTTGCTGATGATCGAAAGCCATGCGCTGTGTGCTCCTCATCCCCTACTCCCATCCGGCGCAGAGCCGAGTTCATTGAGTTTTCCGAAAGCAACGCCTTGCCGGAGATCATCGACGGAAAAACATTTGGCTTATCTCCGAACAGATCCTGCATATGTCTGATGACCTCGATGGCTTGGCGAGAGAGTGGAACATGATGCTCCCGGCGCATTTTTGTCTTTGCGGCGGGTATCGTCCATATCGCGCTTTCGAGGTCGATTTCTGACCATTCCATCGAGCGGGTTTCCCCCGGCCGAGCAAAGCAGAGAGCTTGAATTTTCAATGCTGCGACAAGGGACGGCCAGCCATTATAGCCATAAATTGCCCTCATCAGACCGCCAAGCTCCTTGCGATTGGTGAGCGCCGGGTGACTTACCGGAACATGGCGCTGGAGGGCGCCTCGCAATGCCGAGGTGGGATCGTTCTCTGCTCTTGCTGTTGCGATTGCGAACCGGAAGACCCGCCCTATGGCTGAACGTGTGGCGAGGGCACTCTCGACGCGCCCGCTTTTTTCGATGACGGTCAGGACGTCCAAGACGTCTTTTGCTGAGATCTGCGTGATTGGATATGGAGATAGCTTTTTCGCGAGGACCTTTAACATCCACGTGTTCTTATCGATGGTCGGCTCAGCCCGCTTGTCGCGACGCAGCTTCTCGATGAATTCATCCGCGATCAGCCCGAAGGTGTTTCCGGCCGCCGCCTTGGCTGCCAATTGCTCGCGCTTCTTCGCCAGCGAGGGATCCAAGCCTTCTGACAGCTTTTTCTTTGCTTCATCTCGCCGGCTACGGGCTTCGGCCAGCCCAATCGCGGGATAGGCGCCTAGCGTCAGCGTCTTTCTCTTCCCAAAATACGCATAGTCAAGCCGCCAGGACTTACCGCCGGCCGTCGAAACATACAGATAGAGTCCCTTACCATCTGGCAGCTTGTAAGGTTTTTCGGATTTTTTGGCATTTCGAAGTTGAACGTCTGTGAGCGCCATTTACGGTATCGGCCTTGTATGCTGCAGCTTGTACCGTAGTTTTGTACCGAAAATTTTGCTGGATGTCACTGCACCCCGTTGTCCCTCGTTACGCGCGCGCGAGGCCGTAGCTTATCCTATGTAGCTGATTTTCATTGCAATATTGAACGTCGCTGGACGAACATTAGCGAAACGGTTGTGGGGCTGTGGAGCGGGTGAAGGGAATCGAACCCTCGTATTCAGCTTGGGAAGCTGCTGCTCTACCATTGAGCTACACCCGCGATGACCTGAGATTTCCAACAGATGGGGGCCGCTGTCAAGTCGCGGCCCGTCAGGCCGGCGTCAGATGCGGAAATGTTTGGAAAGCTTGAGGCCCTGGGCCTGATAGTTGGAGCCGAGGCCGGAGCCGTAGAGACTGGCCGGTTTTTCCTGCATGTGCTCGTAGACCAGGCGGCCGACGATCTGGCCGTCTTCGAGGATGAAGGGCACTTCGTGGCTGCGCACTTCGAGCACGGCGCGGCTGCCGCGCCCGCCGGCCGGCGCATGGCCGAAGCCGGGATCGAAGAAGCCGGCATAGTGGACGCGGAATTCGCCGACCAGCGGATCGAAGGGGGTCATCTCGGCGGCATAGTCCGGCGGCACATGCACGGCTTCACGCGAGACAAGGATATAGAACTCGTCGGGATCGAGGATCAGCTCGTTGCGGCCGCGGCTGTAGAGCGGCTCCCAGAAATCGAAAATATCGTGCTGGTCCTTTTCATCGACGTCGACGACGGCGGTATGGTGTTTGCCGCGATAGCCGATCAGGCCGTCCTTGTCGCCGGTGAGATCGATCGACAGCGCAATGCCGCCGCCCGAGACGTTCGGCTGCTTGCTGGCAACGAGCGTTTCGCTTTCATGCAGCCTCAGAAGTTCCGGCTCGCCGAGCACGGACTGGCCGACGCGGAAGCGGATCTGCGACAGGCGCGAGCCGCGGCGAACGACGATCGGGAAGGTGCGCGGGCTGATTTCGAGATAGAGCGGGCCGGAATAGCCCGGCGGGATCTTGTCGAATTCCTGGGCGTAGTCGGTGATGACGCGGGTGAAGATATCGAGCCTGCCGGTCGAGCTCTTCGGATTGGCCGAAGCCGACATGTCGGCAGGCAGCGCCAGGCTCTCCATCAGCGGCACGATATAGACGCAGCCGGTTTCGAGCACCGCGCCCTGGGACAGGTCGATCACGTGCAGGCTCAGCCGATCGAGCTTGTCGGAGACCAGATGCGAGGGGCCGGGCATGAAGGAAGCGCGCACACGAAAGGCCTTGCTTCCTAAGCGCAGATCGAGGCTCGCCGGCTGGATCTGATCGCGGTCGAGCTCCCGCTCGGAGTTCAGACGCCCCGTTTCGAACAGTGCCGCAATCGCGCGGTCCGCCAGAATTCCAGTTTCGCGAGCCATCATGCCCCATCCATCATTTTGCCGCCGACAAAACCAAAATCGGGGAATTGACGCAAGCAGCTAACAGCAGTATTGCAAAATTATCCCGTGGTGATTTGGCCGGTCGGCTTGCAGCCACGTTAAACAAGTGGCTAAAAAGACCGGGTTATGAAACCGGTCTGCTTTTGCGGCCGGTTTTTTGTTATGTGAAGGTGATGGCATGAGCAAGACCTGGCGCCCGGCAACCCAACTCGTCCATGGCGGCACGCTGCGTTCGCAATATGGCGAAACATCAGAGGCAATCTATCTCACCCAGGGTTTCGTCTATGACACGTCGGAAGCGGCCGAAGCCCGCTTCAAGGGCGAAACGGACGGCTTCATCTATGCCCGCTACGGCAGCCCGACCAACGACATGTTCGAAAAGCGCATGTGCGCATTGGAAGGCGCTGAAGATGCCCGCGCCACTGCCTCCGGCATGGCGGCCGTCGCCGCCGCCGTCCTCTGCCAGGTTAAGGCAGGCGACCACATCGTCGCCGCCCGCGCGCTGTTCGGCTCCTGCCGCTGGGTCGTGGAAACGCTGGCGCCGAAATACGGCATCGAGTGCACGCTGGTCGACGGCCGGGATCTCGCCAACTGGGAAAAGGCGGTCCGCCCGAATACCAAAGTATTCTTCCTGGAGAGCCCGACCAACCCGACGCTCGAAGTGATCGATATTGCAGGCGTCGCCAGCCTCGCCAACCAGGTCGGCGCCAAGCTGATCGTCGACAACGTCTTCGCGACGCCGCTCTTTCAGAAGCCGCTCGAACTCGGCGCCCATATCGTTGTCTATTCCGCCACCAAGCATATCGACGGCCAGGGCCGGTGCCTCGGCGGCGTGGTGCTCGCCGACAAGGCATGGATCGACGAGAACCTGCACGACTATTTCCGCCATACCGGCCCGGCCATGTCGCCGTTCAATGCCTGGACGCTTCTGAAGGGCATCGAAACGCTGCCGCTGCGCGTCAAGCAGCAGACTGAGAATGCGGCGAAGATCGCCGATTTCCTAGCAGAGCAGGGCAAGGTCGCCAAGGTGATCTATCCCGGCCGCAAGGATCACCCGCAGGCTGACATCATCGCCAAGCAGATGACCGGCGGCTCGACGCTCGTCTGCTTCGAGCTGAAGGGCGGCAAGGAGGCGGCCTTCGCGCTGCAGAACGCGCTTGAGATCATCAAGATCTCCAACAATCTCGGCGACAGCAAAAGCCTGATCACCCATCCGGCAACGACGACGCACAAGAACCTGACGGAAGAGGCGCGTGCCGAACTCGGCATTTCTCCGGGTACGGTGCGGCTTTCGGCCGGCATCGAGGATACGAACGACCTGATCGAGGATTTCGCGCAGGCGCTTTCCAAGGTTTCGGCCTGATCGACTGGAATAGCGGCCGGACTTCAATGAGGAGCCGGCCGCCGATCTGCGGGAACAAGTAACCCCGCGCCGGCGTTGCGAAGTAAAATTAACGCTGACGATTAGGCTTAACGATCGAAAACCATACGATGATCACCATTTGACCGCTGATCAACGTTCCGTTTCTTGACGGACGGGGCCTCTTTATAAGATACGGGTAACATATCTTGACTATGGTGCAAGGCATGTATCGCGCCCTCACAAGAGATATCGAAGTCGTGGTCGAACCGTTCTATCTGGAGGAGCAATCCGATCCGGAAGACGATCGCTATGTCTGGGGTTACCGGATCGTCATCAGCAACAATTCCGGCGTCGCCGTACGCCTCATCAATCGCTACTGGAACATCACCGACCAGAACGGGGTGGTGGACGAGGTGACCGGCCCCGGCGTCGTCGGCGAACAGCCGCGGCTCAGCCCCGGCGACACCTACGAATATTCCTCCGGCTGCCCACTCGACACGCCCTCAGGCCTGATGTTCGGCCATTACCAGATGGAAACGGATGAAGGCGAGCTATTCGACGTCGACATCCCCGCCTTCTCGCTGGATTCACCGGGGCTACTGCGCGTGCTGAACTGAGCGCAGGCCCCAAAGTCGATATGCTCGATTCACCCCAGATGACATGCATCAGAGATCAAAAGGATCCGAGGCCGTCCGGGTGTCCGGCTTTGCTTCGAACGGATCCTTTGATTGGGGCGTGGCTGGCCGCTGAGCGACTGCAGCGTTTACCGCCTTTTGGCAGGTGAGCATCTCATCCGTTGCCCTGACCGAATTTTTTAAACTCAGCGCAACAATCTGCTTTCCGTTGAAGGTGGCGCGAAAACCCAGTTTACGAGCGAACTCGGCAATGAGACTGGAATCCTTAAAATCGATCCATAATCCCTTGAAGCCATCAAGATCGAGAGCGCTCGCATTCGCCGTCCATTGAGAACGATCTAACGACAACTCGATGGGATATTGCTTTCCCACTTCCAAGGATTTCCAGTTCGGATTTGCGATCACAATGTAAAAAGGGCTCTCCTTTTTTGTAAAATTAAAGCCCAGACGAAAAACGGTGCCGTCATCAAATGAAGTGAGAACAAAACAGCCGTTGCCCAAGGTCGGGTCGACAGCCAC
This sequence comes from Rhizobium atlanticum, assembly GCF_030182485.1. Classification (NCBI taxonomy): domain Bacteria; kingdom Pseudomonadati; phylum Pseudomonadota; class Alphaproteobacteria; order Hyphomicrobiales; family Rhizobiaceae; genus Rhizobium; species Rhizobium atlanticum. The sequence goes on from NZ_JAQJCJ010000002.1 coordinate 116,356, forward strand.
GGTCCAGCCGCCAACCTCTTTCCATTTGATTGTTTCGTCATCAGCCAGGACAATCCGTGGCATCGCAGCAATGAATGCGAATACAAAATACAAAAGCCGCATTGACGTCCCGCCCCCAGAACCAGTTGGGATAATAGGTGCACAGTGACTACTAAAAGTCGAGTCACTGTGCCGCTGCAATGCGCATCTTTTTCGCGCCAAGCGCGACTAATGTTATTCCGCCGGCTGAAGCTCGGCTGCTTCGAAGCGGTAGGTGGTCGAGCAGAATTCACAGGTGACGGATATCTCGCCGTTTTCCTGGCTGGCCTCGATCTCCTCGGCGGTGAACCCCTTCAGCACGTTGCCTATTTTTTCCCGCGAGCAGCTGCAGCGGTCGAAGACGGCGCGGGGCTCGAAGACGCGCACGCCGCGCTCGTGGAACAGGCGGAACAAGAGACGTTCGGTGCCGACCTGCGGATCGGTCAGCTCGTCGGCATCGATGGTCTCGACCAGCGAGCGCGCTTCGGTCCAGGCGTCATCCTCGCCATGCGGACGGTCGCCGTTATCGCCGTCGCCGCCGTGGAGATCAGGCTGGCGCATGCGCTCCGGTGCCTCCGGCAGGAACTGGGCGACGAGGCCGCCTGCCCGCCAACGATGGCGCGGCTTGCCGGTATCGTCACGATCGAAGAGTTCCGCCGCAGCCAGGCGCACACGCGTCGGGATCTGCTCCGACTGGCGGAAATAGACGCCGGCGATCTCCTCGAGCGACGTGCCGTCGAGGGCGACAATGCCCTGATAGGGCTGGGCGAACTTGCCCTGATCGATGGTGAAGGCGAGCACGCCCTTGCCGAGCAGTTGCTCCGGCTCGGTCTCGCCTGAGGCAATCGCCTGGTCGAGCAGCGCCCGGTCGAAACGGGCATAGGCACGCACGTTCTCCGGCGTCGAGAAATCGGCGACGAGCAGATCGACCGGGCCGTCGCCCTTGGTCTGCACGGTGAACTTGCCGTCGAACTTCAGCGAGGTGCCGAGCAGCACCGTCAGTACGACGACTTCGGCGAGCAGCCGGGCGACGGGCGCGGGATAATGATGGCGCTCGAGGATCGCATCGAGCATGGGGCCGAGCTGGACGGCGCGGCCGCGCACATCCAGACCCTCCACCTGAAAGGGGACGACATGATCATCGCCGGCGAAATCGAACTGGCCGAGGGCGGCTGCAGCTTCTGCCATGGCTTTACTCCTAGTTTCTGGAGCGGCGGCCAAAGTGTCCGGCGCTCGCGCAGTCGGGCCGCAAGCTTATGACTCGCAACATCCGATTATGGTTCAGATCGCGCCCAGGCACCAAGCAAGAATCGACTTCTGCGCATGAAGACGGTTTTCCGCTTCATCGAAGACCACGGATTGCGGGCCGTCGATCACCTCGTCCGTCACTTCCTCACCGCGATGAGCAGGCAGGCAATGCATGAACAATGCATCGCTGCCGGCCTTGGCCATCAAGGCAGCATTGACCTGATAAGGCTGGAAGACGTTGTGACCCCGGGCCCGATGTTCCTGATTCATGGAGACCCAGGTATCGGTCACCACGCAATCGGCGCCTTCGACCGCACGGTCGGCATCATGGCAGAGCATGACTTCGGCGCCCTCATTGCGGGCCCAGTTCAGATAGTGATCTTTGGGCTCGGAACCAAGAGGCACGGCCATGTTCATGCGGTAGCCGAAGCGCGCAGCCCCTTCCACCAGCGAATGCAGCACATTGTTGCCGTCGCCGGTCCATGCGATCGTCTTGCCCTTAATCGGGCCGCGATGCTCCTCGAAGGTCATGATATCGGCCATGATCTGGCAGGGGTGGGTGTCGTCCGTCAGCGCATTGATCACAGGCACGGTCGCGTGCTCGGCGAGCTCCAAAAGCCTGGAATGCTCGGTGGTGCGGATCATGATCGCATCGACATAACGCGACAGCACCTTGGCGGTGTCGCCGATCGTCTCGGCGCGGCCGAGCTGCATTTCAGTGCCCGACAGGAACAGCGTTTCGCCGCCGAGCTGGCGCATGCCGACGTCGAAGGAAACGCGGGTGCGTGTCGACGGCTTTTCGAAGATCATCGCCAGCATCTTGCCAGCGAGCGGCTTGTCGCCCTTGCCTGATTTGAAGGCCTGCTTGCGGGCGAGCGCGTCGTTCATGATAGTTCTGAGGTCGGCCGAGGTGACGGCCGAAAGATCGAGGAAATGTTTAGGAGCCATGTTCTTACCTGTCGTGCGCCCGAAGGCGGCGATCCCTTCAAGCCGTCTTCTTGATCTTGGCGGCGCGGATGCTCTCGGCAGCGCGCTCGAGGCGCACGAGCCCCTCGCGGGCTTCTTCGGCAGTGACCACCAGCGGCGGAAGAAGGCGGATGACGTTGTCGCCGGCCGGCACGCCGAGCAGATGCGCGGCGCGGATCGCCTGCAGCAATTCGGCCGAGGGAACCGCAGCCTTGACGCCGAGCAGAAGCCCCTCGCCTCGGATATCCTCGATCACATCGGGATACCGATCCTTGAGCGAGGCCAGCCCCTGGCGGAAGACGAGCGCGACGTCGCGCACATGCTCAAGGAAGCCATCGGCGAGGATGACGTCGAGTACGGCACTGCCGACCGCCATGGCCAGCGGATTGCCGCCATAGGTCGAACCATGCGTGCCGGCCTTCATGCCGGAGGCAGCCTCGGCCGTGGCAAGGCAGGCGCCGAGCGGGAAACCGCCGCCGATGCCCTTGGCAACGGCCATGATATCGGGCGTGATGCCGGACCATTCATGGGCGAAGAGCTTGCCGGTGCGGCCGACGCCGGTCTGGACCTCGTCGAGGATCAGCAGCAGGCCGTTTTCGTCGCAGATCCGGCGAAGCGCCTTCATGAATTCGCCGGTGGCGGGACGCACGCCGCCCTCGCCTTGCACCGGCTCGATCAGGATTGCGGCCGTCGCATCGGTAATGGCGGCGCGGACGGCCTCGATGTCGCCGAACGGCACCTGATCGAAACCCGGCGCCTTGGGGCCGAAACCTTCGAGATATTTCTCCTGACCGCCGGCAGCAATCGTCGCGAGCGTGCGCCCATGGAAGGCACCCTCGAAGGTGATGATATGGAAGCGCTCGGGATGGCCCTTGGAAAACTGGTAGCGGCGCGCGGTCTTGATGGCGCATTCGAGCGCCTCGGCGCCCGAATTGGTGAAGAACACCTTATCGGCGAAGGTAGCGTCCGTCAGCCGCTTGGCGAGGCGCTCCTGGCCGGGGATCTCATAGATGTTTGAGAGGTGCCAGACCTTGTCGGCCTGCTCCTTCAGCGCCGCGACCACATGCGAGTTGCCATGGCCGACGGAGGTGACGGCGACGCCGGCGCCGAAATCGAGATAACGCTCGCCGCTCTCGGTGATCAGCCATACGCCCTCGCCTCGCTCGAACCGCAGCGGGGCGCGAGAATAGGTGTCATAAAGCGGCGCGGCTTCAGCCATGGCGCGGGTCTCCCGTTCAATGTTGTCTTGCACGGACTCCGGCTAACAAAACCAGGTCCAAAAAATCAAAAATGCCGCCTTTCGGCGGCGAGCGGTACTATTTCCTTTTCGCGCTGCAATGTCAACAAAACTGGCGCCTTAGCCTATGCAGCAAGGTTGTGCAGCGGCACTTTCGGCCTTCAACAGGCATTATTGCAGAAATGCCACGCAGAGGCAGCAAGTTGGGGAAAACTTGAAATTCGATTCATCCGGATTCCCGCGACTCTTGTCACGGAGTCAGCCTCACACTAGGTTAAAGTTCAATTACTAGACTGCATGCGGCGGAACTAGTCACCAAAATTGATCAAGCGTTTCTTGTTTCGGAGGCTTCCGGGACAACGGTGAGGGATTCTGCCATCACCAACGCAAAAGGTGGAGACAGGGCATGAACTGGACAGACGAGCGGGTCGAGAAACTCAAGAAGCTTTGGGCCGAAGGACTGAGCGCCAGCCAGATTGCTGCGCAGCTTGGCGGCGTCAGCCGAAACGCCGTTATCGGCAAGGTGCACAGGCTCAGCCTTCCCGGCCGCGCCAAGGCCGGCGGCACGGCCACCGCGGCGCGCACGCCGAAGCGCCAGACATCCGCGCCGCGCGCGCCGAACTACGCCTCCCGGATCACCACCCGCACCGTGACCCGTCAACAGGGCGCAACGATGCTGAAGGAAGAGATCGAGGTCGATGCCGTCGAGGAAATGGAGTATGTGCCGGCCGGCAATGTGGTCGTGCCGATTTCTCGCCGCCTCGGCCTGACGGAGCTCACCGAACGCACCTGCAAATGGCCGGTCGGCGACCCGCTCAAGGAAGATTTCCATTTCTGCGGCTGCGAGTCCCCCGACAATTCGCCCTATTGCAGCTATCATCAGAAGCTTGCCTATCAGCCGATCAACGAAAGGCGCCGGGCGGCGGCACGGGTCAGCTGAGCGGGGGCTGTATCGCTGAGCATGTGAAACGGGCCGAGTGGCCCGTTTTTTTATTCGATTGGGGAGGTGACCTTTGCGTATAGCAACCAAGCCAACCCCACACTCCGTCATCCCAGGGCTTGACCCTGGGAGCCACAGCCAAGCACTCGGCTTCAATTGTTTCCCAGCAGTTGGATGCCATCAGCTCTTCACGCCGTGCCAGCCGCATGGATCCCAGGGTCAAGCCCTGGGATGACGGAGGAGAGGTTGGTGCCGAGACGCATAAGCCTCGCCGGCGCAATGACGCTGGCGACGAAGCGGCTGCGATCGACGACGGCAAGGGGGGCCTCACAAGCCGTACTGCCGTGCGTTTGGCGGGAACGCCCACCCCACACACTCCCTCAGCCTCAGGCTTCCATCGAATAACCCGCGCCACGGACGGTGCGGATGACGTCCTGCATGTTGGAGAAGTTCAGCGCCTTGCGCAGGCGGCCGACATGGACGTCGACGGTTCGTTCGTCGACATAGATGTCGTGGCCCCAGACGCCGTCGAGCAGCTGCGAGCGGGAAAAGACCCGGCCCGGCGACGACATCAGGAATTCCAGCAGGCGGAATTCGGTCGGGCCGAGGCGGACTTCGCGGCTCTTGCGGTGGACGCGATGGGTTTCGCGGTCGAGCTCGATATCGCCGCATTTCAGCACCGAGGACAGCACCTCGGGGCGGGCACGGCGCAGCATCGCCTTGACGCGGGCGACGAGTTCGGGGGTCGAGAAGGGCTTGACGACATAATCGTCGGCGCCGGTGGACAGTCCGCGCACACGCTCGCTCTCCTCGCCGCGCGCCGTCAGCATGATGATCGGCAGTCGCTCGGTTTCCGGCCGCATGCGCAGGCGCCGGCAGAGTTCGATGCCGGAGACGCCGGGCAGCATCCAGTCGAGGATGAGCAGGTCGGGCGTGCGCTCCTGAAGCCTAATTTCGGCCTCGTCGCCGCGCAGGATGGTATCGACCTCGAAGCCTTCGGCTTCGAGATTATAGCGAAGGAGCACGCTGAGGGCTTCCTCGTCTTCAACAACTGCGACTCTCGGGATCATGCGTGTCCGTCTCCTCGCGCACAAGCCTTAAACTGGGGGTTTAAGCAGGCGTCCTGCGCAAATTCAGAAATTGGCTGCGACCTCTTTGCGCGCCCCGAACGGGCGCGCACGCAATCTTGGAAGGATTATTCCGTCGCGGCGCCGACGGTGTTGGCGCTGTCATCCTTTGGGCGATCGCCTTCCGGCTGGGCGCCTGTTGCCATGTAGTAGATCGTCTCGGCGATGTTGGTGGCATGGTCGCCGATGCGCTCGATGTTCTTGGCGCAGAAGAGCAGATGCGTGCAGCTCGTGATGTTGCGCGGATCTTCCATCATGTAGGTCAAGAGCTCGCGGAACAGCGAGGTGTACATGGCGTCGATCTCGTTGTCGCGTTCGCGGATGGCGGTCGCCTTGTCGGCAGCGCGTGTCGTATAGACGTCGAGCACTTCCTTGAGCTGGACAAGCGCCAGCTCGGAGAGATGCTCGAGACCGCGGGCGAGCTTGCGGGGCACGCCGGTGCTCTGCACGGCGATGACGCGCTTGGCGGTGTTCTTGCCAAGGTCGCCGACGCGTTCGAGATCGGCGGCGATGCGGATCGAACCCATGATTTCGCGCAGGTCCGCCGCCATCGGCTGACGGCGGGCGATGGTGACGATCGCCTTGTCGCCGATTTCGCGCTCGGTGTGATCGAGGATCACGTCGTCTGAGATGACCTTCTGCGCCAGCGCGGTATCGCCGTTGACCAGCGCCCGGACGGATTCGGCGACCATCTGTTCGGCCAGGCCGCCCATTTCGGAAATCCGCCTGGAAAGGAACTTCAGATCATCATCATAGGCAGAATAAATATGTGTCGATGCCATGGGGCTTTGTCCTCGAATAAGGGGAAGGCTTCGGATGGCCGTGATCAGCCGAAGCGACCCATGATGTAGTCCTGGGTACGGGGATCGTCCGGATTGGTGAACATCTTGTCGGTGTCGTTCTCCTCGACAAGATTGCCGAGGTGGAACATGGCGGTGCGCTGCGAGACGCGCGCGGCCTGCTGCATGGAGTGGGTGACGATGACGATCGTATAGTTTTCGCGCAGTTCGTGGATCAGCTCCTCGACCTTGGCGGTGGCGATCGGGTCAAGGGCCGAGCAGGGCTCGTCCATCAGGATGACTTCCGGGCTGACGGCAACGGCGCGGGCAATGCACAGGCGCTGCTGCTGACCGCCGGAGAGGCCCGTGCCGGATTCGTGCACGCGGTCCTTGACCTCGTTCCAGAGCCCGGCGCGCTGCAGGCTGCTCTCGACGATCTGGTCGAGATCGGCCTTCGACTTGGCGAGACCGTGGATGCGGGGGCCGTAGGAGACGTTTTCATAGATCGACTTCGGGAACGGGTTCGGCTTCTGGAAAACCATGCCGACGCGGGCGCGAAGTTCGACGACGTCGATATCCGGATCATAGATATCGTCGCTGTCGAGCGTGATCTTGCCGGTGACGCGGCACCCCTCGATCGTGTCGTTCATGCGGTTCAGGCTTCGCAGGAAGGTCGACTTGCCGCAGCCCGAGGGGCCGATCAGGGCGGTTACGGTGTTTTCACGGATGTTCAGGTTCACGTCGAAAAGCGCGCGCTTCTCGCCGTAGTATACGGAGACATCCTGTCCGATCATTTTATACGGGACGTTGCTCATCTTCTGATCCAGCGCCTTTTCAACTGCAGCTTCCGTCAGCATGTTCATGATGTTTGACTCCGTTTACCAGCGGCGCTCGAAGCGACGACGCAAGAGGATGGCGCCCATGTTCATGACGACCAGGAACAGGAGCAGGACGATGATGGCACCCGAAGTACGCTCCACGAAGGCACGTTCGGCCTCGTTCGCCCACATATAGACCTGCACGGGCAAGGCCGTCGAGGGCTCGAGCGGTGTCGCGGGCGCATTGGCGACGAAGGCGACCATGCCGATCAAGAGCAGCGGCGCGGTTTCGCCGAGCGCGTGCGCCAGGCCGATGATGGTGCCGGTGAGAATGCCGGGCATGGCAAGCGGCAGGACATGGTGGAACACCATCTGCATCTTCGAGGCGCCGAGGCCCAAGGCGGCGGCGCGGATCGAGGGCGGCACGGCGCGCAGGGCCGCGCGGGTCGCGATGATGATCGTCGGCAGCGTCATCAGCGTCAGCACCAGGCCGCCGACCAGCGACGCCGAGCGCGGCAGACCGATGAAGTTGATGAAGACGGAAAGGCCGAGCAGACCATAGACGATCGACGGGACGGCGGCGAGGTTGTTGATGTTGACCTCGATCAGGTCGGTCAGCCTGTTCTTCGGCGCGAACTCTTCGAGATAGATCGACGCCGCCACACCGATCGGCAGCGACAGCACGAGCACGATCAGCATCAGGTAGAGCGAGCCGATGAGGGCGACGCCGAGGCCGGCGGCTTCGGGACGGCTGGAATTGCCGTTGACGAAGAGGCCGCTGTTGAACTGCTTCTGAAGCGCGCCGTCCGCCTTTAGCTGGTTCATCCAGGCCACCTGCTTGTCGTTGACCTTGCGGTTCTTCTCATCGACGGAAAGATCGATCTGGCCCTTGTTGGCGCTATCGATATTGGCATCGGCGAGCAAGGTGACGTTGACGGTCTTGCCGATGATCGAGGGATCGGCGACGACCAGATCGCGCAGCTGGATCGGCGCGCTCTTGGAGAGCATCGCGGTTGCGTCGCGCACGTCGGGACGGCTTGAGGCGTTGATGTTCAGCTGCTTGACGATCGCTTCGCGCAGCAGAACCGGATAATTGGCCGCGACCAGCACGGAAGGATCGGTCGCGCGCTTGTTGTCCGGGTCGATCGTCTTCTCCGTGAATTCGATCGGCAGGGTGATCGTCGTCTGCTGGAAGGCGGTGTAGCCTTTGCCGATCACCGTCCACAGCAGGACGAAGAGGAAGATAAGGCCGAAGGCGATGGCGGCGATACCGTAGGCCTGGAACCGGCGCTCGGCGGCATAGCGGCGCTTGATGCCGATATCACGGCGGGCCGGCGCTTTGGAAACGGTGGCACCGATGGCGGGAGAAACAATATTCGTCATTCGTACTGCTCCCGGTATTTGCGCACGATGTAGAGCGCATAGATGTTGAGGCAAAGCGTGATGCAGAACAGCGTGATGCCAAGCGCGAAGGCAACCAGCGTCTGCGGCGAGGTGAACTCAAGGTCGCCCGTCAGCTGGTTGACGATCTTGACGGTCACCGTGGTCATCGGCTCGAAAGGGTTGATCTGAATGCGGGCGGCGACACCCGCGGCCAACACGACGATCATGGTCTCGCCGATGGCGCGCGACGCGGTCATCAGCAGCGCGCCGACGATGCCGGGAAGCGCGGCCGGCAGGACCACCTTCTTGATGGTTTCGGAGCGTGTGGCGCCGAGACCGAGCGATCCATCGCGCAGTGCCCGCGGCACGGCGGTGATGATGTCGTCCGACAGCGAGGAGACGTAGGGGATCAACATGATGCCCATGACGATACCAGCCGTCAGAACGCTCTGCGCCTGAATGAAATTGGTGTAGCTGCCGGAGAGCAGGCCGCTGATCTGGGCGGAGAAATCGCGCAGGAACGGACCGACGGTGACGAGCGCGAAGAAGCCGTAGACGATCGTCGGGATGCCGGCCAGGACTTCGAGAAGAGGCTTGGAGACGGAACGCAGCTTCGGCGAGGCGTATTCGGCCATATAGATGGCGGCGAAGAGGCCGACCGGAACCGCGACCAGCATGGCGACGAGGCCGATATAGAGCGTGCCGAGCAGGAGCGGGATCAGGCCGAACTGGCCGAAGGAGGAGCTGCCGGCGCCGGCAAAGCGCGGATCCCAGACGGTGCCGAAGAAGAATTCGCCGGCGGGAACGACGGCAAAGAAGCGGGCGGCTTCCGACAGCATGGACAACACGATGCCGACCGTCGTCAGGATGGCGATCGAGGAGGCGAGCAGCAGGCCCCAGAGCATGACGCGCTCGACGCGGTTGCGGGCGCGGAAGCGCGGCGCGATGGCGCGCAGCGCATAAAGGGCGCCGGCAACGGCCAGAATGAAGACGATCGCCGTCATGGCGAGGCGGCTCGTCATGCTCATGGAATTCAGCGTCTTGGCGGCCTCGACCATGTAAGGCTGCGGCTGGCCGGCGAGCGGCACGCCCTTTTCGCTGAGCTTGGCCTGCAGGGCGGCCGGATCGTTTGCCACCGCGGCGGCTTCGTCCGATGTCAGCATCGTCAGCCCGCGCGCGACCGTCGCCACCATCGAATAGCTCAGATCCTGTTCGACTGCGGCCTGAGCCTTGACGTCAGCAGGGAAAGCTCCCCGAACCCAGGACTGGATGATGCCGGGGCTGACGGAGAGCCAGACGCAGAGGACGATGAGGGCGGGAAGAACCGTCCAGATCGCGGCATAGGCGCCGTAATAGGCCGGCCGGGAATGCAGTGCGGAGGACCTGCCTCCGGCAAGGGCCGTGGCACGGTTGCGCGCGACCAGATAGGCGGCGGCACCGATCACCACAAGGCACAGAAGTATGACGGATGTGCTCATTCGTTACGTCCCCAGGCCCGTGGCCCCCAAAAAGCGCGGCGGCTTCATCAGCCTGCCTTCGGCTTCCAATCTTGGAGAAGGAATTCAACCCTGCAGCGGAAAGACCGCCACGCAGGGACATTAACGATGCCGGCGCGGGCTTTGAAGCACCGCGCCGGCAAAGTCATTTACATGGACTTACCGGCTTCGACGTCCTTGCGGATCGCATCACGCTCGGCATCCGGAGCGGCAACGAGGCCGTATTCAGCCAGCGGGCCGTCGGGGCCGATCATCTGGTCGGATACGAAGAAGTTGACATATTCCTTCAGGCCCGGAACGGCGCCGAGATGTGCCTTCTTGACATAGAAGAACAGCGGGCGGGAAACCGGATAGGTGCCGTTGGCGATCGTTTCGGTGGACGGAACGATACCGTTCACGCTGGCGACCTTGAGCTTGTCGGCGTTGTTTTCATAGAAGGAAAGGCCGAATACGCCGACGCCGGTCTTGTTGGCGGCGATGCGTGCGAGGGTTTCCGGATAGTCGCCGTCGATGTCGACTGCAGCGCCGTCCTTGCGGACTGCGACGCAGGCCTTGGTCTGGGCAGCCTTGTCGGTGATTTCCTTGGCGATAACGTCGAGAGCGCCCGAAGCCTTGCAGCCGGCGGCAAGAACGTTCTGTTCGAAGACTTCGCGCGTGCCGTGCTTTTCGCCCGGGATATAGGCGGCGATATCAACGGCCGGGAGCTTCGGGTTGACTTCCGACCACTTCTTGTAGGGGTTGGCGACGAGCTTGCCGTCGACGACGACCTGGGCAGCGAGGGCCTTGTAGATGTCGGCCGGAACATAAGCGACATCCGGGTTGGACGAGTCGGTTGCGAAGACGATGCCGTCATAACCGATCTTGACTTCCTGGATGTCGGTTACGCCGGCGGCCTTGCAGGCTTCGGCTTCATTCTTGTTGATCGGACGCGAAGCGTTGGCGATGTCGATGGTGTCTTCACCAACGCCCTTGCAGAATTCCTTCAGACCAGCGCCCGTGCCGCCGGATTCGACGACCGGCGTCTTGAAGTTGGTGAAGGTCTCGCCGAAGGACTCGGCAACGATCTTGGCGTAAGGCAGGACGGTGGACGAACCAGCGATCTGGATCTGGTCGCGAGCGACGGCTGCGCCAGCGAAAGCGGCAGTTGCAGCGAGCGCGGCAACGGTGAGCTTGAAGGTGTTCATTAGAAATCTCCCGCATTGGGCTTGTGTGAGTGCGGCCTATAGAGAGGCCCTCGCATGCCTTTTTTCATCGGCGGGACTCTCTTAACGCTGTAAGCACCGTCCTTTTATGTCAAATCCGTGAAACATTTGTGACGGGTTAAGCGTCTGTTTTATAACAACAAATTTTATGGATGCCGCCCGAAAGTGTCGACGGTCGGGAAAGTTTGGATCGGCGCTCGACCTTGCATTGCAAGTTTATCACACGTGTCCGGTGGTTGCGGAAAGGCCCCCTGGCCCTTCCCGCCTGCATTCTTTCATGCAGGTCCGCCCGTGGGATCTGCCCCTCATCCGCCTGCCGGCACCTTCTCCCCGTTTTGACGGGGAGAAGGGGATATGCCGCGACCTGTCCGTCCCACCCAAAAACTCTCGACAGGGCACGTCCCCTCTCCCCGTCAATACGGGGAGAGGGTTAGGGTGAGGGGCAATCGCACGGCACGCCATCGTTATTCACGCATGGCTGGAAAGAACCGCAAATCCATTGCCTCGACGCCTTCGACCAGCAGCCCGTCGCAGATCGCAACGATCGTCTCCAGCACGGATGGCAGCGCGCTCAGTACGTCTACATTCCAGAAACGAACCACCGACCAGCCATTGCCGGTCATGAAGGCATCTCGAATGCCGTCCCGTCGGCTTTCCGCATGCTGGCTGCCATCGACTTCGACCACGAGCCGCAGTTCCCGGCAGGCAAAATCTGCAAAATAGGGACCGATCGGAAATTGCCGCACGAACTTGTTTCCGTTGAGGCGGCGGTCGCGCAGTTCCTTCCACAATTTGTCCTCTGCGTCGTTATCCGACTGGCGCAGGGAACGTGCTCGGGCGATGGTTTTGGGTTTGGAACCTCTCATTGACGTTTTTCCTTGTGACTTGCCCCTCATCCGGCTGCCGCCACCTTCTCCCCGTAAACGGGGCGAAGGGGATATGCCGCAACCTCTCGGCTCCCCGCGAGCCTCTCGCATGGCACGTCCCCTCGCCCCCATTTACGGGGAGAGGGTTAGGGTCAGGGGCAGCGTCCGCGGTACGCATCGCTTATCGCTCGCGTCGCGTACCACGCTAGAACCGCACCGTAAAATCGGTGCCCTTGCCTACCTCGGACTTGACGATCAGCCGGGCGCGGTGGCGGGTGAGGATATGTTTGACGATGGCAAGGCCGAGGCCGGTGCCTTTCTTCGAGCGGCTGTCCTCGATGCTGACGCGGTAGAAGCGCTCCGTCAGACGCGGCACGTGCTCGGCCGGAATGCCCGGACCCTTGTCGATGATGCTGACCTCCACCGGGGCGCCGGCGCCGTTCTTCAGCCAGACGTCGACGATCCTGCCTTCCTGGCCATATTTGCAGGCATTCTCGATCAGGTTCTCGAAGACCTGGACAAGCTCGTCGCGATCCCCCAGCACCTCCACCTTGCCGTCGGGCAGATGCAGGTTGATGTCGACGCCGACGTCCCTGGCGAGCGGCACCAGCGAGTCGCGGACATGGCCGAGCAGCGGCACAAGGTCAACCTTCTCGTCCGGCGCGATGTGCGATTTCAACTCCAGGCGGGAGAGCGACAACAGATCATCGACCAGCCTGCTCATGCGCGTCGCTTGATCGAGCATGATGCCCAGAAACTGCGCCTGCGCCTTCTGATCGTTCTTCGCCGGCCCCTGGATGGTTTCGATGAAGCCGCGCAATGAAGCAAGCGGCGTGCGCAGCTCGTGGCTGGCATTGGCGACGAAATCCGAACGCATGCGGTCGATGCGGCGGACCTCCGATATATCGCGGAAGGACAGGATGAAAAACCGCTCCGGCTCTCCGTCCGCCGGGAATTCGACGGGCGCGCTGCGGACGATATAGACGCGCTCGGACGGCAGCCGCTCGGCATGCTCGATCTGGTTCGGCGCATTAGTGGCGATAGTTTCGCGTACCATGTCGAGCACGCCGGGCGAGCGCAGCCGGGCCGATATATGGGCGCCGAGCGCCACCTCGCCGAAGGCCTTTTCGGCGGCAGGGTTCTGGAACAGCACCGACGCGTCGTCCGACAGCACCATGGCGGGAATATCGAGCCCGGCAAGCGTGGCGGAAACGTCAGGCAGGCGGCTTGGCGGTGCTTGCGGCTCCGCTGCCGCCGGCTCGACCGGTTCCGCCTTGACGACAGGCGCCTCCTTGAACAGCGCGGTCAAGATCATGACGAGCAGGAGAACGAGCACCACCCACTTGTTCATCCCGGCGGCAAGGGCGGCAAGCGCGCTGAGGATGGCCGCAAGCAGCACCGGACGTTCGCGCCGGATGCGCGCCAGCAGGCTTTTTCTCCAGGGGATTTCGTCTTGCAAGTGGGCCTCGAGGCGTCGATTCGTTTTCTCTATATTGAACTCTGCCTGATAGCGGCAATTCATGACAGAAGTTTTCGGCTGGCGCCGGTCAAGCGAAAGACTTCAGCGCAGGCTCGGGAAAAATCACCGGCCAAAAGCGAAAGATTTGATTTTCAACGGCAAGTATGTTCGCCTACGGCAAGAGGACCACCAGCGCAGGAGGAGCATATGGGCGAGACTGTCGAAAGCAGGGCGGTGGAGCTCGACATCCGCGGCAAGAAACGCATCTTCGACGTCGATGATCCGGTCCTGCCGGACTGGGTGGAGGAAAACGCCCTCGAGTCCGGCGGGTTTCCCTACAAGAAGAAGCTCAATGAGGAGGACTATCTGGAGCAGCTGGAAAAACTGCAGGTGGAACTCGTCAAGGTGCAGTTCTGGCTGCAGGCTGCCGGCAAGCGGGTGATGGCGCTATTCGAGGGGCGCGACGCGGCCGGCAAGGGCGGCGCCATTTCGGCCTCGTCGGCTCACATGAACCCGCGCCTTGCGCGCGTCGTCGCGCTCGCCAAGCCGACCGAGCGCGAGCAGGGGCAATGGTATTTCCAGCGTTATGTCGCGCAATTCCCGACCGCAGGCGAATTCGTGCTGTTCGACCGCTCCTGGTACAACCGCGCTGGCGTCGAACCGGTCATGGGCTTCTGCACGCCGCAGCAATATGAAGGTTTCCTCAAGCAGGCGCCGCAGCTCGAAAAGATCATTGCCCATGAGGGTATCTTCTTCTTCAAGTTTTATCTCGATATCGGCCGGGAGATGCAGCTCAAGCGTTTCCATGATCGCAGGCACGATCCGCTGAAAGTCTGGAAGCTGTCATCGATGGATGTCGCGGCGCTGACGAAATGGGGCGATTACAGCGAAAAGCGCGACCGCATGCTCAAGGAAACCCATACTGATTTCGCGCCATGGACCGTCATCCGCGCCAATGACAAGCGGCGTGCGCGTCTGCAGCTCATTCGTCACATGCTCGACAGGATGGACTATGACGGCAAGGACAAAGCGGCACTCGGCGAGATCGACGAGGAGATCATCGGCTCCGGTCCCGGATTCCTGAAATAGGCCGCAGGCCGCTGGAAAGAGACGTCACTGCCCCGGCAGGATGCGGATCGCGAACAGGTTGATGCCGCGCGCCTTGCCGTCGAGATCGCTGTTGATGACAAGCGTACCGGGCGAATTCGGCGCCAGCGAGCGGTCGAAGCTCACCTGCAGCAGCGCATCCGACTTTTCGCGGGTGACGCTGAAGCGATGGCGGGCGCAATTGCCGAGCGACTGGAAATTGCATTCGACCGTCACCTGGGTCGGCTCATCGGTGGTCGATTGCAGCGTCAGCGCGATGGTTGAGGATTTGCCGGCGAGCTGCTGCAGTACAGAGGCGGGAACACTGACCGAAATATTGCCGTCAGCCGCACCGCTTTCGGAAATCAGGCGCACGGCCGGCCCGTCATTCTCAGTGATCTTTTCGGTGCGCGCCCGCGGGCCGCTTTTGATCTTGTCGACCTCGTCCGGCTTGAACACCGGGATCCAATCGGCCGAAAAACTATTCTGCGGATCGATGGTCACCGGCTGATCGGTGTGGGCGGCCGCATTATCGGCGCTGTCGTCATTGCCGGTGAAATCCTCCGGCTGGGTGCTGGCCGGCGGATTGGCGACGCTGGTGTCGCGCTCGGCCGCCGTCAGGAGCAGGCCCGACGTATAGGCCCACCAGGCGCCGATGCCGATGAAGGCGAGCAGGACGCACCAGACGAGAAGCCTCGAGAAGAACTTGCGCGGCTTGCGGCGGCCGGCCGCCCGCTCCGGACGGAAATCCATGTTGGCGGCGCGCTGGCCGCGCGCGAGCCGCTCGTCGCCGACCGGGGCGGCTGCGAGATGATCGGCATTGCTCGCATGCACGTCGTCGAGGCGCGACTCGTCGCTGCTGCGGTGCATGATGACTTCGGGCGCGCGGGTCTCGCCTGCCGCCACCGGGCTGTCGATCAGGCTGTCGATATCGGCCACATCGCCACGGCGAGCCGGCGGCATTTCGACGACGGGCGGCACCGGCACTTCAGGCGGTCTCTGGCGCGGGTGAAGCCGGTCGCGCTCCTCGCTTTCGATGGCGTGGATGGTGGTTTCCAGGCGATGGCGGTGATGGGCGACGGCATCGGCATCGGTGATATCCTGCTTGCGCAGGCCGGCTTCCAGCGCCTGGCGGGCCGATTGGTAGATCCTCGCTCGAACCTCCGGATTGTCGCGATCGGCATTTTCGAGCGCTGTTCTGATGGCCGTTTCTAATCCGCTCACGTCAAGTCCTTCACTTCGAACCCGGCATCGGACTGCCGTCCCCGCCGTTCTCCATCAAAATTCGGTAGCGGCAAGCGCGGCAAACCGCAAGCCTTGCAGTCCCGCCCGCCGCTGATCGGCGGCGATAATCGCCAGCTTTCGCGGCTCCCGGGGCATACCTTGCCCGCCATCTCCGCCTGATATATCGGCGTGAAACCGACGAAGACGTGGCGGCTGCTCTTTTATCGGCATTTCTTCTCTGTTATGAGTTTGACGTTTTCGTAAACGTCAATGCGAGCGGTAAACCATGGCCCTGCCCCCGATCCTCAAGGACAAACTCAGATTGCCGGTGATCGGCTCGCCGCTGTTCATCATCTCGCATCCGGCACTGACCCTGGCGCAATGCAAGGCGGGCGTCGTCGGCGCCTTTCCGGCACTGAACGCCCGGCCGGAAAGCCAGCTCGACGAATGGCTGGCGGAGATCACCGAGGAGCTCGCCCGCCACGATGCCGCCCATCCGCAACGGCCGGCCGCACCCTTTGCCGTCAACCAGATCGTCCACATGTCGAACAAGCGGCTGGAGCACGACCTCTCGCTCTGCGTCAAATACAAGGTGCCGATCGTCATCTCCTCGCTCGGCGCCGTGCCCGAGGTCAACGCCGCCGTGCATTCCTATGGCGGCATCGTGCTGCACGACATTATCAACAACCGCCACGCCCATTCGGCGATCCGCAAGGGCGCGGACGGGCTGATCGCGGTGGCTTCAGGCGCCGGCGGCCATGCCGGCACGCTGTCGCCCTTCGCGCTCGTCCAGGAAATCCGCGAATGGTTCGACGGGCCACTGCTGCTTGCCGGCGCAATCGCGACCGGCGGCGCGATTCTGGCGGCAGAAGCGATGGGCGCCGACATGGCCTATATCGGCTCGCCCTTCATCGCAACTGAAGAGGCGCGCGCCGCGCCCGCCTACAAGCAGGCGATCGTCGACGGCGCAGCCAGCGACATCGTCTACTCCAACTATTTCACCGGCGTGCACGGCAACTATCTCAAGCCCTCGATCATCGCCGCCGGCATGGACCCGGACAACCTGCCCGCCGCCGACCCCTCGAAGATGGATTTCGAGCAGGCCACCGGCGGCGCCAAGGCCTGGAAGGACATATGGGGCAGCGGCCAGGGCATCGGCGCCGTCAAGGCGGTGGAGCCTGTGGCCAATCTCGTCGACCGGCTGGAGGCCGAATACAGGGCCGCCCGCGCCCGCCTCTCGCTCTGAGGGCCTTCCACACCCCGCCCTCTTTTTTGCCAAAGGCGTGACAGGGTGCTTGAAATCTTCAGACAATGCTTGTATCAGCGCCATGCAAATCGCAGGCCGCACTCTTCGGCCGCCAAATGCCGCTTTAGCTCAGTCGGTAGAGCACATCATTCGTAATGATGGGGTCACGTGTTCGAGTCACGTAAGCGGCACCAAAAACCTCAACAAATTGAATGAGATATCGTTTCAGGTACGGAACGTTTCGCTTCCCGCGCTGCTTAGGGGAAAATCTGGGGGAAAATCGGCCTCCCGTTTTCCTCGGCCTCGTGGCATCCTTCCCCCCATGCCTGCTCCGTCGAAAAGAACGCCGTCATCCGATCCGCATCGCTCCCTGCGGGCAGTGACAGTCCCAAATCCGTACTACAGCCCGGCGCATAACGGGGAGCAACCCCCGAACTATTCCGGCGACGTCAACATCCGGGAAAGTGCCATTACGATGCTGGCCTCGCGCGGCCGGGATCGACGCCGCTCAGCTCGCCGCCGCGACGAGGTTCCGCGCTTTGTGGGAGGCGATGTGCCGGAGCACACGGCCATCGATTACAGTCGTGAGCCGGTAGATGGCGGCGGTCGTGCGGACCCGATCGGTCACCGGCAGATGCATGCGGCCGAGCAGCTACGGCGGATTCGGCCTCTGCTGGGCGAGAGGGGTTACTGGCTGGTGTCCCGCATTTGTGGCGAAGGGTATTCCCTTGGTGAG
Source organism: Rhizobium atlanticum (assembly GCF_030182485.1). Lineage (NCBI taxonomy): Bacteria > Pseudomonadati > Pseudomonadota > Alphaproteobacteria > Hyphomicrobiales > Rhizobiaceae > Rhizobium > Rhizobium atlanticum. The sequence continues at coordinate 134,187 of NZ_JAQJCJ010000002.1, forward strand.
ATCGTCGGCCCAGGCGCCAGCAAGCGGGCAAAGCTGAAGGCCGCCCGCGACCTCCGCGAATTCCTCGATCTGCTCTGTGAATACTGGAACCTGTCCACCCGGCGCTGATGCTCCGCCTTGCCTCTCACGGGGCCGCCAGCGCGCGCCGTCGATCCGGCCGGGGGATTTGCTCCGTACCGCTGACATCCGGACCCGCCCGCCGGCGCGTCGGCGGACGCCTTCGCCGGGAGATACATCAGGCGACCATTCTCCGAATATCCTGTGTAGCACTGCGTCAACATGGAGACTTATCCGACCCGTCCCCTTTGCGTTGGCTTAGCCGAATGGCAGTTTTGATTGAGAGATTCGACGTTATGAGCGGGCATGGCAAAAGGGCGACTGAAGAAAAAACAGCACTACGTACCTCGCGCCTACCTAAGCGCATGGGCTGACCCGGCAACGCCGCCCGGCCAAACGCCATACATATGGATTTTCGACAAAGAAGGCGGCGCCCGGAAACGCAAGAGTCCTCAGAAGACATTCACGGAAACCGATATCTACACGATCCCGATGCCCGATGGGTCGCGTGATCTTCGCTTGGAGGACGGACTGCAACATCTGGAGCAGGGCATCGGCACGCTTCGCCGAGACTTCCTGGAGGAAAGAAAGCAGCTACCGGCCGTACGGCACATCAAACTGATGGCCTTTCTCTCCGCAATGCAGGCACGCACGCCGGCCTTCCGCGAACATCATCGGGGTCAGTATCAGAAGCTTCTGAAGATGGGCGATGACCTGATGGCGCAGATGGCGGCCAAGACGCCAGAAGAGCGACGTCGTATAGGCGCTCTTTCGACCTTCTCGAATGGAGGACGACGTATGACGATGGACCAAGTCCGTGAGATTGCGGAGCGCCCGATCCAGGCACTGCTGCCCGGCTTTCTACGTGTTGAGGTGCCGATCCTTGCCCAGATGCAGTCCACGATTCTTTGTGCGACAGGCGACGCCGAGTTCATCACTTCCGATGCCCCTGTATCAAGATATGATCCAGAAGCGCATAAGCGACCCTTTCAGTTTCGGGGCGCCGGCCTGGCTTTCTCCACCGTCGAGATCGTCATGCCATTGAGTGCTGGAATGGCTCTCCTCGTACATCACCCTCAGCCGATGTCACGGGGTATCAAACCGATTGTCTATTGCGATGTTGAGGAAGAGTTTGTTGACGAGGTCAATCGGCGCACCCGTGCGTTTGCGCATGAGCATGTTGTCTCTTCACGCGATCGATTCAAATCCGAATGGCTCGGATGGGAGCGAGTAGATCATGAGGATTGATAACGGTGATCAGCCACGCGGCGGCGGTAGGTATGGCGACCACCCGGACCGTGCTCGGAGGAAGAAAGTGATCGCCTTCAACGCAACGGCGCCCTTACCGTTAGCAATGCAGAATTAGATGCGCCGCGACCGCTGCAGCACGCGCACGGCGCGTAGGCTACGGCGATCAACAAGATATTCATCCTCGCCGTAGCGTTTCGGCATTTTCATCAGGATTGCTTCGGGCGGGGCCAATGTTTCTAGAAGCACCGAGCCGTCTTCATACATGCGGGAGGTACCTTCCGCAAATCTCTCGGCGACAGACCGGTTTGCTGACCATGACAAGCCGTAGCAGCGCCGCCGCCGGTTATCTGCGCCTTCGCCGCGATAGAGCAACACCGCCGGACCGCGATAGGAAGGCAGAAGCACCCGATATGCGTCGACAAGAATGCGATCACCTAACTCCTGCCGGAGATGATCACCGTCGTGGTAATGAAGCTCGCGAAAGTATTTTTTTGTACTCCACGGCACGTCGGGCAATCGAGCGGCGGCACGCATGCAGGCCGGGCCAAGGCCGAAAACAAGATCGAATTGGCACACGATATCGGAAAGCGCTTTGATGTCTCCGGCTTGCGCCGCCATGACGAAGGTGCGGACACTTTCGCGGACTATGCGACTTTCGGCAGCATGGCGTTCACGCAAATCACTTATCGTCATTTGACCCCTTCCGCATATAGCCGGAGCATTGAACGTCAGAACTCAAAGAATTGTTAACGCGGCGGCGGGGCGTAGCGCGACCAGCCGAATCGGCTTCGAAGCAAGAAGATGATCGCCCGGAGCGCCACGTCGTCAGTACCGGCGGCAAGGCGGAGCAGATGGCCGACAAGAGCGGCTTGAAGCCTCGCGGCGCCGACGTCCAGCTCCCGGCGAAAGCGTGCCTCACGGTTTTTAGGATCGATCTCCCGCGCGGCCGAAGAAGCGACCCGACGCTCGACGCCATCATCGGGTCACCGGCTAAAAACAACGCCTGAGTGTCGGGCGGCGCATCGCTTTGGGCGGAGACGGGGAAACTTCAAGCGGGTCAATGGACCGTGATTGGACTCGGAGAGGTGAGATCAATGCAGATAGCTGGCGGATTCCCAAGATCAACGGTCCAGCAGGGTGGGACTATTGGCTTCATTGCATGGGCTCTGTCATAATCCATAATTTCGACAGCCATTGGAAATGGCAGATCTCCTGCACCCTGATCGTAGCGCCTGATTGTCTTGATGAATTTCCCAGAGGTCTTCGATATCCAGATTTCTATCGCCGCACTCCATTTGTCGCGGTGCCAGTACGCGGAATAGTGAAAATCAAGGGCCTCTTCGGTTTGCGAGTCGTCGAACTCTTTACAAGAGGTGAAGACTGGCAGTCCCGAATTTGCATCGAGTGGGGTAAGAATTGGCCGCCTACCTTCACCCCAACCGCCATTTTCGATTCTGTCATAGATGAGATTGTCTATCGCGCGCGCCTCCATGTAAGGCCTGAGATGACCATCTTCTTGCAACTCCGATAAGGTATAACTGTAGCGTCCGCTATTACGCGTATTTTCGTATGCGCGGTTGACGGCATAGCACGATTTATCCTCCCCATTGAACGCCAGATGAGAAGAGCGACTATCTTCCGCGCCGTAAACGGTTGCGACTTTGGTCAGAAATAAACAAAAAGCGGCTGCAGCAATAACACGCATGAAAACCTGCGAATGAAATGACCGGTAGAGTCTGAAGATTTCACTTATACGGCGCATTGATGTCCGCGCAATTTCTTGCTCGGCGATTTCCGCGACCGTCCGCGAAAGCCGCGAATCTTTCAGAAATGAACGCCGCTGCAAGGGCCTTTCGAGTTAGGCCATCTTCGCTCATTACCATTCAATTTCCGCCAACCTGCCCATAGCCACTGCGTATTCACTGGTATGGCGTAGCCGAAGTGCGATCGACCTTCCCTATATTGGGTCGCTCGATTCAGTTCTCGACCTGCTGCTCGGCGACGAGCGCTCGCCACCTCGTCAGCACCGTTCGGATAGGTCGGCAGGTCGAGGGTCACGAGTCCGCCCGTTGCCAGCGGGCAACGCCGGTTTCTCCGCAATCGGCTGACCTGCCGTAACGCTATTTCGCGCCGCCTTCGACCCAGGAGTAACCAATGGAGAAGCTGCGTTTGCCGCCGCTAAAGAGATAGGGCATGGTCAGCGTGTTCAACTCCTGCAGGTGAATGCCCGATCTCACGAGTCCGTTCGCGAAATCCGGGGAAATTGTTGGGTCATCGGCGGTCTCGCCGCGCCAGATTACGAGCACCGGCCCCTTGGCAGCCGCATATTCGGGAACTCCGGAACCTCGAAAGAAGGGGATCACGACGGGAACGTCAGGGAATTCCAGCCTCATGTTGCCGGCCACGAACTTGGTTTCTGCGACGATGAGAACCGGCTTGCGTGTCGCGGTGAGTTCGTCGACGTAGTTCGCGAACGGCACGTTCGTTCTCGTATAGGTGCCGATATATTGAATGGCGACGATCCGTAGCAGAAGGATCGCCAGGATGACGATCATGAAGACCGGCACCACGGGCCGGAAGCGCGCAAGGCCGGCGGAAAGATCGAAGCCTGCGGTTTCCAGTTTCAGGAACAGGTAGATCAGCAGCACGAGCAGGCATGGATCGAGCCAGCGTTCGTGGATGTCGCTCGCGCCTGCGAAGACAACAATAGCGGCGAAGGCGATCAGGCTGACGACCATCATCCGCTCGACCACCCGGATCATCGGACTGGTCGAGGCAAGTGCGCGAAAGAAATCCCGTCCGAAAGCTGCCGCGATAAGAACGATCGGCAATGAGACGAAGCCGAGCACGGCGATCACCAGCGACAACAGCCCCTGTCCGATACGGGGAAGGCCAGCGGCGGCCTCGTGCTCGGCGGTCATCCGCTTCAGGGTCGGCAGCGAAGCGCGGTCTAGGTTATCGGGCAGCCAGAGCGCATGCGGCAGCACGATCAGAATGGCAATTACGACCGCCGGCAGCAGACGCCAGTCGAACAGGCGGCTGCGCCACTTCCTGTCCGGCAGGACGGCGATGAAGGCGGCAAATGGCAGGATGGCGAAATTATACTTCGAGATCAGGCCGATGCCGGTGGCGATGCCAATGATGAGATAGCTTGCGATCGTCGGCTGGCGCAGCGTGCGGAAAAAACCGAAGAGAAAGAGCGAGGTCGCAAACAGCAGCGCGACAGTATGGGTCAGTTCGCGCTGCGCCATCAGCCCGACCTGTGGCAGGGTAATCAGGCTCAGCATTGCGATGGGTGGGAGCAGACGGTCCTTCAGCACCTCGCGCGCAGCCAGGCCATAGAAAAGATAGCAGCCGAAGAGAATGATGTTCTTGGGTACCGAAAGCGCCCACATCGATAAGCCGGTCACCGAAACGATGGCATATTGTATCCAGTTGTAGAAGGGCGGTTGCGGGCCGTAGCCGGCCAAAAGATATTGCGAGTAGAATGCTTGCTCCGCCTCGTCGAGATCGAGCGTATGGGGCAAGGCGATGCGAAGCGCGATATTCAGCAGGAAATAGACTGCCAGAAAAATGCTCGCGGTGGTAAGACTTTTGGTAATCCGTTCCAACATCGATCTCCAAGTCAGGCCAGCAAGGTGCCGTCATCTACCGGTCGCCGCGGGGATTGCCGGCTGTCGGCACCGACGTGAAGTCCCGGGCGAAGCATCACTTCGATCTCGGAGGTGCAGATGTCTGATTATCAGCAGTATAGCTAACAACGCCTTCAGCAAGGAAGGCGTTGTTGGCCTCACGTATCTTTGCGGCCGCATCATCGTACAGAAACGGTAGGAACGCATAGCGGCGTCCTCGCGTGACCATTGAAACGGCATGAAGCAAAGAGCACGAGAAGATCACTGCCCCTCCGGCCGGGGCCTTGAAGCTCCTACTGCCGTACTCGGGAAAACTTACTTCTCCGCCATCGAAATCATCGTTCAGGTTCACTGAGACGGCAAACCGGCGGTGTGCAGTCCCTTTAGTCGTGTTATCCCGATGGGGGCGGAAATGCGCTTTGTCCTCGGCCGCATAGCAGGCGACAATATATCGCTCCATCCGGGTGACCGTGAACTGATGGACCTTCTGGATTTCCGGCACGATTCTACGGATGAACCTGCCCTGCGTTTCGGCGATGATGTCCCTTTCCTGGATGTCGTAGTCCTTACGGCGTTTGTAGCCGTGATCTTTGACCTCGACGGTTTTGCCGTCCACCTCGCGCATAAAACCTGATTCCTCTCCGCCGTTCCGCTCGTAGAGACCTATCAGTCTCGTGCAAAGTTCGGGTTCAAATACGTTTGGAAGCATGATGATGGGGGCGTGGAGTTCGATACCGGAAATCCGGTTGATCGGAGGCAAAGCAGACACAAGCGACAATACTGCCTCGATATCGCTTCCGTCCTCCGCAAACGGAAGCACCTTCAGGACACGCATGGTCGGGTCGATCACTATCCAGATCTGGCGTACCGGCACCCCGCGGTCTCCGGGCTTGGCATCGATCGGAATCGCGCCATAGAGGCGGCTGATTGTGCCGTCGAAGTCCAGGAAGAATCGGTAGCCCGGATACCGGTCGCCAACGCGTTGCTCAGTTTCATCGGTCGAATCGATCGTGACACCGAAAAACGATGCCTTTACATCATCAAACACGTCCGATCTTCGAAATGCTGCCGCTATTGCGGCTTTGCTCCCTGCATGCGAGGCCGATCCGAAGAGGCAAAGGACGAGGTATCGTCCCCGCAGCGGTGTCGAACGCATAACGGGGCGTGGCCATTGATCGCTGGTGAAACCAGGGGGCCGGATCGCCAGGCAGGATGTTCGCGTAAGCGTCCATGAACTCTCCATGAATAGTCTGACGGCAACGCCAATGACAGCAAATCCCGTTTTTTATAGTGTTGCCCGCGGATAGGCCAATTTTGCGAACTAAACAAGATTTCGCGGGAAGCGATGCCAACATTCTGACCTTCCACGCCGCCGCATGAATGCCGGAAGCCGAGCGCTTTGAAAGACTCTGGCCAGCGCCATCTTGGAGAGCGTTGCCTGCAATATGCGCGCCTTTCGCATGTAAGGGCCGGTCACGGACAGGCCCCCTTCTGTGTCCGGTCTTGTTCGCAGGCGATCGCCTTGCGTCCCTACATGGCGTTATGTTACATCGCCCTAATCTCTAAAGTGGTATTGCCCGATGTTGATGACATTTGCGGCGGCGAAAAAATTCATCTCCCGCCGGATCAAATATCTGTTGCGGAACCCCACGCCGCCGACCACCATAGCGCCTTTTGCTGGGCCGGTCGTTGTTCTGGGGTCGGCGCCGACATCTCACAAACCGCTAGGTCTCGACTCAACTTATCGCATCATCTCGGTCAACGCCTCACAACTCGCGCTTCAATCCTGGGGCATCGATGCGCCGGACATCACGTTGATGGGGTATAACGAAATCGAAGGCACGAATAAAAGTGCCGTAGAAACAAGACGCGTTCTCGGCGGGAAGCGCACCGGCTCCCTTTATGTGCTGGCCTGGCGGCATGGCCGCGAGCGATTGCAAGCAGGTCTCGAAGAATTCGGCTACCGCTGCACAGAGGCCCACATCATCGATCGTTATCAGCGGATCGCTCTATTGCACCAGGTCAGCGGGCAACTAAATCTTGAGCTCGACGCCGATACCAAGTGTTCAAACGGCGTCATCGCAGTGCTTTTTGCGCTCTACAACGGCGCGACGGCGGTGATACTTTCAGGGATAAATCCGAACTCCACCGGACATGTCTACAATAGCGCCAACCTGGAGCGTAAACATGTCCGAATGGACAGCGAAATGTTGGCGAGGCTCGTCCGGCTCGGTTACCCCATCTACACCGCCGATCCTCAGGTCGCCGAGAACGTCAGCCTGCCGCTCTGGCAGGGCAATGGGCAAGTAAAGCTTGGTTGATGGAAGGATATCCGACCGCCGCTAGATTACCCGGAGAATTCTCTCGGGGTGGTGTAACAGCGGTTTGGCGGCCTTCAGGCGTCCCTATGAGCGCTGCTGTACAAATAGCATGCGTTCCCGAGCGGCGAACCACTCTTCAGCGTAATCGTCGTTCTTGTATTCCTCGAAATACGGCCCGCCATCGGTGAAATGGACGTTCTTCGCGTCTTCGCGGTAGTCGTATTCATTGACCAGGTAATTCCACGTCACCGGCAATTCGCCGATGAGATCTTCATTCTCCAGCCATTTGAACTGATGGAGTTGCAGCCCGGTCGCGGTATTGACGTAGTCGGGCGTCAGCGCGCGGCATTCGTCATTGTTGAAGAGGATGAGGCTCGACCAGTTCTTCTTTTCGTACTTGGTCTGTGCCTGGCCGAGGAACTTGGTGTCGATCTTCGGCTGGTAGTCGTGCTTGACGCACATCACGGCGTAACGCTCGTCGCGCAACGCCCAAAGCTCGGCGATATCGGCACGCATCAGCATGTCGCAATCCATGAAAATGCTCCAGCCCTGGTAGCCGCTGAGATAGGGCGTGAGGAAGCGCGAGAAAGAGAATTCAGTCGATTGCAGCGCATTGCGCTCACGAGTGAAAATCCCGCCAAGATTCGAAAGCGCGATGGGCGAGAACTCGACCGGGATAGACGACTTCTCGATGATGCTCTGCACGAGAACGTGGTAGGCGACCACTTCTTTGGAGTCGGAGCCCACGAAGATCCGGACCGACTGTTGTTTCATTTTCCACCTCGAGCATTGTAAACAGTGAATTGAACTTAGAAGCGGCTTTCTCGACAGCCCACGCCGTCAGCGAGGCTTGCGACATTCATTCCTTCGACTTTTCGAGAAAGCGCTGCTTGCGGGTTTTCGGTTTGAACCGACGGAAGAAATTGTCAATGGCGCGGATGAATTTGGTGACGGATATCAGCCTGTCGATCTGGCTGTTCGTATTGTCGAGCCGCTCCGACAAGACCTCAGCCGCAGTCATCGCGATCTCGATCGGCGGCACCTCACGAAACCGTTTAGCGAGTGCCGAATAGGGGCTGGCATCGACGCCGCCCATCATCGAGATCGACCCCCTGCGCGCAAAGAGACGCAGGAAGATCTGCTCGAATGTCCAATCGTGCACGTCGAACACCTTCCACTTCTCGCTCCGTTTCGCCGAAAAGCCGGCCAGCAGGATCTTGCCCGGCAGTTTCAGATCGGCGAGCCAGAGCGCCATCGCAAAGCCGCTCGTCGCGATCTTGCCGATCGGATAGAGATCGGCGAGCATTTGTGTCAGATCAAGGTGATGGGCTCGGGCACCGTTGAAGCGGCTCTCCTCGCTGAAGCTTTCCTCTGCGGAGACGCGAATGTTAACGACGCCGAGGAAGTCGTCACCGGCAAAGAAGCGCAAGACATCCGCCGCCTCGCGCCGGTGGACGATATTGGCGCCCATCACGCCGCTGCGGGCAACCAGCATGGAATGGCCGACGAAGGGTTCGTCGAGCACCTTATAGACCTTGTTGAAGAAGACGTAGAGCGCCGTCGCCGGCAATTCGCTCCGCAGCCGCTCGAAATCGACCGCCTCGCTGTTTGCTACCAGCACAATATGAGAATAGCCCGACAGCAGCGCCTTCCAGGCGTCCGGAGTCAAGACATTGAAAACCTTCATTCGCCTTCACCGCAGCTAGTTGCACTTTTCAAGTATGCGATCGGAGCAATCGGCCACCGCCCAATCCAGTATTTTCGAGGTCTTCCAACCTTCTTCTTCGTAAGCGGGTAGCCACTCGCCGCCCACTCGCTTCGCACTGCGGACGAGGACGTGGATAGAAGACAGTCAGCCGCCTGCATGTCCGCGCGCATCCATGTTGGCATTCGCAATCATCGAAAATTCGCGGATCATGTAGAGCCGAGTTGGCTTGCGGTTATTCCCCAGAAGCAGCAAGTCCTGCGGCGGAACCACAGGTTCGCGCATCGTATTGACATCAGAATAGAATCTCACGGCCCTCTGCTTCAAAAATTCCCACCTGCGAAGCAACACTATACTTCGTCAAGTTTCTAGTTGGTTTGAGAACGCGCTGCAATTGCAAATTACCAGGCAAATCAACCACCCAGCCAGTGGGCGTCCGAGGTGAAATGGAATGGCTATCGCCTGGCCGTTCATATCGAGCCGAAGGGCATCAGAATCATCCCCTTCCTGCCTTCAGTCGGACGGTCGTGGCACAAATTCCGACCATCCGAAGCGTGACTGCAATGCGAACCGAATTGCCTTGAAGGCTACGGCGCCCTTACCCTCGGCGAGGCGCAGCAGATGGCCGATAAGAGCGGCTTCGAGCCGAGCCGACGTCAAGCTCCCGCCGATAGCGAAGCCGCAGCGTTTTTGGGCTGATGCCGACGATGCGGCAAACTTCGGCCTGCGAAATCCCCTCGCTCGTGAGCATTGTGACGAGTCGGCAGACATAGAGGTGGGGACATGAGGCGGTCGGCCGGGAGCGCGTTTTTGGTTTTCCATCATAGGCGGGAAAAACCTCCCTGACGTTGTTTTGCCGGCGAGAAAAAAGTCCCTGCATGACGGGCGCGCGGGTCCGGTGGCGCTTTGCCTTTTGAGCTTCAACCCGCCCCCTGCAGTCAGCAACTTGGCGGAAGCTAAATTCCGCGCATGATCGGCTTCCAATATGCGCTGAGGAAATCAGCGCACGTCATATCTGCCAGCTCAACCGACTTCACCGCGTCCGGATCAGCGCCCATGGAATTAATGATGTCCCGCTCAATCACCTTCTTGTTAGGCGCTGAAATCCCGAGGCTCGTGCCGAAAATTGATCGCTCTCCCGCCTGGTCGACGGAGAGCAGTTCCATGTTCATGTCGCCGTACGAAAATCCGAGGTAGACAACAACCTCAGCCTCGCTAATTAGACTTCTCGTCCGGGTAAGCATATCTCCGTCTTCGATCCGTTCGGTAAAAGTTCTGATTTGTGTGGCAATCTCTGGAAGCGCGTGACTATGGAAGTCCTTGCCAAAGGCAGTTGAACCTCTAGGCTTCTGCCAAGGCAGGCAACCCACTTGTCAGTAAGGGTGCTCGATGCTTAATTGATGGACCAGAGCCTGCGCCTCTTGATGGTCAATGCGGAAGTAGTTCGCCAATGCGTGCATCAAATAATGCTCGATGCATCGGTCTTAGTTGAACGTGATGAAAGCCACGTTGTCGAAGATGTTTTCAAGATCAGTTCTCTGGATGCCTTCCGTCAGCATTTGGAAGAATGGTGTATACCAGCTGTTTGATACGGCGCTCAGATCGATGGTTTCGCGATCGCGATGCGGCGCCAGCTTACTCTGCTGCTCGGCCTCCAAAATGCTTGCAGCAATGCCTAGCTTGTCCACCCATGTGCTGATCTCATCCTCTGCGTGAGCGTGCAGATAATTGTCGATTGAAATTGCTTGGGCCATCCCTGACGCAATGTCTCTTCCTGCGAGGAAGTATGGGTTTCCATCGCGCTCACCCTTCTGATTCAAGTGGTGTCGGATGGCACCCTGGATCCGGTTGTCGCCTGATTTGGGCTCCCATCCGTTGCTAAAGGCGAGACTAACCTTATTGGCTATGATACCGGTGAGTTCAGCGCCCATCGGAAAGTTAATTTCGCGACTGGCACCCGCACCAACGATGAAAACTGTGCGTCGTTCGAACATCGATCCCCGACCTTTAACGTTGCCCGATTAAGTTCCAATTCGCTGTATATCCAATACAGAGAGCGGCTTGATCGAACATAGGTCAAGCGAGCGCCGTTTGATGGCGGCGTTGATTCTGCTTTGTTCATTCCTGCTGCGTGAGCATCTTCCATCCTAGCTCAACCCACGCCGGCAGCATGTCGTCAAAACGGCTTCCTCGATCCTCATCGGCAAGCGGACCGACCAGAAGAACGTCTCGTCGTCGTCCGATGTATGCCCATAAAAGCAAACCGAGCAGCCGTCCTCGCATAGCACCTCATCGACCTGCACGATGTCGGCGAACGTCATTGTCGTTGCTCCCTCGTCCCCTTCGGCCGGGCCGCCTTAGCCGAGAGTTGCCATGCATCACCGGGCCTTTCGCCTTCGCTGGTGTCTCGGAGCGCTACCCACATGGCGCCGTTGCTCGTGACGACCGCACCTCGCTGGTAGCCTATGGCCCTTTGCCAAATCCCAGCGTAGCGGATGCCGCCATTTTCGAGCTGTTCAACGCGGGCACCCAAGACCCTCAGCTTCGCCGCAGTGGTAGCGGTTGTGGCCGCGATGAGCGCGTGAACCATGCGCCTGCTCAATGGCCGTTGGTTCTGCTCGTCGCTAAAGTTGGTGTCGAGGCCGGTTCTGATCTCCTCGGCGCGCGCCGCGATCATGGCGAGTTCCTCGTCGTCTCCCTTGCCTATCATTGCCCAATGCTCCCCATGATTTCGGCCACCTCGGCGCCTAACAAGCTGCGGCGTTGATCCAGGACCACGGCCAGTTTTTCTATCTTTTCGCGATTATCGAGCACGAACTGCCCTGCGGCGGCAAAGAGTGCGCGGCTCATCTCTTGAAGTGGGTCGGCCCAGGAACCGAGGAAAAGCGCATGCCGGAACAGTAATAGATCTGACTCCGACAGATCGGTTTCCGGCGCCGCAGCTTGGCCCGCTAAAGCCACAATCCCGTATGCCGCAGCCACCGCACCAATGTCCGCGCTCCAGGCATCGGCAAAGCCGTTGGCATCACCATGCAGAACGTCCTTCGGCACTGGATGACTGACTATGATCAGTTACTGCTTGAAGGCGTAGAGCGCGAGGAAGCTCGCCGACGTGTACAGCCAAGGATCAATGCGATGATCGCGGCTTGGCGTTAGAGTCGCCGAGTCCCGTCGCTGTTGTAGCCGTCGTCCCACATCCGCTGTATGCGCGCGTTATGCTCCTCGTGTCGCTGCATCCAATGCCTGAATAGCGTCAGACCAAGCACCCCGCAAAAGGCACCGGCAAAGAAGGTTCCGAACATGCAAGCTTGCTCCCGCTTCGATGGGCCCCGTTCAAACCTGCTTCTCGACAATGTGGCTGCCGTTCTATCCGAGCACGCCATTGCAATGGCCGAAAACATCGCCGACATGGAAGATGACGCAGTGTGAGACCGACGGTGGTGCATCTTGCCGCCAAGGCGGGGAACTCAAAATGAGAAAAGGGGTTGCGCCAAGCGCCTTTGAGGACAGGAGTATTTCTGAGATTTCGCCAAAGGTGAATAAAGCAAAGACGGTAAGCAACAAAGCAACGACAATGAGGATTTCAGTTTTTGTCATTGTTAATCATGTAGCCATCTGGTGACCGGCGACAATCGGACTTAGGTCTGGAAACGCACCCCGTCGTCGACGATTGCTCAACCCAGTTCTGCATCATTCCAAGGCATAAACCGCCACCTCATCAGCAACATCCCTCAGCCCCTTATATGAGGGTGCCGCGGCAAGAAACTGCTCCGCGAGGGTTTGCCGGGACATGGACGCCAAAGCGATCGAACGATTGGTGCGATTAGTAAGATCATCAGTCCGGGATAACAGACGCGAAGGGAACCAACGCGACGGTCGCGCCGTCTTCCAATGCAATTTCGAAGCAGTCGGCGTCAATTGGTCGCTTTGCCAAGATGCCTTCGGGAAGCATCTCTCGAGCCGCCTCGACTGCGTGGTCGTAGGTTTCCGCAGCACTGGCGAACTCCAGGCCTTCTGTATCCAGATCCAGCTCCTCCCCTCGCCTTAAATGGAGTAGAACTTTTGCATGAGCCGCTCCTCGAAGCAGCCAAACGACGCTGTCTCTCCGCGGGTTCCCACCGGGGTTCACAATGCCGTCAAAGCCCGGCGCGCGATTTCGAATCGAATTGATGTCGTTCGGCGCTAACATTATCAGCGCTCCTGAGAGATGTAGCCAGCGCAAAGGAGATGCATTGCCGAGGGTTACTGGGACGCCGTCTGTGTTAAAGTGATCCGACGTGTTTTCGATTTCGATTTGATCGGAGGTCTAAACCCGGCGCATTGAGCGTAGCAGGCGTCGGACCGTACTTTGCACCCGTCGCCGCCATAGAGGCAGTTGTCTCGCAGTTTGGCGTCTTGAAGGATAACGCATTGGTTGACGCAAGATTGGTTCAGGTTTTGACAGCTGGTTAATTCGTCAAGCGTGCAGCCCAACGTGTAACTAGTCGAGCAAATGCTTAGAATTCCAAGTAGCAAGAGACGCATCATACTAAGCCAGTGGAATATTATATTCATCTAATTATACAAATTATTCACATGCCAACAATAACAACTTATTATTAGTGTTTTAGCTGATCTTATAGACAGAAGGTTATATTTGACGCGGGATGGAGAGCGGAGTTCCAAGCGGCGGTGAGCGATACGCCCAGACCTATGCTGACGGGCAGGCAATGCGGTTTGGTGTGACCCGGAATTCGCAACGATCGACTTGCAAACAAATTGGCAGAGATAGAATTGTCAGCTTCTTCTCCGGCTTCGATCGCTTCTTCGGTTCCGCACATTGCCTGTGTACGCTTCCGCTCTACATATTCGTCATGACGCCGCGAATGCTAGGCTCAGGCACCTGAGAGGCTGCTGTCTCCCGCCGGAACGGAGGAGACGTATTGCTCTCGTCAGTGGCTCTATTGAACATCAGACTGGGGCGTAGATGAGTTTGGGTGATCGAGAAAAACGGGCTACTGCCCAGCTGGTACCGCCCGCTTATGATGCCGCAGCCTTTCTCGCGGCCATTATTGAATCGTCAGACGATGCCATTGTCAGCAAGAGCTTGTCCGGCATTGTCATGACATGGAACAAAGGTGCCGAGAGAATTTTCGGATATGCCGCAGACGAGGCAATAGGAAAGCCCATCACCCTTGTTATACCGGAGAATCGCCTCGATGAAGAGCCCGCCATACTTAGCAGAATCCAAGCCGGTGAACGTGTCGATCACTTTGAAACGGTAAGACGCCGCAAAGACGGCAAACTCATCGACATTTCTTTGACAATCTCCCCGATCAGAGACGGCAGTGGCGAAATCATCGGAGCATCGAAGATTGCCCGCGACATCTCGGAGCGGAAACGGGCAGCCGAGCACCGAGAACTGCTCCTCCGGGAAATGCATCACCGCGTAAAAAACCTGTTCGCGATCATCAGCAGCATTATCACGCTGGGTGCCCGGACCGCAGCAACGCCCGGCGATCTCGCCGCCAGGACCAACGAGAGGGTAATGGCTTTGGCCCGAGCGCACGAGATAACGCTGCCAAGTTTAACAGAACAGCCCGTCGAGGTTCGGCCAGCCACGCTGTCTCAGCTTCTGTCGAATATCCTTGCACCTTACGACAACCGACAATGGGCGCTCCATGGCGAGGACGTCGAGGTAGGTCTAGAGAAGATCAGCACCCTGGCGCTGTTGTTTCACGAGCTCGCCACGAATGCGGCTAAGTACGGAGCGCTCTCTGTCAACGAAGGTACCCTCGAGATCGCAACTGCAATCTCGCCGGACACAATCGAATTGGTCTGGGTTGAAGCGAACGGACCGCCGACTACGGAGCCAAATCAAGCTCCTTCTGGCTTTGGAAGAATCCTGGAGCAAAGAATAGCACGGAGCCTTGGCATTGATATCCAGCGATCCTGGATGCCAGGGGGATTGTCCATTCGGCTTTTGCTTCCGCGCCTCGCGATCATGTAACGTCTGGCCGGACGGAAATTCATGTGGAATTAAGCTGGCCGCTCAGCGCACAGGAGACGCATTGCCGGGGTTTGGCAAATCGCCGAGCAGCCTATTCAAACAGGACCAAACATTTCCTTCGTGCTCTAAAAACAGGTCAGCTCATTGGATCGCGGGATGGTTATCGTGAAGTGCCCCTCCACCCCACAGTTGGGCCGTGCGGAGGCAGTTTCCAATTCTCTGCGCGCGGTCCGACGCTTGATAAGATCGACGGTCGATGCTGTCCGAAACAATGTCCCGAGATCCCGTCGGATCGAGCCATCCTATTCGCGCCCTTCCGCCGGAGGCGCAACACCATCCATCGAAGATTGCGGGCGCCTCTAGATCGCCACCTGCCTCTGCTGTGTCAGGCGTCTCCCGACCGTCTGACCGGGCAACTCGATGAACTTGTAGCCTACAAAGGACAAGACATAGACGATCGGAATGGTCACGATCAGCGTCAGCAGCCAGCGTGCGGAGTTGCTGAGATCGGTATTGCCGATCAGCCAGGCGATCACCGGCTGCATGATAAGCAGGTGAATCAGATAGGCTCCGAACGAAAGTTCGCCGAGATTTCGAAAGAACGTGTTGCCGAGAACCGAATTGACCGAGCGGGAATAGCTGCCGCCGGAACCCGGAACCCGATCGGCGTGCACCAGGACAAAGAATAGCGCCACGATCCCGAGGCGCACACTTTCGTGCAGCACGGTCACATCGCCACCGACGGGGATGAGAACCAACAGAGCCGAGATTGCAAAAGCCAGGTATGCCCTGCCGTGCGACATCCACAGTGCACCGGCGAGCAGCATGCCGGCGGCGAAGATGTGCATTTTCATCGGAAGAAACGACGGCATCGGGAAGCGAAAACCGAGGTGATGGACCACCCAGGCGGCAGTGACGGCCAAGCCCACGGTGACCAGCGTGCCCTTCAGCCAACCCAGCCGACCGAGGACGATCATGATGAAGGGCAAAGCTGCATAGAATTGCATTTCCAGGCCAATGCTCCAATCGGGGAGCGCCGTGCGGAAAGCATGAGCCGGGGACAAGCCGAACAGGAAGGAGAGATGCATCAGGTAGTTGGTCAGGCTATCGTCCAAATAGCGGGATGCGGCTTGCGGCGGATTGCCGTTGAAAGCGTCAATGATCATCCTTGCCTGATAGATCTCGGACCCGGCGATGAGAGCAATTACCAGCATGACGTAATAGAGCGGTGCGATGCGGAAGAAGCGACGAGCCCAGAACACCGCCCATGTTTGCGGGCTCTCCCATGGCTCTCTGGCCTTGCGTCGCTGATAGTGGAACACCATCAGGAAGCCAGAGAGCATGATGAACAGGTCGACCCCCAGCTCGGGATCTCCGATAACAGGCACCTTGAAGCCCGTCAGGATGTGCGCATGGCCGATCAGCACCCATAGCGCTGCCAAACCACGCAAGCCATCCAGACATTCAATGCGTCTCCCGCCCTTCATCGCGTCCATGAGATACTCCTGTCCATTCGTATCCGCGGGCAGGGTTAGCATCTTCGACGGCAACCGGATAGTGTTGAGTGAATTTTTATGGGCCTCGGCACAACTTGCGCGGGTTGACAGTCAATGAAGGGCTGGTGGCGTCAGGCTGCCCGCTGCGTCTATTCGACTGCGAAATATCAGAAGGAACATGCCGCTGCCGAACAGGTTCTCCCCTTGAGACAACAAGGATGGAGAACCTCATGTCCTGCAAACTCATCGCGATATCCCTCCTTTCGATCGGTCTTGCCGGCTCGGCTCTGGCCCAGACGGCGGGTGGGGCGAATTCTAGCGGGCGGCTTTCGGTGGCGCCTGTCATCGGCGGGTCGGGCAATACAGGCGCGGGTTCGGCCGGTACCGGCTCCGTCGGTGCGGGCTCGGCGGGCACGGGGTCCGTCGGCACCGATCCCGGCATGACCGGCAGCACCTCCGGCACTGGCGGCCTCGATCTCAACAGCGGCCCCAGCACGATCAATCCGGGCGGCGTCAATCCGGATCTCCGGCAGACGCCGGGCTGCACCGATGGCAGTGGCTCGCTCAACGAGGCATGTCAGCGGTGAGAATGGCGAGCGCCAGCCTGCCGCAGAATAAGGCCCCGCAATGGCGCCGGGCCGTCATTTCAACTGCCGCCGTTGACGTCGCGCAAAATGACGGCCGCCTAAGAGAATTGCTTTACCGGCCGCCATTCCGGTCGTACAAGAACAGCATCTCTCCGCAAATGGCGATCGCCACACCCAGCCAGCCTGCCGATATCTTCGGCGTCCGCGGAGCACCCGAAGAGGATCGTCATGTCGAATGCAGCGCATCGCTCGAACCGCGTGCTTGTCGTCGCGACCATCATGGTGGCGACATTCATGGTTGCCATCGAGGCGACGATCGTGGCGACGGCAATGCCGCGCATCGTCGGCCAGCTCGGCGGCTTTTCCTATTACAGCTGGGTATTTTCGGCCTTCCTGCTGGCGCAGTCGACGACGACGGTCATCTACGGCAAGCTTTCCGATATTTTCGGACGCAAGCCGGTTTTGATCGGCGGCATCCTGATCTTCCTCGCCGGCTCTCTGCTCTGCGGCTTTGCCTGGTCGATGATGTCGCTGGTGCTGTTCCGGCTGCTGCAGGGGCTCGGCGCCGGAGCGATCCAGCCGGTGACGATGACCATCATCGGCGACCTCTTCAAGCTTGAGGAACGCGGCCGCGTGCAGGGCGCGATGGCGACGGTCTGGGCGACGTCGGCCGTTGTCGGGCCGCTTGCCGGCGGCATCATCGTCGATACCTTCTCCTGGGCCTGGATCTTCTGGATCAACCTGCCGATCGGCATCGTCTCGATCATCGCCTTCATGATCTTCCTGAAGGAGGACGTCGCGCACAAGCAGGCGAGGATCGATTATCTCGGATCGGTGCTGTTTTCGATTTCGATCGTCGCCCTGCTCGTCATGCTGACGGAAACCGAAGCGAGCGCTTGGATCCTGCTGTCGCTCTTCGCCGTCTTCGTCGTCGCGGGGCTCTTCTTCGTCGCCCAGGAGAGGCGGGCGCCGGAGCCGATCATTTCGATCGCCCTCTGGAGCCGCCGGCTGATCGCGACCAGCAATGCTGCCACGCTGCTTGCCGGCATGGCGCTGATCGGCCTTTCCACCATCCTGCCGATCTATGTGCAGGGCGTACTCGGCCGTTCGCCTGTTGTCGCCGGCTTCACGCTCACCATGCTCATCGTCGGCTGGCCGCTGGCGGTAATGCTCTCCAGCCGCTTCTACAGGACCTTCGGCATTCGCCGCACACTGCGCGTCGGCAGCCTGCTGTTTCCGTTCGGCGCCTGCTTCCTGTTGTTCCTGACGCCCGAAAGCTCGCCGGTTCTTGCCGGCGCCGGCTCCTTCTTGATGGGCTTCGGCATGGGCCTGATCAGCCTGACGAGCATCGTGCTGGTGCAGGACAGCGTCGAATGGTCGATGCGCGGCAGCGCCACGGCTTCGATCATCTTCGCCCGCAGCCTCGGTAATACGCTCGGAGCCACGGTACTCGGCGCCATTCTCAATGCCGGCATCAGCCATTATGCGAGCGGCGAAACGGCTTCCGCCCTTCATAAAGCGCTGAACCAGCCGACCGGACTTTCGGCGCTCGCCGCCGATCCGGCGATCCGCAGCGTCTTCAACGCAGCCCTGCACTGGAGCTTCTGGGGCGTCGTCGTTGTCGCGGTGCTGACCTTCTTCACCACCTGGCTGATCCCCGTCGGCCACCGCCAGACGCGCGAAGAGCCGGCGGTGGCAGGCGAGGCAGCCTCGCATTGACACGGTTGCTCCTGACGGGGAGCGCCTGGCAAATTGCTGACAACGTTTCCTCCGTCATGCCCGGCCTTGTGCCGAACATCTAGCACCGCAGTTATCTAAGAGAAAACGATTTAATTTTCAGACACTTATTCGACGTGCGCAGATCCTCGATACAAGGCCGAACATGACGTCGCGCGTTTCCCCGCAAGTGCGGAAAACCGCTTCGCAGTTTTCCTGGAATTACCTTATCGGCGGTTCTCCAAAACGCGCAGGATCAAGTTTCGTCTTCCCTTGCGCTGGGCGAGATCGATATCGCTGACGAGCTTGGCGCCGCCCTCGCGCCGCTCCAAGGTGATCTTGCGGCTGTGGAAGGCTTCCAATTCGGCGCGATGCGCCACGCTGATGATGGTCGCTGTCGGCAATTCGTCGATTATCGTCTCCATCATCCTGTCCTGGCTCTTCTCATCGAGTGCCGAGGTCGCTTCGTCGAGAACGATGATATCGGGGGCGTGCAGCAGTAGCCGCGCGAAGGCGAGCCGTTGCTTTTCGCCGCCCGACAGGGTCTGATCCCATGGCGCGTCTTCCTCGAGCTTTTCGCTCAGATAATCCAGGCCCACTTTGGCAAGGGCGGTCTTGATTTCCTCCGGCGTCCAGCTGTCGGCGGCGCGGGGATAGGCCACTGCGCGGCGAAGCGTTCCGGACGGGATATAGGGCCGCTGGGGCAACATGAACAAGCGTCGGTCGCCGTGGAAATCGACGCTGCCGTGACCCCAGGGCCAAAGGCCGGAGATGGCGCGCACCAGCGTGCTTTTGCCGGAGCCCGATTCGCCTGCTACGAGCACCCGCTCGCCTGGTGCGATCTCCACCTGGGTTTCCTTGACCACCGCGGTACCGTCGTCGAGAGTCACCGAGAGATCGTTCAAATTCAGGATTGCATTGCCCTCTGTTTCACCGTGCTTGATGCGTCCCAAGGCATCGCTTTGTTCGGCCCGCTCAAGGCCGTCGAGCGACATCATCAGCGAGGCGACGCGTCGCGCACAGGCGTTCCAGTCGGCGAGACGCGGGTAGTTGTCGACCAGCCAACCGAAGGCCGTCTGAACGATGGCGAAGGCGGAGGCAGCCTGCATGACCTCGCCAAGCGTCATGCCGCCCGCGAGAAATTTCGGCGCGCAGAGCAGGAGCGGCACCACCGGGGCAATCAGCATCGATCCGTGCGAGACGAAGGTCGTGCGCATGTGCTGGCGGGCTAGCAGCGCCCATTGCCTGAGCACATTGGAAAATGTCTTGTCTAGGTCGCTACGCTCCTCTTCCTCGCCACCGAGCAAGGCGATGCTCTCGCCGTTTTCGCGCACACGGGTCAAGGTGTATCGAAGCTCGGCCTCCACCTGGTTCTTGACCTCCGAGACCTGGACGAAATGGCGGCCGATGACCGCTATCACGGTTGAGGTGATCACGGCGTAGAGCACCGCAGTGACGACGAGAAAACCGGGGATGGTGATGGTCGACCCGGCGAGCGGCAGCGTGAGCGCTCCACCGATCGTCCACAGCACGACGATGAAGGTCGAGGCCGATAGAAAGGCTGATATGACGCCGGCGATGAAATCGACCGGCGCTTCGGTGGCAATCCGCAAATCTTCCGAGATGCGCGCCTCAGGATTCTTGTGGTCGCCGCCGATGAGGTTCAGCTGATAATAACGACCGTTGGCCAGCCAGCGCGTGATCACCGTCTTCGTCAGCCAGGAGCGCCAGCGGCGCTGGATCATCATGCGAACATAGACTTGTGCCGTCACGAGAGCGACGCTTCCGAGCACGAGCGGCACGAAGACGGCACTGAGATAATAGACGGTGCCGGCGTCGTGCCGCTCTATCGCGTCGAAGATTCCGCGGTTCCAGCGGTTGATCCCATATTGGAAGCCGACATTGATGCAGATCATCGTCAACAGACCGATCGAGCATGGCCAGGCGAGCCTGTCGCCACCGCGGCCCCAGTAACGGCGGGCGCTGATCCAGAAACGCCTGAGCAAATATCGCTTGCGCGCCTGCTCTGCCTCCTCGGGCGTGAGCTGCGGACTGGGTTCGATGACATCCGGCGGCGCGATCTCGACAGTCGATGCCTTCTGCTGGCGCGACTTCTCGGCACCGTCCTGCTCGGTGCCGTCGACCGATTTCGGGTTGAGTGTAACGTCGGTCATAAGCACGATAACGGCTTACAAATCAGAAGGTTTCATGGCGCCGCGCCGACGTGGCGCTCGCATCAAGCTGACGTCTGCCGGGAGAGGCCCCTCAGGCGTGGTCGCTCATAGTCTGCGGCAGAGATTGCAGCAGGGTCTGACGGGCGGAGCGCAGGTGGACGCGGCAGGCTTTTCCGATCGCTGCCTGGTCGCCGGATTCCAGTGCGGCGATATAGTCCAGATGTTCGTGGATGGCGCGCTCGTTGCGCTCGCGGGCGGCGGTCTTGTTCCACTGGTAGTGATAGTGGAAGATGATGGCGATCGCATCGTAGAAATCGGCGATGAAGCGGTTCTTCGAGGCGCGGTGGATCAACAAGTGGAAGCGCTCGTCGAGGACGGAGAAATCCTTGAAACGCTGGTTGATGTCGGCAAGCATGGCGAGATGCTCCTCGCGCATGGCGGCAAGATCGATCCACGCTTGATTGTCTTTGGGAAGTCGGCCGAACTCGGCAGCCGAATGCAACTCGAACATTTCGCGGACATCGGCAAGTTCGAGCGCGAATTCGCGGGTGAAGCCCTTCAGCGTCCAATGACTGTTCGGCCGCTTTTCGATCAGGCCGAAGCGGGAGAAGCGGATCAGGAATTCGCGCACGCTCGTCGTGCCGGTGCCGATCTCGCGGGCAAGCTCCAGTTCGTTGATCTGCATTCCGGGCGCGGCATCGTCGGCAAGGATGCGCCGCATGAAACTACGCTCGATGATGTCATGCAGCGAATCCGTCTCTTCGGAGGGAAAAAGGTCACGGTCGGTGGGCTCGCGCAGCACGATCTTCTGGCGCTTGTTCCAGCGGATGATGCCTTCATCGCTGAGGCGGGTGAGGATGGCACGCGCGGTGGAGCGGCTGACGCCGAGCTGGGCGGCGATCTCCGGCTCCGACGGCAGCGCCGTATCCGTGCGCAGAGCCGCGGCATACCTGTTGTATGCTTCCTTGAAGACCGTGTTCTGCCTTGCCATCAGATCCCCCGCTTTCCGCCCGCGTGCCGGGATTTCCTTCCCGCTTCAAAAAGCGAAAAGGCGACCGACCGGAGCTTGTTCAAAATCCATTAGCGTATTTCCGATCGTCTGCGGCGCATTGCCTCCCTCGTCCACAGGATCAATATTCCCGTTGACTTGAAAATGTTTATTGTAGATAAAAAACAAAATCAATCGCATTCGCCGATGCAGCGAGCGTTTCCTTCAGGGAGAAGAGATTGGACAAACAGCCTTGGATCATCCTGTCGGCCGGCGACAATGTCGCGGTCGCAACGTCCGCCATCGCTGAGGGCTCGACGGTTGCCGGCGTCGAGGCCCGCCAGAAGATCGAGCCGGGCCACAAGGTGGCGATTGCCGATATTCCGCTCGGTTCGGCCGTGGTGAAATACGGACAGGCGATCGGCCGCACCACCGCCGAGGTCAAGGCCGGCGACCATGTGCACAGCCATAATCTGCATTTCGAAAACGACCGGCTCGCCGTCACCGCCAATTCGGCACCGGAAGAAGCAACCGCCGAGGACAAGGCGCGCACCTTCATGGGCTACCGCCGCGCCGATGGACGGGCGGCGACGCGCAATTATATCGGCATCATCGCCAGCGTGAACTGTTCCACCACCGTCTGCCGGGCGATCGCGGACGAGGCGAACCGGACGATCCTGCCGCATTATGACGGCATCGACGGTTTCGTGCCGATCGTGCATGACCAGGGCTGCGGCATGAGCTCGACCGGCGACGGCATGAATGTGCTGCACCGGACGCTTGCCGGCTATACCAGGCATGTCAATTTCGGCGGCGTGCTGATGATCGGCCTCGGCTGCGAGGTCAACCAGCTGACGCTTTACGGACAGAGCGGCGCTGGCGCCTCCAAGCGCCATTTCAACATTCAGGATGCCGGCGGTTCTCGCCGTGCGGTCGAACGCGCCATGGGCGTGCTCCGCGAGATCGCCGCCGATGTCGGCAAGGAGAAGCGGGTTCCGATCTCGATCGGCGAGATCATCATTGGCCTGCAATGCGGCGGCTCGGACGGCTTTTCCGGCATCACCGCCAATCCGGCGCTCGGCGTCGCCGCCGATCTGCTGGCGGCGGCCGGCGGCACGGCGATCCTGTCGGAGACCTCGGAGATTTACGGCGCCGAACATCTGCTGCGCAGCCGCGCCGTCAGCGACGAGGTGGCGAGAAAGCTCGACGAGAAAATCGCCTGGTGGGAAGACTATGTCGCTCTGCATGGCGCCTCGCTCGACAACAACCCGTCGCCCGGCAACAAGCGCGGCGGTCTCACAACCATCCTGGAAAAGTCGCTCGGTGCGGTAGCCAAGGGTGGCCGCTCGCCGCTGACGGCGGTCTATGGTTATGCCGAGCGAGTGACAGCCCCCGGCCTCGTCTTCATGGACACGCCCGGCTACGACCCGGTTTCGGCAACCGGCCAGGTGGCCGGCGGGGCGAACATGATTGCGTTCACCACAGGCCGCGGCAGCTGCTTCGGCTGTCGGCCGGCGCCGTCGTTGAAGCTGTCGAGCAATTCGGCGCTCTATGCCTCCATGGAAGAGGACATGGACATCGATTGCGGCACCATCGCAACCGGTGACGCGACGATCAGCGGCAAGGGGCGCGAGATCTTCGACCTGATCGTCGATACGGCCTCCGGCAAGAAGACCAAGAGCGAGATCTTCGGTTACGGCGATAACGAATTCGTGCCTTGGCATCTCGGCGCAACGCTCTAGATGCGATGCTAAGCTTTTGTTTTTATAGAATTCCCGAGGGGGCGTGATGAAGACGAGACGGATCGGCAAGACCGGCCTTGAGGTGACGGAGATCAGCTACGGCGCAGCGCCGCTCGGCGGTCTCTACCGCGCCTGCCCGCGTGAGCAGGCGATGGAAACGCTACAAGCGGCCTGGGACAGCGGCATCCGCTATTTCGACGTCGCCCCCTGGTATGGCCTCGGCCTTGCAGAACGGCGCGTCGGCGATTTCCTGCGTGACCATGCGGACGGTGCCTACGTGCTTTCCACCAAGGTCGGGCGACTGCTTCGGCCGGTGGCGACGGGAACGGTGCCGGATTACAGCTATGTCGATCCGCTGTCCTTCGATGCCGATTACGACTATTCCTATGACGGAATCATGCGCTCGGTCGAGTTCAGCTATGCGCGTCTCGGCCTCAATCGCATCGACATTCTCTACGTGCACGATATCGGCGTCTATACGCATGGCGCGGCGAAGAACGCGGTCTATCAGAAGCAGCTGCTCGATTCCGGCGTGAAGGCGCTGGAAGAGCTGAAGTCTTCCGGCGCGATTTCCGCCTTCGGCCTCGGCGTCAACGAAGTGCCCGTCTGCCTCGACGTCATGCGCCATGCCGATCTCGACTGCATCCTGCTGGCCGGCCGCTATACGCTGCTCGACCGTTCGGCGGTTGACGAACTCCTGCCACTCTGCCGGGAGAAGGGCACGTCGCTCGTCGTCGGCGGCGTCTTCAACTCCGGCATTCTCGCCACCGGCCCGGTGCCCGGCTCGCATTTCGATTATATGCCGGCAGACGAGGAGGTGCTCGCCAAGGTCGGCGCGATGGAGGCGATCGCCAAGAGCCACGGCGTGCCGCTCGCGGCCGCCGCCATGCAGTTTCCGCTGCGCGATCCGATCGTCGCCTCGGTGCTGATCGGCACGGCCAAGCCCTCGAGCCTGACGCGTAACATGGAAACGGTCGCGACGCCGCTTGCCGACGGCATCTTTGCCGAATTCGAACCCTATACGCTCACTGCGCCGCCGCTCGGCACCGAAGCCGTCCGAGTCTGAGGAGATATTATGCTTAGAGGTATTCATCCGCTGCTCGGGCCCGACCTGCTCCATGCGCTGAAGACGATGGGACATGGCGACGACATCGTCATCGCAGACGCCAATTTTCCCGCCGGCTCGATGGGCCCGCCGGTCATCCGCGCCGATGGCGTCAGCGCCACCGACATGGCCGCAGCAATCCTGGCGCATATGCCGCTCGACACTTTCGTGCCGGAAACCGCATGGAGGATGGAGGTCGTCGGCGACCCCAGCGCCGTGCCCGAAGTGTGCGCGGAGTTCCAGCAGATCGTCTCGAAGCGCGCCGGCGATTTTGCCATCGTGCCGGTGGAGCGCTTCGCCTTCTACGCGATGGCCCGCAAGGCCGCCTATATCGTCGCGACAACGGAGTTCCGGCTATACGGCAACTTGATTTTGAAAAAGGGCGTCGTGCACCCGCACGAGATCGATCTGACCTGATAGCTATTTTAGGCTATCGTAGTAATGAAATAAAATCAGGTGCTTGGAGGGAGTCTTCCGGAGTAAAAAAGCGCATTCGACGCCCTTGCAATTTGAATGCGCCTCGGCTAGCTTCTGCCTGCAAATGTTTTTTATCGATAAAAACCTTCCGCCAGCGTTCAGCGGTCCGGTTTATTTGGAGGAGAACGCATCCTGAGAGGAGAACCTTTATGAGCATCGTGAAATCCCTTCTGTCCCGCCGCGCCTTTACCGCGCTGGCAGGTGCAGCCGTCATCGCCACGGCAATGCCGGTCACGTCCTTTGCCGCCGATGTGACGATCCCGATCATCGTCAAGGACACGACGTCTTTCTACTGGCAGATCGTTCTGGCCGGCGCCCGCAAGGCCGGCAAGGATCTCGGCGTCAACGTGCCGGAACTCGGCGCACAGGCCGAATCCGACATCAACGGCCAGATCAGCATTCTGGAAAACGCCGTCGCCGGCAAACCGGCCGCTATTGTCATCTCGCCGACCGAGTTCAAGGCGCTCGGTAAGCCGATCGACGAAGCCGCCAAGTCGGTTCCGATCATCGGCATCGACTCCGGTGCCGACTCCAAGGCATTCAAGTCGTTCCTGACGACCGACAACGTCCAGGGCGGCCGCATCGCCGCCGACGGTCTTGCCGCCGCGATCAAGGAGATGACAGGCAAGGAAGAAGGCGACATCGTCATCCTCACCAATCTTCCCGGCGTCGGCTCGCTCGAACAGCGCCGCGAAGGCTTCCTCGATCAGATCAAGACCAAGCATCCCGGTCTCAAGGTCATTGCCGACAAGTACGGCGACGGCCAGGCAACCACCGGCCTCAACATGATGACCGACCTGATCACGGCAAACCCGAAACTCGTCGGCGTCTTCGCCTCGAACCTGATCCTGGCGCAGGGCGTCGGCCAGGCGATCGCCGAAAACAAGCTCGGCGACAAAATCAAGGTCATCGGCTTCGACAGCGACGACAAGACGGTCGGCTTCCTCAAGGACGGCGCCATTGCCGGCCTCGTCGTTCAGGACCCCTATCGCATGGGTTATGACGGCATCAAGACCGCGCTTGCCGTCTCCAAGGGCGAGAAGGTTCCGGAAAATGTCGACACCGGCGCCAACCTCGTCACCAAGGCGAATATGTCCGACCCGAAGATCGACGCGCTCTTGAACCCGAAGATCAAGTAAGACGACAGACGGCCGCGCCGGCTTCCAAAAACCGGCGCGGCCTTTTCCATCCATGGTATGGTTCACCAGGGTTGGAGCAGACGCGACAAGAGGAGGAGAGGTCCATGATCGGACTGGAAGAGGTCAGTCATCGCCACGATGACAGCGCCACGCTGAAAGAAGCCAATCGCATCGCCGCCGGATCGCCCATCCTCGAACTCAAAGGCCTGCAGAAGAATTACGGTCACGTGCAGGCGCTGAAGCCCGCGACGCTGACCTTCCTGGCCGGCGAAATCCACGCCATCGTCGGCGAAAACGGCGCCGGCAAATCAACCCTGATCAAATTGCTCACCGGCGTCATCACCCGCACGGCCGGCGAGGTGCTGTGGTGCGGCCATCCGGTGGGATTATCGACGCCGAACGAGGCGATCGCCCGCGGCATCAACGCCGTCCACCAGGAAGTGGTGCTCTGCCGGCACCTGACGGTCGCCGCCAATCTCTTCCTCGGCGACGAGGTCAACCGCTACGGCCTGATGCGCAAGAAGCAGATGGAGAAGATGGCGCAGGCCGTGCTCGACGATCTCGGCTTCGGCCTGCCGGCCGGCGCGCTTTTGAGTTCGCTGACGATCGGTCAGCAGCAACTGGTGGCGACGGCACGCGCGGCGATGCGCGGCACGCAGTTCCTGATCTTCGACGAACCGACCGCCTATCTCACCCGGCAGGAATCGGCGCAGCTGTTCAAGCTGATCCGCCGCCTGCAGGGCGAAGGCGTCACCATCGTCTATATCAGCCACCGCATGGAGGAAGTCTTTGAGCTCGCCGACCGTGTCTCGGTGTTGCGCGACGGCACGCATGTCGGCACCCGCCTGATCGGCGAGACCAACGATGCCGAGCTGATCGCGTTGATGATCAATCGCTCGATCGAACAGATCTACCACAAGGAAGAGATTGCCATCGGCGAGACGATCGTCGAGGTCCGCGGCCTCTCCGGTCCCGGATTCGAGGACGTGTCGCTCAGCGTCAAAGCCGGGCAGATCGTCGGACTCTACGGTCTGATCGGTGCCGGACGCAGCGAATTTGCGCTCGGCCTCTACGGGCGCCAGCCGATCAGCGCCGGTGACATCCAGTGGATGGGCAAGCCTGTTGATATCCGCAATGAACGCACGGCGATGGAGCTCGGCATTGCGCTGGCGCCCGAAAGCCGGCGTGACCAGGGGCTCTGCCTCAACCTGCCGATCGGCCTCAACATCAACCTGCCGGTGTTCGGGCGGTTGAGCCACGGGCCTGTGATCAATCACGCACGCGAATCGGCCAATGCCGACAAGCAGATCCGCGATCTCAGCATCAAGACGCCGAGCCGGCGGGTTCCCGCTTCCAGCATGTCGGGCGGCAACCAGCAGAAGATCGTCATCGGCAAGTGGCTGAGCCATGGCGCGCGGCTGTTCATCTTTGACGAGCCGACCGTCGGCGTCGACGTCGGCACCAAGGCTGAGATCTACCGGCTGTTCGCCAAGCTTCTGAAGGAAGGAGCGGGCATCATCCTGATCTCCTCCTATCTGCCGGAGGTCTACGAGCTGGCCGACCGGCTGCACGTCTTCCGCGGCGGCAGGCTGGTCGCGAGCCATGATTTTCACGCGGCGACGCATGAACAAGTGCTCAGCGAAGCGATCGGCGTCTGAGCCAGCAGACTGGAGCAATTCCAGCAAAAGTGTGAAGCGGTTTTGCGTCCGGAATTGCGTAAAAACACATTTGATAGAGCATTTCTGCGGTTCGGAGAAAACGGAAATGCTCTAAGAGGGAGAAAATTCATGACTGTCACCCCCACCGAAATCGTCGCGCCGCCGCCGCGCCGGAAAATGAACATCCTGTTCGGCCTCACACTGATCGGCCTGCTTGTCTTCCTCTGGATCGTGCTCGGCTTCGTCACCGCCAGCTTCTGGACGCCGCTCAATATCTCCAACCTGCTGCGCCAAGGCGCAATGACGGCGATCCTGGCGCTCGGCCAAACCTTCGTCATCATCACCGCCGGCATCGACCTGTCGGTTGGCGCAATCGTCGGCTTCTGCACCGTCATCATCGCCTGGCTGCTGCAGGCGGGTGTGCCGCTCTGGGGAGCGATCGCTCTGACGCTCGCAATCGGTGTTGCGATCGGCGCCTTCCACGGCTTCGGCATCGTGCATATGGGCCTGCCGCCCTTCATCATCACGCTGGCGACGCTGACCTCGCTGCGCGGCATCGGCCTCCTGATCACCAACGGTTCGACGATCAGCATCACCGACGAGAGCTTCAGCAATTTCGCCCGCGCCGATTTCCTCGGCATCCCTAGCCTGTTCTGGATGGTCATCCTGGTGGCGGTGCCCTCCTTCGTCTTCCTGCATCTGAGCCGCTGGGGCCGCTATCTCTTCGCGGTCGGTTCGAATGCGGAAGCCGCGCGGCTTTCCGGCGTCAACGTCAAGGGCATGATCTATCTCGCCTATATCCTCTCGGCCGGCTTTGCCGCCTTCGTCGGCGTGCTGCTCGCCTCGCGCATCGCGATCGGCAATGCGACACAGGCCGACGGCTGGGAACTGCAGGCAATCGCCTCGTCGGTCATCGGCGGCACCAGCCTGTTCGGCGCCGTCGGTTCCGTGCACGGCCCGCTGATCGGCGCCTTCATTCTCGCCACCATCAACAACGGCGCGAACCTTCTGAACGTCAATTCCTTCTGGCAGCGCATCATCACCGGTCTGCTGATCATCGTGATCGTGTTCTTCGACCAGCTACGCCGCCGCAAGAGCAGTTGAGCGGCGGGCAGGAAATCGCCGCCTGCCGCCCCTCATCCGCCTGCCAGCACCTTCTCCCCGTAAACGGGGCGAAGGGGATAGCCGAAACCTCTCGGTCCCGGCAACGCCTCGTTTGGCACGTCCCCTCGCCCCGTTTACGGGGGTCCGCAGGACGGGTCGAGACGAGTGGCTCGACCCCGATAAGGTGGGGGTGAGGGGCAAGTTTTCCGCACGAACCGAACAGCAGTGGCCGACACAGAGTAAAGAACGAAGAATGCGAGACCTGTCATGAAAGCAGTTGTTTGCCGGGAACCCGGCGTGCTCGACATCATCGACCGCCCATCACCCGCCGCGCCGGCGCCCGGCTGGGTGCGGCTGGCCGTCAGCCATGTCGGCATCTGCGGCACCGATTATCATATCTTCGAGGGCAAGCACCCTTTCCTCGAATATCCCCGGGTCATGGGGCACGAGATCTCGGCAACGGTGATCGAGGCGGGCGACGGTGTCGCGCTTGCGGCCGGCACATCGGTCATCGTCAACCCCTATCTCTCCTGCGGCCAATGTGTCGCCTGCATCAAGGGCAAGCCGAATTGCTGCACCAACATCAAGGTGCTCGGCGTTCATACCGACGGCGCCTTCTGCGAGGAGATCTCCGTTCCCGCCGATAATCTCTATCCCGCCAAGGGCCTGAGCCTCGAGGCGGCGGCGACGACGGAGTTTCTGGCGATCGGCGCTCATGCGGTACGCCGATCGCTCGCCGGCGCCGGGGCGCGCTCGCTCGTCATCGGCGCCGGGCCGATCGGGCTCGGCGCTGCGATCTTCTCGCGCATCGCCGGCCATGAGGTAACGCTGCTCGATACCAGCGCCGAGCGGCTGCAGATGGCCGCCGAGCGCTTCGGCTTCACCTCCGGCATCGTCGCCGATGAAGGAACCGCGAATGCCGTGCGGGAAAAGACCAATGGCGACGGTTTCGATGTGGTCTTCGACGCGACGGGTTATGGTCCGTCGATGGAGAAAGCCTTCTCCTTCGTCGCCCATGGCGGCGCACTGGTGCTGGTCAGCGTCGTCAAGGACGATATCCGCTTCTCCGACCCCGAATTTCACAAGCGCGAAATGATGTTGATCGGCAGCCGCAACGCCACGCGTGCCGACTTCGAGCATGTGGCGGATTCGATTGCCAAGGGGCTTGTGCCGGTGGACAAGCTGATCACCCACCGCACGACGCTCGATAATGCGCCGCGCGATCTCGCCCGCTGGGCGCATGAGAAGAGCGGGCTGATCAAGGCGGTGATCCGGGTTGCGGGGTAGGTAGGCCTATATCATGCCCGCCGAGTGCTGCGCGTGGATACTCGGGTCAAGCCCGAGTATGACGGAGAGTGGGGAAGCCGGTGCGGCAAGAGGCGGGACGTTCGGGATTGCTCAAAGCAAAGCGGATCTGCGCTCCCGCAAAGAGCTCCAAGCTTTTGTTGTTAGGCAATTTCGGACGGAAAACCGTTTCACACTTTTCCTGGAATTGATGAATTCAACCGCGACAACTGCAAAAACCGCTGCGCTTGCGGTACTGCGTCACAGGCTCCCCCACTCTCCGTCGTCCACGGGCTTGACCCGAGGACCCATGGCCGCAAGCGCTCCATTCGAGTTCCAAAACCGCGACCGGCTTCCGGTAAGAGCACAGAACGCCTAACCCATCGCTTCGATCGCCCTGCGCATCTCCCTGACCACTTCAACGTCCGTCTTGTTCGCACTCTTCGCCTCGAAACCAAACGCCACCGCGCGCGGATCGGCGCTTTCGACCAGCGAGCTGCAGGATCCATGCACCTCCCGGGCGCCGGTCGCACGGAGAATTTCGCCGACATTGGCGGGGCGGATGCCGCTGCCGGGCATGATCGAGATGCGGCCGGCCGCTTTTTCTGAAAGACGCTTCAGCGTGTCGATCCCATCGGCCGCCTTCACCGCGCAGCCGGAGGTGAGGATGCGTTCGCAGCCGAGTTCGATTGCCTGTTCCAGCGCCTGATCGGCGTCCGGCACCAGGTCGAAAGCGCGGTGCAGCGTCGAACCGAGGCCGACGGCATGCGCTTTCAGCCGGCGGATCAGCGGCAGGTCGAGCGTGCCGTCCGGGCGGTTGGCGCCGATGACGACGCCGGCGAGGCCGGCGGCGCGCACCGCCTCGATGTCGAGCATCATCGCCTCCTCATCGACGCTGTCGAAAATGAAGGGGCCGGCATGCGGGCGGATCATGGCATAGATCGGAACGGGCGCCCGGGCAGCGATCCGCATCAGGCTCGGCAGTGGCGTCAGGCCGCCGAGCTCCAGCGCCGAGCAGAGCTCGATGCGGCCGGCGCCGCCTTCGATCGCGGCAGCGAGACCCGCGGCGCTGTCGACGCATATTTCGAGCAAAATCGTCATGCAGTCTCCCTGGCTCCGTCGACCTGTCTTGTGATGTGCGCGGCCGTTTCCGACGTCATCCTGGCAGCCGCAGCGATGATCATCTCGCAGGCATCGGCAGCGGCTTTTCGATGGTTGAAGGCGACGTGATAGGACATCGGCAGACGCTCGTCGAGATCGACGATGCGCACCTTGTCGGCGATCGGCATGGCGCTGACGCGGCCGAGGAAGGAGACGTAGCCGTGATTGGCGACGAGGTCGACGATGACAGGCAGCGAATCCGCCGCGGTGATATCCCGGCTGCGCAAGCGCCGGTCGGGTGCGCGCTCGTCGCTGAAGGCCGTGGCCGCGTGGCCGAGGCCGGTGCGCGGGCTCGGCGTGCAGATCGCATGCGCGGCGACGAGTTCGGCGACCGAGGTTTGCGTGCTTTGCGGCGGTGCGATCACCACCATGTCGGTCTGCAGCAGTTCGCGATGCCGGAAGTGCTCGAGGCCGAAGACCGAATCCAGGATGGCGACATCGATGCGGCCGCTCTTCAGCGCCTCGCGCAGGTCGTCGGCGGTCATCGAGACCAGCGAGATCGCATTATTGCTGCGGTGCGCATTCCACTCGGAAACGAGCAAGCCCAGGCAGCGCGCCACCCAGCTTTCCGATCCGGTCGGGATGATCGAGCCGATGCGCAGCGATCGGGCGGTGCGCCGGTAGCGCTCGTCTGCAGCCGATTTCAGATCGTTCCACGCCTGGCTGATCGCCATGAAGATCTGGTAGGCGTGCCGGCCCTCCTCCGTCAGCACCGAACCCTGCGCCTGCCGCTCGAACAGGCGGCTACCAAGGAACTTCTCGAGATTGGCAAGCTGCAGCGAAAGCTGCGGTTGCCCCAAGCGAAGGCGGCGGG
The DNA here is from genome assembly GCF_030182485.1 of Rhizobium atlanticum. Taxonomy (NCBI): domain Bacteria; kingdom Pseudomonadati; phylum Pseudomonadota; class Alphaproteobacteria; order Hyphomicrobiales; family Rhizobiaceae; genus Rhizobium; species Rhizobium atlanticum. Next base: position 166,587 of record NZ_JAQJCJ010000002.1, read on the forward strand.
CGGCGCGGTTGATGCTGCCCTGGTCAGCCACCTCGAGAAAACGCTCGATCGCGACGACCTTGACGGGAATACGCGACGCCCAGGCTTCGTAAGCCCCGGCGGTCGCGCTCTCGTGGCCCACGAGTTGACGAAGCTGCCCGATCGCAGCAGTGATCGGCTCCAGCCCTTCCTGCACCCTGTCGCCGAGCAGCGTCGCCAGCTCGCCCGACGAACGTTCCGTCAACTTCATCGCCAATTCGGTTTCAAGCTGGCGGATCGCAGTCGAGGCGGTGGAGGGCGACAGTTGGAAGCGGCGCGCGGTCTCGCGGACCGAGCCGGAACTCAGGACATGGCTGGCAATGAAAAGGGCACCCAGATGCAAAGAACTCGCTCCGAAAGCGCTGGAAAAACCGGACGATATGATGTGTTCGGCAAAAAAGATATCCCCGCCTGAGGATCGGCGTTCTATCGTCTGCGGCATAAAAATCCGGGCGGCGATGTTTTCGCAAGAAGAGCACCGGACCATCGCGGAAACACGCAAGGGGACAAAAACAAATCGCGCCGGCCCTGGAAAAGGGAATGCGTTTCCGCGCAGGGAGATGCGTTCGCCGCCATAATTGTCAGCGCGACCGCAAATACTGGAGGGGGCTTGCATCGATTTTTCGGGTGGGCACGCTATTTCCATGACGCACGCAATTCGGATGATGGCGGCCTCACCGCCCTCGCCGGCGGATTTCCTGCGCGCAAGCTCCCGGGCTTGAGCCTTATCAACGGTGTTTAAAAGGGGATATTCCATGCTGAAGAAACTCGCACTTGCCGTTTCACTCTCCGCCTTCGCGGCGGGTGCGGTTCAGGCCGCAGACGTCGTCGTCTCGTCGAAGATCGATACCGAGGGCACGCTGCTCGGCAATGTCATCGCGCTGGCACTCGAAGCGAACGGCATCAAGACGCAGGACCGTATCGCGCTTGGCGCCACACCCGTGGTGCGCAAGGCGATCACCGCAGGTGAAATCGATATCTATCCCGAATATACCGGCAATGCCGGCTTCTTCTTCAACAAAGCCGACGACGCCGCCTGGAAGAACAACGAGCAGGGTTACGAGCTGGCGAAGAAGCTCGATTACGAAGCCAACAAGATCGTCTGGCTGACGCCGTCGCCGGCCAATAACACCTGGGCGCTTGCCGTGCGCAACGACGTCGCCGAGCCGAACAAGCTGAAGACCATGTCGGACTTCGGCAAATGGGTCGCCGGCGGCGGCGCCGTCAAACTTGCGGCTTCGGCCGAGTTCGTCAATTCCGCCGGCGCGCTGCCCGCCTTCCAGACGACCTACGGCTTCCAGCTGAAGCCCGACCAGACGGTCGTGCTCTCGGGCGGCGATACCGCGGCGACGATCAAGGCGGCCGCAGACCAGACGAACGGCGTCAACACCGCCATGGTCTATGGCACCGACGGCGCGATCGAGGCGGCCGAGCTCACCGTTCTCGAAGACGACAAGGGCGTGCAGCAGGTCTATGCGCCGACTCCGATCATCCGCGAGGAGGTGCTGAAGGCCAATCCGAAGATCGAGGAAATCCTCTCGCCGATCTTCAAGAGCCTGAGCGCCGACGAATTGCGCAAGCTGAACGCCAAGATCCAGGTCGACGGCGAGCCGGCAAAATCAGTCGCTGAAGCCTATCTCAAGGAAAAAGGCTTCCTGAAGTAATTGCCCCTCGCTCCGCCCCTCGCGGGCGGAGCCTCCCTTTGCCGACAGGCCAGACAGGGTTGGATTGATGGAAGAAACCTCAGCGGTCCGCAGGCTGGACCGGCTTGGCGTGGTTCTGGTGGCCGGCGGCATTGCGGCGACGGCGCTGATGCCCTTCATCTATGTCAAGGCGAACCGCATCGCCGCCGGCAAGCCGATGCTGCTGACGCAGCTTTTTCCCCAGCCCTCCGTAATTGTCCTTATCGCCCTCCTCGTCCTGACCGCCTTCGCCACCTTGTTCCTCGCCAATGCAGTGGCGCGGCTTATGGTCGCCACATTTTGCCTGGCGGCGCTGGTCGCGGCGATCGGCCTCGTCTCGACCGCGGCGACGCCGCTCGGCAGCACGGTGGCGCGCATGACGCCCGGCGGCGGTTTCTGGCTGCTGTTTGCGGTGATCGGGCTGATCATCTCGGACGCGCTGGTCAAAATCCGGCTGGCGCCCTGGATGCGGGTGGCAGCGCTGGCAGCTTACACGGCGCTGCTCTTTACCTTCCTCGCCTCCGGCCTGCTCGACAGCCTGTCGATCATGAAGGAATTTTCCACGAGGGCGGCGCAGTTCCGGACGGAGGCATTTTCGCATCTGCTGCTGGCGCTGGGCTCGCTCGTTATCGCCATCGTTCTCGGCCTGCCGCTCGGGATCCTCTGCTTCTGGGTGCCGAAGCTCAGGGCCGTCGTGCTGCAGGGCCTGAGCCTCATCCAGACGATCCCCAGCCTCGCGCTCTTCGGCCTGCTGATGCTGCCGCTCGGCTATCTCGCCACCCATGTGCCGCTGGCGGCCGCTGTCGGCATCCGCGGCATCGGTACGGCGCCGGCGTTGATCGCGCTGGTGCTCTATTCGCTGCTGCCGATCGTCGCCAATACCGTCGTCGGCCTGCAGGGCGTCGATCCCTCCGTGCGCGATGCGGCGGCCGGCATGGGGCTGACCCGCCGGCAGATCCTTACCGGCATCGACATGCCGCTCGCCTTTCCGGTCATCCTCACCGGCATCCGCATCGTGCTGGTGCAGGCGATCGGCATGGTGACGATCGCCGCGCTGATCGGCGGCGGCGGCTTCGGCATCTTCATCTTCCAGGGGCTCGGCCAGACCGCGATGGACCTCGTCTTGCTTGGCGCCGTGCCGACCGTCTTCTTCGCCTTCTCATCGGCCGTCATCCTCGATGCGGTCATCGACAGCATCCGGGGGCCCTCCGCATGAGCATGATCGAGATCAGGAACGTTACCAAGCGCTACGGTGCGGCCACTGTCGTCGACAGGGTCTCGATGCGTGTCGAGAAGGGCGAGATCACCGTCATCGTCGGCACATCGGGCTCCGGCAAATCGACGCTGATGCGGATGATCAACCGGCTGGTGCCGATCAGCGAAGGCGAGATTTTCGTCGGCGGGCAGAATGTGATGGACGTCGAGGTCACCGAACTTCGCCGCAAAATCGGCTATGCCATCCAAGGCCACGGCCTGTTTCCGCATCGGACCGTGGCGCAGAATATCGCCACCGTGCCGCAGCTGCTCGAATGGGATTCCAAACGCATCGCCGCCCGCGTCGAGGAGCTGCTCGGGCTTTTCAACCTCGATCCGGCTGAGTTCGCCGACAAATATCCGCATCAGCTTTCCGGCGGCCAGCAGCAGCGCGTCGGCGTCGCGCGGGCGCTGGCCGCCGAACCGGAACTGCTGTTGATGGACGAGCCCTTCGGCGCGCTCGATCCCGTGATCCGCGGCAAGGCGCAGGACGACCTGCTGGCGATCCAGAAGCAGTTCGGCACAACCATCATCCTCGTCACCCACGATATGGACGAGGCCTTCCATCTCGGCAACCAGATCGCGGTGATGAGCAAGGGCCGATTGCTGCAATGCTCGACGCCGGAAAAGATCCTCACCGAACCCGCCGATCCCTTCGTGCAGCAGCTGACCGGCACCTCCGACCGGGCGCTGAAGCTGATGTCGCTGCTGCCGCTGAAGGAGAGCATGGCGCCGGCCAAGGGCGGTCTTTCCTATGCCTTGCCGCAGTCGCTCAGCCTGCGCGATGCGCTGGCCGAAATGATCTGGCAAGGAGTCGACGAGGCGGCCGTGCAGGACGGCGAAAAGGGGCCCGTGGGATCAATCTCGATGGCGCGGCTGCTCGAACTGGGCCGCAAGGCATGAAACTCGTCGCCGCCAATTTTTTCCGCGTGACCGCGCTTGCCCTGCTGCTCATCCTGCTGTTCAGGACGGATTGGCTCTCCTTCCTGTTTGTGCCGCTGACGAACAACAATGCACCCGCCGTCTATACGCAGAACAGCCTTGCCTCGCTCGCGCTCGGACATCTGCAGCTCGTCGTCGGCTCGATCGCCTGCAGTGCCGTGCTTGCCGTTCTCGGCGGCATCTTCGTGACGCGGCAAAGCGGCGCCGATTTCCTGCCGCTGTCGCGCGCCATCGCCAATGCCGGGCAGACCTTCCCCCCTGTCGCGGTGCTGGCGCTGGCCGTGCCCGCCACCGGCTTCGGCGCCATGCCGACGCTGATTGCGCTCTTCCTCTACGGCCTGCTGCCGATCTTCGAAAACACCGTTGCCGGCCTGAAACAGGTGTCGCCGCAGGTGCTCGACGCCGCCGACGGCATGGGCATGAACGGCACGCAACGTCTTTTCCGCGTCGAGCTGCCGCTTGCCCTGCCGCTGATCCTCGAAGGGCTGAAGGTGGCGACGGTGATCAATATCGGCACGGCAACGATCGGCTCGACGGTTGCGGCCAAGGGCCTCGGCGAGGTGATCATCGCCGGGCTGATATCGGACAATACCGCCTTCATCCTGCAGGGCGGGCTGATCGTCGGTCTGATGGCAGTGTTGATCTATGACGCCATGGGCCTCGTCGAAAGCGCGATCACGCGAAGAATCGGCTTGCGCGCGGCTTAAGATGACCGCTACCAAGGCTGCCGTGATCGACGCAATGGGAGGCAGAATTGGCGAAGATGATCCACTCCATGATCCGTGTTCTCGACGAGGCGCGCTCGGTCGAGTTCTACGTCAAGGCGTTCGGTCTTACGATCGCCGACCGCGTCGACTTCGACACCTTCACGCTGATCTATCTGAGCAATGCCGAGACCGGATTCGAGCTGGAGCTGACCGTCAACAAGGGCCGCACCGAACCCTATGATCTCGGCAAAGGCTATGGCCATCTCGCCGTCTCGGTCGAAGAAGTCGCCATTGAGCGCGAGCGCATGGTGAAACTGGGGCTCAAACCCGGCGAGCTGGTGGAGCTCAACCGCGACGGCAAGTTGTTCGGCCTGTTCTTCTTCGTCAGCGATCCCGACGGCTACAAGATCGAGGTGCTGCAGCGCCACGGGCGGTTTCTCTAGGAGATAAGATGATTGCGAAAACTGCGCTCGATTCCGGCTGGACGCTTCACTGCAACGATACAGGAAGGCCGGGACTGCCGGATGCGATACCGGCGACGGTGCCGGGCTGCGTCCATACCGACCTTCTCGCCAACCGGCTGATCGCCGATCCCTATATCGACGTCAACGAGATCACCAATGACTGGATCGGCAAGACCGACTGGACCTATCGCTGCCGGTTCGAGGCCGCGCCGGATGAGGGCAGAGTGCAGGAGCTCGTCTTCGACGGGCTTGATACGATCGCCGTCATCCGCCTCAACGGCGAAGAGATCGGCCGCACTTTCAACATGCACCGCACCTACCGTTTCGATGTTTCCGGGCTGCTGAAGGCCGGCGTCAACGAACTCTCCGTCACCTTCCGCTCCGCCTATGCCTATGGCGCAGAGATGGAGAAACATTACGGCTACCGCCCCAACAACTATCCAGGCCCGGGCAATCTGATGCGCAAGATGGCCTGCAATTTTGGCTGGGACTGGGGGCCAACGCTGGTGACGGCGGGCGTCTGGAAGCCGGTGCGTCTGGAAAGCTGGGATCGGGGGCGGCTTGCCGAGACGCGGGTGTCTGCAAGCCTTGTCGGCGGCGACGGACTGGTGATGGTACATGCGAGACTGGCGCGGCATGGCGATCACGGGCCGTGCAGGCTGGCCGCCGAAATCGGCGGCGTGACCAAGACAGTAGCAATTGGCCCCGGCGAAGACGCGGTTTCCTTCGAACTCCGCCTCCCCTCGCCGCAGCTCTGGTGGCCGCACCATCTCGGTGCGCAGCCGCTCTATCCGCTGATGCTCACGCTGATCGACGAGGCCAGCGGCGATCTGCTCGACAGCTTCGAGCGCGAGCTCGGCTTCCGTTCGCTCAGGCTCGATACCTCGGCCGACGAGCGCGGCTCGGCCTTTACCTTCGTCATCAACGACGTGCCGCTGTTCATCGCCGGTGCCAACTGGATTCCCGACGATTGTTTCCCCTCGCGGGTGACGGCCGACCGTTACGCCGACCGGATTGAGGAGGCGAAGGCCGCCAATATCCATATGCTACGCGTCTGGGGCGGCGGCATCTTCGAGCGTGATGCGTTCTACGCTGCCTGCGACCGGGCCGGCATGCTGGTCTGGCAGGATTTCCTCTTTGCCTGCGCCGCCTATCCGGAGGAGGAGCCGCTTCGAAGCGAGGTCGAGGCGGAGGTGCGCGACAATGTCGCGCGGCTGATGCCGCATGCCTCATTGATCCTCTGGAACGGCAACAACGAGAATATCTGGGGCTTCGACGAATGGGGCTGGCGGCCGGTCATCAAGGCCGGCGAGAGCTGGGGGCTCGGCTATTATCTCGACCTGCTGCCGAAGCTCTGCCGCGAGCTCGATCCCGACCGGCCCTATTATCCCGGCAGCCCCTATTCCGGCTCGATGGAGATCGAACCCAATGCCGACGGACATGGCTGCAAACATATCTGGGACGTGTGGAACGATGTCGGCTACGAGATCTACCGCAATTATATCCCGCGCTTCTGCTCCGAATTCGGCTGGCAGGCGCCAGCAAATTGGGCGACGATCGAACAGAGCGTGCACGATCAGCCGCTGACGCCGCAGTCGAACGGCGTCTTCCACCATCAGAAGGCGACGCAGGGCAATGACAAGCTGATCCGCGGCCTCGCCGGCCATCTGCCGGAGCCAAAGACGATGGAGGACTGGCACTTCGCCACCCAGCTCAACCAGGCGCGCGCCATCCGTTTCGGCATCGAGCACATGCGCTCGCATCGGGCTATCTGCAAGGGTGCGGTGGTCTGGCAGTTCAACGACTGCTGGCCGGTGACCTCCTGGGCCGCGCTTGACTCGGCCGGACGCCGCAAGCCGCTCTGGTATGCGCTGAAATCAGCCTATGATCCGCGCCTGCTGACGATCCAGCCACGCGAGGGCGGACTGGCTGCGGTCGCCGTCAACGAGAGAACGCTGTTCTGGCGGGCGAAGATTGCCGGCAAGCGTTTGACGCTCGATGGAACCGTGCTCGCCGAATTCGAATTCTGGCGGCTGCTCTGCGACCGTTTCGAAGCGAAAGAGTTTCCGCTGCCGAGCAATATCGTCACTCCGAACTTACCGAAGGACGAAGTCGTTGTCGTCGAGATGCTGGACCGGCGGGCGTTTCACTATTTCGTCGAGGATATCGACCTCGCCCTGCCAGCGCCGCGGCTGAGCGTCGATGCCACCGGGATCGACGGAGGCTTCGCCATCAGGGTGACGGCGGAGAATTTTCTCAAGGACCTCTGCCTGATGGCGGATCGGCTGGATCCGGAGGCGGTTGTGGATTCGATGCTGGTGACGTTGTTGCCGGGCGAGAGCCATGTGTTTGCGGTGAAGACGGTAAAGGCGATCAGGGCAGAAGATATCGCCGTCGGCACCGTGCTGCGATCGGCCAATGATCTTGTTGCCGGTTCGCGCCAGTGACTGCCCCTCACCCTATCCCTCTCCCCGCTTGCGGGGAGAGGGGACGTGCCCTGCGAGAGTTTGGTGGGAACGGAGAGCTTGCGGCATGTTCCCTTCGCCCCGTTTTACGGGGAGAAAGTGGCGGCAGCCGGTTGAGGGGCCGCCAAGCTCACGACATCACCAACACCAAAAGGCCCCGCTGCTAACGGGGCCCTTCCGGCTCGGTCCATCGGACGAGATTACATCCAGTAGGGCGGCACGCCGTAATAATCATACACCCGGCGGCCATTATCGTTGTACCAGGTGTCGTCATCGTCCGAATAGCTGGGTGCGCCTTCGATCTGCTCCTTGGTCAGGTCGATTCGATAACCGTCCAGCTGGGTGTCGTAGTTCAGCTTTTCCCAGGGCAGCGGATAGTGGTCGTGACCGATGCCCAGGAAGCCGCCGAAGCTCAGCACGGCATAGGCGACGCGTCCATCACGCTTGCCGATGATCAGGCGTTCGATCGAGCCGATATGCCGGCCATCAGGGCCATAGACTCGGGTGCCTTCGACGCGGTCGCTGGCGATCAGCGAATGCGTTTCCTTGGTGTTCGGGTCACGGCGGCTGGCGTCGGTGTCCTGATTCAACATTTGAACCTCCTTTGGGTGTTTCCTCATGGTTGGTATGAAGGGTCAACGCCATTGCGGACTCAAAGTTCCCACCCTTTCGACGACCGCGATGGGCTATTGTTGACGTTTACGTCAAGGTTAGTATAGCTTCATACGGCTTGAACCATACAGGCAATGGCATAAGCTGCGGGACTGGAAGATGGAGGATGCTTCCGGTCAATTGCGGACCGGTCGACCACGATTCGATCGGCGCGGCGGCCGCAAGGGAGAGAGAGACACGATGAGCAGCATTTCCGTCCATCCGAACGGAGCAAAAGCGGACAAGCCCTGGCTTGCCACCTATCCCGATATGGTTCCGGCCGAACTGCCGCCGCTGGAACATGCCTCGCTCGCCGAACTTCTGGAAAAATCCTGCGCCCGTTACGCCGACCGGACGGTTTTTTCCAGCATGGGCAAGGCGATGAGCTATCGCGAGCTCGAAAGCCAGACGCGCAAGGTCGCCGCCTGGCTGCAGAGCATCGGCCTCGAGAAAGGCGACCGCGTCGCGGTGATGATGCCGAATGTGCTGCAGAACCCCGTCGCCACCTATGCGATCCTGCGGGCCGGCCTGGTGGTCGTCAATGTCAATCCGCTCTATACCCCGCGCGAACTCGAACACCAGTTGCGGGATTCCGGCGCCAAGGCGATCTTCGTGCTGGAGAATTTCGCCCGCACCGTCGAGCAGGTCCTCAACAAGACCGACCTGCGCCATGTCGTCGTCACCTCGCTCGGCGAAATGCTGGGGCCGAAGGGGCTGATGGTCAATTTCGTCGTGCGCAAGGTCAAAAAGCTCGTTCCCTCCTGGTCGATCACGCAGCATAAGAGCTTCAGTCAGGTGCTCAGCGAAGGCGCAAGGAAAAGTCTCCAGCCGGTCGCGCTGACGGGTGGAGACATCGCCTTCCTGCAATATACCGGCGGCACAACGGGCGTTGCCAAGGGCGCGGTGCTGACACATCAGAACCTGCTCGCCAACAAGCTGCAACTGTCGCTGTGGCTGCGGTCGGCTTTCCAGCGCAAGAAGCAGCCGGAGGTGCTGAATTTCCTCTGCGCGCTGCCGCTCTACCACATCTTCGCGCTGACGGTGAATTCGCTTATGGGCATGTCGCTCGGCGCCCACAATATCCTGATCGCCAATCCGCGCGACATTCCCGGCCTCGTCAAGGAGTTCGGAAAGTCCAACATTCACATCTTCCCCGGCCTCAACACGCTGTTCAACGCGCTGATGAACAATGCCGAATTCGCCAAGCTCGATTTCTCATCGCTCGTCATGTCGCTTGGCGGCGGCATGGCTGTCCAGCGCCCGGTCGCCGAGCGCTGGCTTGCTATGACCGGCACTTCGATAACGGAAGGCTACGGCCTTTCCGAGACATCGCCTGTCGCCACCGCCAACCGCTTCGATTCGGTCGAGTTCACCGGCTCGATCGGCCTGCCGCTGCCCTCCACCGAACTCGACATTCGCGACGAGGACGGCCGTTCGCTGCCAGCAGGGGAAATCGGCGAGATCTGCATCCGCGGGCCGCAGGTGATGGCCGGCTACTGGCAGAAGCCGGAGGAAACGGCGCGGGTGATGACATCAGACGGCTATTTCCGCTCGGGAGACATGGGCTTCATGGACGAGCGCGGTTACACCAAGATCGTCGACCGCAAGAAGGACATGATCCTCGTCTCCGGCTTCAACGTCTATCCGAACGAGATCGAGGAAGTCGCCGCCATGCATGCCGGCATCCTCGAAGCCGCGGCGATCGGCGTGCCGGACGGGCACTCCGGCGAGGCGGTCAAGCTCTTCGTGGTCAGAAAGGATCCGAACCTGACGGAAGCGGAGGTAAAGGCCCATTGCATCGCCAACCTCACCAATTACAAGCGCCCGCGTTTCATCGAATTCCGCACCGAACTGCCGAAATCGCCTGTCGGCAAGATCCTGCGCAAGGACTTGCGCGGCTGAATTTGACAAGCGGGTGAAATTAGCAGCCATCCGCTTCCCGCGGGTGGCTTTTTTCATATTGAAGCGACGGCTGAACTTGATTTGCGCCTGAGAAAGCGAATAGTTTCCGCAACCTTTCCGCCTCAAAAGGAGCCTCCCATGAACGCCATCGTCGAACAGCTGAAGAGCACTGCTGATGCCACCAAGGCGACCGATCTCCGCGCCGCCTTCGCCGCCGATCCGCAGCGCTTTTCGCGCTTTTCCGTCTCGCTCGACGATCTGCTGATGGATTATTCCAAGACGGCGGTGAATGACGAGATCCTCAAGCTCTTGGTCAGGCTCGCCGAAGAGGGCGGCGTCGAAAAGAAGCGCGAGGAGATGTTCTCCGGCAAGGCCATCAACTTCACCGAGGACCGCGCCGTCCTGCATACCGCGCTGCGCAACCGGTCCAACACGCCTGTCCTCGTCGACGGCAAGGACGTCATGCCTGACGTCAATGCCGTGCTTGCCGCCATGGGCAAGTTTGCCGACGACATCCGCTCCGGCACGCTGAAGGGTGCCACCGGCAAGGCGATCACCGACGTCATCAATATCGGCATCGGCGGCTCGGATCTCGGCCCCGTTATGGCGACTCTGGCGCTTGCCCCCTTCCATGACGGCCCGCGCGCCCATTTCGTCTCCAATATCGACGGCGCTCATATCGCCGATATCCTGAAGCTGGTGCAGCCGGAGACGACGCTCTTCATCGTCGCCTCTAAGACATTCACGACAGTCGAGACGATGACCAATGCGCAGACGGCGCGCAATTTTATTGCCAAGGCGCTCGGCGAAGCAGCCGTGCAGCACCATTTCGCCGCCGTCTCGACGGCGCTCGACAAGGTCGCCGCCTTCGGCATCGACAGCGCCCGCGTCTTCGGTTTCTGGGACTGGGTCGGCGGCCGCTATTCGATCTGGTCGGCGATCGGTTTGCCGCTGATGATCGCCATCGGCCCGGAGAATTTCGGCAAGTTTCTCGACGGCGCGCACGCGGTCGACAATCATTTCCGTAAGGCGCCGGTTACCGAGAACCTGCCGATGCTGCTCGGCCTGATCGGATTCTACCACCGCAATGTGCTCGGCTACCCGACCCGCGCCATCCTGCCCTACGACCAGCGCCTGTCGCGTTTCCCGGCCTATCTGCAACAGCTCGACATGGAATCCAACGGCAAGGGCGTCACCGTCGACGGTACGCCGGTCGAGGGCAATTCCGGCCCGGTCGTCTGGGGCGAACCCGGTACCAATGGCCAGCACGCCTTCTATCAGCTCATTCACCAGGGCACGAGCATCATTCCGGCCGAGTTCATGATCGCCGCCAATGCCTTCGAGCCGGAACTGCGCCACCAGCACCAGCTCTTGATCTCCAACGTGCTTGCCCAGTCCGAGGCGCTGATGAAGGGTCGCACCTTCGCGGAAGCCAAGAAGCAGCTGACCGACAAAGGCATGGACGACAAGAAGGCCGATTTCATCGCACCGCACCGCGTCTTTGCCGGCAACCGGCCGTCGATCACCTTCGTCTACGACAAGCTGACCCCTTACGCCCTCGGCCGCCTGATCGCGCTCTACGAACATCGCGTCTTCGTGGAAGGCGTGCTCTTCCGCATCAACTCCTTCGACCAGTGGGGTGTCGAGCTCGGCAAGGAACTGGCGACCGGCCTGCTGCCCGTCGTCGAGGGCAAGCAGAGCGCGGCAAGCCATGATTCCTCCACCCAGGGCCTGGTCGCGGCGCTGGCGAAGCTTGCGAAGTAAACATGGAGAGGTTTTTGCCCTGTCGCCCCTCACCCTAACCCTCTCCCAACGGGGCGAGGGGACGTGCCCTGTGAAAACTGGGTGGGGGACGGAGAGGTCGCGGCATGTTCCCTTCTCCCCGCGGGCGGGGAGAAGGTGCCGGCAGGCGGATGAGGGGCGGCCGCCAGATCGTCATAATGGCCGCAAATGATTAGATTGATTTCGGCGGGCTTGGCGCCGCTGCCCTGCAAAAATCGGATTGATGTTCTACTAATAGAAAATTGTAGAAAGAATTCTTTCAATTCGCCGCCATCGCCCTAGATTCAAGCAAAATCTGTGCGCATGGTACTTCCGACGACATGACCTATCAAACCGGGGACGATACCCCGTTCCACTGTTTCCACTGGTCTATACCCCGGGCAATTCGCATCCGGATCTGCTCTTTTGATGGCGGCGCCTGCCCTGCATTACCCTTGCCCCGCCCCGGAGGCTCCCCGGAACCCTGGCACAGAGCGTTTTCCCGATCCATCTTCGCGAAAGGAAGCTCATGAGCCGTCTTATCGTCGTTTCCAATCGTGTTCCCATGCCGGCCAAGGATGGGAGTGCTGCGGCCGGTGGCCTCGCCGTCGCGCTGCAGGCAGCCCTGCAGGCGCGCGGCGGCATCTGGATGGGATGGTCGGGAGAGTCGAGCGGAGACAGGGAGCCCAGCGCGCTGTCGCTGCTGCAGAAGGGCAACATCACCTATGCGCTGACCGATCTCACCGACACCGATGTCGAGGAATATTATCGCGGCTTTGCAAACCGCGTTCTCTGGCCGATCTGTCATTACCGCCTCGATCTCGCCGAATACGGCCGAAAGGAAATGGCCGGCTATTTCCGCGTCAACCGCTTTTTCGCGCGTCGGCTGGCGCCGATGATCCAGCCGGACGACATCATCTGGGTTCATGATTACCACCTGATCCCGCTGGCGGCCGAACTGCGGCAAATGGGGCTGAAGAACCGGATCGGCTTCTTCCTGCACATTCCCTGGCCGCCCGCCGATATTCTCGTCACCATGCCGGTCCATGAAGAAATCATGCGCGGCCTTTCCCATTACGACCTCGTCGGCTTCCAGACCGACTACGACCTGCAGAACTTCGCCGGCTACCTGAGACGGGAGGGCATCGGCGACGACCTCGGAAACGGATTGTTCGATTCTCACGGGCGGATCTTCAAGGCCGGCGCCTATCCGATCGGCATCGAGACCGCAGCCTTCGCCGAATTCGCAGAGCGAGCCGCAGACAATGTCATGGTGCAGAAGACCCGGCGCAGCATCGAAGGCCGCGACATGATCATCGGGGTCGATCGCCTCGATTATTCGAAGGGCATCATTCAGCGTCTAGAAGCGTACGAACGCTTCCTCACCAGCAATCCGGCCTATCAGAACAAGGTCACCTATCTGCAGGTCACGCCGAAATCGCGATCGGAAGTCCCCGAATACGAGCATATGCAGAAGATGGTCGCCGAACAGGCGGGCCGCGTGAACGGCGCCATCGGAACGGTCGACTGGGTGCCGATCCGCTATGTCAACCGATCGATCAGCCGCACCGTGCTCGCCGGTCTCTACCGCCTGGCGACGATCGGGCTCGTCACGCCGTTGCGCGACGGCATGAACCTCGTCGCCAAGGAATATGTCGCCGCCCAGGATCCGGATCGCCCGGGCGTCCTGGTGTTATCGCGCTTTGCCGGCGCGGCACGGGAGCTGAAGGGGGCGCTGCTGGTCAATCCCTACGATGTCGAGGGCACAGCCAATGCGCTTGCCAGGGGCCTTGCCATGTCGCTCGAGGAGCGCCGCGACCGCTGGAGCATGATGATGGAACATCTGCTCTCTCACGACGTCTCTCTGTGGTGCGAAACCTTCCTGCGGGACCTGGTGACTGCTCCAGAGCTCGGCCGTAGCGTGGCTCCCCAGGCAGCCTCCTGATCGATCCGCATCCGCATGAAGGCCTCGACGCAAGGGCTGGCTGCGGCGCTGGTGAAGCGTTAAAAATGCCCCTCACCCTAACCCTCTCCCCGTAAACGGGGCGAGGGGACGTGCCACACGCAATGTCGGCGGCGGAACGGAGAGGTCGCGACTATCCCCCTTCGCCCCGCAAGCGGGGGTCCGAAGGACGGTCGAGACCCGTGGCTCGACCTCGGTCGGTGCCGGCAGGCGGATGAGGGGCTGATGCTCGCTTAAGCCTTAAAGCCCGATCTCGTGCGCCCAGGGCGGATTGGCGCCGGCGCGGGAAACGGTGACGGCGGCGGCCTTGGCGCCGAGCGTCAGGGCGTTGCGCACCGCCTGTTCATCGAGCGAGGCGACCTGCTCTTTGGTCAGCAGATTATCCCTCTTCAGCGAGGCAAGCACGCCGGCGTCGAAGGTATCACCGGCGCCGACCGTGTCGACAACGGCAACGCGCTCGCTCGGCACCGTCACCTTGCGATCCCTGGTGTAACCCGAGGCGCCTTCCGCGCCCTTGGTGATGACGACGAGCTTGGCGCCCTCAGCCAGCCAGTGGGCGGCGAGCGCGTCATGGTCGCCTGAAAGGCCGAACCAGTCGAGATCCTCGTCGGAGAACTTGACGATGTCGGATTTTGCCGCCATGCGCCGGATGCGGGCCATATGAGCCTGCTTGTCCTTGATGAAGCCCGGGCGGATGTTGGGATCGAGCGAAATGACGCGGCGGGCCGCTTCCCGGTCGAGCAGTGCTTCGTAGGTTTCGCCGCAGGGGCTCGGGATCAGGCTGATCGCGCCGAAATGCAAGGCTTCGCAATCATCGCCGAGAACAGGCAGGTCGGCCTCGGTGATCATCCGGCCGGCTGTGCCCTCATCGTAGAAGGCATAGGTCGCCTGGCCGCTGACGAGCTTGACGAATGCGATCGTCGAAGGGCGCGGGGTGATGGCGCATGGGCTGTAATCGACATTGCTCGCCTTCAGCGTCGCCAGCAGGATTTCTCCCATCATGTCGTCGGCAATGCCGGTGAAGAAGGCGGTGGGAATGCCGAGGCGGCCGAGCGCGATGGCGGTATTGAAGATCGCGCCGCCGGCATAGGGCGCAAAGCCCTTCTCACCAAGGGTGGTGTCCCTCGGCAGCATGTCGATCAGGGCTTCGCCGCAGCACAAAATCATCGGATTCCTCCCAACAGCACGGATATGTTCATCAACCGATTAAGCGAGCTTTTGTCAACTAGCTAGAGCGAAAGCTCACTGACTCCACCATTCCTCGCCGACCAAGCCAATGGCGCATCCAGGAAGGCCTCGACCTCTGCAAGCGTCTTGTCGTCGAAAAGCCTCTCCGCCCTGGCAACCGCAAGGACACTGCGCCAGGTGGCGATGTGATGCAGCCTGACCTTGCCATCTGCAAAACGCTGATCGCCGAAAATGCCGTAAAAGAACAGCGCGATGCCGTGATCGACAATGCCGCCGGCGGCGCGGATGGCGTCGATGAACTTGAACATGCTGCCGCCGGCCGTCGTCAGGTCCTCGATGACGAGCACGCGCGAACCTTCGGGCATATTGCCTTCGATCTGGGCGTTGCGGCCGTGGCCCTTCGGCTGCTTGCGGACGTAGATCATCGGCAGGCCGAGGCGATCTGCGAGCAGGGCAGCGAAGGGAATGCCGGCGGTCTCGCCTCCGGCGATGCAATCGAACTGCTCGAAACCGGCATCGCGCAGCAGAGTGCTGGCGGCAAAATCCATCACCGTCGAACGGATGCGCGGATAGGACAGGAGCTTACGGCAATCGATATAGACCGGGCTCGCCATGCCGGAGGAGAGCTTGTAAGGCTGAGCCGCATTGAAATGCACCGCTTTGATCTCCCAGAGCATCTTGGCCACCAATTCGGCCATCAGGGCGCGGTCGGGAAATGCGGTCTGGATCATCGGGCTCTCCTTCGGTTTTGCGTCTCCGGCAATAGCAGCAAGCGCCCACCGTTTCCAGACGCAGGCGATCTATTCCAGCAAGAGACGGCCGATATCGGGTCCCTGCATCTTCTTGAACAAGGCAATCGTCCGATCGCCCTCCTCTGCATCCAGCGAGACGGCATAACGCACGGCGGCGGCAAGCAGCTGCATCGTCAGCCGGGCGATCGCGTGAAGTTCGCTGCGGTCCCGATCCGGCCAGAGGCGCACAAGCGCGGCGAGAAATGCCTGGGTATGGAATTCCATGTCTTCGGCATCGACCTGCTGCAGCTGCTTGTCGGTGTGGGTCGCATGCCAGATATCGCGCATCACGGGCTCGCGGCGGAAGAACGCATAATATTCGTCGACGATGTTGGCGAGCGCCCCCGGCAGGGCGGCGGCGTCAACGACCTTCGCCAGTGCCGCCTCGACACAGCGCCTGCCCTCTTCGTTGAAGCGCTCGGCCAACGTCCGGATGATCGCGCTCTTGTCGGGGAAATACTGGTAGAGGGCGCCGAAGGAAAGGCCAGCCTTTTCAACGATCTCGCTCATCTTCAGGCCGTCGCTGCCATGGCTTTCGATCAGTTCGGCGGCGACGGCGAGGATTTTTTCGAAACGCTCGCGGCCGCGCTGCTGGCGCGGGATGCGGCGCGGCTGGCCGCCACGGTCCTGCTGGCGTCCGCGCGTTGCGCGTCTCTGCTCCGACATCGGCTCTCCTTCACGTTGACAATTAGAATAAGAGAGTTTATCTGGTTTTACAAATAAGAGAGTTTCTCTTATTTATCCCGCAAGGAGTTTCGGCATGCAGATCGTCCTCATGCTTTCCCTAGTCGCAGCCGCCATCGGCAGCGGCCTCGTCGCCGGCATCTTCTTCGCCTTCTCGACCTTCATCATGAGCGCCTTCTCACGCATCCCGGCCGAACAGGGCATTGCGGCGATGAACTCGATCAATGTGACGATCGTCCGCTCGCCCTTCATGGGCCTCTTCGTGCCGACGGCGATCCTCTGCCTCGTCATCGCCGTCCTCGCGGTGATCGACTGGCGCGGCGGCGCGTCCGCGCTGATGCTGGCGGGTGCAGCCATTTATGTGTTTGCCTCCTTCCTCTCGACGATCATCTTCAACGTGCCGATGAACGACGCGCTGGAAAAGGTCAGCGGCAGCGGGGCGGAGGCGGTGGCGCTCTGGACCTCCTATGTCAGGGATTGGACGTGGTGGAATCATGTGCGAACCGTGGCCTCGCTGCTCGCCTCGGCCGCTTTCGTGCGGGCGCTGATGATTGTTTGAGCAGCAGGCGCCCACACCAACGGCAACGTACAAGGATGAGGAGCGTTGGAGGATGCCGCGGCTTGGAATGAGGGCCGCGGGAGAGTGTTGTGGCTCGGGTTCCGTCTCCAACTTCCGCCTTGATCCGCGTCGTTCCGGCGCCTTGAGCGACAAGAGCAACGTCCAAGAGAGCCCCTGAGGTGCCCCGCAGGGGCCTCGAAGGACGAGGCGGCATGCCGGCGTCTGCTGAGCAGTCGAGAATCAAGACGCGGTGCGCGACACCTCGGCCGGAACTGCAGTGAGATAGCCGGCAAGCTCGACCCGGTTGCGGCCGCCGCGCTTCGCGGCGTAGAGCGCCTTGTCGGCGGCGCTCAGCATGGCGTCGAAATCGAGCGGCGTCGACCGGCCGGGCGCAACGCCGACGCTCACTGTGCATCTCAACACCTCACCGTCGATTGGAATCTCTCGCGCCTCGAAGGCCCTGCGGATCCGCTCAGCCGTCAGTTCTGCCCGGCCGGGCATGATCTCCTTCAGCACTAGCGCGAATTCCTCACCGCCGAGCCTCGCGGCGGTATCGCCTGGGCGGCAATGGGCGGTCAGTTCCTCGGCGAAGACGGTGATCACGCGGTCGCCGCTCGCATGGCCATAGCGGTCGTTGACCGATTTGAAATGATCGATATCGAAGACGATGACGGCGGCGGTGGTGCCCATCGGGCGCGTGCCATACTGATCGAAGACGGCGCGCCGGTTGAGCAGGCCCGTCAGCGGATCGGTGATCGCCTCGAGACGATGGCGGGCGGCGAGCCGCCATTGATGCAGCGCCAGCGACAGCGCGCCGATCCCGGTCATGCCGGCGATGCAGACGGCGAGGCTCAGATCCTCCGCCCAGTTGCTCGGCGCCTTGCCGAGCACCAGCTTTCCATCGGCAATCAACACCGCGGCGCAGAGAACGAAGGAGATTGCCGTCAGCGTATACAGTGCCGCAATTCCGAGGAGCGGCGCCGGCGCTTCGACGCGGGCGAGCCAATATTGCCGAGCAGTGGCAAACAGCAGCAGGGCGATGGCGAGATTGTCGGCGATGAAGGCGAGGCCGTCATAGCCGGCAACCATCGGGACGATCGAGAAGGCCATCGCCGCCAGCGCCCGGCTGGCGATGGCAAGGATCGACAGGCGACCTGACAGGAACTGTTTGCCCGCGCCCCAGATGGTGGCAAAGCCGGCATGGAACAGCACGAAACTGCCAATGGCGAAGCCTATATCAGGCCTGCTCACATAGGCGCTGTAGACAAAAATGCCGCTGACAACGAGGACGAGACCGATGGTGGCGGTGAGCAGCACGGTTTCGGCCCGGCGCACCAGCCAACTGCCCATCAGGGTTACGGCCAGGCAGGCCGCGGAGACGCCGAGCGCCAACAGAAGGGAGTTGTAGTCAAGCATCATGCTTCTTCAGTCTCCGCAGCGGTGTCGCGCCGAACGATCGGCAGCTATGGGGTCCGCGAAGAGGAATGTCTTATGCATCCATTAACAAATGATGCACCGCACAATGAAAATGTTACGCGCCTAACGTCACCGCAGCACTTAAAATGAATATTCTATTTAAAATAGAAAACGCAGCAGGCGAGTCCCTAGACCAACACCTGCCAATGAAGGGGAAACATAGGATCGAAAACCGTCACCGGACCGGCGCCGGTTTCTATCTTAGCGGGAAAGAGAACCGGCTCTGCCTGCTTGGAAAGCGTGATGCGTTCCTCGTTCGGCGACAGCCCATACCAGGCCGGTCCGTTCAGCGAGGCGAAAGCTTCAAGCCTGTCGAGAGCACCTTCCTCCTCGAAGACATGCGCAAGGCAGCTCATCGTATTGATCGAGGTGTAGATGCCGGCGCAGCCGCAGGCGCATTCCTTCAGCGGATCGACATGCGGGGCAGAATCGGTGCCGAGGAAGAAGCGGGCGTCGCCGCTTACGGCGGCTGCGCGCAGCGCCAGCCGATGGTTCTCGCGCTTGGCGACCGGCAGGCAGTAATAATGCGGGCGGATGCCGCCGACGAGGATGGCGTTGCGGTTGATGATCAGGTGGTGGGTGGTGATTGAGCCGGCGAGATTTGATTTGGCGGCCTTGATGTAATCGATGCCGTCTGACGTCGTCACATGCTCCATCGTCACCTTCAGCTCCGGCAGGCGCCGGCGCAGCGGATCGAGCACGGTGTCGATGAAGACGGCCTCGCGATCGAAAATATCGACGTCGGGCTTCGTCACCTCGCCATGGACGCAGAGCGGCAGACCGATCTCGGCCATGCGTTCGAGCACCGGCATCGCCTTTTCCATGTCACGCACACCGCCATGCGAATTGGTCGTGGCGCCGGCGGGATAAAGCTTGACGGCGGTGATGAGGCCGCTCTTTGCACCCTCCGCCACATCGTCGGGGCTGGTATGTTCGGTGAGATAAAGCGTCATCAGCGGCTGGAAGCGGTGGCCGTCCGGCAGCGCCTTGAGGATGCGCTCGCGATATGCCTTCGCATCCGCTGACGTGACGACCGGCGGCACCAGATTGGGCATGATGATGGCGCGGGCGAAGGTGCGGCTCGTATCGGCGATCACGCCTTCCAGCATGGCGCCGTCGCGCAGATGCAGGTGCCAGTCGTCGGGACGGCGGATGGTGATCGATTGCATGGCGGGCCTCCGAAGCGATGCGTCTGCCGCCTCGATAGCACTAAAGCGCGGCGGGTCAAACCGGCTTCATGCGACGCCGTTTCGCCCTTTATGCAAATCTGATCCCGGAGCCGTTCAATACGTCCGGGTGGCATGCATCATACATCAAATGAACAATCGCGTCGGCGTCACGCCAGCGCAATCTCCAGCGTCACGTCGGCTGGGCGACGGTTTTCGAGGATCAGCCGGCCGTTCGGCAGGTCGTTGCCGTAGACTTTGGCGCTGGCGGCTTCTTCGCTGAGATTGTAACCGCGCCAGCGCGCCCAGAGCCGCTCTTCGAGAACCTCGATCGGCGGCGCCAGCATTATCGAAAAATCGAAGATGCCGTCGAGTTCGGCCCATTTACCCTGTGTGAAGAGCAGATAATTGCCCTCGACGATGATGAAGCGGTCCTCGGGATCGATTGGTCTGGCGGAAGCGATGGCGAGTTCGCGGGAGCGGTCGAAGACCGGCGCCAGAACCTCCTGGTCGGCCCGGCGGACGGCGCGGATGATATCGAGGAAGCCTCTGACATCGAAAGTTTCCGGAATGCCCTTGCGCGCCAAAAGGCCGCGTTCGATGAGGATGGCATTGTCCATGTGGAAGCCGTCCATCGGCAGGACTGCGGCGCTTTCGCCTCTGGCTTTCAGCGCCGCCGCCAGATTGTCGGCCATGGTTGACTTGCCCGCCCCCGGCGGCCCGGCGACGGCAATCAGGAAACGTTTGGCATCGCCGGCGCGGGAAAGCACCTCGCCGGCGATGTCGTCGATGCGCAGGCTCATGC
This sequence comes from Rhizobium atlanticum, assembly GCF_030182485.1. Taxonomy (NCBI): domain Bacteria; kingdom Pseudomonadati; phylum Pseudomonadota; class Alphaproteobacteria; order Hyphomicrobiales; family Rhizobiaceae; genus Rhizobium; species Rhizobium atlanticum. The sequence goes on from NZ_JAQJCJ010000002.1 coordinate 187,065, forward strand.
CGCAACGGGCTCCGTCGGCACCGCCTTGGCGCCGGTCATGAAGGCGACGGCGTCGGACATGGTGTATTCCTTCGGATTGATCACCGTCAGCCGCCGGCCGAGACGGTGGATATGGATCCGGTCGGCGACCTCGAAGACATGCGGCATGTTGTGCGAGATCAGCACGATCGGCAGGCCGCGGGCGCGCACGTCGAGGATCAGTTCCAGCACGCGCCGGCTTTCCTTGACGCCGAGGGCGGCCGTCGGTTCGTCCATGATGATGACCTTCGAGCCGAAGGCTGCGGCGCGGGCGACGGCGACACCCTGGCGCTGGCCGCCGGACAGCGTTTCCACCGCCTGGTTGATGTTCTGGATGGTCATCAGCCCGAGTTCCGACAGCTTGTTGCGCGCCAGCTTTTCCATGGCCGGACGGTCGAGCATGCGGAACAGCGAGCCGAGCGGGCCCTTTTTGCGGATCTCGCGGCCGAGGAACATGTTGTCGGCAATCGATAGCGCCGGCGACAGAGCAAGGTTCTGGTAGACGGTTTCGATGCCGGCTTCGCGCGCCTCCATCGGCGAGCGGAAGTGCACCTGCCGGCCTTCGAGCGTGATCACGCCCTCGTCAGGGGTGACCGCGCCTGAAATCGCCTTGATCAGCGACGACTTGCCGGCGCCGTTATCGCCGATGACGGCAAGGATTTCACCCGGGTAGAGGTCGAAATCGGCATTGTCGAGCGCGGTCACGCGTCCATAACGCTTGACGAGGCCGCGGGCGGTGAGAATGGGTTCGACAGCCATGGTCATACCGAAACCTTTCTGATCCACTGATCGATGGCGACGGCGGCAATGATCAGCACGCCGGTCAGGAGGACTTTCCATTGCGGATCGGCGCCGAGCATGTTCAGGCCCATCGATACGACGCCGACGATCATGGCCCCGAACAGCGTGCCGAGAATGGAACCGCGGCCGCCGAAGAGCGAGATGCCGCCGATCACGGTCGCGGTGATCGCCTGGAGGTTATAGTCGGTCACCGCCGAGGACGGAGAGATTGAGCCGTTGCGGCCGATCGACACCCAGGCGGCGAAGGCGGCGATGACGCCCGACAGCGTATAGACGGTGAGCAGCACCCTCTTCGTCTGGATACCGGAGAGCTTCGCCGCTTCCGGATCGTCGCCGACCGCATAGACATGCCGGCCCCAGGCGGTGTGATTGAGGATGTACCAGAACAGGAGGACGAGCAGCACCATGGCGATGACGCCGAGGGTGAGCACGGCGCTGCCGACCTTGAAGCTCGCGGCGAAAAGATGCAGCAGCGGCGCCCGTTCGTCGACATCGGTGTCGCGGATCGTCTCATTGGCGGAATAGATGAAATTCGTCGCCATGACGATATTCCAGGTGCCGAGCGTGACGATAAAGGGCGGCAGCTTCATGAAGGCGACGAGGAAGCCGTTCAGCAGTCCGCACAGGCCGCCGACCAGCAGGCCTCCAATCACCGCGATCGGCGTCGGGATGCCGTAGGTGATGGCCACATTGCCCATGATGACGGCCGAGATCACCATGATGACGCCGATCGACAGATCGATGCCGGCGGTCAGGATGACCAGCGTCTGGGCGGCGCCGAGAATGCCGACGATGGCGATCTGCTGCAGGATCAGCGTCAATGTGTATGACGAGAAGAAACGCCCGCCGAGCGCTATTCCGAAGATGATGATCGCCAGTACGAGTACGATCAGCGGCACGGCGGCCGGTGTCGAGTGCAGAAAGTGCTGGGCGCGCTTGATCAGCGGGACGCCCTGGTGCTCGAAGGAGGCGACGTTCTTGTCGCTGCCGTCGAGGACGCGTTCGAATTCCTGTGCTCCGGTCATGGTTCCTCCTCCGCATCCGCGCGCCGAACCCGCGCGGAGGCCGTCACCCCTGTTGATCCGTTCGTTGCTTAGCCGGTGGGCGACGGCACATCGTCCGTCTAAAACGGCCGGGGATCAAGCCCCGGCCGGTGCGCTTTCAAACAAGCGGGGCTCAGCCCCAGCACTTGTCCGTGCCTTCTTTGGTGTCGATCGACTTGAGGCCGGGAACCGGCTTGTCGGTGACGAGCGAGACGCCGGTATCGAAGAAGGACTTGCCTTCGGTCGGCTTCGGCTTTTCACCCGAGTCGGCGAACTTCTTGATCGCCTCGATGCCGAGCGACGCCATCAGCAGCGGATATTGCTGCGAGGTGGCGCCGATGACGCCTTCCTTGACCGACTTGACGCCCGGGCAGCCGCCGTCGACCGAGACGATCAGCACGTTCTTTTCCATGCCGACGGCCTTCAGCGCCTGATAAGCGCCGACAGCGGCCGGCTCGTTGATCGTGTGGATGACGTTGATGCTCGGATCCTTCTGCAGAAGGTTTTCCATGGCCTTGCGGCCGCCTTCTTCATTGCCGTTCGTCACGTCATGGCCGACAATGCGCTTGTCGTCTTCGTCGCCGATCTTGTCCGGGTTCTTCGGGTCGATGCCGAAGCCCATCATGAAGCCCTGGTCGCGTAGAACGTCGACCGTCGGCTGCGACGGCGTCAGGTCGAGGAAGCCGACCTTGGCGTCCTTGGCCTTATCGCCGAGGGTTTCCTTGGCCCACTGACCGATCAGTTTGCCGGCGAGCAGGTTGTCGGTGGCGAAGGTGGCGTCGGCGGCATCGGCTGGCTCGAGCGGCGTGTCGAGCGCGATCACCAGCAGGCCGGCGTCGCGGGCCTTCTTGACAGCCGGCACGATGCCCTTTGTGTCGGAGGCCGTCAGCAGAATACCCTTTGCGCCGTCGGCGATGCAGCTTTCAATCGCTGCGACCTGGCTTTCGCTGTCACCATCGATCTTGCCGGCATAGGACTTCAGCGAAACGCCGAGTTCCTTGGCCTTGGCCGTCGCACCTTCCTTCATCTTGACGAAGAAGGGATTGGTGTCGGTCTTGGTGATGAGGCAGGCGGAAACGTCAGCCGCCATCGCCGGAGCAGAAAAAGCGACACCGAGCGCGAGCGCGCCAAAAGCGAGAACTGATTTCTTCATGAACTCCTCCCAGAGTTTGCCGGCGCCGCCCCTGCGGGCCGGAATTTTCAAAATATGACACTTCGCTCAGTCGCTGTCGCTCCAAAGCCGTCGGTGTCCTTGACGATGGCAATTAAGAGCGAAAGAAATCCGCTTGTCAATAAATAAATCCAATTGAATTATTAATTCGATGTGGCATGCTCGATGGAATTAGGGTGTCCAGCGCCGTGTCTCCGGCGCGCAGGGGACGCCCTACCGCTTTGAGCCGCTGCAGGTTTCTTAAATCGTCTCTGATGGGGAAAATGCAGGAGGCGAACGCTCGGGAGGAGCGGCCATGTCGTCTTTGGAAGGACCGGAACACACGCCGGTCCCGCCGCCGATTCTAAATCCGGCCGGCGGTGCGAACCAGGTCAGGGTGCGAGCCTATAACGAGCGGCTCGTGCTGTCGCTGGTGCGCCTCTACGGCGCGCTGTCGAAGGCCGATATCGCGCGCCGCAGCGGGCTTTCGGCCCAGACCGTCTCGGTCATCATGCGGGTGCTGGAAAAGGAAGGGCTGCTGTCGCGCGGCGCGCCTGTGCGCGGCCGGGTGGGCCAGCCATCGATCCCGATGCATCTCAATCCCGACGCCGTCTATTCCTTCGGCCTGAAGATCGGCCGGCGCAGCGCCGATTTGGTGCTGATGGATTTCGTCGGCCGCATCCGGATGCAGCTGCACCGGACCTATGCCTATCCGCTGCCGCATGAAATCCTCGCCTTCGTCACCTCGGGCATCCGCGAGATCGAAGACAAGCTCGACGAAAAGCAGCGCGGCCGCGTCGCCGGCCTTGGCATCGCCGCGCCTTTCGAACTCTGGAACTGGGCCGATGAGGTGGGAGCGCCGCCGGGCGCCATGGAAGTCTGGCGCGATGTCGACCTGCAGGCCGATATCGCCGCGCGCGTCTCCCATCCCGTTTTCCTGCAGAACGATGCGACCAGCGCCTGCGGCGCGGAACTCGTCTTCGGCGTCGGCCCCTCTTATCCCGACTTCGTCTATTTCTTCATCGGCTCCTTCATCGGCGGCGGCATCGTCCTGAATTCGGCGATCTTTTCCGGCCGTACCGGCACGGCGGGCGCGATCGGGCCGCTGCCCGTGCGCGACAGGAACGGCGAAACCAAGCAGCTGCTCGAAATCGCCTCGATCTTCGTCTTGGAAAATATGCTGCGCGAGCGCGGTATCGATCCCGAACCGCTGTGGTATTCCGCCGACGACTGGGTGGATTTCGGCGAGCCGATGGAGGCGTGGATCCAGGACAGCGCCAAGGCGCTCGCCCAGGCGATCGTCGCCGCCGCCTCGATCGTCGATTTCAGCGCAGCCGTCATCGACGGCGGCTTTCCCCATTGGGTGCGCAGCCGCATCGTGCAGGCGACGATCGACGAAGCCGCCAAGCTCGACCTGCAGGGCGTTGTCATGCCCGAAATCATCGAGGGCGCGGTCGGCGCGCAGGCACGCGCCATCGGCGGCGCCAGCCTGCCGATCTTTGCGCGCTATCTCACCGACCAGAACGTACTCTTCAAGGAGGTAGACCATGCTGAAGGGACTTGATCCGCTCTTGAGCCCGGAATTGCTCGCAATACTTCGGGCCATGGGCCATGGCGACGAAATCGCCATCGTCGACGGCAATTATCCCGGCGTCGAACATGCGCGCCGGCTGATCCGGCTCGACGGCCACCATCTCATCCCTGTGCTCAATGCCGTGCTCAGCGTGCTGCCGATCGACGATTTCGTGCCGGAAGCGATCTTCCGCTCGACCGTCAAGGCCGAGCGCGACAAGCTCGATCCGGTGCATGAGGAGATGATCGACTGCTGCGCCCGTCACGAACCGCACCGTCAGGTGGTGCCGCTGGTCGGCCAGGATTTCTACGGTCGGGTGCGGGCCGCCCATGCGCTGATCCAGACCAGCGAGCCCAGGCTCTATGCCAACATCATCCTGCGCAAGGGCGTCATCTATCCGAAGGAGGCGGGTGCGCAGCCGGCCGACGTCGATCCGTTTGTCTACTGACGGGGGTACGCTTCGGTCACCCGTCGATTTCGACTTCCGCTTCGCAGTTTACCGGCGCATTCAAGGGGATGGCCATGCCGATGGACGAGCGGGCGTGGGCGCCGACGTCAGGCCCGTACAGCTCGAGGATCAGATCGGAATAGCCGTTGGTGACCAGCGGCGTCTCGTTGAAGCCAGGAGCGACGTTCACCATGGCGAAGACGCGAAGCCATGCCGTGACCCGATCGAGGTCCCCGACGGCCCGCTTGAGACTGGCGAGATGGGCGAGCGCAACGAGCCGCGCCGACGCGTAACCCTCCTCCGGCGAAACCTCGGCGCCAACCTTGCCAAGCGGATTTGCCAATGTTCCGTCGCGGTTGCATGCGACGTGGCCCGAGATATAAGCGCGGGTGCCGCGCAGGCGAACCCAGGTGAAGGGCAAGCGCAGTCCGTCGCGAACCTTCAAAGGCTCGGGCAACTCCAGCCCCACTCCGGCCAGCCGTTGTTCGATAATGGCCATAATGCACCTCCCGGTGTGATTGGAGCATGCCGCGCCAAAGCCTGAGGCGGCTTTGCGCCGGGAACCGCCGGACAGTTCCGAAGCGACATGCATCACGGTACGATCTCGTCGAGCTCCGGCATCAGAACGACGCTTTCATTCGCGGCTGCGTCGTTGCGGGCGCCGAGGAATTCGGCGTCTTCGCTGCAGCGATTGACGGCGACATGCGGAACGCCGGCCGGAATAAACAGGTAATCGCCGGGGCGGACCGTTTCGCACCGTTCAAGTGCTGCCCCCGACCAAATCTCGATCTCCAGACCTGCGATCATCAAGAGAGCCGTCTCGTGTCCCTCATGGCGATGGGCGCCGGTTCGCCGCCCCGCGGGCAGCGAAATAGTCCCGAGCCACAGCATGGTTGACCCAGCGCTTTCAGCTGAGACGCCGGAGCAATAGACCGATCCCTGCCTGGCGACATGACTGCCGCCGGCGCGGACGACCTTGGCGAGGAATGCTTCAGATTCTTTCGGTTGCGTTGCTTCCTTGATCATCGCTCTCACCACTTCGACCACTGCGATGGAGCCACTCTGCGCGCTCAGCCGCCGCAAGTCCTGAAGCGAGGCCGAAAAATTCCGAAAAGCTGCGAAATCGGCGTATCATTCCCGCCATGAAACCCCCGCACCTTGTATTCGGCCGCTTCGAATTCATTGCCGAGAACGGATGCCTGCTCCGCGACAACATGCCCGTCGCCATCGGCGCCCGCGGCGCCAACCTGCTTGGCGTTCTGCTGTCGGCAAAGGGGGATGTGGTCTCGAAGCCGGAATTGATGGATGCGGTCTGGCCGGGATTGGCCGTCGAGGAAAGCAATCTTTCCGTTCAGATTGCTGCCCTTCGCAAGCTCCTCGGACCTACATTGGACGGAAGCGAATGGATCGTCACGGTTCCACGGGTGGGGTACAGATTTTCGGGTCCGGTGGAGACGCGGAGCGAGACAGCCGAGAGCGGCTGGCACGCACAAACCGGGTCGGTGCCCGCGATCGCCGTCCTGCCGTTCGAAAATCTCGGCGGCGATGTGGAGAGACAGTATCTGGCCGAAGGCATTGCCGACGACCTGATCATGGCGCTCGCCCGGCTCAGATGGTTCCGCGTCGCCTCACGCGGGGCAAGCTTCGCCAGGAGGAATGGTTCCGGGGACTCGAGGTCTGTCGCGCTGGAACTCGGGGTCGATTTTCTGGTGGAGGGAGCCATCCGGCATACCGGCGATCGGATCCGGATATCGGTGCACCTCGCGGACGCCCCCAAGGGCGCCACCGTCTGGTCCGAGCATTACGATCTTCAACTGGCCGAGCTATTTGCCGTGCAGGACGCCATTGCCGAGCGGATCGCAGCAGCGATCGAGCCCGAACTGCTGTTGCGCCACGGGCTTCCGATCGCTCCGCACACCGGCAACATCACTGCCTGGGATCTCGTGCGGCAAGGCATGTTCCAGTTTCACAAGGTGACGCAACCCACCCACCTTCTCGCACGGCGCTTCTTCCGCGAGGCCGCCGAGCTCGATCCCATGCTTCCGGAGGCGCAGATCTGGCGGGCGCGGGTCAATGCCGGCCTCATCGCCTACGGCTGGACGGAAAACCCCGCCGCAGACGGGAAGGAAGGACTGGATGCGGCGCTGCGGGCGATCTATCTCGATGCGCGCAACCCCTATTCGCACTACGGGCTGGCGATCGTCTCGGCCTATACGGGCAAGGCCGAGCAGGCGATCCTGGCGGCGGAACGATCCATCGAACTCGGTTCGAGCTTCGCCCTGGGGCATCTCGTCCTCGGCATGGCTCGGCTTTTTTCGGGCGACGCTGCCGGGGCGCGCAAGCCATTGGCGCACGGCCTCGAGCTCAATCCGCACGATCCGCAGAACGGCGTCTGGTTCAGCCTGCTGATGCTGGCATTGCTCTTTTCCGGCGACGTCGAGGGCGCGCTCGATACCGGACGCCGGGCACTGAAAGCGCGGCCCGACTGGCCGGCGCTGCTGCGCATCCAGGCATGCTGCCACGCGGCCGCGGGACACCGCCAGCAGGCTCACCGCCTTGCTGCCGCGGCACGCGATCTTCGCGAAGCTGCCGGCGATGCACTTGCTCCGTTCAGAGACAGCAACACGGAATGGACGGCCCGCCTGAACGCGCTGCTGCGGCAGGCAGAGCTTTGAAACTCGTTGACCGCCCGGAGCAATGACCGAAATGGTTCGTCGCGAAGCGGGGCTCGATCGCAACCCGCACCTCAGCAAGGAGAAAGCAATGGACGACGATATCAAAATTCTCCAACACATCTACGAGCGCTTCAACGAACGCGACATAGATGCCGTGCTGGCAGCGCTGGCCGAGGATGTCGTCTGGGCCAATGGCATGGATGGCGGCCACGTCCATGGGCGCGAGGCGGTGCGGGAATATTGGACGCGTCAGTGGTCGATGATCGATCCCCACGTCCAGCCGGTCGGTTTTCACCGGACAGCGGACGGCGCAATCATTGCCGACGTCCGGCAGTCGGTCCGTGACCTGCAAGGCCAACCGCTCGAAGGAGAGAAGACGATCGGGCACGTGTTCCGATTTCGGGACGGCAAGGTGGTCCGCTTCGACATTCGGGATGCCGCCTGAATTCGGCGAGCCGGGTCACCTCTTCTTCCCGGCGGCCTTTGAGGGTCAAGATGCAGCACGTCGATCTCGGCGTCGAGCGCACTGAGGTGAATCCAATTTGCGACGAAGATATCCGCTGCGCGCAGCGAAACGCACAAACCTTCGCCGCGGAAACGCGCCATTAATCTTCGAAGACCACACTGAAATCCGGATTTACGAATGCCCGCAGTCTGGCCAGTGATCGAATTGCCGATGCCCTTGGCTCCACCCTATGAGTCGTGGCAGTCTTCGGCGCCGTCGATGCCGGCATTCGGCGACAGGTCGTCGATCGGAATAAGGTCGGGGACGATGCGGTCTTCCGAGCTGGCCATGATGGCTCTTCACACACCAGGAGCCTGTTCTTATGCCTCGCGTCCGACTCACCAGACCGCAGATGGAGATCCTGGCCTGGCTCTCGTGCTTCCTGCTTCTCTTCTGCCTGTCCTGGCGCTTCCAATGGCATGAGGGGCTGGATGAGTTCATCGAAAAGCATCATGACTTTCCACTGGACCACGCGCTGCTTGCCCTCAATATGTCCGGCTTTCTCGGGCTGATCTACTCGGCGCTGAGAATCCGGGATCTCTCGATAGAGGTTGACCGCAGGCTGCAGGCCGAAAAGAACGTGGACTGGATTGCCTGTCACGACACGCTAACCGAACTACCTAACCGCAGATTTCTGGAATCCGTCTGCGCGCAGTCGATGATCGATCAAAGGGCGCAGGAAAGCTATGCCGTGTTCAGCATCGATCTCGACGGCTTCAAGAAGATCAACGACCTCCTCGGGCACGATCACGGCGATGCGGTGTTGAAGGCCGTCGCTCAGCGGCTTTCTTCCCTCTTTCCGCGTGATCACATTTTCCGCCTTGGCGGCGACGAATTCGTCGTTCTGGCGCGGCGCACCAGAAATGCCGATCTCGTCGCTTTGGGAAACCGCATCGTGAGCGCGATCAGCAAGCCCTTCACATTCAATGGCGTCGCCGTCGATCTTGGCGCCAGTGTCGGCCTCGCGCTCCACCCTGAAAATGGCGACGATCTAAGCCAGGTCATTCGCCATTCGGACTGTGCGATGTATGTGGCGAAAAAGCAGGGGCGCAATCTGGTGAAGTCCTTTGTCCCTTCGATGCAGGAGGAGCTGGCGAAGCGGATCCGGGTGGAAGCGGATCTGCGAGCCGCCATCAAGAATGCTGAGATCGTCCCGTATTACCAACCTCTCGTCGACCTGAAGACGAAGGAGATTATCGGTTTCGAAGCGCTGGCGCGCTGGAAGACGGCATCCGGCGAATTCATCCCGCCGAACGAGTTCATCCCCGTGGCGGAAGAGGCCGGTCTGATCGTCGACCTGACGGACCAACTGCTGCGCCACGCCTGTGGCGATGCGCTTTCCTGGCCAAATCATCTGGTCCTGTCGTTCAACCTGTCTCCGATCCAGCTGAGCGACCGATTGCTGGGCCTCAGGATTCTGAAGATATTGGGCGATGTCGGTCTGCCTGCGCATAGGATCGAGCTGGAGGTGACGGAGAGCGCCATCATCCAGGATGCCGTCACCGCACGGATCGTCCTCGACGATCTGGTGAACGCCGGCGTCCGGATTGCTCTCGACGACTTCGGTACGGGCTATTCCAGCCTCTCGCAGCTCTCCAACTACCGGTTCGACAAGATCAAGATCGACAGGAGTTTCGTCGCTTCGTTCGAAACCAACGACAAGCAGGACAAGGTGATCAAGGCCATTATCGCGCTCGGCGCGGGCCTCGGGGTGACGATTACGGCCGAAGGCATCGAAGAGGAAAGCCAACTTCAACGGCTCCAGGATCTCGGCTGCGACATCGGCCAAGGCTACCTGCTTGGCAGGCCGGCGCCGGCCGAGAGTCTTGCCGCAGACCAGATCAGCGCCAGGATAGCCCAACGTCGCTGATGGGCGGCAAAGAGGGTTCTCTTCCGGAGGCAAGTTGAGACAAGAAGTTCTCGCTTGCCAACGGCTCCTTCGGGACGTGGGTGATGAAGGGTGGCATGCTGCTCCGCCAGACCCGCTCCGTATCGCTGGTACGGGCTAGACCCTGGCGCAAACCGTCTGGAGCCACCGCACATTCGGCACCGCTAGAACGGTCAAATCTCCCCTGCCGACGGCCCCCAGACGTCCGTCAAAGCGAAGCCACCGGGATGGGGGTCGAAGGGATCGAGCGCGACCTGGGTGAGACCGAAGGTGAAGCCGCGGCCGGTGATGGTGGGGATGACCGCCGGGCGGCCGGCGACTTCGGTGACTGCCTGCAGGCCGACCTCGAATTCCGAGCCGATGATCGACTTCGAGGTGAAGGTGTCGCCGACCTTGGCCTTGCCGCGGGCATGAAGGGTGGCGAGATTGGCGGAATTGCCGGTACCGCAGGGCGAGCGGTCGGCGCGGCCCGGCCACATGGTGGTGCAGGTGCGCACCGTGCCATCGGCCTCGGTGTCGCGGAACATCACATAGGCGACGCCCGAGATTGCCGGAATTTCGGGGTGGACGACCTTGATGTCGCGATTGATCAGCTCTTTCAGGATCATGCCGGCCTGAACGAGGCCGGCCGCATTGGCCTTCTCGATCGTAAGATTGATCTGGCCGACATCGACGAGGGCATAGAAGATGCCGCCATAGCAGAGATCAGCCTTGATCTTCCCCCAATGCGGCGTGTCGATCTCGACGTCGAGCTCATGCACGAAGGAGGGCACCATGGTGAGCCTGACCTTTTCGCAGCGCCCGTCATGGCAGGTCGCCACCGCCTTCACGAGGCCGGCAGCGGTTTCCAGCGTCACGATCGTCTCAGGCTCCTTCATCTCGACGATGCCGGATTCGAGAAGCGCCGTCGTCACGCAGATCGAATTCGAACCGGAGCTGGCATGTGCCTGATCGGGCTGCAGGATGATGAAGGCGGCGTCGGCGTCGGGGTGCCTTGCAGGCAGCAGCAGGTTGACCGAGCCGATCGGGGCACCGCGCGGCTCCAGGCAGAGAAAGCGGCGGAGCTCGTCGCCTTTCGGATCGGTGTTCAGCCAGTGCAGCTGCGCAGCGATGGTTTCGCCGGGAATCTTCGGAACGCCGCCGATCGCGACGCGGCCGATCTCGCCCTCGGCATGAACGTCCAGCAGCTGTATCGTGCGCTTCCATCTCATCTCGAAACTCCAGTTCGGACGTCACGGCTGACGCCGCCGACGCGGTTTCAACTTTTGTTTTAACGCAATTCCCGGCAAAATCGCGTCGCGCTTTGCCTGGGAAAACCGCTTCACACTTTTCCTGGAATTGCTCTCAATCAGTATCGGTCTATGCGGAACGGGGTCATATCGACCGACGGTTTTGCTCGGCTCACCATATCGCCGATCAACCGCGCTGTCGTTGCGGCATATGTCAAGCCGAGATGGCCATGACCGGTCGCATAGAAAACCCCCGGCATTTTCGAGGACGGCGAAATGATTGGGATCGTATCGGGCAAGGCCGGGCGATGGCCCATCCACTCCGTCGCCTCCTCGACCTTCAGACCCGGCAGCGCCCGCTGGGCGTGCCGCACCAGCACGCGCGGACGGCGGAAATCGGGCGCGGCGTCGAGGCCGGCGAGTTCGACATTGCCGCCGACGCGGATGCCGCCGGCCGTCGGGGTCACCATGAAGGCGCGATGAGGCCAGATCACTGAATAGCGCATTGAAATGCCCGGTTTCATGATCTGCGTGTGATAGCCGCGCTCGGTCTCGAGCGGAATCGGTTCGCCGAGTTTTGCGGCGAGGAAACGGGTGTGGACGCCGGCGGCGAGCACCACGAAAGCGGCCTCGATCCGACGTCCGTCATCGAGGACGACGACGACCGTGCCATCGCCCTTGCGCTCGATGTTGCTCACAGCGCCGGAGGCGAAGGCTGCGCCCGCGGCGATGGCTGCGTCAGTCAGCCTGACGACCAGCCTATAGGGATCGCGGATGGACTTGTTGTCCGGCAGCAGCACGGCCTTGGCGATGACAGGCGAAAGGGCCGGCTCATGATATTGGATGGCGCCATTGCTCAAGACCTCGAATTCGAGGCCGTAGCGCTGCATCATGACAAGGTGGCCACGGTCTGCGGCAAATTCCGCCTCGGTCTCGTAAATGGCGAGACAGCCCTCCTCCGTCATCAGCTCGGACGCGCCGATCGCCTGCAGCATTTCCCTGAAATCGCCGAGCGCCCGCAGCGACAGGCTCATGCCGGCATCCTCGATTTCCCGGAGCCGCGAAGGCCGGCCGGCCGCGAGGAAGCGCAGGAACCACGGCAGCATCCGCGCGGCATAGGACGGCCGCAGCCAGACCGGGCCTTCGGGATCGAGCAGCCAGCCAGGGATCTTCTTCCAGGTCGAAGGACCGGAGCCGGCGGCGAAATCGAGCGCGATGCTCGCCATATTGCCGAAAGAGGTGCCGCGCCCGGGCTCACCCTTGTCGATCAGCGTGACCTGAAATCCGCGCCGCTGCAAATCGAAAGCGATCGAGGCGCCGATCACGCCTGCGCCCACGACGACCACCTTCTTCTTCGTCTCATCCGTCATGCGATCAACCCACCTGCACGGCAGACAGCATTGCCGTTCGTCAACCTGATATATCAGATCGGCGGTGCTGCCTAGAGCGGTTCAGCTTTTCACGGAAAACGCGGAACCGCTCTAAGCTTTTGGATTTACGCAATTCCGAAACGCAAAACCGCCGTGCACTTTTGCTGGAATTGCTCCGCGGAATTTTTACTGGCTTTCGGGCAGGCCGGCGCCGACGCTGTCGCCGACCGAACCGACGGTATTGTCCATCGACTGGCCGAGCCGCTTCAACTGCGCATCGTAATTGCGCCGGGTGCGCGGATCGAAGATCGCGATCGGCGTGCTGACGGCGACGCTGACGGCACTTCCGGCGGTCTGGGCAGCCCCCATGGCCACCGCGCCGACCGCCTCGCCCAGACCGACATTGGAATCGGTGATCGTCTGGCCGGCGATCAGCCGGTCGCCGATCAGCTTCACCACCTCGGGGCTTTCGGCGAATTTGCCGTGGTTCAGCCTGTCGCCGCCCTTGAGCTTGGTGAGGTCGAGCACGGTGATACCGGCCGCCTCAAGCTTGCTACGATAGGGCTCGGCGGAGGGATCGATCTGGCCGAGGCGATCGACATTGCCGGAGATGCGCCGCGACAGCGCCAGCGCCCGATCATCCCTGGAGACGAAGATGGTGAAATGCGGCTTGTCCTTGCCGAGGCTCATGAACTGACGGCCGAAGACGTCGACATCGAGATCCGGCGAGGCAAGGATGACATTGTTGATCTTCGACGCGACCTGACCGTTGCGAATCGCCATCTGCCGGAGTGCTTCGACGGTCAGCCAGGTGCCCATCGAATGAGCCATGACGGTGACGTCGCCGACGGCCGGATTGGCGGCGGTACGGGTCAGCAGCTCCTCCAGCGCATCGCGGGAATAGTTGGTGCTTTCCTTGTCGTAATTGTAGTCGAAGATGCTGGCGCGGGACGGCCAGGTGAAGACGACGGGGGCGACGTCGGCACGCGAATCGTGGACGATCTGCGCGAAGCGATAGACCGCGTCTTCGTAACGGTTGTTGAAGCCGTGCACGAAGACGAGCACGCGGCGGCTCTTCGGCATATGGCTCTTCAGCCAGCTCTCGCCTGCCCGCTCGCCCTCGAACGGATCGACGGAAACGGTGACGAAGTCACGGAGCGGATCGGCCGGCAGCCGCTTCGGCCATTGCACCTGGCCGACCTTGCGATTGGCTTCCGGCGGGATCGAGACATCGACGGCGTTGACGGCAAGCCCCGTGCCGCGTTCGCCGGAGAAAAGCACGGCCGGATTGTCATCGGCAGCGCGCGTCGTCGCCACCAGGAGATCGACTTTCGACGTGCCCGGCGGCACGGTGCCGGCCGCCTGCATCACCCCGACCGGCCTGCCGCCGCAGCCGGCGAGCATTATCGTTGCAACCAGAAGCCCTGCCAGAGCCGCACGCGTGCCGCGCCATTTGCCGATCATGACCAAACTCCAACCGGTTCACGCGCCGGACGGAAGGCACATGTTCAAATAGTCCGGCGAAGCCTGTCGAGTCAAACTGCACGCGGAAAGCAGGCCCGTGCGAAATGGTATTGGGGAAAAAGAAAAGAGCCTGGCGCGGGAGGAGGTGCGCCAGGCTCTTGATCCTGACCGACAACTGGGAGGAGGAGTGCTGTCGGTCCGATGTAAGAGCGCTTGGGAGGAGGAGTGCGCTGCTTACGAAGATAGTGATACCCCATTCATTTGATCGGGGATAGCGAAATTACCGCAATGCAGCAATGCATTAAGTGCAATGCTTGCCCAGAAAATGACAGGTCGACGCCTCATTTTGCAGCATGTTTGACCGGCTGGTCAAAATTTGCTGAAAGATGTGGCAGCGGCGGTAGCCCCTCATCCGCCTGCCGGCCCGCTCCCTGCTGGGGAGAAGAGACTCGCGGCGACGTCTCGGTTTCCCCTTCTCCCCGAGGGGAGAAGGGACATGCGGCACCGTTCCCGCCCCTCAAGCGGCCTTGAAGACCTTCCTGCCTTCGGCGTCGAGCGCCGTGAACTCCTCATCCGACAGCGTGATCTCCACCGCCGCGACGTTTTCTTCCAGGTGTTTGACCTTTGACGTGCCGGGGATCGGCAGCATCACCGGGCTGCGCTTCAGCACCCAGGCGAGCGCGATTTGGCTGGGGGCGGCATTGTGCTTCCTGGCGATCGTATCGAGCAGCGAGCCTGATTGGGCGAGGTCGCCGGCGGCGAGCGGATACCACGGGATGAAGCCGATATTGTGCTTGGCGCAATAATTGAGCACGTCTTCGCTGGTGCGATCGACCAGGTTGTAGCGGTTCTGGACGGTGGCGACCTTGAAGTGCTTCGAGGCCGCCTCGATCTCGGCGACGGAGACTTCGCTCAGACCCGCATGGCGGATGAGGCCGGCATCGAGCAGCGATTTGATCGCGTCGAACTGCTCCTTGGCCGACACCTTCGGATCGATGCGGTGAAGCTGCCACAGATCGATCTGCTCGACGCCGAGATTGCGCAGGCTCTTATGCGCCTGCTGGATCAGATATTCCGGACGGCCGACCGGCAGCCAGATGTCGGGACCGTGGCGGGTCAGGCCGCCCTTGGTGGCGATGACGGATCCGGCGCCATAGGGATGCAGCGCCTCCTTGATCAGCCATTCGGAGACATCGGGGCCGTAGGAATCAGCCGTATCGATGAAATTGACCCCAAGCTCCGGCAGGCGCTTCAGCGTCCGGATGGACTCGGCATGGTCGTCGGGCTCACCCCAGATTCCCTTGCCGGTAACGCGCATGGCGCCGAAACCGAGACGATTGACCTCGATCTCGCCGCCGATCCTGAAGGTGCCTGACTTGGCTGCGTTGTGACTGGACATGATCTTTCCTCTCTTGGTCAATAAAATCATTGAATGTCGATGAAATGGCCGAAGCCCTTCGCTTCGCCAGCGCTGGGATGCCGGGCTGGCGAGGATGGCTCCGGTTCTGAATGTCTGCCGTGTCTGGTGATGCCCGGCATGGTGATGACCCGGCCGCCGCGGCGATATCGGACATGTGGCCGCTGCGACGCTTGCACATATAGGACGAGCCCGCGGGGATGACAGGGAGGGGCCGAAAACATCGTCATTCGACCGCCCACAGCGGTGCATCGGGTATACCTCGCGCTGAAGGCTGTCGCTTCCGCTCAGCCGTTGCCCGGTTCAGCCGGCCGATTCGCCGGAAAAGGCGGCGACTTCGATGTCCGCCTCACGGTATCTCAGGCGCTCGCGCGAGAGTTCCAGCGGCTTGCGGCGTGAGATCCGGTAGACGGAGGCCGGCGGCAGGTTGCGAACCGTGCCGCCGATGCGCACCGCTTTCAGGCCGAGGCGATCGAGGATCGGCCGCGGCACCGGGCAGCGCGGACCATAGGTAAATTGATAGACCGCCCCGCCCGGGCGCATATAGGTGAAGACGCCGGCAAGAATCGAGGCGATCTTGCGCGGCGACATCGACAGAAGCGGCAGGCCGCTGATGACGGCTCCGACCGGTTCGCCCTCGAAAATATCGGCCTGGGCGAGGTGGGCCGCGTCCATCTGCAATATGCGCGCCGCCGGGAACCGCGCCTGCAGCGCATCGATGAATTCCGGGCCGTATTCAATCAGCGTCAGATCCGCCTCGCTGATGCCGCGGGCAAGCAACGCCCGGGTGAAGACGCCCGTGCCCGGGCCGAGCTCGATGATCGGCCCATCGAGCTCGGCAATTTCGCTGGTCATGATCCTGGCAAGTGAATCGCCCGACGGCGCGATGGCGGCCACCCGAAGCGGATTGCTGATCCAGGAGCGGAAAAAATGCAGGAAATCCGAGCATGCAGCCTTTGCGGTCATGACTGTCCCACCTGTCTGAAATTCAATTGATTATGAATGCGACCATCGCGGCCAGCATGGCAATTCCAAGGCAGAGACGTCAATCTCCCTTGTGAGCCGGCATTTCCCACCGGCGTCCGGCATTTTTGCATCTATGGCGGCTCTGACATAGCGAGCGCCGTCATCTGCGGCGAAAAAGGGCGGCCGGGAAGCCGCCCCTCACCGCGGCGGCCTGGTCGCCACCGCCCAAAGCGCCCGGTTAATAGTTGCAGCCGGAGCTGCTCGTCGGGTTGAAGCCGAGCTTGCAATCCATGTTCAGCGGCTTCTTCGGGTTCATCATGTAGGGCGAGGCCATGCCCTTCGGGCTGCCTTCACCAATCGAACCGGTCGTGCTCCTGTCGTGCTGCACGCGGGTCTCATCCTGGACAACCTGCTGCTTGGCCGAGCCCTGCTGCGTCGCGCTCGACTGGAGAGGAGCCGCTTGCGCCGCCACGCAGGAAAGGCCGAGCATCGCACCGAGGGCTGCGGCCGCCAGGCCGCTCTTGAACGTCGTGATCATTGTCATCTCATTGGGAGGATCAGCTGAATTTGCGCCGAGGAGGTAGGAAGCGGATCTGTCACAATCTACCGCAACGCAATAGAGGTCACGAACATGTAAGCGGCGCCCGAAACAGGAAAAAGGCGGCTCGCGCTGCCCCTTTTCATTTGCCGGCTCAATAGCCGTTATCGCAAGGCATGCTGCCGGGACCGATCGATCCTGAAAACGTAGGGTTGCACATCGTCGGAGCCGCTAGTCTGTTCACCGGCTGGCGGATGATGGAGCCGGTGGCGCCGGCCTCGACACCGAAAGCGGCAAGCGGATACCAGTAGCCATCGGAGTGACGGCGGGTGCCGGGGCGCTCCGTTCGGAAGCCGCGATAGCCATGCCAAAGACCAGGATGCGGCTTATACTGCACGCTTTTTACGTAGAAATATCGGGCGGCCGCACCGTTTGAACGGGAGCGGCTTCAGCTTGGCCGATCGGCGCGAGGACGAGAGGCACGCTGAGCGCGACGGCGGAACGGACAAGATTGCACATCTTCATGATAAACCCTCCTTCGTGGATTTATCCCGGGAAAATGCCTGTCCGAAGTGCGCAGTTCCGCGCGCACGCAGTTTCCAAAACTCGTGATTGCAGGCGATCCCGCGTGAGTTTTTCGCGAGAAAACGTGAAAGTCGCGACAGCAAGAATGGCGCGAGGGGCGTTGGCTAAGAATGCGAATTCTCTGTTCTCAATTCGCGTACAAAGCCCTGTAACCCTGGGCGGACAGGCAGGCGACATATTGGCGATGGGCAGCGGCGCGCGCCGTCGTTTCCTCTTCCAGCGCATCGGCCTCGGCATAGCCGGTCAGTTGGGCGCGCAGATGATACTGCTTCTTCGCCTCGTCATACATCGCATTGCCGTCGGTCACGCAGATGCCTTGGGCGACGGCAGGCGGATTGACCGGCACGCCGATGGGCAAAAGCACCGGCGCGTTCGCTTGGTCGACGCAGCCGGCAAGGGCGGCCATCGTCGCGAGAACCGCCAGAGCCCGAAAAATTCCCACCGTCATGCGTTCCTCCGAGATCATCAGGCCTGCGGATACATCAGGAAGGTTGCGCGAAGCTAGGCATGCGGGAAAACCAATGCCGCTTCCGACCGAGGACGGTCATCACACACCATGCCGGGAACCCCACCAAAATCTATATAGCACTTCGGAATCCCGAAATAGGCTGCGGCATTGAAATCATTGCGTTTCCACTCAGCCGAAAAGCTCACGAAGCGCGGCGAATTTCGGAATCCCGAAGCGGGCGGATTTCGGGATCCCGAAG
Source organism: Rhizobium atlanticum (assembly GCF_030182485.1). Taxonomy (NCBI): domain Bacteria; kingdom Pseudomonadati; phylum Pseudomonadota; class Alphaproteobacteria; order Hyphomicrobiales; family Rhizobiaceae; genus Rhizobium; species Rhizobium atlanticum. The sequence goes on from NZ_JAQJCJ010000002.1 coordinate 205,442, forward strand.
CGAGGTTTTTTTCTTCCGGCCGAGGCGACCGCGTTTTTCGGCAGCGATCTTGCGGTCGGTCTCGGACCATTTCCGACCTCGTTCCGCCGTGCACCGCTTCCACTCGTCGGTCGGCGGCGCACCCTCATGGTCGCCGACAAAGGTGAGCGTGAACAGGTTGGGATGCGCGACCCCGCTTCCCGCCCGACCGCGGCGGACCTTAACCAGCCCCTTATATTCCAGCTCGTCGAGCGCATCGGCCACATATTCACCGGTGACGCCGTAGGAGACGAACTGGGGATGCGTCACGACAAGCCTGCCATTTTGCAACCCGGCATGCGAGACGTGCTCGATGACGATGCGGAAGAAGGCGCGGCAGGCATTCGCACTCAAGGTGGTAAAGGCCGCCGATTCCAGGAGCTGGATCGTCAACCATTGCCACCGCAGGCTGCCGTCATCGCTGGCGCTCGGCGGCGCGGTGTGCTTGCGCACCAGCGCTCGCGTCTTGCCGGAACTGGTGCGGCTCTTGTCACGAGAGTTGAATTCCGCCATCAGCCCCTCGCCTCAGCTCCGAGCACGTCCTTCAGGCGACGAACAGAAGAACTCGTTTTTTCCCGCATGCAGAGGGAAACACTGGGCCAAGCGCCCACAGCGCCAATCGCTACAAAATTCTTTGGCATTCAACATTCCATGGTTGCAACGGAGTGCAATCTAGCGTAAGAACGTTTCGAGAACTAGGAAAATAATCTTAGGATTTGGATTAGACCTGATCCCCGTCACGGTGACAGGCAATTACTGGGCGTGGAGGACAGGATGCGAATGATCTGCATGGGGGAAAAGAGCATGGTGGGTTATAGCAAGCGATTGCTGGCATTGATTTCGCTCTCGCTGGGAAGCGCCGTCCAGGCTTTTCCCTGCGATCAACCAATCACGATATCGAATTGGTCGTTCTGTGCGACCGGCAATGTGAGCGCTGAAGGCGGCGCCGCTGATTGGAAAGTCGTTCCTGTATGGACTCGCGAGAAAGCCATAAGCGCGTATTTCGGAAACGATCCGCGGCTTCTGGCAAACCACGGGCTTTGCAATGCCAAATTCCATCGCGTCGTCCTCTGCCAGCCCGGATGGCAAACGGGCAACCCGGATGAGTGCTCATATCTGGTTTGCAGCGGCTTTTACTCCGCCGTGTTCGGGAAGGAAGAAAGGGAAGCCTATGAGAGAGAGCATCCGAACGCTCAATAGCTTTTGCCTTGCTGCCTTGCGGCAAAGACGGCAGCGGCCGACGAGAAGCGGCGGCCGGAAATAAATATGCCGGCGTTTCAGTAGCTCACTGCTCCAGAAAACGTCTCCTTCAGATGGCATCTCGACACGCCGGAACAATTGCCTTAGGCGAGCAGGTGGCTGAGAAGACGCAGCGGAGATCCTGCATTATGCAAACCCTATGGAAGAAGCCGGTGACGCTGGCCCTTGAAGGCCCGGATCAGTGGGTGGTCATCCAGACGACCCAAGCCGCCACATGGGCGCTGATCGAAGACTGGCCGACAGAAGAGGGCCCTGCGCTCGACAGAGCGTGTGCGGTTTGCGCCGATGTCATATCTGGGAAACGGAACCGGGAAGAGGCGCGGCAGGCGTTCATCGAAGCTGCGATCGAAGCCGGGATCCCTATCAAGGAATGAGGCGACGCGCCCCGGTCTAGTATCCCGCGGCCAACCCTTCCCGCCGCGTCGGCGCATTCCCGTAAAAGCCGCCGAAGCGCCCGCGCGACAGATGGTCAATATCCATTAGCTGCAGCGCGCCGATGAACTGCGACGGGATCAGGCCAGCAGAGCAATTCCTCGGCTTGGCCGAGTCGTGAAAAGCTCGCGGGTGCGATAGGCTGGAAATGATTTAGGCCTGCCTGAGGCGGGCCTTTGATATTCGGAACCGATTTTCCAAAACAGGAGGTATCAAATGAAGTGAAAGAATGGCGCACCCGAAGAGATTCGAACTCCTGACCCCCAGATTCGTAGTCTGGTGCTCTATCCAGCTGAGCTACGGGTGCGTGGCAGAAGCGGCGGCGCCGCTTGCGTGGGCGATCCTCTAAAGGGTCCTTTCGGACATTGCAAGAGCATTTCTGAAAAAATCGCTCTTTGTCTGCAACGGCCACGCTCCGGCGAAATGCCGTCACTTCTCACCCTGGGTCCGATTGCGGTAATCATCCAGTGAAACCGGGCGATCGGGGATCTCGATGCGGAACTGGGTGCCGACCGTCGGCTTTTCCACCAGCGCGATCGTGCCGCCATGGGCGAGCACCAATTCGCGGGCGATGGTCAGGCCGAGGCCGGTGCCGCCGGAACGGGCCGAGCCGCGAAAAGCGGCAAACAGGTTCTGGCGCGCCTTCAGCGGCATGCCGGGGCCGGTATCGTCCACCGTGATGCTGACGACGCTGCCGACACGCTGGGCGGAAACGGTGATGCGCCTGATGGCGCCGGGGCCGCCCTCGCCCGGCGAAGTCAGCGCCTGCAGGGCGTTGCGGCAGAGATTGTGAATGACCCGGAACAGTTGCTCGCCGTCGGCATCGACCTCGAGATCGGCAGCGAACTGTTCGACAAACTCGATGCCGCTTTGCGGATCGATCGCCAGCATATCCTTGACGTCCTGTGTCAGTCCCAGCAGCCGAACATGGCGGCGGCGCGGCGCCGATTCGCTCGCCTTGCCGTAGGACAGCACCTCCGTCGTATAACCGACCGCGCGGTCGATGGTGCGCAGCAGCTTGGGCGCGAAGCTCTTGACCATCGGATCATCGACATCGACGAGCCGGTCCGACATCAGCTGCGCGGAAGCCAGAATATTGCGCATATCGTGATTGATCTTTGAAACGGCGAGGCCAAGAGCGGCAAGGTTCTTCTGCTGCTTCAGCGTCTTCTGCAGCTCCATCTGCATCGAGGTGAGATTGCGGCCGGCCACCGCCAGCTCGTCCCGGCCGCCGTCGCCGATATAGATATGGGCCGGATTCTCGGGATCGGAGGAGAATTGCTGCATGCTGCCGGTCAGCCGGCGAATCGGGCCGATCAGAATGCGGTTGATCGCAAAGAAGATCAGCGTCGCGGTGAAAAGCGAGATCAGCACCGACAGCAGCAGCACGTTGCGAGAATAGGCGAACATCGCCGTGCGCAGCGGCCGATCCTTCATGACAACCTCGACGCCGATCTTGTTTTCACCAACCGGGCCATAGACGCGGATCATCCTGCTGCCGCCGAAAACCAGGGTGTCGAGCGCGTCGCGGATCGCCGTCAGCGGCGGCACGTCGGTGAGGTCGTAGGATTCGTCGACGGAGGTCGGCATGTCAGTCGTTGCCAGCAGCCGCGAAGTGCCTTCCTTGCGCAGTACGATCGCCTTGGTGCCGGTCGCCTCCAGCGTTTCCTTCTGCAGAGCGCGCGGCAGCTCGATCGGCTGCAGCCCATCGATGACGATGGCGGCGGCGGCGGCCGTGTTCAGCCTGTCCTGCAGCCAGCGCATCCGCATGCTGGCGACCGAAGGGAAGAAGATCAGGATCTCGGCGAGCATGATGAAGACGACGGTGAGCCAGAGCAGCTTGCCCGAAAGCCCGCCGAAGAAGCCGGACGGGCACCGCCCCTTGGCAGCCTCGGTGGCTGCTGGGGGTTCTGCCGAAGGATTGTCGCCCTGGTTTCGCACCGGCATTCTTGTCTCGCCCGATCGGCAGCGCTTTGGCCACCCTTACCGTTGGAGCTTTATATTAGACCAATAGGTTCCGCTTTCAAATCTTTGCGAGCAGCGTCACGTCGCCACAAAGAAATGCTGCCGGAGGCGGCGTCGTGATTCGTTATGTTGGTGCAATTGCTCTCTGGTTGGTGCGACGGGCGGCCCCTCATCCGCCTGCCGGCACCTTCTCCCCGTAAACGGGGCGAAGGGACATGCCGCGCCGGCCTCCTCCATCTCAACGTCGCACCTGTTGGAAAAGTCTCAGAACTCTTCCCAGCTCTGCTCGGCTGCAGCCGCACTGCCGCCGAAGGCGCGGGCGACTTTGGCGATCGCGCGGCGGGCGGGTGAGGCGACCGGCTGCCTGTGCGGCTCGTTGCGCACAAGCGCCACGGGCGCCACCGCATCCGAAAGCTTGAAGCGGGCAATGAGGTGCACCAGCCCGTTGGCTTCGGCTGAAAGCCGGTGCGTGGCGGCAGAGGTTTCTTCCACCATTGCAGCATTCTGCTGGGTCACCTGATCCATCTGGTTGACGGCGGTATTGACCTCCTTGAGACCGGTCGACTGTTCGACCGCGGCCGTGGCGATCGAATGGATATGGTCGTTGATGGCGATGACGCGGGCGCCGATTTCCGACAGTGCCTCACCGGTCGCCTGGACGAGTTTGACGCCGACCTGCACCTCATCACCCGATTTGGTGATCAGTGCCTTGATGTCCTTGGCAGCGGTCGCCGAACGCTGGGCGAGTTCACGCACTTCCTGCGCGACCACCGCGAAGCCCTTGCCGGCCTCGCCGGCGCGGGCGGCCTCGACCCCGGCGTTCAGCGCCAGGAGGTTGGTCTGGAAGGCGATCTCATCGATAACGTTGATAATCTGGCTGATTTCGCGCGAGGCCTGCTCGATGCGGCCCATGGCCTCGACGGCGTTGCGGACGACGACGCCGGAGCGGCCGGCATTTTCTTTGGCTTCTGAGACCATGACGGTCGCTTCATGCGCCCGCTCGGTGGAGTTCTGGACGACGGCTGTGATCTCGTCGAGCGCCGCGGAGGTCTGTTCGAGGGCCGCCGCCTGCTGCTCAGTGCGCTTCGACAGGTCGTCGCTGGCATTGCGCAGCTCGGATGTGTTGCCGTTCATCGCTTCGGTCGTCTCGCGCACTTCGCGCATCGTCGCCTGCAGCGTTACGAAGCTGTTGTTGACGTTCTGCTGCAGCTCGGCGAATGCTCCCTGGAAATTGCCGTTCATCGTCTGGGTCAGATCGCCTTCGGCAAGGCTTGCGATGACGCGGCGGGTCTCGCCGATCCCGGCATCGACGCTCGACAGCAGCGTGTTGATATTGCCGGCGAACCGGTTGAGGTTCTCGTCCTGATAGTCCTTGTCGATGCGATGGCTGAAATCGCCGGCCGCAGCCGCGGCCACGACGACCGACATGCTCGACTGCAGATCGTCGCTCTTGGCGCGCATCGCCGCCTCCTGAGCGTTCAGGCGCTTGACGGCAAGGCCGTTCTCCTTGAAGACCGCGACAGCGGCGGCCATCTCGCCGATTTCGTCCTTGCGGCCGGCAAAGGGAACCTCGGCGTCGAAGTTGCCGTTGGCGACCTCCTTGATCGCGTGGGTGACACGCTTGATCGGGCGGCTCAGATGGCTGGTGCCGATATAAAAGCCCATGCCGATGCCGACCGCGATGCCGATGCCGGTAATGCTGAGCACGAGCATCAGGACCCAGGAGCGGAAACTTTCGATATCGGCGTTGACGGCGTCGAGAGCTGCCTTGTCGGTAGCGACGACCGCGTCGATTTCAGCCTGGAAGGCCTTGCGATTGGCGCGATTGGCCTCGTTGTTGCCCTGCTGGCTGGCGGCCTCGGGCCCGACTTCGGTGCCGAGGCGGGCCGTTTCCGTGCGGAAGGTGCGGAATTCGGCGGCGCGAGAGACGAGCTTGGCGAAGTTGGCCTTCTCGCCTTCGGGAACGAGCGGCGCCCAGCCGGCGATGACCTTGTCGATCTCATCGAGAGCGGCCGTGATGCCCTTGGCGAAGTTCGGCGTATCCTTGATCGTCTTCGCCGCATAGATGCCGCGCGACTCCATGACGACAGCGGTGACGAAACGGTTGAGGCGCTCGCCGGCATAGGCGCGGGCGGCGGCCTGCTCGTAAGCAGTGAGGTTGCGGCTGTATTCGCGCATGGCGGACAATGCCGTTGCGCCGATCAGAAGGGCGACGGCGCCCATTACGCAAACCAGCAGATTAATCTTGCCGCGGATCTTCAATGCAATGCCTCCTAGCTCCCATCACTGCCTGGAAAGCCAGTTCCCGGCTGATGGTGCGAATATCCGCGAAATTCCTTAAAGTTACATTTCTAATGTTTACGATTATGGCCCCTGAATATTAGCCATGCCGGCGTCCGCCCCGGGCGCAAGTCGCTGAAAAGCATAACTTTCCGTCGCGGCGGCGATCAAGCACAACCTTCTGGAGCAGAGAAAACTTATTAACACTTACATGCGAAAACCACGCGCAGGCCAGCATTAGCGGTGAAATGATCTGTTATAATTGACTTTGGCAGGCTTCATCCGTATAAGCCGCCGCACGTCCGGTCACCTAGGCCTTCATGGCTCGCCCGTTCGAAAAACAACGCTCCTTGCATCATGCAAATTCAAGAAGGGCCGCACTCCGCGGTGTTTAAATAAATGAAGCGTACTTACCAACCATCCAAGCTTGTTCGCAAGCGTCGCCACGGCTTCCGTGCGCGCATGTCCACGAAGGGTGGCCGCAAGGTCATCGCTGCCCGCCGCGCGCAGGGCCGCAAGCGTCTCTCGGCCTAAGGCCGGGTTGCCCGATAAGAGATGGCGGGCGAATTGACGACCAGTGAGAAGAAACACGCTGTCGGGCGGCTGAAGAGCCGCCCGCAGTTTCTTGCCGTGCGCGAGGGCGAAAAACGCCGGGGAGGACTCTTCCTTCTCGAAGTGCTCGACCGGAAGGAACCCGACAGCCAGGCGCGTGTCGGTTTTACAGTCACCAAAAAACATGGCAATGCCGTAGAGCGAAACCGCATGCGCCGCCGCCTGAAAGAGGCGGTGCGGCTTCATGCGGGGTTTGCAATGAAGCCCGGACACGACTATGTGGTTGTCGCGCGCAGGGACGTGCTCAACGCGTCCTTCCAGGAATTGGCCGCGGAATTGAAATCCCGCGTGGAAACCAGGCCGAAACACCGGCGCCCCGGAGACGGACGCCCCAGGAACCTATGATGGAAAACAACCGCAATTATTTCATTGCGATCGCTCTCTCGGTGCTGATCGTCCTCGGCTGGCAGTTTCTCTATATGAATCCCCGCATCGAGGCCCAGCGCAAGGCGCAGGAAGCGCAGAAGGCGCAGCAGCAGACCGAGCAGACGCAGCAGCCTGCTGCTGCCGGCGGCGCACCGGCGCAGACGACCGGCGCGGCTCCGTCCGGCCAGGCGGCCGCGACGGCGACGCGCGAGCAGGCGCTCGAAAAGACCCCGCGCATCGCCATCGACACCCCTGCCCTTTCCGGCTCGATCAACCTTGCCGGCGCCCGGCTCGACGATCTGAAGCTCAAGGGCTATCACGAGACCGTCGACGACTCGAGCCCGACCATCACGCTGTTCAGCCCGGCCGAAACCAAGGATGGTTACTTCACTGAGCTCGGCTATATCGGCAGCGACGCAACGGGTGCGGTCCCCGGTCCCTCGACGCTGTGGACGGCGCCGGAGGGCGCCAAGCTCACCGAGAAGACACCGGTGACGCTCTCCTATACCAATGACAAGGGCCTGACCTTCACTCGCACGATTTCCGTCGACGACCGCTACATGTTCACCGTCGCCGACAAGGTTCAGAATTCGAGCCAGGCTCCTGCCTCGCTTTCCTCCTACGGACGCGTGACGCGTTACAACAAGCCGACGACCCCCTCCGTCTACGTGCTGCACGAAGGGTTTATCGGCGTCATCGGCGACGACGGCCTGATCGAAAGCAAATATAGCGCGGTGGAGAAGGAAGCCGTGGCCCCGGCGAAATCCACCGGCGGCTGGCTCGGCATTACCGACAAATACTGGGCGGCGACGATCGTACCGCCGCAGACGTCAGCCTATGAGGCACACTTCTCGTATTTTTCCGACGGTCAGCCGCGCTATCAGGCAGACTATAAGGACGATGCCTTCACCGTTGCGCCGGGCCAGTCGGTTGAGCTCAAGAACCTCGTCTTTGCCGGCGCCAAGGAAGTGCCCGTCATCGACGGCTACGAGGCCTCCTATTCGATCCCGAAGTTCGACCGGCTGATCGACTGGGGCTGGTTCTATTTCATCACCAAGCCGATGTTCAAGCTGATGGACTTCTTCTATCGCTTCTTCGGCAATTTCGGCGTGGCGATCCTCTGCACGACGATCGTCGTCAAGGCGCTGTTCTTTCCGCTCGCCAGCAAGCAGTACGCCTCCATGGCGAACATGAAGCGCATGCAGCCGAAGATGGAGGAGCTGAAGGCGAAATTCGGCGACGACCGCATGGCGCTGCAGCAGGCGACGATGCAGCTCTACAAGGACGAGAAGATCAACCCGATCGCCGGCTGCTGGCCGGTGGCGCTGCAGATCCCGATCTTCTTCTCGCTCTACAAGGTGATCTACATCACCATCGAGATGCGGCACGCGCCGTTCTTCGGCTGGATCAAGGACCTTTCGGCGCCCGATCCGACGACGATCGTCAACCTGTTCGGCCTGCTGCCCTTTGAAGCGCCGACCTTCCTGCATCTCGGCGTCTGGCCGCTGATCATGGGCGTCACCATGTTCCTGCAGATGCGCATGAACCCGACGCCACCCGATCCGACGCAGGCGATGATCTTCAACTGGATGCCGCTGGTGTTCATGTTCATGCTGGCAAGCTTCCCGGCCGGCCTCGTCATCTACTGGGCCTGGAACAACACGCTCTCGGTGATCCAGCAGTCGGTGATCATGAAGCGCCACGGCGTCAAGGTCGAACTCTTCGACAATCTGAAGGGCCTGTTCCGACGAAAGACGGCACCGTCGAAATGATGCTTTCAAGCCCCGCTTCGGCGGGGCTTTTCATTTCCGGCCAGCTTGTGAAGCAAGACGCTGGCCGCCTGAAAGCTTGACATCCGCCGCCAAAACCACGAAGCCGACAGAAGACTGAACCCGGAGATTGCCGAGCCCGCATGCCCGAAAACGAAAAGCCACTCTTCGGCCACCCATGGATTTTTATCCGCGGCGTCCCGTCGCTCAACTTCCTGCCGCCGGAAGGACCGCCGGAAGTGGCCTTCGCCGGGCGTTCGAACGTCGGAAAATCGTCCCTCATCAATGCGCTGGTCGGTCAGAAAGGTCTGGCGCGCACCTCGAACACACCGGGGCGCACGCAGGAACTCAACTACTTTGTACCGGACGGATATTCCGGCGAAGCGGGCGACCTGCCGCCGACGGCGATCGTCGACATGCCGGGTTATGGCTATGCGCAGGCGCCGAAGGAACAGGTCGACAAGTGGACGAAGCTCGTCTTCGATTACCTGCGCGGCCGCGCGACGCTGAAGCGCGTCTACGTGCTGATCGACAGCCGCCATGGCATCAAGAAGAACGACGAGGAGGTTCTGACCCTGCTCGACAAGGCGGCCGTCTCGTACCAGGTGGTGCTGACCAAGACCGACAAGATCAAGGCGCCGGCCGTGCCGAAGCTTCTGGCCGACACGGCGGAAAAGATCCGCAAGCGCCCGGCCGCCTATCCCTACGTGCTGTCCACCTCGTCCGAAAAAGGCGACGGGCTCGATGACCTGCGCCAGGCGATCGCCGAAACCGTCGGCATTGCAGGTTGGAAATAAAAGCGGCGCTGCGCAGAGCCCCCGATGCCTCTGCCATACGGATAGTTTTACATCGTCGGCAACAGCACCTTATCGACGACGTGGACGACGCCCTCGTCCTTGCCCTTCCTTGTCCTTGATTATCTTGGCGACGGTCCTGGCCATCGCATCGCGCGAGGCATCGTTATGGCCGGTGCACCTTGCCGCTCGCAATGACCGGACCGGTCACCTGTCCGCTCGGGGAGCCGCCGAAAGGCTCTAGGCTGACGGCAAGGGTTGCGCCATCGGCGACATTATTGCGCAGATCGGCGGGAATGACGAGTTCGCCGCTTTCGCCGGGCTGGAAGATGCCGAGCGATTTCGGCGCGCCGCTGCCCGGCACCAGCCAGAGTTCGAGCGATTTCTCCTCCGGCTTGCCGGCGGCGACAGGCACGATCTTCAGCCGGCCGCTCTGGATCTCATAGGAGGCGCGGAGATTGATCGCGTTGTTTTGGCCCGAAAGTTCGGCTGCCAGCGGTGCCGGCCCCTGCGGCTGCGGCACAAGGCCGGAGGCGAAGATGACGGCACTGACGGCAACGACGATGCAGGCGAACGCCAATGAGCGCCAGAAGATCGCCGAATTCCACAGCCCCTGCGAAAAGGATGCGGGTTTTCCGGCCTCGCCGAACAGCCGGGACTCGATCTGCTTGAAGGTTTCCCGGCTCGGCGCGACGCCGTCATATTCGTCGTTGAAGGCGGAAAGGTTGGTTTCCCAACGGCTGACGATCGCCGCAAATATCCGATCGCGGCGCATGCGCTCTTCCACCACCCGGCGATCCTGCTGCGATAGGACGCCCAAGACATATTCACCGGCGAGGACCTCGTCGCGGGAGCGGTTTCCCTTGCTTTTGTCGGGCGATGTCATCGTTCCATGCACTCTCTCAGTTTCAAGAGGCTGCGCCTGAGCCAGGTCCGCATCGTGTTCAGCGGAACGCCGAAGTGATCCGCCAGTTCCTGATAGCTCCAGCCCTTCGACATAAGCCCGTTTCATGGCGACCGCACGATCAGCTTCCAACTCTTCCATGCAGGTGTCAATCCGCCTTCCTCCATCCTTCGTCACCGTCTGTCTTTCCGGGTCGGGTTCGGAAGCGGCAAGGTCGTAAACGCTCTCGAGTTCGTCGGTGACGGGCTTGCGCGCACGCCGCAGATCGATCGACCGGTTGCGGGCAATTGCGGCCAGCCACGCCGAGGACGATCGCGGCTGCCTGGAAGCTTCGAGCGCGTTGCCAGATGCTGATATAGACTTCCTGCAGGCATCCTCGGCCTCCGTGCGGTCCTTCAAGATGCGCAGGCAGATTGCGAAAAGTTTCGGTGCAGTCTGGTTGTGGAGGGCAGCGAATGCCAGGCGATCGAGCGCGACGCGGCCGATCAGGTCCTCGATCTCATCGCCTTGCATGAGTTCCCCATATCGTGCCTCGCTCAGCCGGCGGGTCCAACTCCTTTGGCTCCGTGCCACATACGAAAAACTATTGCGGTCTGGATTATTCCCTCTGTCAGAAACTTGCGATAAAAGGCCCGCGATCAACTCCTGCGGGGTCCCCATGAACGAGTCCGAAAGCGAAATCCAGGCACGTCTTCTCGCCCAGGCGCTGCCTTTCATGCAGCGTTATGAAAACAAGACGATCGTGGTGAAGTACGGCGGCCATGCGATGGGCAATCCCGAGCTCGGCAAAGCCTTTGCCAGCGATATCGCGCTTCTGAAGCAGTCGGGCGTCAACCCGATCGTCGTCCACGGCGGCGGCCCGCAGATCGGCGCGATGCTGACCAAGATGGGCATCGAATCGAAATTCGAAGGCGGGCTTCGCGTCACCGACCAGAAGACGGTCGAGATCGTCGAGATGGTGCTCGCCGGCTCGATCAACAAGGAGATCGTCGCTCTGATCAATCAGACCGGCGAATGGGCGATCGGCCTTTGCGGCAAGGACGGCAACATGGTGTTCGCCGAAAAGGCGCGCAAGACCATCAAGGACCCGGATTCCAACATCGAGCGGGTGCTCGATCTCGGCTTCGTCGGCGAAGTGGTCGAAGTCGACCGCACGCTGCTCGATCTGCTCGCCCGCTCCGAGATGATCCCGGTCATCGCGCCGGTGGCGCCGGGCCGTGACGGCGCGACCTACAATATCAACGCCGACACTTTCGCCGGCGCCATAGCCGGCGCGCTCAACGCCACCCGCCTGCTGTTTTTGACCGACGTCCCCGGCGTGCTCGACAAGAAGGGTCAGCTCATCAAGGAACTTTCCGTCGCCGAAGCGCATGCGCTGATCGCCGACGGCACGATCTCGGGCGGCATGATCCCCAAGGTCGAGACTTGCATCGATGCGATCAAGGCCGGCGTGCAGGGCGTCGTCATCCTGAACGGCAAGACCGCCCACTCCGTCCTGCTCGAGATCTTCACCGAGCACGGCATCGGAACGCTGATCGTGCCCTAATCGAACAGGGCGCCTGCAGGCGCCCCTTTCTCATGCTTCGGCAAAATCCGTCGAAAGCGTGAGGTTTTCCCAGGCGTCGATTTCCGCGCTCAAGCTTTTCAGCTTGTCGCGGATGAGCGAAAGGGCATCGGCTCCAAGCACCAAATGGACAGGTGGTTTTTCTGCCTCGACCAGCGCCATCACGGCTGCGGCTGCCTTACGAGGATCGCCCGGCTGTTTGCCGTTCTTTTCCTCACGTGTCCTGCGGATCGGATCGAATAGCGCATCGTAATCGGCAATGTTCCTGCCGCTGCGCACCATGGAGCGGCCCGCCCAATCGGTTCGGAACGAGCCAGGAGCCACCGCTGTAACCGAGATGCCGAAGTCTTTCATTTCTTTTGCAAGAACCTCGCTCACGCCTTCCAGCGCAAATTTGCTGCCGCAATAATATGCGATGCCCGGCATGGTGATGAAACCGCCCATGGAGGTGATGTTGATGATATGGCCTGCCCGTCGCCGGCGCATAAACGGCAGGACGGCCTTCATCATTCCGACAGCCCCGAAGACATTGACTTCGAATTGCCGGCGCATTTCTTCGATCGGCGATTCCTCCAGTGTTCCCTCATGTCCGTAGCCGGCATTGTTGACGAGAACGTCCACGGGACCGACTGATTTCTCGATATTCGCAACAACCGGTTCAATCGCCCCGACATCGGCGACGTCGAGCTGAACGGCGATGGCGCGACCGGGCGCCAGATTCTCAAACCGGATTGCGGCTTCGTCGTTGCGCACCGTGCCAACGACTCTGTACCCCTTTGCGAGTGCGGCTTCCGCGAAGGCTCGGCCAAGGCCCGAGCTGACACCGGTAATCAGCAACTGCTTTCCAATTGCACGCATGTTGAACTCCTGAATCGCTATAATCGCGCACCGGCAGGGCGAGTGCGCTGCGGTTATGTGGACAGGCGAAAGGAGTATTTCCAATATATTGCACAGGCGATGTTGATATCTTAAAGGTATGACATGGAGCTGCGTCACCTTCGTTATTTCATTGCCGTCGCTGAAGAACTGAACTTTACGCGGGCGGCGCGCAGGGTTGGCATCGGACAGCCCCCACTGAGCAACCAGATTCGCGATCTTGAAAATGAGGTTGGCACGTCGCTTTTCCGGCGCCTTCCGAGCGGCGCCGAACTGACCGAGGCGGGTAAGGCTTTTCTGCCTGAAGTTCGAGCCATCCTGTTGCAGGCGGAACAAGCAAAGCAAAGCGCTCTGCGGGCAGCGCACGGCCAGCAGGGTCGGCTGCGGGTGGGGTTTACCAGTTCAGCGGTTTTCAATCCGATCGTGCCTGCCGCGATCAACGTCTTTCGCGAGAAATATGCAGCGGTCGGGTTCAGTCTGGAGGAAGCGCCCACTGCGCGATTGCTGGAACGGCTGAATGCGGCCGAACTCGACGCCGTCTTCATCCGTCCGGGCAGTGGCGACCCGGCGCAAGCCCGGTCTCAGCTTCTGGCCGAAGAGCCGATGGTCATCGCCCTGCCGTCCGGACATGCCAAGTCAAAAGCGCAGGCATTGCGGCTCGACGAACTTGCGGAAGAAAGCTTCGTCCTCTTTCCGCGCGAGGCAGGCGCCGGTTTTTTCGACGACATTCTCGCCGCCTGCCGACGAGCGGGATTTGAACCGGTTCTTGGCCAGCCGGCGCCGCAAATCACGGCGATTCCCAGCTTGATCGCCGTCGGCCTCGGCATCTCGATCGTACCGGCGGAGATGACCAAGATCAATGTCCCCGGCGTTCGTTACATTGCGATCGCCGGCGACGCGCCAAAGGCACGATTGGCCCTCTCGACCCGGCGTGACGAGCGCTCGCCCGTCGTTCGAAATTTCGTCGCACAAGCCATCAGCATGCAGCGGAGCTTCGCCTAGCAAAAGCCAGCTGCGGCGCAAGTTCGCCGCCGTCAACGACCTCAGGCCGCACGATCCGAAGGTCAGTCAAGGCCGGCGTGCAGGGCGTCTTCATCCTGAACGGCAGACCGCCCATTCCGTCCTGCTCGAGATCTTCACCGTTCACGGCTTCGGGACGCTGATGGTTCCCTGATCGAGGCTGCGCCCCTTGCCGCACGAGAGGCGCATCTTTCTACACGGGCGCAGCGCCTGCCCAGCTGGTCCCTCCTGTCGCGCTTTTATCCGGCGATCAGACCGGCATGGGATCCCCGCCTATCAAGGCGACTCTTTCGCGCGGGCGAGCGCCTGGCTTTCCTTTTTAATCGGCCGACCGACCGGGCAGACCTCCTGAACGAAGCCGTTGAGCGTATTGACCAGATTGGTCTCGATCAGGGAATAATGAACGAACTGGCCCTGTTTCTGCCGTCGGATCAGCCCCGCAGTTTCTAGAACGGAAAGATGCTGCGAAACGGCTGGCTTGGACATGCTGAAGCGGTCGGCGATCTCGCCAGCGGTCAGCCCGGAGGCCGAGAGATAGGCAAGAATCTTTCGCCGTGGCGCGCTGGAAAGCGCGTGAAATACCCGTTGCGCGGCGCCGAGAGAGCTGCCTTCTGTAATATCATCGCCAGTCTCGTCTTCCAAATCCGGTCTCCGTCGCAGCGGCATCATTGCATGAAACGTACAAATTAAGCGATTAAGGTATTGCTTAATTATCTTTCTTGACGCAAGGTAATTAGGTATTTCCTTAATTAATGAACGGGCGGGCGATGTTCAAGTGAAGAATGCGCCCGATCGGAAGGAGTTTGCCATGAGCAGTATTTCCACCGGTCGCATGATCGACAACAGCAGCGATCCGGCGAGGGGCAGAGTCGTCTGGGTGCCGGCAAAGTCGATCTGGATCACCGCCATGAGCCTGATCGCCATCATTAGCGGGCCGGCGACCTTCACCTGGAGCGCCTTTGCCGTCTTTATCCTTTCGACCGCCATCACGATCTGCCTCGGTCATTCAGTCGGGATGCACCGGCTGCTGATCCACCGCTCCTTCCGCACCCCTCTCTGGATCGAGTATTTTCTCGTCTATCTCGGTACGCTGGTCGGCATGGCCGGCCCCTTCGGCATGATTTACGCGCATGACATTCGCGACTGGGCGCAACGGCAACGAAACTGCCATGACCTCTATGCCCACCGGCGGTCTTTCCTGGTCGACTCCTTCTGGCAGATGCACTGCGTCGTGAGGCTCGCCCGACCGCCGTGTTTCGAGATTGAAGA
Source organism: Rhizobium atlanticum (assembly GCF_030182485.1). NCBI lineage: Bacteria > Pseudomonadati > Pseudomonadota > Alphaproteobacteria > Hyphomicrobiales > Rhizobiaceae > Rhizobium > Rhizobium atlanticum. The sequence continues at coordinate 220,571 of NZ_JAQJCJ010000002.1, forward strand.
GCGCGTGCGACACGACCGCTTCTATCGCTTCCTAGAGGCGACATGGATGGCGCAGCAGTTCCCTCTGGCGCTCGCTTTTTTCGCTCTCGGCGGGCTGCCGTGGCTGGTCTGGGGGATTGCGATGCGAATATCGGTATCGCTGACCGGGCACTGGCTGGTCGGCCATTTCGCCCATCGTGGCGGCCATCAAGGCTGGAGCGTCGATCATGTCGCAGCGCAGGGCTACAACCTGCCGCGATTCGGATTGGTGACCTTCGGCGAGAGCTTCCATGGCAATCACCACGCCTTTCCCGAATCGGCCCGGCTCGGCATCGAGCCGGGCCAGTTGGACCTCGGCTGGCATTTCATCCGGCTGCTGGAAAGGCTCGGCCTGGCATCGGCAATCAAGCTCCCGCACATGATCAAGCCGCGGGAAGGGGTGCGGCGTGTCGGATTGTCCGCAGATGCAGGTGCCCCGTTGTCCTGTGGGACAGCGTTGGGCGGCCTCGGGATGAGCACAGGGAGTAGCGCTGCGGCGTGTCCTTCGAGGCTTCGCCCTGTGGGCTGCGCGCCTCAGCAGGATGAGGGACGTCGGTGGATGCCGCGCCGAAGCATAGAGGAGCGCGGTGGCACAGCATGAGCCGCGTCAAAGGATAAGCGCAAAACCCCAAGAGAGCCTCACCCTCAGGTGCCCCGCAGGGGCCTCGAAGGGCGGGGCGGGTGCGCTGCCAATCGATGAATGCAGGAGCAGCGCTGGCGCATGTCCTTCGAGGGCTCCGGCCTTCGGCACTGCGCGCCTCAGAGGACCGTTGAAGGATGCCCGCGCCGAAGCAAAGAGGTGTTTAAGGATCGCATCCCATGCAATAACCGGAATTGAAGCGGCAAGGCTGAGCCAATGCGGGTGCGCCCTCAGCAGAGGATATGGATCATGCGCCTCAATCAGGTGACCGTTACGATGCCTGACCTCGATGCGGGCTGGCATTTCTACTGCGTCCTCGGTCTTCGCCCCGTTGTCGATGCGCGTCCCCGGTATGCGCGTTTCGTCTGCCCCGATGGGGACAGCACTTTTTCGCTTCACCAGGGCGAGAAAGGCGGCGGCGGGACGACGGTCTATTTCGAGTGCGAGGATCTGGACGAAACGGTCGCCAAGCTTAGCGCAGCCGGACTTCGGTTCGCAAGCGGGCCGGAGGACAAGAGCTGGCTGTGGCGTGAGGCGGAGCTGTTCGATCCCGGCGGCAACCGCGTCGTTCTCTATTTCGCCGGATCCAACCGCGTCGATCCGCCATGGCGGGTGGGATGAGCGGCCAATCTTCGCGCCGAGAGGTCGCAAATCGTACAATGAAGCCTTGGCAAGATTTCGAATCGTGCTTTAGGTTGCGCCCCGAAAATCAACGGCTCGAGCAAAAAGATGCGCCTTACAGACTGCTATAATTTCCACGATTTCCGGCGCATGGCCAAGCGGCGTCTTCCAGGGCCGATCTTCGACTATATCGACGGCGCCGCCGATGACGAGGTGACGTATCGGCGCAATACCGCAGCCTTCGACAATTGTGATCTGGTGCCCGATGTTCTCAAAGGGGTGGCCGAGGTCGATATGTCGGTGACGGTCATGGGGCAGAAGCTCGCCATGCCGGTCTATTGCTCGCCGACGGCGTTGCAGCGGCTGTTTCACCACCAGGGGGAACGGGCGGTCGCGGCGGCAGCGGCGAAATACGGCACGATGTTCGGCGTCTCCTCACTCGGCACGATCAGCCTGGAGGAGGCCAGGCTGATCAGCGACGGACCTCAGGTCTATCAGTTCTATTTCCATAAGGACCGCGGGCTGAACCACGAAATGATGGCGCGGGCGAAAACGGCGGGCGTGCAGGCGATGATGCTGACGGTCGACAGCATCACCGGCGGCAACCGCGAGCGCGACAAGCGCACCGGTTTTTCCATTCCCTTCAAGCTCAATCTCGCCGGCATGATGCAGTTTGCGATCAAGCCCTCCTGGGCGATCGGCTGGATGACGCATGAGGGTTTCCGGCTGCCGCAGCTCGAAAACCACGTCAAGATGGACGGCGGCGCGCTGTCGATCAGCCGATACTTCACCGAAATGCTCGATCCCTCCATGTCGTGGAACGACGTGGCCGACATGGTGCAGGCCTGGGGCGGGCAATTCTGCCTGAAGGGCATTATGTCAGTCGAAGACGCCAAACGCGCGGTCGAGATCGGCTGCACCGGCATCGTGCTGTCCAATCATGGCGGCCGCCAGCTCGATGGCTCGCGCAGCGCTTTCGACCAGCTGGCCGAGATCGTCGACGCGGTCGGCGACCGGATCGACGTCATGATGGATGGCGGCGTGCAGCGGGGAACCCACGTTCTGAAGGCGCTGTCGCTAGGGGCGAAAGCGGTCGGGCTCGGCCGTTACTACCTCTTCCCGCTTGCTGCCGCCGGCCAGCCGGGCGTGGAGCGGGCGCTGGAGACGATGCGCACCGAGCTCGAGCGTGACATGAAGCTGATGGGCTGCACCTCGGTCGACCAGCTGACGCGGCGCAATCTGCGCTTCCGTTCCTGAGCGGCGCAGCATGTGATTACGGGCCGCAGCCTTTCATGCGGATGCGGCCCCCGCAGCAGCCCGCTCAGAGTAGGCTGTAGATCGCCGCGGCCTCCTGCTTCAGCTTTTCCATCATCGACCGGTATGGTCCCGGGCCGTAGCTGATGCGGCCGACGCCGAGCTTTGCCAATGTTTTCACGTCAGGCGCGCCCGTCCGCATCATGATGTTGACCGGCAGCGACGAGGCTGCGCAGATCTTTTCGATCAAGGCGGAATCGATCAGGCCCGGAACGAAGAAGCCGCTGCCGCCGGCCGCGGCGTAGGCCCTGCCCCGCTCGATAGCCTCATCCACCAGGCCGGTATGTTTGGAGAGGTCGCTCTCGGCCAGGAAGAGGTCGGTACGGGCATTGATGAAGAAAGGCATGTCTTTGCTGTCGGCCATGGCGCGAATGGCGCGGATGCGGGCCGCCTGGTTTTCGACCGGATAGAGCCCCTCGCCCGCAACCACCCGATCCTCGAAATTGATGCCGATGACGCCGACCTCCATCAGCTTGGCGACATTGGCGGCCGCACCCTGAGGGTCTGCCGAATAAGCCCCTTCGAAATCGACCGAAAGCGGCAGATCGACGGCATCGGTGATGGATTTCGCCGTCTCTACAAGCACCGACATCGGCAGTTTCTCGCCGTCGGCAAAGCCATGAGCTGCGGCAACCGACCAGCTTCCGGTGGCAAGCGCCTTGGCGCCGGCATCGGCGACGGCCTTCGCCGTCCCCGCATCCCAGATATTGTAGAGGACGATCGGGTCGCCCTTCTTATGAAGCGCGCCGAATGCCTTGGCCTTTTCAGTCCAGTTCATGCTGTCTCCTCCATCCTTGTCTCCATGCTGATCTTCTCTTCGTGGCGCAGCAGCCATTGCTTGCGCCAGAGGCCGCCGCCATAACCGGTCAGAGAACCATCGGCGCCGAGGATGCGATGACAGGGCACGATGATGGCAAGCTGGTTGGCGCCATTGGCGCGGCCGACCGCACGCACGACCTCCGGCCTTTCCATCTCCCTGGCGAGATCGCCATAGGCGCGCGTCTGCCCGACCGGGATCTCCATCAGCTTTCCCCAGACATGCTTTTCGAAGGGCGTGCCACCGAGCGCCAGAGGGGTCCTGAAGACGGTCAGCCGGCCTTCGAAATAATCGCGGATTTCCGCCTCGATCTGATCTATCGCGGGGGTGCGGCCGATTGCGACGGAGGAGCGAACGCGCTTCTGCAGCGCTTCGAGTTCGCTCAGCAGCGCCTTGCGATCGTGAAATTCGAGAAGATGCAGATGCGTCTTGTCGGCGACCGCGATCATCGGCCCGAGCGGCGTATCGAACCAGTCGGCAAAAAGCAGTTCGCGATTCTGCGAGAGTGCCGGCGCCTTGCCGACGAGCCGCTGGAACGCCGCCCGGAAACCGCTCGGAGATTCGTAACCCGCGTCGAGCTGGGCATCGATGACGCGCGCCCCGTCGGCGAGCTGCCGGGCCGCTTCTCCGAGCCTGATATAACGGACGATGTCATGGAAGGTCATGCCGAGCGCCCGCTTGAAGGCGCGCCGCACGGTCGAGGGATCATGGCCGCGGCGCACGAGCTCATCCTCGCTCCAGCGAACCTCCGGCTCGTCGTCGAGCGCGGCAAGCAACAGATCGACGACCGGCTCCCTGCCCGGCTGCTCCAGCGGCCTGCAGCGCCGGCAGGGGCGGAAGCCGGAATGCATGCAGGCGGCGATCGTCTCGAAGAACAGCGTATTTTCCCGCTTCGGCTTGCGCGCCGGACAGGTCAGACGGCAGAAGATGCCTGTCGTCTTGACGCAGACATAGGCCTGGCCCTCATACTCGGCGCTGCGCGCGATCAGGGCATCATAGAGCGTGTCATCGTCGGGGCGTTCGAAAAGCATGACCGCTTTCTAACATCCCAGGCCTGCCGCGTCCGCCGAAAATCGGGCGTCTATTTTTTCTCTGTCGATTTCCTTGGGCGACCAGCCGTGCCATAAGGGCGGCCATGACCAAGATCGACCGTACGCCTGAAAAAGCCGATTTCGAACACGTGACAGACTGGGTGTTCGATCTCGACAACACGCTCTATCCCCATCACATCAATCTTTTCGCGCAGATCGACAAAAACATGACCGCCTATGTCGCGGCGCTGTTGCAGATGGAGCGGGAAGAAGCGCGCAAGCTGCAGAAGCAGTATTATCTCGACCACGGCACGACGCTGCAGGGCCTGATGATCCATCACGGCATCGATCCGAACGATTTCCTCGAAAAGGCGCATGCGATCGACTATTCGGCGCTGACGCCGCAGCCGGAACTCGGCGAAGCGATCAAGGCGCTGCCGGGGCGCAAGTTCATCTTCACCAACGGCAGCGTCAAACATGCCGAAATGACTGCCGGGGCGCTCGGCATCCTCGAACATTTCGACGATATTTTCGACATCGTCGCCGCCGAGTACGTGCCGAAGCCGGCGCAGGCGACCTATGACAAGTTTGCGGCGCTGAAGCGGGTCGAAACGAACAAGGCGGCGATGTTCGAGGATCTGCCGCGCAATCTGACGGTACCGAAGGCGCTCGGTATGCAAACCGTGCTGCTTGTGCCGCGCAACCTGGAAGAGACCGTCGTCGAATGGTGGGAAAAGACCAGCGGCGACGAGGATCACATCGATTTCGTCACCGACGACCTCGTCGCGTTTCTCGGCAAGGTGACCAGATCCGGCAGCTAAAGCCACGTTACCAAAGTTTCACCCAGCTTACCGATGTTTAACTGGGTCTTTCAGGCCCGCTGCCATAGCTTCTTTCGTGAGGGGACACCTTACGAAAGGGAAACACGATGTACCGCAACAAGCTGATACTGGCAGCGCTCTCCTCCGTCCTAATCTTCGGCGCTGCAGCCGGGGCAAGCTTTGCCGCGCCGGGCGACGGGCCGCGCCCGCATCATACCGGCATGGACCGCCCGGGCCGCGACGCCTTCCTCGAAATCACCTATGTCCGCATGCTCAAGCAGTTCGACGCAAACAAGGATGGAAAGGTCTCCAAGGAGGAGGCGACGAGCGGCCTCGACAAGATTTTCGCGGCGATCGACACCAACAATGACGGGTCGCTGACGCCCGGCGAAATCCGGCAGTACCGGCAGACGCAGCTGCAGGCGATGAGAGATCAGCACAAACAGGACGCCGGCGACGAGAAGGACGCGAATGCCGCGCCCGACATGCCGGACAGCGACTCCGGGCAGCCGCCGCGCGACGGCCATGACGGTCATCGCTGGATGCGCCATGGCGGCAACATCATGCGCGCTTCGATGATCATGCATCGGATCGACACCGACGAGAACGGGCAGATTTCCAAACAGGAGGCCGTGGCCGCGTTCGACAAGCTGTTCACGCGCATGGACCGCAACAAGGATGGCGTCATCTCGATCGACGACATGCCGGATCGGCCGCTGCTGTAAGCGCGGACTTACCGTTGCCCCTGCTCTTTCCCCGTCCGACGGGGAAAGAGCATATCTCAGAGACTCTGGCCCGGTTCGCGGTGTTCGTAGAAATCCTGGACGATCTTCCACGCGGCGTCGGCCGTGTCGACGAAGCTGATCAGCTTGACGTCATCCGGCGCGATCGTGCCGAATTCCGCCAGGGCGTCGAAATTGATGATGCGGCGCCAGAAGGCCTCGCCGAAAAGGATCAGCGGCAGACGCTCCATGCGGCCGGTCTGGATCAGCGTCAGACATTCGAAGAATTCATCGAGCGTTCCGAAGCCGCCGGGGAAGACCGCGATCGCCTTGGCGCGCACCATGAAATGCATCTTGCGAATGGCGAAATAGTGAAAATTGAAGCTGAGTTCGGGCGTGACATAGACGTTCGGAGCCTGCTCGTGCGGCAGCACGATGTTGAGACCGATTGACGGCGCGCCTTCGTCGGCCGCGCCGCGATTGCCGGCCTCCATGACGCCGGGGCCGCCGCCGGTCACGATGACATATTCCTGAAAGTCGAAGCCCGCCGAATATTTCGAGCAGAGACGGGCAAATTTGCGCGCCTCGTCATAATAGACGGAGGCCGCCTCCAGATTGGCGCGCTGGATCTCGTTGCGCGCCGCCCAGGCACTCTGGCCGGGGGCGGGAATGCGGGCGCCGCCGAACATGACGACGGTCGACCGGATGCCGCGCTCGGTCAGCATCATCTCCGTCTTCAGCAGTTCGAGTTGCAGCCGGATCGGCCGCAACTCCTCACGGCAGAGGAAATCCTCGTCGACATAGGCTAGGCGATAGGCCGGCGACAGCGTCTGCGGCGTCTTCGGCACGGCCTCGGCGCGCTGCCTGTCGGTCGAGCTGCTCTTCAACGGGTCCCATACGCCGTCCTTGCGCCTAGAACCGCCGTTTCGTCCCTTCGCCATGTCGAAATGCCTTTCAGTATTGCCGGCCGTGAAACCGGATATGTCGCTATAACGCCTTGAATCCAGGTATGATCTTGTTCGAAAAATCATTCCGTTCTACGCGTGCATGCTGTAGAGCAGGACAAACCCACGCCGATCGCATGTCCGGAGACTCCGCCGTCTCCACGATAAAGATCGAAGTTTAAGGAATTCTCATGAGCGCCACCGACCTCGCATCCCTGGAAAAGACCATCGAAGCCGCCTTCGACAATCGCGATAATGTGAACGTGTCGACGAAGGGCGAGGTCCGTGATGCGGTCGAAGCGGGGCTCGATCTGCTCGATTCCGGCAAGGCCCGCGTGGCGACCCGCGGCGCCGACGGCGCCTGGACGGTCAATCAGTGGCTGAAGAAGGCGGTGCTCTTGTCCTTCCGCCTCAACGACATGGAAGTGGTCAAGGGCGGCTCGGGCAATTCCACCTGGTGGGACAAGGTCCCCTCGAAGTTCGAGAACTGGGGCGAAAATCAGTTTCGCGCCGCGGGCTTCCGCGCCGTTCCGAACTGCGTCGTGCGCCGCTCGGCTTATATCGCCCCGAATGCGATCCTGATGCCCTCCTTCGTCAATCTCGGCGCCTATGTCGGCGAAGGCACGATGGTCGACACCTGGGCAACAGTCGGCTCCTGCGCGCAGATCGGCAAACATGTGCATCTGTCCGGCGGCGTCGGCATCGGCGGCGTGCTCGAACCGATGCAGGCCGGCCCGACCATCATCGAAGACAATTGCTTCATCGGCGCCCGTTCCGAAGTGGTCGAAGGCTGCATCATCCGCGAAGGCTCGGTGCTCGGCATGGGCGTCTATATCGGCAAGTCGACCAAAATTGTCGACCGCGCCACCGGCGAGGTGATGTACGGCGAAGTGCCGCCCTATTCCGTCGTCGTCGCCGGCTCGATGGCCTCGGCCAATGCGACGATGGCAAACGGCCAGCCGGCGCCGCATCTTTACTGCGCCGTCATCGTCAAGCGCGTCGACGAACAGACCCGCTCCAAGACTGGTATCAACGAGCTGCTTCGCGATTGATGACATTGGGAGATTGATCCGGTAAACAGACGGCGTCTTTTTGCGCGAGGCGGCCCCGCCTTGCCATGTCTTTGCCATTGCCGCTGGATAATTCGACCGCCATGACCGTTACCGATCCCGTCGCCAATCTGCAGACGCTGATTCGCTGCCCCTCCGTCACACCAGCCGAAGGCGGCGCGCTGACGGCCCTCGCGGCGATGCTTGCGCCGCTTGGCTTCAAAGTCGACAAAGTGAGAGCGAGCGAAGAGGGAACGCCCGATATCGAGAACCTTTATGCCCGCCTCGGCAGCAACGGCCCGCACTTGATGTTTGCCGGCCATACCGATGTCGTGCCCGTTGGCGATGAAGCCGCCTGGACGCACCCGCCTTTTGCCGCGGAGATATCAAAGGGCGAACTCTTCGGCCGCGGCGCCGTCGACATGAAGGGCGGCATCGCCTGTTTCGTCGCCGCCGTTGCCCGCCACATCGAAAAGAACGGGCCGCCTGCCGGCTCACTCTCTTTCCTGATTACCGGCGACGAAGAGGGCCCGGCGATCAACGGCACGATCAAACTGCTGCAATGGGCGGCGGAGCGCGGCGAACGCTGGGACGCCTGCCTTGTCGGAGAACCGACCAATCCGGACCGGCTCGGTGACATGATCAAGATCGGCCGGCGCGGCTCGCTATCGGGCAGGATCATCGTACATGGCGTTCAGGGCCATGCCGCTTACCCGCACCTCGCCGACAATCCGGTGCGCGGTATACTGCAGCTGACGCAGGCGCTGATGGATCCGCCTTTCGATGGCGGCACCGACGATTTCCAGCCGTCGAACCTCGAAGTGACGACGGTCGATGTCGGCAATCCTGCGACGAACGTCATTCCGGCAAAGGCATCGGCAAGCTTCAATATCCGCTTCAACGACAGCTGGACCGTCGAGACGCTGCGCGCCGAAATCCTGCGCCGGCTCGAAGCCGCCGCCGGCCATGGCCAGCTGCGTCCGGGCCGCGAGCCAGTCAAATACGATATCGTCTGGGCGGACCGGCCGAGCCATGTCTTCCTGACCCGCAACAACGCCCTGATTGCTTCGCTGTCGTCTGCCGTCGAAAGCGTGGCCGGCCGGTCACCGGCGCTTTCGACCACCGGCGGCACGTCGGATGCGCGCTTCATCAAGGATTATTGCCCGGTCGTCGAGTTCGGCCTGGTCGGCCAGACGATGCACATGGTCGACGAGCGCGTCACTGTTGCCGATCTGGAGACGCTGACGGCGATCTACGAGACCTTCATCGACCGCTGGTTCGCCCATGCCGGGTCTTAGAGAAGTTCAGTACTACCTGGCCGGCCTCTGGCTGCTGATCCGGATGGATCCGCGCGGCTTCCGCTTCCTCGATCTGTCGGAGCGCGGCGTCAACCGGTCGTTCTGGGCGATGGCCTGGTGCCTGCCGCCGACGGGTATTTCCTGGCTCTGGTGGCGACAGGCCTTCCTGCGGTCGATGCCGCCGGAGGCCGATGTCGATCTTGCCTTCTACATCAGGCTCGGCCTTGTCGAGGTCGCCAACTGGTTCGTGCCGCTGGTCTTTGCCGGGCTGCTGCTGCTTGCCTTCCGCATGGGCGAGCGCTTCGCCCCCGTCGTCGTCAGCGTCAACTGGCTCGGCGTGCCGCTCTCCTATATCAACGGTCTGCTGCTGGCGCTGGTGTTCTTCCTGCCCGGCACGGTCGGCCTCGTCTCGCTGCTGCTGCTCGCCTTCATGCTGGCGCAGGTCTTCGCTTTGGCGCGCATTCTCAGAATGATCTGCCACGATCACGCGCTGATGGTCGGGGCGCTGACGCTGGTGCTGCTGGTGCCGTCGATGATCCTTTCGGAATATCTGCAGCACTTTCTCGGCATTTACCCCGCCTGATCAGGCTCGGCGGCGGAGGCTTTAAGACAGATCCTCGTCATTTTCGTCGATCGGCTTTCGCCGGTCAGTGATCACCTCGGGATAATCCACCTGCATGAAATAGAGGCCTTCGGGCGGCGCCACCGGACCGCAGGCCTTGCGGTCCTTTGCCTCCAGCGCTGCCTGGACATCTTCAGGCGTCCATTTGCCTTCACCGGCGAGCTTCAGCGTGCCGGCGAAGGAACGGATCTGGTTGTGCAGGAAGCTCTGCGCCGTGGCGCGGATCTCGATCAATTCGCCGGTACGTGTCACGTCAAGCCGGTCGAGCGTGCGCACCGGGCTGTTTGCCTGGCAATGGGCGGAGCGGAAGGTGGAGAAATCGTGCCGGCCGACCAGCCGCTGGGCGGCGGCGTGCATGACCTCGTGATCGAGCGTCTTCGGCACCCACCAGGCCTTGCCAGCTTCGAGCGCCAGCGGCGCCCGGCGGCTGACGATGCGGTAGAGATAATGGCGCCGCAGTGCCGAAAAGCGGGCATCGAAGAAGTCGGGAACGGCCTCGACGTCGAGAATGGACACACGCTCGCCGGCAAGCCGCAGATGGGCGTTCAAGGCATTTTGCAGCTTGTAGGGCGACCAGCTCTTGGAAAGATCGGCATGGATCACCTGTCCCATGGCGTGGACGCCGGAATCGGTGCGGCCGGCGCCGCGGATCGACACGGTCTCGCCGGTCAGCGACAATACCGCCGCCTCGATCGCGCCCTGCACCGATGGTCCGTTCTCCTGCCGCTGCCAGCCGACATATGGGCCGCCGTCATATTCGACGGTCATGCGGAAGCGCGGCATCAGGAAAGCCTCGTGCCGGCACCGAGCGGCGTGCCTCGGAGGAAATCGGCCGCGGCCAGCGGCTTGCCGCCGGCCTTCTGCAGCCGTGTCAGCCGTAGCGCACCTGAAGCGCAGGCAATCACGAGATCATCCGTCAGCAGCTCTCCGGCATCGCCCTGCCCTGGTGCTAGCTCCGAGCCCAGCACCTTGACCCGTTCCTGCTTGCCGCCGATCTCAAGCTCGAACCAGGCGCCCGGGAATGGCGCCAGGCCACGGATATGATTGTGCACATCCCGGGCGTTTCTTGCAAAATCGATGCGCGTCTCAGCCTTGTCGATCTTGGCGGCGTACAGCACGCCCTCCTCCCGCTGCGGCGTCAGCGGCAGGTCGTTCATCTCCAGCTTCACCATGGCTTCCGCTATAGCCTTGGCGCCAACGAGCATCAGCCGGTCGTGCAATTCGCCCGCCGTCATGTCCGGACCAATCTCGACTTCGCGGGTCATTGCGACCGCGCCGGTGTCGAGCCCCTTGTCCATCTTCATCACCATCATGCCGGTCTTGTCGTCGCCGGCCATGATCGCCCGCTGGATCGGCGCAGCACCGCGCCAGCGCGGCAGCAGCGAAGCATGACCGTTGTAACAGCCCTCGCGGGTGCCGTTCAAAACGGCCTCCGGCAACAGCAGTCCGTAGGCGACGACGACGCCGACATCGGCCTTGAAGGCGGCAAACCGCTCGCGCTCCTCGGCATCTTTGAAATTGACCGGCGTGAAGACGGGAAGACCGAGCAGTTCGGCCGCCTGATGCACCGGCGATTTCTGCAGATCGAGCCCGCGGCGTCCGCCCGGCCGCGGCGGCTGTGTGTAGACGGCGACGATTTTGTGGCCGGCGTCGACGAGCAAGCGCAAGGTCGGAACCGAGAACTCAGGCGTTCCCATAAAGATGATGCGAAGAGACATTTTATCTCGCCAGTTGAGGATCAGCCGTCTTCAAACGGGTTTACGAGCTTGAGATCAAGCCCCTCGAAATCTCTGGTGTTACGGGTGGCAAGCGTCGCACCGTTTACAAGGCAAATGGCGGCAATCATGGCATCCTGAACCGAAATTGGCCGTCCCACGCTTTCGCGTCTTGCGCGCAGACGGCCCGTTGCCATTGCCGCTTCCAAATCCCAACCGACGATACGGTCACGAAATTGGCCCTTCACCAAATTCTCTATGGCACGGAAGAAGCGGTCCGATCCTGTCTTCAACAGAACCCTTTCAGCGCCATAAATCTGCTCCATCAACCCGACGGCGCAAAGCCAGATCCGCGAACCATCCTGCCGCTGCAACCAGGTCTTCGCTTTTTCATCTGGCAGTAACTTTGCGAATTCTGATACTACATTCGTATCCAGAACGATCATTCGATATCCTCGAACGGCCGACCGAAATCCTTTTTCCGCGCGGCCTCGATTTCTTTCATGACTGCGACAAATTCGTCGTCCACCGCGTTTTCGCTTACGAACGCGGCGCGTATCGCTTCATATGCCGACATAGGCTCAGGCTTGGCCTCGGCTTTTCTTTGAAGCGCTTCCCGCAAAAGCTCCTTCGCCTCATCAGAAAGGCTGTTCCCACTCCGTTGGGCCGCTTCCGCGATGTCTCGCTTCATTGCGTCGGAAATATTTCGGATCAGAAGGTCGCCCACTCAAAGCCTCCATTATGATATCAATGATATCATAATGCCGTTGAAGCCCATTTTCAATCGTCGTCAGAGGGCCTTGGACTTTGCCGCCTTGGTGAACTTCTTGATCACCATCTCCCGCTTCAGCCGCGAGATATGGTCGATGAAGAGCACGCCGTTCAAGTGATCGATCTCGTGCTGCAGGCAGGTGGCGAGCAACCCATCGGCTTCCACCATCTGTTCCCTGCCCTCGCGATCGAGATACTTGACCGAGACGACAGCCGGGCGCTCGACCTCGGCATAATAGTCCGGAATCGACAAGCAGCCTTCCTCGTAGACCGAGCGCTCGTCGGACGATTTGACGATCTCCGGATTGATGAAGACCTGCGGCTGCTTTTCCTCGCCCTCGCGGGAGACGTCAATGACCAGCATGCGGCGCGGCACGCCGATCTGGATTGCGGCGAGGCCGATGCCCGGCGCGTCGTACATGGTTTCCAGCATGTCGTCGGCAAGGCGCTGCAGGTCGGCATCCACACGCTCGATCGGCTTGGAGAGCTGACGGAGAATGGGGTCGGGAAGAATGATGAGTGGCTTGATGGTCATGGGCGTTCCCATAACCCATCTTTTCCCGCTATGGAATTATCCGGCGGGCGGGGAAGACGCTTTTTTGCATACCCGCCCGGAATTTCGCCATATTTGAATCAGGCCGCCCGGCGGGCACCGACGACGGCGTGGCCTTCCGAACGGACGCGGAAGCGGCGCAACAGCTCGATCAGCTGGTCCACCTCGTCCTTGAGGCGGCGGGTTTCCGCCGACGTGCGCTCGACCATGCCGGAATTCTGCTGGGTGATTTCGCCCATGCTGCGGATCGCCACGCTGACCTCGTTGACGCCGATCGCTTGATCGCGGGCGGCGGCGGCGATATCGGCGACGAAGCGGTTGATGATATCGATGCGGCTGATCATATCGTTCAGCGCCTCGCCGGTGCTCGAGACGATGCCGACACCCTCGTTAACCTGACTCGAACTCTGCGAGATCAGGTTCTTGATCTCCTTGGCAGCATCGGCCGTGCGCTGGGCGAGCTGACGGACTTCCTGCGCGACGACCGCAAAACCCTTGCCGGCATCACCGGCGCGCGCCGCCTCAACGCCGGCGTTCAGCGCCAGAAGATTGGTCTGGAAGGCGATTTCGTCGATGACGCCGATAATTTTGGAAATCTCCGTCGAGGATTTCTCGATACCGGCCATCGCCGACACGGCGCTGGTGACGAGTTCGCCCGAATTCTTCGCCTTCTGCTGCGTCTCGCGTACGGCGTCCGAAGCCTTCTCGGCATTGGCGGCGGTCTGGCCGACGCTGACGGAAAGCTGCTGCAGGGCAGCCGAACTCTCCTCGACGCCGGCCGCCTGCTGGGCAGTGCGCAATGCGAGATCGTTGGTCGCATTGGAGATGACGTCGGCGCCATTCATGATATGGCCCGACGTGTCGCGCACCGATGCGAAGGAATGGCGCAGCGCCTTGACGGCACGGTTGTAATCCTCGGCCATCTGCCGAAAATTACCGGGCAGGCCGGATGGCAGAGTGGCCTCGAGATCGCCGCTCGACAGCGCCTCCAGACCGCGGCGCAGCTGCTCCAGCGCCATCGCCTGATCGGCCTCGGCCTGGGCACGCTGCTCTTCCAGAGCCTGGCGCTTGGCTTCAAGCGTCTCGAGGTAGACCGAGATCGAATAATCCATGTCGAGCATGCCGGCCTTGATGACCGCCGACAGCCTTTCGGCGAGCAATTTGCCCTGCTGGCGCGCAAAGACCGACGGCCACTGCTTCTCCATGATGCCCTTGACGAGCTCGGACAGAACCAGGGCATAGCCGCCGACATACCAGCGCGGCTCCAGCCCGATGCGGGCGTGCGTGCGCCCGACCGCGGTCACGCCGTCGACGTAGGTTTCGTCGAAGGCGCCGCCTGCAAGCTTGCCCCAATGATCCTGCTGCCGCTTCTTGGCATGAGCGACATGGTTCTTGTCGGCGAAAAAGCCTGAGACGGCGGGGGTCTTGGCGATCTTGGCATAGAACTTGTCGAGGGCACCGCCGATTAGCTCTGATATGACGGGGCTGAGATCCCGTATCGACCGGCGCGCCGCCTCGTCCAGTTCGATGAAATCGAGGCGCTGCCTGAGTGCACTGTCGGTCTGCTGGGATGTCATGGAAATCTCTGTACTTGGCGCAACGGCGCTGGAGGGAATTCTGCGGCACAGATTTTGGCGAATATGGTTGAGCAATGGTTAAATCGGGGGCGATTTTCTGCATCGGTGAGGAAAAAGGCGACAGAGGATTTCGTTCACGTTTTGATCTATGTATTGCCGCAGCTTCTGTTATGGTTGCGGCATGACCGTTCATTCCGAATCGCTCGCCCTCTCCAACGCCTCGCTGAGTCCGGCCATGCTGGCGCTTGCCGGCGGCGTTTTTGTCGCCTTCGTGCTTCTGGTGATCATCCTTCTCTTGCGCAGCGCCAGCCTCCGCCGCGAGCAGGCGGAGGAGGCGAGCCTGCGGGCTGGCGAAAGCGAGGCGCGCATGGCCGAGCTTTTGAAGATCCAGGCGGAGATGCAGGGCCGCATCACGGCCATGGCCGAGGTTTTTGGCGCGCGTCAGAGCGAGCTCAACCAGGCAATCAGCCAGCGTCTCGACGGCATGTCGCAGCGCGTCAGCTCGACGATCACCGAGCAGACGAAATCGACGCATGAGAACCTGCAGCGCCTGCAGGAGCGGCTGGCGGTCATCGATGCCGCGCAGAACAATATCCAGACGCTCGCCAAGGACGTGGTCGGACTGCAGGCGATTCTCTCGAACAAGCAGACGCGCGGCGCCTTCGGCCAGTCACGGATGGAGACGATCGTCTCGGACGGCCTGCCGATGGGCGCCTATGCATTCCAGCAGACGCTCTCGAACGGTTCGCGGCCGGACTGCACGATCCGCATGCCAAACGGCGCGCCGCCGCTCGTCATCGATGCAAAGTTCCCGCTCGAAGCCTGGAACGCCATCCGCGACGCAGCCAGCCCCGAGGCCGGCAAGATCGCCAGCCAGCAGTTCCGCCGCGACATGGAGATTCATATCCGGGATATTTCAGAGAAATATCTGATTCAGGGGGAAACCCAGGAGACGGCTTTTCTCTTCGTGCCGTCGGAATCGATCTTCGCGGAGATCCATGAGAACTTCGAGGCCCTGGTGCAGAAGGCACACCGCGCGCGCATCGTTATCGTCTCGCCATCGCTGCTGATGCTGTCGATCCAGGTCATCCAGGCGGTGCTGAAAGACCAGCGCATGCGGGCGCAGGCGCATCTGATCCAGGGCGAGGTGGCGCTCCTGATGGACGATCTCGGCCGCCTCGACGAGCGGGTGCGCAAGCTGCAGGGCCATTTCGCTATGGCGCAGAAAGATATCGACATGGTGGTCACGTCAGCCGACAAGCTCACCAAACGCGGCGCCAAGATCGGGGCGCTGGAATTCGAGGCAGGCGGCGACGCAAAGCCTGCCCGCGACGGCGAGGTCCCGGCCAAATCCGTGGAAAGCCGTACCGGCCTTCTCAAGCTTCGGGTGGTTGACGAGGAGTGACCGCTTCGGGCAGTGTCTCGACCCATGAAATAGCAGGAGCATGATGTCATTGGCATGCTCCAAAAGACGGGACAGCCTGATGATCACAGTTTTCGGATCCATCAACATGGATCTCATCGCCACGACCGAGCGACTGCCGAAGCCCGGCGAAACGGTGGCCGGCAACGGTTTTGCCACGGCCGCCGGCGGCAAGGGCGCCAACCAGGCGCTGGCAGCCCGCCGCGCCGGCCGCTATGTGCATATGGCCGGCGCCGTCGGCAAGGACGGCTTCGCCGCCGATGCGCTCGCCCTGCTCGATGAAGCGGGAACCGATCTCTCCCTCGTCAAGCATATCGACGGTCCCACAGGAACGGCGCTGATCCTGGTCGGCGGCGACGGCGAGAACATGATTGCCGTGGTGCCGGGCGCCAACGGCCTGGTCGCGCCCGCCGATGCGGAAACCGCGATCGGCCGCATGCACGAAGGCGACATACTGATGTTGCAGCTTGAGGTGCCGGTCGCGGCCGTCGAACGCGCGCTCTCGGCCGCACGCGCCAAGGGCATCACCAGCATCCTCAACCTCGCCCCACTGATTCCCGATGCGCCGCGTCTCGGACGCCTCGCCGATATCGTCATTGCCAATGAGACTGAGTTCGAGCGACTTGCCGGACAGGACGGCATGGACGCAGGAGCGCGCGAGGCAGCGCTTGTCCGCCTGCATCATGAAACCGGCCAGACCCTGATCGTGACGCTCGGCGGCGATGGCGTCATCGCCATTCGTGACGGGGTCCTCTCAAGAGCGCAGGGGCTGGCGATCGATCCTGTCGACACGGTCGGAGCGGGAGACACCTTCTGCGGCTATTTCGCCGCCAGCCTCGATGACGGGCTTGATTTTCCGACAGCGCTGCGCCGCGCGGCCGTCGCCGGTTCGCTCGCATGCCTCAAATCAGGCGCGCAACCGTCGATTCCTTTGAGTGGGGAAGTCGCAGACAGAATATAGCCTGGCCTGCCTGCGAAACGTCGGCAGATGTCCTTCAATTTTAAAGGAGATTTCTGCGGTTTTGCTCATATAACCACTTAAGTTTCATTTAAATTTAACAGGTCTCCGGCGATCCTCCCAGCGATCGCCGGATCGTCGCATGTGCGGATCCGCGGCTGATGCGGCTGCTCCATGACGGTGCCATGCCTTCGCTCCTGCGCCGAAGAATGCCCGTTCGGCGCATCCTTGCCTGAGGAACCCATGTTCATTTTTCGCATGAAATCGCTTGCGGCGAAACTTATCGCCATCACCGGCATTGCCATCGCGCTTGTTCTCATCGCTTCGAACTTTTTCCTCATCGGCCAGACCAGGGATCGCGTTCAGATGCTGACCATGGATCAAGCCAATCTCGAGGCAAAGTCGATCGCCAATGAGATCGCCGCCAATGTCGGCGAACTCGCCAGCGCTGCCCGCAGCATGTCAGGCGTCATCGGCCGAGCCCACGATGGAAAGTCGCTCGATCGCAAGGGCATGATCAACGTGCTGAAAGCCAATCTGGAACAGAATGCCTTCGCCTTCGGCAGCTGGTTCTGCGAGCAGCTTGGTGCGCTGGACGGAAAGACGACCCAGATTGCCAACAACAATGACGAAGGCACCAACAAGAACGGCGCCTTCACGCCCTATTGGTCGAAAACCAAGGATGGCGGCATCCAGTATTCGACCTTCGACAATGATTATACCGCTGAGTGGTGGAAGCTTGCTGCCGACAGCGGCAAGGGCGCGATCACCACGCCTTACATGGCCGAGGGAACCGACGTACCGACGCTGCTGACTTCCATTGCCTATCCTGTCATGTCGGGCGGCAAGATGATCGGCGTCGGCGGCGTCGACATCTCGCTGAAGTCGCTGACCGATAAGCTTCAGGCGCTGCACCCCTTCGGCTCCGGCCGCGTGACGCTGCTCTCGCAGGCCGGCAACTGGATCGTCGCGCCGGTCCCCGACCTGATGACCAAGCAATATGACGGCGAAGGCGCCGACGTCGTCAAGGCGGCGCTGTCGAACAAGCAGCCCGGCCTCGTCCGAAACCTCACCTATGACGGCCTCGATCCTTTCGACCGCGTCGTCTATCCATTCAAAGTCCCCGGTGTCAACGCCACCTGGGTCGTGCTTGTCGACGTCCCGCACACCGCGATTAACGCGCCGGTGCAGGATCAGACCTACATGATGATCGCCACCGGCCTGATCGTGCTCGGCGCGGTGATGCTGGCGCTCTATTTCGCCGTCCGCTCGCTCGTGCAGAGGCCGCTCGGCAGCCTTGTCGCCAGCGTCAAAACGCTCAGCGACGGCGAATATGCCGAACCCGTCGCGGCCCAGGACCGTACCGACGAAGTCGGTTCGGTCGCAAAGGCACTCGAAGGGTTCCGCTTCAAGCTCGCCGACTCCAGGCGCCTCGAAGACGAGGCCACCCACCAGCGACAGGCCGCAGAGGCCGAGCGCGGCCGTTCGGAATCGGAACGGCAGCAATCGGTGTCGCTGCAGCGTCGCATCGTCTCGGTCGTCGGCGCCGGCCTCTCGGAATTGTCTCAGGGCAATCTGGGTTACCGCATCACCGAAGATTTCCCCGGCGAATACGGCAAACTGAAGCAGGATTTCAATGCCGCGCTTGCAAGCCTCGAAGAGACCATCAACACGATGAATCTCAGCGTCGTCAATATCGGCGCCGGCACCGGCGAGATCAGCAACAGCGCTTCCGATCTCGCCAAACGTACCGAGCAGCAGGCAGCAAGCCTGGAAGAGACGGCGGCAGCGCTCAACGAGCTCACCGCCCAGGTCGATTCCAGTGCCGAGAATGCCCGCACGGCTGCCGACAACGTCAATCTCGCCTGCCAGGATGCCGAGAAATCAGGCGAAGTGGTGCAGAAGGCCATCGCCTCCATGCAAGGGATCGAGCAGTCTTCGACGGAGGTATCGCGGATCATCGGCGTCATCGATGAGATCGCCTTCCAGACGAACCTGCTGGCGCTGAACGCCGGCGTCGAAGCGGCTCGCGCCGGCGAAGCCGGCAAGGGTTTTGCCGTCGTCGCCCAGGAAGTGCGTGAACTCGCGCAGCGTTCGGCCACTGCCGCCAAGGAGATCAAGACGCTGATCAACACCTCGGCCGTCCAGGTCAAGGAAGGCGTCGATCTCGTCGGGCGCGCCGGCGGGACGCTGCACAAGATCGCAGAACAGGTGATGGGCATCAACAGCCTCATCCGGCAGATCTCGGCATCGGCCAGCGAACAGGCGGTGGGGCTGAAGGAAATCAACCAGGCCATGAACCAGATGGATCAGGTGACGCAGCAAAATGCGGCGATGGTGGAGGAAGCGACCGCCGCCAGCGTGGCGCTCAACGATGAGGCGCAGACGCTGAAGACGCTCGCCACGCGCTTCAGGGTGTCCGGTTCCGCCAACGCGACCGCGCTCGCCTCCGTGGCGAGGCAGATGCGTGCGCCGGCTGCGGCCCCCTCGCACTTGGCAACCGCTCCTGTGGTCCGCCACGCGCCGGCGACCCGCCGCACCACACCTCAATCGCATGGCTCGGCCGCCGTGGCTCGGGATAACTGGGAAGAGTTCTGACCGTTCAGCCCTGGGTAAATAAAAAATGCGCCTGCGAAATCAGGCGCCTTTTTTCATTTAGGGATTATGCAGCTCAAGCAGCGTTCGACGTCTGCTCTTCGTTGAGGAAGGCGTAGATCGCCGAGGCGGAATCGGTGGCCCGCAGCTTTGCAACCAGGTCTTGATCGCGCAGGACGCGGGCGATGCGCGACAGGGCTTTGAGATGGTCGGCGCCGGCGCCCTCCGGCGCAAGCAGCAGGAAAACGAGGTCGACGGGCTGGTCGTCCAGCGCTTCAAAATCGACAGGCTGCTCCAGCCGGGCAAAGATGCCGACGATGGAATGAATGTTCACCAGCTTGCCGTGGGGAATGGCGATACCGTTGCCGACGCCGGTCGAACCCAGGCGTTCGCGCTGCAGGATGACGTCGAAGATCTCCCGTTCGGAGAGCCCGGTGATCCTCGCGGCTCTTGCCGCCAATTCCTGAAGCAACTGTTTCTTGGAATTTACTCTGAGGGCGGGAATGATCGCATCCTGATGGAGCAAATCTGCCAATGCCATTTCTTTTTCCTTCTGTCGCCGGGATCAGTTGATGCGAGGAGCGGCGGCGATACCGCCGCTCACCACTCTGATCTCAGCCTTTGATATTGGCCGAATCGATCCAGCCAATATTTCCGTCGTGCCGACGATAAACGATGTTCAGATGTTCCTTGCCGGGACTGCGGAACAGGAGAAGCGGCTCGTCGGTCATGTCGAGCGCCATCACGGCGGTGGCGACGGACATGGTCTTCAACTGCTTCGTGCTTTCAGCGACGATTGCCGGGGCGAAATCGTCGGGAATTTCATCCTCGTGATCAGGAACGGAGTCCATGACCGTATAGGAGACTTCTGCAAAGCCATTCAGGTGGTTTCCGGCATGGTGGTCCTTCAGCTTGCGCTTGTAGCGACGCAGGCGTTTCTCGATGCGTTCGGAAGCGGCGTCGAAAGCAAGCTGCGGATCCGTCGCTTCGCCGGCGGCATGAAGCACCACCCCGCTGTCGAGATGAAGCTTGCAGTCTGCCGAGAAACGAGAACTCGCCTTTTCGACGGTCACCTGGCCGGAATACCCCCCATCGAAGTATTTCGTGATGGCCGTTCCAATTTGGTCCTCGATCTTTTGGCGGAAGGATTCACCAATTTCCATATGTTTCCCGGATACACGCACACTCATGGAGTTTCCCTTCTTATGGTCGTTTGCGGGTATCAGTTTACGCCAAGCCTCGGGTTCATCCAAGCACTTCGCGCAATCTCAAGCAAGATCGGCGTAGGCCTGCGGTCCTCGGTGCCCTTGGGATGATGGGGATAACTTCAAACGCCGTTCACGGCGACGATTGCGGCGGGCTTCTAGCCAGAGGTTGCCGGAAAGTCAATAGGGCGCCGAATCAGCTCCGGGCGTGCTCGCAGAAGGTGTAGCAAATCTCCTACGGAAGGAGCCTTCCGGCGACTTTCCCTTCATCAGCTCCCGCGCTTCGTGCCTGCGTTGCGCGCGGCATCGTCATGGCGATGACACCGAGAATGACGCAGACCAGTCCGATCCACGCCGTCGGGCTCAGCCTCTCGCCGAGAAAGACGATACCGATCGCCACACCGATCGGCACACCGAGATAGGCTTGCGACGTGGTTCCGACCGAACCCAGCGTCTGAACGAGGCGGAAATAGATCGTAAAGGCAAGTGCCGTCGAAAAGGCAGAAAGGGCAAGCAGCGCCAGCACCGATGCGGCCGAGGGATCGAGCCCCCAGGGCCGGTCGACGAGCAGGCTTACAGGCATCAGAATGACCGCGCCCGAGATCAGCGAACCGGCCGCCGGCACGGCAGGATGGAGGCCTCTAAAGTTCTTGCTGAAAATCGCGGCCCCTGCGTAACAGATGGTTGCCAGGATGATGGCGAGTTGCGCCATCAGGCTTTCGCCTAGACCGCCGAGCGCTTCGACGCCGATGACGAGGCAGATGCCGGCAAGCCCGGAGACGACGCCGAAAAGCTTTCGCGCCGTCGCCGGCTCATGGCGGGTTATCGACACGGTCAGCAGGAAGGTGAAAATCGGCGTCGCCGAATTCAGGATCACCGCCAGTCCGGCATCGACGGACTGCTCCGCCCAGGCGATCAGCGTGAAAGGAAAGACGCTGTTCAGGCAGGCCTGAACGACGAACAGGCGCCATGTCGCGCGATCGCGCGGCAGGCGGACATGCCGATGGCGAAGCACGGCCAGCAGAATGGCGCCGGCGATCAGTGTGCGCACCGCGATCAAGGTCACCGGCGGGATCGTTTCGACCCCGATCTTGATAAAGGTGTAGGAAGAACCCAGAGGGTCGCAAGCACCAAAAGCAGGACAAGTTCTCTGGTAAGGTTCGGCTTTTGCGGCGTCATAGGCACATCGATCTTCGTTCAAGACGCGGGAGAAATAGGCCAATTTGGAAGGTGGATGCTTCGATCCAGATCGAAGCGTGCTGCTGCGTCAGAAGCCCGCGACTTTGGCGAGCGCCCGCTTCTCGCGGCGGCGCTGCACCGAGGAAGCGATGTTCATCGCTTCCCGGTATTTCGCGACCGTGCGGCGGGCGAGATCGACACCGCCCTTCTTCAGCATGTCGACGATATCGTCATCGGAGAGCACCGCGTCGGGACTCTCCTGCATAATCAGCGCGCGGATTTTGTGACGCACGGCCTCGGCCGAATGGCTGTCGCCGCCCTCGACCGCGCCGATCGACACGGTGAAGAAATATTTGAGTTCGAAGAGGCCGCGCGGCGTCAGCATATATTTGTTCGAGGTGACGCGGCTGACGGTGGATTCATGCATCTTGATCGCCTCGGCCACCGTCTTCAGGTTCAGCGGCCGCAAGTGGTCGACACCGTGCAGCAGGAAGGCATCCTGCTGGCGAACGATCTCGCTTGCCACCTTCATGATGGTCTTTGCCCGCTGGTCGAGGCTGCGGGTCAGCCAGTTGGCGCTCTGCAGGCACTCGGAAAGGAAGGCATGATCTTCGCCGTTCCGGGTCACGCGGGAAAAATAGGACTGATTGACGAGCACGCGCGGCAGCGTATCCGGGTTGAGCTCGACCAGCCATCCACCCTCAGCGGAGGGCCTGACGACGACATCGGGCATGATCGCTTCGGAAACGCCCGTCTCGAAACCGCTGCCGGGTTTCGGATTGAGCTGGCGGATCTCGCCGAGCATGTCGAGAAGATCTTCCTCATCGACGCCGCAGAGCCGCTTCAGCGTGGCGAAGTCGCGCCGCGCCAGGAGTTCGAGATTTTCAACCAGCGCCTGCATGGCAGGGTCGTAACGGTCTTTATGCCGGAGCTGGATCGCCAGGCATTCGGCGAGGCTGCGGGCGAAAACACCCGGAGGATCGAGCGTCTGTAGGGCGGCGAGCACGTGTTCGACCTGCGTGAGGTTCGTGCCGAGCCGCTCGCCGGTTTCGACGAGATCGACCTGAATGTAACCGGCATCGTCGAGTTGATCGATGAAATTCTGCGCGATCAGCCGATCGCTCATATCAGGCAGGACGAAGGGGATCTGCTGCGCGAGATGATCGCGCAGGGACACCTGACCGGCGACAAAATCGTCAAGATCGTAATCGGCGGCGTCGGCGCTGCCCGGCATCGACTTCCACTGACCGACGAGTTCCGGTGCGTCGAGGCGCTGCGGACCACCATCATCGGGAAAGACATTGGTGTAATTGGCGTCGAGCTCGTCGTTCAGCCGGCCGGTGCTTTCGCTGCCGCCGTTGTCGTACCAGTCACTGGAAAGCGCCTCGGCGCGATTGTCGGCGCCGTCGTCCGCGCCGGCGTCCTCCGGCGAATGAGCGAACTGCTCGTCCTCGCCTGCCGCCCGTTCGTCGCCCGCCTCGCCATCATTCGACGGAAATTCGAGCAGCGGGTTCTTCTCCACTTCCTGAGCGATGAACTGGGCGAGCTCAAAATGGGGGTCATCTGCAGCAACTGGATGGATTGCATCAGTTGCGGCGTCATGACCAGGGACTGGCTCTGGCGCAGAAATAGATTGGCGGACAGTGCCATGACGGACGCGAAACTCCCTCGACTCCTCCGGGAAACCACGGCCGATCCACGCTTCAGGCCACGGAAATCCGAGTTGGCCCAAAAATTGCTTTTTTATCTCATTTGGTCAAGCGGAACTACGCGGCAAGGTGAATCAGCGTGGGATCAAAGGCTGAAATTGTCGCCGAGATAGAGCCGGCGTACTTCCGGATTGTTGACAATGTCATTCGCACGGCCGTGGGTCAGCACTTCGCCGGCATGGATGATATAGGCGCGGTCGATGAGGCCGAGCGTCTCACGCACATTGTGGTCGGTAATGAGAACGCCGATGCCGCGGGCCGTCAGATGGTGGACGAGGTTCTGGATGTCGGCGACCGAAATCGGGTCGACACCGGCGAAGGGCTCGTCGAGCAGCATGAAGGTCGGGTCGGTTGCAAGCGCTCGGGCGATTTCGAGACGGCGGCGTTCGCCGCCGGAAAGGGCAACGGCGGCACTCTTACGCAGCTTCTGGATATGAAATTCCTCCAGCAGCTCGTTCAGCTTCTGCTCGCGCTCGGCCTTGTCCTTCACATGCACTTCGAGGACGGCACGGATATTTTCTTCCACCGTCAGTCCGCGAAAGATCGAGGCTTCCTGCGGCAGGTAACCGACGCCGAGGCGCGAGCGGCGGTACATCGGCATGGTGGTGACATCGTTTCCATCGATCTCGATCGTGCCTTCATCGACCGGCACCAGACCGGTGATCATGTAAAAGCAGGTCGTCTTGCCGGCGCCGTTCGGGCCGAGCAAGCCGACGGCTTCGCCGCGACGCACCACAAGGGAGACGCCGTTGACGACACGCCGCGTCGCATAGGTCTTCGTCAGACCGCGGGCGATCAGCGTTCCCTGATAGCGGCTCTTGTCGGCGGCACCTGCAGCTTGCGGCTCAGGCCGGCCGAACATGGTGGATAGCGATGATAATTTCACAGGGGAGGCCGGTTCAGTTCTGCTTCTGCGCGTTCGGCTGCGATTTCGGATCGAGCTGAATCTGGACACGACCGCCGCAGCTTTCAAGCTCCGCCTGGCCGGTTTGCATGTGAACGGTCAGCTTGCAGCCGGTGAAGACGTTCGGTCCGTCCGACAGAATGACCTTGTTTCCCTGATCCGCGGTCAGGATGAATGTCTGCGAGGCCATGTCGAAATTGCCGTCGTCGGCAGTCGCCGTCTGCGTGCCTGAAACCAGGTAGACCTTGTCCGTCACCAGGATCTTGTCGATATCCGCACTTCCCGATGCCAGCGAGGCCGACTGCTCGGGCTTCGCCTCCGGTTGAGCCGGCGCGCCGGCGCCCGGCTTTGCCGCCTTGTCCTTGTAATAGACGGTCATCTTGCCGGACTGCATCGTCGTCGTGCCCTGGACCACCTTGACGTTGCCGGTGAAGAGCGCCGTGTGCTCCTGATCATGGATCTCCAGCTTGTCGCTTTCGATCTGGATCGGCTGATCGTTGGAAAGCTTCATGCCCGACATGGTGGTCGACTGCGCCCCCGCGCCCGAGACCGTCAGAATAAGGGCAAATGCGCCGGCAACGAATGCGATGCCTGTCTTGCAAGCTGAAATGCGACAATCTTTTGTCATGAGTGACCCGGCTGGTTAAGTGCCCTGTTTATGAATGGTGGATGGATCGACATTCATGCGAACATTCCCCTCGAATGTGATCACGCGCCCCTTATCGGTTATCTCCAGCGTCTTCGCAACAATGGAAGCATTGTCCTTTGTGATGGTGACGGGATCGTCGCTGCGCATGTTGCCGCCCTTGATGTCGAGCCGGGCGGACTGGAATTGCGCGTTGAGGCCGCTGCTCAGCACCAGGGTGAAGGGAGCCGTCATATGCAGGTTGTCGGTGGCGCGATTATAATCCGCAGTCGAAGCGATGACGCGGGCAATCAGCCCGTCATTCATCGGCACGGCGGCCTTGATGGTCTCGAGGGTGATGAGATCAGGATTGCGGATATCCTGCAGCGCCCTTTCCGCAAGCATGGAATAATTGACGCCGTCGGAGTTGCGTCCGGCAATTGCCGGCTTTTCCATCACGACCTTGCCGTTCTCGATCTTGGCGCCTTCCATCTTGATATTCTCGGGCAGATATATCTTGACCAGCGCAACCGCCGTGAGGCCGGCCGCGATGACGAGGGCGGCCAACGGCAGCAAGATCTTCAGCCGCCGCACGCGGGCGGAATGGAACAACGCATCGCCATAGGGGCTCCGACCGGAGCCCGCATAAGCGGCATTTCCGTTGTTCTTCAGGGTATCGAGCATAGGTCTCGTTCCATGTGCGATGATTGCCCCGCCTGCGTAACAAAGCGGCCGGCAATCACAGTTCGTTTCGCATTATTACATTGGCTTGCCAATATGGAATTTTTTCTGCAACAAGCAACAAAACGGAAAAACATACAAAAGTGGCATTCGTACGCGCCGCTGCGATCAATTTCACCGGACCCATCGGCGCCGTGCCGACCCCGGGCCAGTGCTGGAGGTTTCTATGGACAGTTCGATCATCGCGGATCGCCGGCGGCTGCGCCGCAAACTCGGCTTCTGGCGCATCGTCGCGGTCGCCCTCATCGTGGCGCTTGGTTTTGCCTTTTACCGCTTCGCCCTCGGCGGAGCCGGCACGGCAAGCCCGCATATCGCCCATGTGACGATATCGGGGCTGATCGTCGATGACGACGAGCTGCTGGAGCGGCTGAAGAAGGTCGAGACCAGCGATCAGGTGAAGGCCGCGGTGATTTCGATCTCCTCGCCCGGCGGCACGACCTATGGCGGCGAAAAAATCTTCAATGCGATCCGGGCGATATCAGCCAAGAAGCCTGTTGTCTCGGACGTGCGCACGCTGGCCGCCTCCGCGGGCTATATGATCGCCACCGCGGGCGACACGATCATTGCCGGCGACAGCTCGATCACCGGCTCGATTGGCGTCATCTTCCAGTATCCGCAGATCCAGCCGCTGCTCGACAAGATCGGCGTATCGCTGCAGGAGATCAAATCCTCGCCCCTGAAGGCCGAGCCCTCGCCCTTCCACGAGGCGAGCGAGGAAGCCAAGGCGATGATCCGCAACATGGTGGTCGACAGCTATAACTGGTTCGTCGACCTGGTCGCCGACCGACGCAAGCTGCCGCGCGATGAGGTACTGAAACTCGCCGACGGCACGATCTATACCGGCCGGCAGGCGCTGAAGGCGAAGCTCGTCGATACGATCGGCGGCGAGGCGGAAATCCGCGCCTATCTCAAGTCGCGCGGCGTCGACACCGATCTGCCGATGGTGGATTGGGACAAGAAGAGCAACACGCCTTTTCTGCTCGCAGGAGCTGTTTCGCGGCTGGTTACTATCTTGGGTTATGATGATCTGGTCAAAGGCCAGGATATTAATGGAATCCTGCCCCCAAAGTTGCTTCTTGACGGGCTGCTTTCAGTTTGGCAGGTTGGCCGGGATTGATAAGAAATCAATAATTTAAGGGGGCGACTGTGATCAAGTCCGAATTGGTGCAGATTGTTGCGGCACGCAACCCGCATCTCTATCATCGCGACGTCGAAAATATCGTCAACGCGGTTCTCGACGAGATCACCGATGCACTGGCTGCGGGCAACCGCGTCGAATTGCGCGGCTTCGGCGCGTTTTCGGTCAAGAACCGCCCTTCCCGCTCCGGCCGTAACCCGCGCACCGGCGATACCGTCTTCGTCGAGGAGAAGTGGGTTCCCTTCTTCAAGACGGGCAAGGAACTGCGCGAGCGGCTCAATCCCGGCCAGGCCGACGAAGAGGATTGAGCGGCGCGAGCCGCCTGCGGCGAAACCGCACTTGAACTTGAACACCGTTTTCCTATTCTGCTAGAGCATCGGCCCGAAAGTCGGAATCGATTTTCGGGCCGATGCATATAAGACGGATGGAGAGCTCAAATGGCCAAGAAGATCGTCAACCTGTTGATTCTGCTGCCGCTCGGAGTCATCCTCATCGTCTTCTGCGTCGCCAACCGGCAGAGCGTCACGCTGGCCTTCAATCCCTTCAGGCCCGAAGACCAGGTGCTTGCGGTTTCCGCACCTTTCTTCGTCTTCCTGTTCATCGCATTGATAGCAGGCATGCTGATCGGATCGGCCGCCACCTGGTTCAGCCAGGGCAAACACCGCAAGCGCGCCCGCACCGAGGCCAAGGAAGCCATTCGCTGGCAGGGCGAGGCCGATCGTCACAGGTCCCGCGCGGAGGAGATCGCCGGCCAGCTGCCGTCGCGATAAGATCGGCTCTCGCCCCGAGTCAAACCGGAGAAAAGCTCAGCTCCTCGTAGTCGCCTTCCGGCGACGCGCCGTTGCCGGTCACCGCGAAACCGTGGGAAAGGTAGAAGGCCTTCGCCCGCCGGTTGTTCACCAGGCATTTCAGCCGGTACTTATGTCGCGGCCATTCCGGTAGCGCCCTGAGCAGCGCCGTGCCGGCGCCGAGCCCCTGGAACTCAGGCCTTATATAAAGCATGTGAATGAAATCGTCCTCCGGCCAGAGCGACAGGAAGCCGGCGACGCTCCGGTCGGCATGCTCGCAGACGAAGATGGTCTCGCCATTGGTATGGGCGGAGAAATCCTCGCGGTGAAACTTGCCGGGATCGACCCAGACGAATGTCTGGCGGCGCACGGAAAGATAGATGTCCGCAAGTAATTCCTGGTCTTCCGCCCGTGGCGGCCTGATGGTCCATGTCATCATGTCGCAATAGCTCAGGCGCAGGTCCGCGCCAAGCCGCAGCGAAAGCTTCGGCGCTCAATCCGCAGTCATTTTTGCAACGATCGCAGCATTGAAATCCGAGAAGAAACCTTCGGCCAGCCGCTGCGAGGTCGAATCGAGCAGGCGTGCGCCGAGCTGGGCGAGCCTGCCGCCGAGTTCGGCTCTCGCCCGGTAGTGCAGGATCGTCTCCTCGCCCGTCGCCTCGAGCACGACATCGGCGCTGCCCCTGGCGAAGCCGGCAAGGCCGCCCTTGCCTTCGGCCGATAGCGTATAGCTTCTCGGCGCATCGACATTGGAAAGCGTCAGCAACCCATGGAAGGTGGCGGAGAACAGGCTGAACTTCACCTTGATCGTCGCCTCGAAAGCGCTTGGCGACAGCCGCTCGATGTTCTGACACCCCGGAATGCAGCCGCGCATGATCTCCGGATCGTTGAGCGCTGCCCAGACCATGTCCCGCGGCGCGGCGATGCGTTCTTCGCCGGTGAAATCCATTCGACAGCCCCATCTGCGATTCGCCCCATCTTATCCCAGCAGCAAAGCCCTTTGCCACGGCGGATGGGAATGTTATCTGGTGGCTTCTATCGGAAAGAATTACGATGAGCGACGAATTGAAACCCTGGAGCGTGACGGCGAGCCGGATCACCTACGAGGATCGCTGGATCCGGCTTCGCAGCGACGATTGCGTTACCGCCGAGGGGATCGTCGTCGCTCCGTTCCATGTGCTCGATTATCCCGATTGGATCAACGTCATCCCGCTGATGCCCGACGGACGCGTGCTGTTGACGCGGGAGTACCGGCATGGCCGGGCCGAAATCGTCCTCGGTCTAGTCGCCGGCGGCGTCGAACCCGCTGACATCGAAGCCGGCGATGCGGCGATGGCGGCAGCGCGGCGCGAACTGCGGGAAGAGACCGGCTATGACGCCTCGACCTTCGTCAAGCTGCTCACCTCCTATCCGAATGCCGCCAACCACAGCAATATAGTCACGAGCTGGCTGGCGTTTGGCTTGAACAGATCGGGCGAACCCTCTTTCGACCCTGGTGAGAAAGTCGACATGTTGTTTGCAGATCTTGGCGATATCCTTGCCGACCTGCGGTCCGGCGCCGTTATCATGCAATCGATGCATGTCGCGGCCCTCTATGCGGCGGAAAGCTGGCTTCGCACGCACGCATCCGAGGGCTTGAAATGAACGCCGCCACAAGAGAACCTGTCCAGGCGTGGTCGGCGCCCAGTTGATCCGCTGCAGTCTTCTAGGCTAGAGGACGAAAAAACCGACAGAGACGCGGAAGAGCACGTGAAACAAAGAGAACGTCGGCCGGGCCAGAAGAAGACATCAGGTCCCGCCGGTGAAAGCCGCAGGGACGATCGGGCCGGCCGAGCACCAAAGCCCGTGGCACGTCCCGCGGCCACACGCGATACGGTTCGCGAGAGTGCGACGCCGGCTGCGGTTTTGCGCCCGCTCATGACGCGCAGCGGCGATCGGCCGGCGGAGCGCGTGCCGGTCATTCTCGAATCGCTCGGCGCCGGCGATTTCCACCTGATCGACAGCGGCGATGGCCAGAAGCTGGAGCAATATGGCCCCTACCGCATCATCCGCCCGGAAGCTCAGGCGCTGTGGCGGCCTTCGCTGGCGCCGCAGATCTGGGAGAAGGTGGATGCCGTGTTCACCGGCGATACCGACGAGGAAGGCACCGGCCGCTGGCGCTTCCCGAGGGAGGCGCTCGGCGAGACCTGGCCGCTCAACCTGCTCGGCGTCGATTTCCTCGGCCGCTTCACCTCGTTCCGTCACGTCGGTGTCTTTCCCGAGCAGATCGTCCATTGGAGCTGGATGAAGGAGGCTGTCGAAAAGGCCGGCCGACCGCTGAAAGTGCTGAACCTCTTCGGTTATACCGGTGTCGCGTCGCTGGTCGCCGCCGCTGCCGGCGCCGAGGTCACCCATGTCGACGCGTCGAAGAAGGCGATCGGCTGGGCGCGCGAGAACCAGGCGCTCGGGCGCATGGAGAAGCTGCCGATCCGCTGGATCTGCGAGGATGCGATGAAATTCATCCTGCGCGAAGAACGCCGCGGCAGCCAATACGACATCATCCTCACCGATCCGCCGAAATTCGGCCGCGGCCCCAACGGCGAAATCTGGCATCTCTTCGAGCATCTGCCGCTGATGCTCGATGTCTGCCGCGAAATCCTCTCCCCGAGGGCAGTCGGCCTGGTGCTGACGGCTTATTCGATCCGCGCCAGCTTCTATTCGATCCACGAGTTGATGCGCGAGACGATGCGCGGCGCCGGCGGTGCGGTCGAATCCGGCGAACTGGTCATTCGCGAGGCCGGCACGGATGGCCGGACTGCGGGCCGGGCGCTTTCCACCTCCCTCTTTTCGCGCTGGGTGCCGCAATGAGCAAGGACTTCCACGATCACGGGCCACGCAGGGTCGGGCAGGTGAAGGAAGTCACCTCGCTCGCCAATCCGATCATCAAGGACATCAAGGCGCTGACCAACAAGAAGTCGCGGGAGGAAAGCGGGACTTTCCTCGCCGAAGGGCTGAAGCTCGTCATCGATGCAATCGAGCTCGGCTGGACGATCCGCACGCTGGTCTATGCCAAGGCCGCCAAGGGTAAGCCGCTGGTCGAGCAGATGGCGGCAAGGACCGTCGCCTCGGGCGGGCTGGTGCTCGAAGTCAGCGAAAAGGTGATTGCCGCGATCACCCGACGCGACAACCCGCAAATGGTCGTCGGCATCTTCGAGCAGCGCTGGACGCCGCTCAAGGGCATCCGGCCGCAGGAGGGTGAGACGTGGGTGGCGCTCGACCGCGTGCGCGATCCGGGCAATCTCGGCACCATCATCCGGACGGCCGATGCGGCCGGCGCGGCCGGCATCATTCTCATCGGCGAGACGACCGATCCCTTCTCGCTGGAGACCGTGCGGGCAACCATGGGCTCGGTCTTCGCCGTTCCAGTCGCGCGGGCGACGCCGGAGGAGTTCCTGGCCTGGCGGAAATCGGCCGACGTTTCCATCGTCGCGACCCATCTGGCCGGCGCGGTCGACTATCGCACGATCGACTACCGCAAGAAGCCCACGGTCCTCCTGATGGGCAACGAACAATCCGGCCTGCCGGACCAGCTCGCCAGGGAGGCCGATGCGCTCGCGCGGATCCCGCAGCAGGGCCGCGCCGACTCCCTGAACCTCGCCGTCGCCACTGCCGTCATGCTTTTCGAGGCGCGCCGCCATCTCCTTTCACTTGCCGAGGGCAAATGACCGAACCGACGCATGCACGCCCCGCGCTGTTTTCGCGCCCGGCGCCGATCCTGATTTTCATCCTTCTCGCCGTTCTCATCGACCAGGTCGTCAAGATCGCCGTCGATCATACCCTGCCGCTGCAGGAAGCCGTTCCCGTCATCCCGATGCTGGCGCTCTACCGCACCTATAATCTCGGCGTCGCCTTTTCGATGCTGGAGGGCATGGACGGCTGGATCATCGTCGGCATGCGGCTCGTCATCGTCGCCTTCGTCATCTGGCTGTGGTACCGCACGGCAAAAGACCGCTGGCTCGCGCATCTCGGCTATGCGCTGATCATTGCCGGTGCGATCGGCAATCTTGTCGATCGCTTCGCCTACGGACATGTGATCGACTACATCCTCTTCTACACCGAAAGCTGGTCTTTCGCCGTGTTCAATCTCGCCGACAGTTTCATCACCATCGGCGCCGGCTGCGTCATCCTCGAGGAGCTGCTGCTGCCGAAAAAGGCCGGCCGCTAAAATCTTATCGAATTCCTGAAGGCATTCGGAATAAGCCTCATGTTATCCAGATACCATGCAGAGTCTGGGACAGTTGCAGGAAAGATTGTCCGCCGCCTTCGGCGGAACCGCCGTCAAGCCGCATCAGGAGCGGACGGAGGAAACCTCTCCGCGTCCCGGAGCATCGACAGCGCGCACGGGGGCTGCTTCCCTATCAGGGCCTGCAGCGACGCGGCGCCTGCTGTTCTACTGGCTGAGCGGCGCCGGCTTTCTGGCCGCAATGGTCCTGACGCTGCTCGCCCATGCCGGCGAGCCGTTGCTGCTTTCGGGCGGTCTCGTCGCTCTCGGCCTTGCCGTCATCGCCTGTTACGCCGTGCTGATGGTACGCCGGCAGAGAAGCAGGCAGCCCGCCGGTCGATCCGCTCCGAACGGCGATGATGGCGCGAAGCTCTTCGCCGAGGTGCATGACGTGCTCGGCGACATCACCCTCACCCGCGCCATGGACCGTCGCATCATCTCGGCCAACGACACCTTTCGCCGTCTGACCGGCCGGCTGCGCCCGGAAGGGCGGACCTGCGAAGAGATCGGGATTGCCTTCCGTCCCGGCCCGATCCCGCACTGCTACGACGTCGAGATATCGACGCCGGAAGGCCAGCGTATTTTCCTGTGGCGCGACGTGGTCACCCGCGATCCGGGCAGCGGCCACCTGCTGCTGCAGAGTGTTGCCCGTGATGTGACGGAGGAGCGGCTCGTCGCGCAGAGCCGCGAGTCGGCCCGCCAGAAAGCCGAGTATAACAGCGCCGCGAAATCCCGACTGCTTGCAACCGTCAGCCACGAAGTGCGCACGCCGCTTTCCGGCATTCTCGGCATGACGCACCTGCTCGCGGAAACGCGGCTGACGCAGGAACAGCAGAATTATCTCGCCAACATCCGCCAATCCGGCCACGCCTTGACCCAGCTTGTCGAGGATCTGCTCGATTTTTCCACCATCGAAGTCGGCCGTTTCGAGCTTCACCCGCGCTCGGAATCGCTGCGGAAGCTTCTGGAAAGCGTCGTCGAAATGCTCGCCCACCGGGCGCATGAAAAGGGGATCGAGATCGGCGCCACCGTGTCGTCAGACGTTCCGGAGAAAATGAGCTTCGATGCGGCGCGGCTGCGCCAGGTTCTGTTCAACGTCATCGGCAATGCTGTCAAATTCACCCAGGCCGGCGGCGTTTTCATCCGCGTATCGCTCGATGCCGGCAACCTGCTGATTACCGTCACCGACACGGGTCCGGGCATGACGGCGGAGGAGCTGGCGCGCGTCTTCGGCGAGTTCGAACAAGGTGGAAACGTTGCCGACAAGAGCGGCGGCACCGGGCTCGGCCTTGCCATCTCCGCCCGCATCATGCGCGAATTCGACGGCGCCTTGACGGTCACCAGCGAAAAGGGCAAAGGCAGCACATTCACCATACGCTTCCCCATTGAACTCGACAGCGAGCGCTCCGAACGGCGAAACACGCTGCTTGCCGGCAACAGCGTCGTGCTGCTGGCGCCGGCAGGGGCTGCCCGCTCCGCCATTGCCGAAACGATCACCGCGCTCGGCGGCACCTGCCATCTTGTCGACAGCGGCGAGGCCGCGCGCGCGAAGCTGCTCGGAATGGCAAGCGGCAGCCGCCGGCCGACCGATATTATCGTCGATCATCGCATGTCGGCGGAATTTTCAGCGCATCTCGCCGATCGCGCCGAAATCGCTGCCCTTGGCCTGCGCAAGGTCCTGCTCGTCAATCCCGAAGAGCGCAGCGCCCATCCGCTCGACCTGTTCGATGCCTGGCTCATCCGGCCTCTGCGCGAACAGTCGCTGATCGATGTGCTGCGCGGGCGCATGCGCGGAATGGAGAAGCGCGACGCGCTGAACGACAACCAGCCGGGTTTCGGACCGCCGATCGCCGAAACCATGGTGGCCGCACACGGCCTGCACATCCTGCTCGGCGAGGACGATCCGATCAATGCGATGCTGGTGCGCGTCGTCCTGGAAAAGGGCGGACACAAGGTGCACCATGTCGAGGATTTCGACACACTCCTCGATTGCGCGCTCGGCGAGGCGAGCGCGCGGCCAGACATCATCATCAGCGATCTGTCGATGCCCGGCGGCAACGGCATCGACATGCTGGGGCGGCTGCGCGGCCACGAAAGGCGGCTCGATCTTGACCCGGTGCCGGTGATCGTGCTCACCGCCGACAAGAGCGACGAGTCGCGCCGCCAGGTCTTGCTCAATGGCGCCAACCGCGTCATGGTAAAGCCGGTCGATCCGGTGCGGCTGCTGACGGAAGTTCAGGCGGTCGCCGCCCTTTCCGCCCGAAGGGCAGAAGCGCGGTAGGTCGCTGAATTGACTGCGCAGGCTGCTTGCGCCGGGAAATTCAATATGTCACTTTCCTGTCGCACAGAAGTGTTTTATGGCGTCGATAAGCCGGCAACGGGAGAATCGCCATGTCCTCCATCGACATCCTGAATTGTGACGTTACCGCGGAGGCTGCACGGCCGTCGACGGCTGCGCAGCAAGACGGCGACATCCTCGGCCGGATCGGCAATCTCGAAACCCGCCTTGCCCGCACGGCACGCGAGATCGATGCGGCCCAGGCCGTGCGCTACCGCGTCTTCGTCAAAGAAATGAAGGCGCAGCTGCCGCCGGAGGCCATGCGGCGCGAACGCGATTTCGATGCCTATGACGCTGTCTGCGACCATCTTCTCGTTCTCGACCGCTCGCTCGAAGGTGATCCGGAAGATCAGATCGTCGGCACCTACCGGCTGCTGCGCCAGGATGTCGCGATCGCCAATGGCGGTTTTTATTCGGCTTCCGAATTCGAAATCGAGAGCCTCCTCGCCAGGCACCCGGACAAGCGCTTCATGGAGCTCGGGCGTTCCTGCGTGCTGCCGGAATACCGCACCAAACGCACCGTTGAGCTTCTCTGGCAGGGCAACTGGGCTTATGCATTGAAGCACGGCATGAGCGCCATGTTCGGCTGCGCCTCGTTCCCCGGCGTCTATCTCGAAAGCCACGCACTGGCGCTGTCCTTCCTCTACCACAATGTGCTGGCGAAAGACGAATGGGCCATCGGCGCACTGCCGCATCTCGCCCGCAACATGGATCTGATGCCGGCCGAGGCCGTCAACCCGAAGCGGGCGCTGATGGCCCTGCCGCCGCTGATCAAGGGCTACCTCAGACTCGGCGCAATGGTCGGCTCCAGCGCCGTCATCGATCATGCCTTCAACACGACAGACGTGCTGATCGTGCTGCCGATCTCCAGCATTTCCGACCGTTACCTGAACTACTACGGCGCCGACGCCGGTCGCTTCGCAAGCTGATTGCAGTCAGGCGAAGCAGAGATTGCCAGTGCTGCCCCTCACCCTAACCCTCTCCCCGTTCTGACGGGGAGAGGGGACTTGCCGCACGAGCCGTGGATGGGGCGGAGAGATCGCGGCATATCCCCTTCGCCCCGCAGGCGGGGAGAAGGTCCCGGCAGGCGGATGAGGGGCTAATCTCGCCGATCTCCCTGGTCACTGAATATCTCGCTGTGCGGGCAGATGGCCTTATGACCCGCCATAGGCGGCGATCGCCGCCATGTTGACGATATCGCTGTCCTTGGCGCCCATCGAGGTGATCTGCACCGGCTTGTCGAGGCCGACGAGGATCGGGCCGATGACGGTGGAGCCGCCGAGTTCCTGCAGCATCTTGGTCGAGATAGAGGCCGAGTGGAAGGCCGGCATGACGAGGACGTTGGCGGGGCCGGAGAGCCGGCAGAAGGGATATTGCTCCATCACCTTGCGGTTCAGCGCCACATCGGCAGCCATCTCGCCGTCATATTCGAAATCGACGCGGCGCCGGTCGAGGATCTTGACCGCTTCGCGCACCCGCTCGGAGCGTTCGCCGGAGGGATGGCCGAAGGTGGAATAGGCAAGCAAGGCGACGCGCGGCTGATACCCCATGCGCCGTGCGAGACCGGCAGCCTCTTCGGCGATATCGGCAAGCTCTTCGGCGGTCGGCATGTCATGCACCGCCGTGTCGGCGACAAAGACCGTGCGGCCGCGGCAGAGCGCCAGCGACACGCCGATGACGCGGTGGCCGGGCTTCTCGTCGATGCAGCGGCGCACATCCTCGAGCGCGGTGGAGTAGTTGCGGGTGATGCCGGTGACCATGCCATCGGCGTCGCCGAGCGCCACCATGGTGGCAGCGAAGTGGTTGCGGTCGTTGTGGATCAGGCGCTGGGCATCGCGGTGGAGGTAACCGCGCCGCTGCAGCCGGGCATAGAGGTAATCGATATAGGCTTCGACCCGGGTGGAGATGCGGGCATTGACGATTTCGAAGCCGGGGCGGTTGAGGTCGATGCCGGCGCGCTCCGCCGTCGCCCGGATCAGATCCTCGCGGCCGAGCAGGATGGCGGTGCCGAGCTGCTGGTTGGCGTAGGACATGGCGGCGCGCAGCACCTGTTCTTCCTCGGCCTCGGCAAAGACGATCCGCTTCGGGCGGCGGCGGACACGTTCGTAGAGGCTGGCAAGCGTCGAGGCGATCGGATCGCGGCGCGCCGAAAGCTCCCGAGCGTAACCCGCCATGTCGGTGATGACCTTGCGGGCGACGCCGCTTTCGATCGCGGCCTCCGCGACCGCCACCGGAATTGCCGAGATCAGCCGCGGATCGAAGGGAACGGGAATAATATATTGGGGCCCGAAACGCGGCCGGTTGCCCTGGTAGGCGGCGACCACGTCATCCGGCACGTCCTCACGGGCAAGGTTTGCCAGCGCCTTGACAGCGGCGATCTTCATCGCGTCGTTGATGGTGGAGGCGCGCACATCGAGGGCGCCGCGGAAGATATAGGGAAAGCCGAGAACGTTGTTGACCTGGTTGGGGTAGTCCGAGCGGCCCGTTGCCATGATGGCGTCGTCGCGGATGCGGGCGACTTCCTCGGGGGTTATCTCGGGATCGGGATTGGCCATGGCGAAGATGATCGGCCGATCGGCCATCGAGCGGATCATCTCGGCCGAGAAGGCGCCTTTCTGCGACAGGCCGAAAATGACATCGGCGCCGTTCATCGCCTCTTCGAGCGTGCGCGCGTCGGTTTTTGCCGCATGCGCGGATTTCCACTGATTCATGCCCTCGGTGCGGCCCTGGTAGATGACGCCCTTGGTATCGCAGAGGATGATGTTTTCGGGCGCAAAGCCCATCGCCTTGATGAGTTCGACGCAGGCGATCGCCGCAGCGCCGGCGCCATTGCAGACGAGCTTCGTCGTCTTCAGGTCGCGGCCGGTCAGTTCCAGCGCGTTGATCAGGCCGGCGGCGGCGATGATCGCCGTGCCGTGCTGGTCGTCATGGAAGACGGGAATGTCCATCAGCTCGCGTAGCCGGCTCTCGATCACAAAGCAGTCCGGCGCCTTGATATCTTCGAGATTGATGCCTCCGAAGGAGGGGCCGAGGAAGCGGACGCAGTTGATGAACTCGTCGACATTTTCAGTATCGATTTCGAGGTCGATGGAATCGACGTCGGCAAACCGTTTGAAGAGCACCGACTTGCCTTCCATGACCGGCTTGGAGGCAAGCGCACCGAGATTGCCTAGACCGAGAATGGCAGTGCCGTTTGATATGACGGCGACCATGTTGCCGCGCGCCGTATAGTCATAGGCAGTCTGCGGATCGGCGGCGATCGCCTTGACCGGAACGGCGACACCCGGGGAATAGGCAAGCGAGAGGTCGCGCTGGGTCGCCATCGGCTTGGTCGGGTTGATCTCCAGCTTGCCGGGGCGGCCCATGGCGTGAAAATCGAGCGCCTCCTGATCGGTCACCGAGGTCACCGGCCGGTCCTTCTTATCAATATCGGGCATAAATCCTCCAACGTCCTGTGGGCGACGCTTCGCTCTTCCTCAAATGCAGTTGTCATCTATAGCGGCGCGCGGATAGGGTTGGCACCTGTTTTTTTGGGAAAAACTGCGCCTCCGTGAACGCACGAATAGACATTGGGAATGAAGCCTTTTCGGCTGCCGAGCTCGCCACGGCGGAAAGCCGCGCCTCCGCGACGCCGATGATGGAGCAATATATCGAGATCAAGGCGAACAATCCGGGTTCGCTGCTGTTCTATCGCATGGGCGACTTCTACGAGCTCTTCTTCGAGGATGCGCTGGAAGCCTCCCGCGCGCTCGGCATCACGCTGACGAAGCGCGGCCAGCACATGGGCCAGGATATCCCGATGTGCGGCGTGCCCGTGCATGCGGCCGACGACTATCTGCAGAAGCTGATTTCGCTCGGATTCCGGGTGGCCGTCTGCGAACAGATCGAGGATCCGGCCGAAGCGAAAAAACGCGGTGGCAAATCGGTCGTCAAGCGTAACGTGATCCGCCTCGTCACGCCCGGCACGATCACCGAGGAGAAGCTGCTTTCACCCTCGGAATCCAACTATCTGATGGCGCTTGCCCGCATCCGCGGCGGCGCCGAGCCGCAGCTGGCGCTCGCCTGGATCGATATTTCCACCGGCGTCTTCCGGCTTGCCGAGACGGAAGCCTCGCGGCTGCTTGCCGATATCCTGCGCATTGATCCGCGCGAATTGATTCTGCCCGACACGATCTTCCACGATGCCGAGCTCAAGCCGGTCTTCGACGTGCTTGGCCGCACGGCGGTGCCACAGCCTTCCGTGCTCTTCGACAGCGCCAGCGCCGAAGGCCGGATCGCACGCTATTTCGGCGTCTCGACGCTTGACGGCTTCGGCAGCTTCTCGCGCGCCGAGCTGGCGGCGGCCGCAGCCGCCGTCGCCTATGTCGAGAAGACGCAGATCGCCGAGCGGCCCCCGCTTGGCAAGCCGGAGCGGGAAAGCGCCGCTTCAACGCTGTTCATCGACCCGGCCACCCGCGCCAATCTGGAGCTTGCCCGAACTCTGTCGGGAGATCGCAACGGTTCGCTCCTGAAGGCGATCGACCGCACCGTCACCGGCGGCGGCGCACGGCTTCTGGCCGAGCGGCTGATGTCGCCGCTCACCGATCCTGCCCGCATCAATGCGCGACTCGATTCGATCGGCTTCCTGATCGAGGAGCCCTCGCTCTGCGGCAGGCTGCGCGACACGCTGAAACATGTGCCCGATATGCCGCGCGCGCTCTCCCGCCTGGCGCTCGACCGCGGCGGGCCACGCGATCTCGCTGCGATTCGCCAGGGGCTGCAAGCCGCCAAGGGTGTTGCGGAGATGCTCGCGACCGCCATGCTGCCTGATGAGCTCGGCGAGGCGCTGTCCGGCCTGAAAGCGCTTCCCGCGCCGCTGTACGAACTGCTCGCCGAGACGCTCGCCGATGAATTGCCGCTGTTGAAACGAGACGGCGGTTTCCTGCGCGATGGCGCGAGCGCCGAACTTGACGAGGTTCGGGCGCTGCGCGACCAGTCACGCCGCGTCATCGCCGGACTGCAACTGCAATATGCCGAGGAAACCGGCATCCGGTCGCTGAAGATCAAGCACAACAATATCCTCGGCTATTTCATCGAGGTGACCGCCGGCAATGCCGCCCCGATGACGGAGACGGCGGAGGCGAAGGCCCGCTTCATCCATCGCCAGACGATGGCGAGCGCCATGCGCTTCACCACCACCGAGCTTGCCGATCTCGAAAGCCGTATCGCCAACGCCGCAGACCGGGCGCTGACGATCGAACTCGACGCCTTCGACAGGATGACTGCCGCCGTAGTGGCGGAAGCCGAGGCGATCAAGGCGGGTGCGCGGGCGCTTGCCGTGATCGACGTCGCCGCAGGCCTGGCGCTGCTTGCCGAAGAGCAGGCCTATTGCCGACCGCAGGTCGACGGCTCGAAAATGTTTGCGATCGAAGGCGGGCGCCATCCGGTCGTCGAGCAGGCGCTGCGCCGCCAGGCGGGCGGCCCCTTCGTCGCCAACAATTGCGATCTGTCGCCGAAGACCGGCGACAAGGATGGGGCGATCTGGCTGCTGACCGGCCCGAACATGGGCGGCAAATCGACCTTCCTGCGCCAGAACGCCTTGATCGCGATCCTGGCGCAGATGGGCTCCTTCGTGCCGGCGACATCGGCCCATATCGGCGTCGTCGACCGTCTGTTCTCGCGCGTCGGCGCCTCCGACGATCTGGCGCGCGGACGCTCCACCTTCATGGTCGAGATGGTGGAAACGGCTGCCATTCTCAACCAGGCGAGCGACCGCTCCCTCGTCATCCTCGACGAAATCGGCCGCGGCACCGCCACCTTCGACGGTCTGTCGATCGCCTGGGCCGCCGTCGAGCACCTGCATGAGGCCAATCGCTGCCGCGGCCTCTTCGCCACGCATTTCCACGAGCTGACCGTGCTGTCGGAAAAGCTTGGCCGGCTATCGAACGCCACGATGCGCGTCAAGGAATGGGACGGCGATGTCATCTTTCTCCACGAGGTCGGGCCGGGTGCGGCCGACCGTTCCTACGGCATCCAGGTCGCCCGCCTCGCCGGGCTTCCGGCCTCGGTCGTGGCGCGGGCCCGCGAAGTGCTCACCCGCCTCGAAGATGCCGACCGCAAGAACCCGGCGAGCCAGCTGATCGACGATCTGCCGCTCTTCCAGGTGGCGGTGAGGCGAGAAGACACTTCTCGCGGCCCATCGAAGGTCGAGGAGGCGCTGAAGGCGATGAGCCTCGACGACATGACGCCGCGCGAGGCGCTGGATGCGCTTTACGATCTCAAGAAAAAGCTGAAATAGGAGCGCAGTCCATGTTCATGGAGAAGCTGGTTCGCGAAACCGAGCGCCTCTCGCTCATCTGCTCCATGCTCGACACGATGCGGCGCGCCGACAAAGATCGCAACGCCCGCGGCTGGACATCGCCGATCGGCCTGCTGAAAATCACCCGCTCCTGCGCTATGATATCCGAACTCGGAACGTCGATTGCCAAGGCGGGCTACCGCGAGTGCGACAGGGCGACGCTCGAGGAGATCCAGCGCGAGACCCGGCAGGTGCTGTATTCGCTGCATGCGCAGGCCGCTGACTGAGACTTTACGGAAGGTTTGCGGCAGAGCGTCCCGCATCGCGGCATTGGCAACACCATTTCGCCAAATTTAAAGGTTCTTGCAGTATGAAGGCCCGTGTCAATCGCCGGGCAA
This sequence comes from Rhizobium atlanticum, assembly GCF_030182485.1. Lineage (NCBI taxonomy): Bacteria > Pseudomonadati > Pseudomonadota > Alphaproteobacteria > Hyphomicrobiales > Rhizobiaceae > Rhizobium > Rhizobium atlanticum. The sequence goes on from NZ_JAQJCJ010000002.1 coordinate 261,623, forward strand.
AGAGGTTATAGCGCATGCAGACGAAACGTGAGGCGAGCCCCAATCAGGCAGCCCGGCATGAACAGGAAACAGCCCCTGTGAGCGCGACGCGCAACCTCGATTTCTCGGAGATCCTCGACGCCGAACTCCTGCAGAAGCAGTGTGAAGCCGTTGCCGAGGCCAATCGAAACCGGCCCGACATCATGCGCGCCGATCTTCTCGCGGCGCTGAAAAGGGCGAGCACGGACGGCCGGCAGAAGGCGCGCGCGGCCCTTGCCGCCGACGGAAGCGGTCTCAATTGCGCCTATCGGATTTCCTGGCTGCAGGACCAGATCATCACCGTCCTCTATAATTTCGCCACCACCCATATCTTCCCGCTGCAGAAGGACAAATTCGCGGTCACCGCCGTCGGCGGCTATGGCCGCGACACGCTGGCGCCGGGCTCCGATATCGACCTGCTCTTCCTCTTCCCGCCGCGGCAGGCGGAGGAGACGCACAAGGCGGTCGAATTCATGCTCTACGTGCTCTGGGACATGGGCTTCAAGGTTGGCCACGCCACCCGCACGGTGGAGGAATGCATCGCGCTTTCCAGGTCGGACATGACGATCCGTACCGCGATCCTCGAGATGCGTTATATTTGCGGCCTGCAGCGGCTGGAAACCGAGCTCGAAGCCCGTTTCGACAAGGAGATCGTCACTGGAACCGGGCCTGAATTCATCGCCGCCAAACTAGCAGAACGCGACGAGCGCCACCGCAAGGCGGGTGACACGCGGTACCTCGTCGAGCCGAACGTCAAGGAAGGCAAGGGCGGGCTCCGCGACCTGCACACGCTGTTCTGGATCTCGAAATATTACTACCACGTGCGCGACCAGGCGGAGCTGATCAAGCTCGGCGTTCTGTCGAAACACGAATATCGCCTTCTGCAGAAGGCGGATGATTTTCTCTGGGCCGTGCGCTGCCATATGCACTTCCTGACGGGCAAGGCCGAGGAACGTCTGTCCTTCGACATCCAGCGCGAGATCGCCGAGGCATTCGGCTATCACACCCGCCCCGGCCTTTCGGCGGTCGAGCGCTTCATGAAACACTATTTCCTCGTGGCCAAGGATGTCGGCGATCTCACGCGCATTCTGTGCGCCGCACTCGAAGACCAGCAGGCGAAGTCGATCCCGGGTCTCACCGGCGTCATCAGTCGCTTTACCCATCGCACCCGCAAGATTGCCGGCAGCGTAGAATTCGTCGAAGACCGCGGCCGCATCGCTCTTGCCGACGCCGATGTCTTCAAGCGCGATCCGGTCAGCATCCTCAGGCTCTTCCACGTCGCCGACATCACCGGGCTGGAATTCCATCCGGATGCGCTGAAACGCGTCACCCGCTCACTCGCCCTGATCGACAACAGCTTAAGGGAAAACGACGAGGCGAACCGCCTCTTCATGTCGATCCTGACGTCGAAACGTGACCCGGCGCTGATCCTGCGCCGGATGAACGAGGCCGGCGTGCTTGGCCGTTTCATCCCCGATTTCGGCAAGATCGTCGCGATGATGCAGTTCAACATGTATCATCATTATACGGTCGATGAGCATCTGATCCGCACCGTCGAAGTTCTCTCGGAGATCGACAATTCACGAGCGGAGGAACTGCATCCGCTCGCCAACAAGCTGATCTCGGGAATCGAGGACCGCGAGGCGCTCTATCTCGCCGTTCTCCTCCATGACATCGCTAAGGGCCGCCAGGAGGATCATTCGATTGCCGGCGCCCGCGTCGCCCGCAAGCTCTGCGCCCGCTTCGGCCTCTCGCAGAAGCAGACGGAACTCGTGGTCTGGCTGATCGAGGAACATCTGACGATGTCGATGGTGGCGCAGACCCGCGACCTCACCGATCGCAAGACCATTATCGATTTTGCCGACCGCGTACAGTCGCTCGACCGGCTGAAGATGCTTCTGATCCTGACGATCTGCGACATTCGCGCCGTGGGCCCGGGCGTCTGGAACGGCTGGAAGGGCCAGCTTCTGCGCACGCTCTATTACGAGACCGAGCTGCTGCTGGCCGGCGGCTTTTCGGAGGTGTCCCGCAAGGAGCGGGCCCATGCCGCCGCCGAGGCGTTGCGCGGCGCCCTATCCGACTGGAGCCAGAAGGACCGCAACACCTATACCAAGCTGCATTACCAGCCATACCTGCTCTCGGTGCCGTTGGAAGACCAGCTCCGCCACGCCGATTTCATCCGCCATGCCGACAAGGCGGGCCAGGCGCTAGCCACAATGGTGCGCACCGACAGTTTCCACGCCATCACTGAGATCACCGTGCTGTCGCCTGACCACCCCCGGCTGCTCGCCGTCATTGCCGGCGCCTGTGCTGCGGCCGGCGCCAACATCGTCGACGCGCAGATCTTCACGACCTCGGACGGACGGGCGCTCGATACGATCCATGTCAGCCGCGAATTTGCCGATGATGCCGACGAACTGCGCCGCGCCGGCACGATCGGGCGGATGATCGAGAACGTGCTGTCCGGCCGCAAGCGCCTGCCCGAGGTTATCGCCACGCGCACGCGTAACCGCAAGAAAAGCAAGGCTTTCGACATTCCGCCTTCGGTCAACATTACCAACAGCCTGTCGAACAAGTTCACGGTCATCGAGGTCGAATGCCTCGACCGGCCGGGCCTGCTGTCGGAGATCACTGCCGTGCTCTCCGATCTGTCGCTCGATATCCAGTCGGCGCGCATCACCACCTTCGGCGAGAAGGTAATCGACACCTTCTACGTCACCGACCTCGTGGGTCAGAAGATATCGGGCGACAGCAAGCGCGCCAATATCACCGCCCGCATGAAGGCCGTGATGGCCGAGGAGCAGGACGAGCTGCGCGAGCGCATGCCCTCCGGCATCATCGCGCCCGCCGCCACCCGAACATCGCCCGCAGCCGAAAAGAAAGCCGATTCCCCCGCATGAGCCCCAAAGCATGAGCCTCGTCAAGAAATTCGCGACCGTCGGCGGCGCCACTCTCGGCAGCCGCATCTTCGGCTTCGCCCGTGAAACGCTGATGGCAGCGGCGCTCGGCACCGGGCCGATGGCCGACGTCTTCTACGCCGCCTTCCGTTTTCCGAACCTCTTCCGCCGGCTGTTTGCCGAAGGCGCCTTCAACGCCGCCTTCGTGCCGCTGTTTGCCAAGGAGATCGAGGCGAACGGCACGGATGGCGCCAAGCGCTTTTCGGAAGAAGTCTTCGGCGTGTTGTTTTCGGTGCTGCTCCTCATCACCATCGTAATGGAGCTTGCCATGCCGCTCTTGGTGCGCTTCATCATCGCGCCGGGCTTTGCCGACGATGCCGAGAAATTCTCGATCACGATCCGCATGGCGGCCGTGATGTTTCCCTATCTGATGTGCATGTCGCTGACGGCGATGATGAGCGGCATGCTGAATTCGCTGCATCATTTCTTCGCCGCCGCCATCGCCCCCGTCTTCCTCAACGTGGTGATGATCGGAGCGCTGTTTTATTCGCTCTATACCGGCGCCGATCCGCTCGCGACGGCCTGGTATCTCTCCTGGGGCGTTCTTGCCGCCGGCGTGCTGCAACTCGCCGTCGTCTATGTCGGCGTGCTGGCAGCCGGCATGAGCATCGGCCTGCGCTTCCCGAAGATGACTGCGAATGTCAAGCGGCTGCTGATCCTTGCGGTGCCCGCCGCCGTGACAGGCGGCATCACTCAGATCAACCAGCTGATCGGCCAGGCGATCGCCTCCTCCCGCGACGGCGCGATTGCGGCGCTACAGTATGCCGACCGCATCTATCAGCTGCCGCTCGGCGTCGTCGGCGTCGCCGTCGGCGTGGTGCTGCTGCCGGAGCTTGCCCGGGCGCTGAAGGGCGGAGCGCTGCGCGAAGCGGCAAACCTGCAGAACCGCTCGATCGAATTCGTGCTGTTCCTGACCATCCCCGCCGCTTTCGCGCTCTGGATCCTCTCCGACGAAATCATCCGCGTGCTCTACGAACGTGGCGCCTTTCATCAGGAAAACACCGCCGTCGTCGGCTCGATCCTGGCGATCTACGGCATCGGCCTGCCCGCGTTTGTGTTGATCAAGGCGCTGCAGCCGGGCTTTTATGCCCGCGAGGACACCAAGACGCCGATGCGCTTCTCGGCGATCGCAGTGGGGACCAACTGCGCAACGGCGCTGACCCTCTTCCCCTTTATGGGCGCGCCCGGCATCGCCGTCGCCGAAGCCACCGCCGGCTGGATCAGCACGCTTTTGCTGTTCACCACGCTTTTGCGCCGCGGCCATCTGACCTGGGAATGGGCGCTGGCAAAACGCGCCGCCCTGCTGATCGTCGCCTCGGCCGTCATGGGCGCGGCAATCGTCTTCCTCAAGCAATATTGGGCGCCGTGGCTCGCCTCCGGCGCGCCGCTTTTGACCAAGGTCGGTACGCTGGGGCTGCTGATCGCAATCGCAATGCTCATCTATTTTGCCGCCGCCTTCCTGATCGGCGGAGCCGACCTCGGCATGATTCGGCGCAATCTGAACCGCAAGCCGGTGCCGGCGAAGGATGCACAAAGCTAGTTGTTTGCCGAGAAAGCCCCTCATCCGGCTGCCGCCACCTTCGCCCCGTTCTGACGGGGAGAAGGGACTTGCCGCGCCGCCGCGCCTCTCTCAGGCCTCTCGTAGGCACGTCCCCTTGCCCCGTTTAGGGGGAGAGGGCTACGGTGAGGGGCAAAAGTAGCCGGCGCAAACCTGACCGCCGTGGCACACCCCTCGCAAACCTTGCTCTCTCGCTTAGCAATCGACCCATCGCCGTTGCGGGCCGACATCGACATGAATGATGCCGTTGCAATAGCTGCCGATGCCGCCGATGCCTGGAGCTGTCTTGGCGGCAGCAATGATGGTTCGTTCCGAGAGGCCCGGCACCCGGATATCGGCCGCCAGGCATTTTCCATGCAGGGAGCCATGACGGCGGGGATGTGGCCGGAGGCCGGAGGTAACGATCGGGCGGCGTCCGGTCTTTGCGGCGATATGCGAGAGGATCGCTCGCAGGCGCTGTGGAAAACAGCCGGCGCGCACGCTGACGGTCTGAACCGCATAGGCGAGTCGCGTCTCATGCTTGGGAAGATGAACGGCCGGTCTCTTGCTGTCTTGACCGACGCCGTCGGTTGCGGATTGTAGGGCGAAAAGGCCTGCCATGACGAGCAAACGGGTGTTCTGCATGGTCCCCTCCGGGCGGTTGGCCTGGCGACTGACGGGCCGCCAGTGTGCGGAGAGGATTTTCAGTTCAATAAAAGCTTTTCTGTGAAATTTTATACTCAATTTGAACTAAGGACGCTGATCAATTCGGCTTAAAAGTGAGCATCCTTCGCGTTCTAGATGGAATAAACATCCAAACATGGGAGATCACATGACCGTCCAGTCTCTTTTTCTCGTCACGCTCGTCGTCGACGATTACGACCGCGCCAAAGGCTTCTATTGCGGCACCCTCGGTTTCGATTGCCTTCAGGACGAGCCCCAGCCGGAGGGCAAACGCTGGGTGGTCGTGAAGCCGAAAGGCGGGGATGGCGCAGCCTTTCTGCTGGCGCAGGCGGCAAACCAGACGCAGTGCGCGGCGATCGGCAACCAGACGGGTGGCCGCGTCGGCTTCTTCCTGAAGACCGACGATTTCGCCCGCGATTATGCCGCGATGCTCGGCGCCGGTGTGCGCTTTCTGGAGGAGCCCAGGCATGAGGTCTACGGCACGGTCGCCGTCTTTACGGATCCTTACGGCAACACCTTCGACCTGATCCAGCATGCCGCAGCCCGAACCACTTGATTGCGACGGGTTGCCCGTGCATAAGCCGCGGCGTTAGCAACATGGGCGAACAGCCCTGGGGCCCTCCACCAGCCTATTGAGGACGACATGAGCGAATTCCAGAAACTCGTATTCTCCGGCGTGCAGCCGACCGGCAATCTGCATCTCGGCAACTATCTCGGTGCGATCCGCCGCTTCGTGGCGCTGCAGGAAGGCAATGACTGCATCTACTGCGTCGTCGATATGCATGCACTCACCGCCCAGCTGGTGCACGAGGACATGCCGAGCCAGACGCGCTCGATCGCCGCTGCCTTCATCGCCGCCGGCATCGATCCGGAAAAGCACATCGTCTTCAATCAGTCGGCCGTGCCGCAGCATGCGGAACTTGCCTGGATCTTCAACTGTGTCGCGCGCATCGGCTGGATGAACCGCATGACGCAGTTCAAGGACAAGGCCGGCAAGGACCGCGAGCAGGCTTCGCTCGGCCTCTACGCCTATCCAAGCCTGATGGCCGCCGACATTCTCGTCTACCGCGCCACCCATGTGCCAGTCGGCGAGGACCAGAAGCAGCATCTGGAGCTTGCCCGCGACATCGCGATGAAGTTCAACCTCGATTATGCCGAGCATATTCGCAAGAGCGGCTACGGCATCAACATCACCGTCGGCGACGAGCCGGTGCATGCCTATTTTCCGATGGTCGAACCCTTGATCGGCGGACCGGCGCCGCGCGTCATGTCGCTTCGCGACGGCACCAAGAAAATGTCGAAATCCGATCCTTCCGACCTCTCGCGCATCAATCTGATGGACGACGAAGAGGCGATCTCGAAGAAGATCCGCAAGGCCAAGACCGATCCGGACGGTTTGCCGAGCGAGGTCGACGGGCTCCAGGGCCGTCCGGAAGCCGACAATCTGGTGGCGATCTATGCCGCGCTCGCCGACAAATCGAAGGCCGAGGTGCTTACCGAATTCGGCGGCCAGCAATTCTCCGTCTTCAAGCCGGCGCTGGTCGATCTCGCCATCCATGTGCTGGCGCCGATCACCGGCGAGATGCGCCGGCTGATGGACGATACCAGCCATATCGACGCGATCCTGCGCAAGGGCGGCGAACGCGCCAGGGAGCGCGCCGAAGTGACGATGAAGCAGGTGCGCGACGTCATCGGCTTCCTGTACTGAGACAACGCCCCTGTCCTTCGGGGAACAAGGGAATCCCCAGAGGCAGAGGTGCCAAAAACTGCGCTTGCAATTTTTCCGCTTCGGGTGTCAGAGTCCGCCCCATGGTATCGAAGCGACTCTCACGGCTCGAAGGCCACCGCCGAAAATTCATGGCGGTGATCGACGGGACACCCGAATGCCAGCGCGCCGTTCATTATGCCGGCCGGCGCGCGAAGAATTCCAATGGCGGCCTGGTGCTGCTCTATGTGATCCCCAACGGCGATTTCCAGCAATGGCTCGGCGTCGAGGAGATCATGCGGGCCGAGGCGCGCGAGGAAGCCGAGGCAACGGTTGCCAAGATCGCCCAGATCGTGCGCGAGACGATCGGCATCGAGCCTGAGGTCGTCATCCGGGAAGGCAGTGCCGCCGAGCAGATCAACGCCGTGATCGAAGAAGACCGCGATGTGGCGATCCTCGTTCTTGCCGCCGGCTCGGCAAAGGAAGGTCCCGGACCACTGGTTTCGTCGGTCGCCGGACGCGCGGCGGCGTTTCCGATCCCGGTCACTGTCCTGCCGGATACGCTGACCAATGAGGAAATCGACGCCCTCTGCTGAGCCTATTTCTTGAGTACAAGTCTCTTGATTAGGTCGGGCAATGGGCTTATCTTCTTTGGAAGAATTCTAAAGACGGCCGAGGTCTCGAGCCTGTCACATGGAGAGCCAGATGTTCATTCAGACCGAAGCCACGCCGAACCCCGCCACACAGAAGTTCCTCCCGGGCAAGGTTGTCATGGAAAACGGCACCGCCGAATTCCGCAGCGCCGAAGAGGCTGAAGCCTCGCCGCTCGCCGCCCGCCTGTTCGAAATTCCTGGCGTCACGGGAGTCTATTTCGGCTATGATTTCATTTCCGTCTCCAAGGACAACGCCGAATGGCAGCATCTAAAGCCGGCTATCCTTGGCTCGATCATGGAGCATTTCATGTCCGGCAAGCCGGTCATGGGTGATGCTTCCATCCTTTCCGAAGATGCCGATGCCGGGGACGAGTTCTTTGATGAAGGCGACGAGTCGATCGTGCTGACCATCAAGGAGCTTTTGGAGACCCGCGTGCGTCCGGCCGTCGCGCAGGACGGCGGCGACATCACCTTCCGCGGCTTTAAGGACGGCAAGGTCTATCTGAACATGAAAGGCTCCTGCTCCGGCTGCCCGTCTTCGACGGCGACGCTGAAGCACGGCGTCCAGAACCTGCTGCGCCATTTCGTTCCCGAAGTGCAGGAAGTGATTGCCGCTTAAGAATTTCGAATTCGCTCCGGCCGTTCATCTCAGGTTCGGCCGGGGGGTCTATGGTTAGGCGACAAACAGTTTATCGGAAATTGATGGCATGATCGTTCTGGCGCTCGACACGGCAGGTGTGGATTGCGCTGCCGCCGTTTATGACAGCGGCAGGAATACGGTGCTGGGGGAGGCATCGGACATGATCGGCAAGGGGCATGCTGAACATCTGATCGGGATCGTCGATCGCGCGCTGGATCAGGCGGGTGTCACACTTTCTGACGTCGACCGCCTTGCCGTCACCATCGGCCCCGGCTCGTTTACCGGCATCCGCGTCGGCGTTGCCGCAGCCCGGGGTTTTGCGCTTTCCCTCAATGTGCCCGTCGTCGGCGTCACCACGCTCGAGGTGATGGCATCAGCCCAGCGTGCGAGGACGCCCGGCCGTGCCGTGCTGGCGGCGATGGACGCCAAGCGGGACGAAATCTATCTCCAGTCCTTCGCCGCCGATGGTTCCCCGCTGGATCAACCGCGGGCGGCAAGCGTTGCCGAGGCCCAGGCTTTCGCCGCCGGCTTCGATGGTGAAATCACCGGTTCGGCAACGCCGCTCCTGAGGGCCGGCGCCGGTGGCGACCACCCCAACGTCTTTCCGATTTCGATTGTCGCGCGTCTCGGGGCTGCGGCCCCTGCCGACGCCGGAAAGCCCAAGCCCCTTTATCTGCGCGGACCGGATGCCAAGCCGCAGGCCGGATATGCGATTGCGCGACGAGTGTGACATGCTGGAAGCCTATCTGACGCTGAAGCCGGAATTCGAAATCATCGCCATGGAGCGCGAGGATTGCCGCGACGTCGCCGTCCTGCATGGCGAGCGTTTCGCCCAGCCCTGGGGCGACGGCGAATTCCACAGCCTGCTGTCGCAGGAGACTGTTTTCGGCTTCGTCGCGCGCCAGACCAACGCCATCCTGAAAAAGCCGCTTCCCGGCTTTATCCTTGCCCGCCAAGTCGCCGGCGAAGCCGAGATCCTGACGATTGCCGTGCAGGCGAAAGCCGCCCGTGCCGGACTGGGCTGGCGGCTGATGCAGGCGGCGATGCGCGAGGCGCGGGCGCGTGGCGGCGAGAGCATGTTTCTTGAGGTCGACAGCGGCAATACGGCAGCACTCGGCCTCTACCGCAAGCTCGGTTTTGAAAAGGTCGGCGAGCGCCAGGGCTACTACAAGCAGGAAAACGGCGCCCCTTCCACGGCGCTTGTCATGAAGCGCGTTCTTCGATAGTTCCCTGACAGAGCAGGACATGCGGACCGGCGCAAACGCCGTGCAGGCATTGTGGAAACGCGATTACTTTTGAAGGCGGGCCATGACCGACGTAGCCAAGACCCTCGAGGAGCTTTGCGCCGAACGCGGCATGCGCATGACCGAGCAGCGCCGCGTGATCGCGCGCATCCTCGAAGAATCCGAAGACCATCCCGACGTCGAAGAGCTTTACCGCCGCTCTGTGAAGGTCGACGCGAAAATCTCGATCTCCACGGTCTATCGCACCGTCAAGCTGTTCGAGGATGCCGGCATCATCGCCCGCCACGATTTCCGCGACGGGCGCTCGCGCTACGAAACGGTGCCGGAAGAGCATCATGACCATCTCATCGACCTGAAGACCGGCACGGTTATCGAATTCCGTTCACCTGAGATCGAGGCGCTGCAGGAGCGCATCGCCCGCGAGCACGGCTTCCAGCTGGTCGACCACCGCCTGGAGCTCTACGGCATTCCGTTGAAGAAGGAAGATCTCTGAAGCGATGGCCGCCCGGGAGTGCCGCATTTGATCGCCTGGCTGCGCATTGCCTTCGCTGCGGTCGTCATCCTTGCCGTCAGCATCGTGCTCATGCCGCTGCAGCTGTTGGCCCTGCGTTTCGACTGGCGGCTGCGCCGCAGACTTCCGCGCGTCTGGCACCGTATCATCTGTTATTGTCTCGGCATCCGCGTCCGGGTGACGGGCAGGCTGGAAGACCGCCGACCGCTGATGCTCTGCTCCAACCATTCGTCCTGGCTTGACATCATGGTCATGTCGGCCGTCGCCGACGTCGCCTTCATCGCCAAGATCGAGGTCAGAGACTGGCCGATCTTCGGCACGCTCGCCAAGCTGCAGAAGAGCGTGTTCGTCGTGCGCGAGGAAAGGCGCAAGACCGGCCATCAGGCAAATGAAATCGCCGGGCGCATGGCCGATGGGGAAATCGTCGTGCTTTTTCCAGAGGGCACGACCTCGGACGGCAACCGGTTGCTTGAGGTCAAGTCGTCGCTGTTCGGCGCTGCCGCGATGGCGGTGCCTTATTCGCCGACGGGAACCGTCGTGGTGCAGCCGGTGGCCGTTGCCTATACCAGGGTGCATGGCATTCCGATGGGGCGCTACCACCGGCCGCTCGCAGCCTGGCCGGGGGATATCGAGCTCCTGCCGCATCTGATCGACATCCTCAGATGCGGCGCCATCGACGCGGAAGTTTCCTTCGGCGAGGCGGTGGAATACCGCGCCGATAGCAATCGCAAAGAGGTGAGCGCGACGATCGCCTCGCGCATCCGCAGCCTTCTCAACACAAGCCTGCGCGGGCACAACGTCGGGTGAGCCGAGAGTCTCTTTTCTCGGACGGCAAAAACCACTAAATAGCGCGCCATGACACAGGATAACGCCCTTCTTCAGGCCCCGGAGGTTTCTCTCCGTGACGGCAGCAACAGCCGCAAGGTCTTCATCAAGACCTATGGCTGCCAGATGAACGTCTATGACTCCATGCGCATGAGCGATGCGCTTGCCCGCGACGGCTACGAACCGACCGAAGACATGGAACAGGCGGATCTCGTTCTGCTCAACACCTGTCATATCAGGGAGAAGGCGGCCGAGAAGGTCTATTCGGCGCTCGGCCGGCTGCGCGAGATGAAAAAGAAGAAGGCAGTCGACGGCCGGGAGATGATGATCGGCGTAACCGGCTGCGTCGCCCAGGCCGAAGGTGAGGAGATCCTGCGCCGGGCGCCGGCTGTCGACGTCGTCATCGGGCCGCAGACTTATCACCGCCTGCCGGAGGCGCTGCGCCGGGCCAAAGAGGGCCAGCGCGTCGTCGATACGGAATATGCGATCGAGGACAAGTTCGAGCATCTGCCGATTGCCGAGAGCCGCAAGATCCGCGCCCGCGGCGTCACCGCCTTCCTGACGGTGCAGGAGGGCTGCGACAAGTTCTGCACATTCTGCGTCGTGCCTTATACGCGCGGCTCGGAAGTATCGCGGCCGGTCTCGCAGATTGTCGAGGAGGCCGAAAAGCTCGTCGAAGCCGGAGTGCGCGAAATCATCCTGCTCGGCCAGAACGTCAATGCCTGGCATGGCGCCGGACCGCGCGGCGAGGCATGGAGCCTCGGCGACCTGCTCTACCGGCTTGCCGAGATCCCCGGCCTGGCGCGGCTGCGTTATACCACAAGCCATCCCCGCGACATGGACGACCGGCTGATAGAGGCGCATCGCGACCTCCGGGCGCTGATGCCCTACCTGCACCTGCCGGTGCAATCGGGCTCCGACCGGATCCTGAAGGCGATGAACCGGCGTCATACGGCGGCCGAATATCTCAGTCTGATCGAGCGCATCCGCGCCATGCGCCCGGACATCGCGCTATCGGGCGATTTCATCACCGGTTTTCCGGGGGAGACAGACAAGGATTTTGAGGATACACTCAGACTTGTGGAGGAGGTGCGCTATGCGCAGGCCTTCTCGTTCAAATACTCGACTCGGCCGGGCACGCCCGGCGCGGAACTGAAGGACCAGGTGCCGGAAGAGATCAAGGCAGAACGGCTGGAACGCCTGCAAGTGCTTCTTTTGAAGCAGCAGCAGGAATTTGCCGAATCCTGCATCGGCAAGGAGATCGATCTGCTGCTCGAAAAGCCCGGCCGCATGCCGGGTCAGCTGATCGGACGTTCTCCCTGGCTTCAATCCGTGAATGTTGATGCAAAAGCATCGCAAATCGGTGACATTATCAAAGTGCGAATCACCGGAACCGGAACGAACAGCCTGTTTGCCGAACGCGCAGAGGCTACGGTCTAACCCAAGGAGCCCGACCGCTTGAACGGACAAGAATTGGTTTCTTCTTCACCGCGCCACCCCCGCACGCCGAGCGACACCAATCACTTCGTCCTGACGTTCGAGAACAATCGGTTCGCCAGCGAACTCTTCGGCCAGTTCGACCAGCATCTAAAGCTGCTCGAGGAGCGGCTGAATATCGATGCGCGGGCACGCGGCAATTCCGTCGTCATATCGGGCGATGTCGTGACCACCAATCAGGCGCGGCGCACGCTCGATTATCTCTATGAAAAGCTTCAGAAAGGCGGCAGCGTGGAACGATCCGACGTCGAGGGCGCAATCCGCATGGCGGTCGCCGCCGACGATCAGCTCAGCCTTCCCACCATGGAGCGCAAGGCCAAGCTGACGATGGCGCAGATTTCGACGCGCAAGAAAACGATCATCGCCCGCACGCCGACTCAGGACGCCTATATCAGGGCGCTGGAGCGCGCCGAGCTCGTCTTCGGCGTCGGCCCGGCCGGCACCGGCAAGACCTATCTCGCCGTCGCCCATGCCGCCCAGATGCTGGAGCGCGGCGCCGTCGAAAAGATCATCCTGTCGCGCCCGGCCGTCGAGGCCGGCGAACGCCTCGGCTTCCTGCCCGGCGACATGAAGGAAAAGGTCGACCCCTATCTTCGCCCGCTCTATGACGCGCTCTACGACATGATCCCGGCCGACAAGGTCGATCGGGCGATCACCGCCGGCGTCATTGAAATTGCGCCGCTCGCCTTCATGCGCGGCCGCACGCTCGCCAACGCCGCCATCATCCTTGACGAAGCGCAGAACACGACGTCGATGCAGATGAAGATGTTCCTGACGCGTCTTGGCGAAAATGCCCGCATGATCGTCACCGGCGACCCGAGCCAGATCGACCTGCCGCGGGGCGTCAAATCCGGCCTCGTCGAGGCCCTGGAGCTGCTGAACGGCGTTGAGGGCATCTCGATCGTGCGCTTCAAGGACACCGACGTCGTGCGCCATCCGCTGGTCGGGCGCATCGTCAGAGCCTATGACGCCACCTATCTTGTCGAAGCCGAAGACGTCGGCCGGCAGGACTGATGGCTGAACTCGATATCCAGATCAGCATCGAGAATATCGGCTGGCCCGGCGAGGAAACGCTGCTGGTTTTTTGCGAGCGTGTGCTCGGGGCCGCCGCGGTCTATCTTCGCGACAATGAGAAGCAGCCCTTCCCGAAAATGCCGCCCGAAGTTTCGCTGGTCTTTACCGACGATGCCTCAATCCAGGACATCAATGCCGAATGGCGCGGCAAGGACAAGCCGACCAATGTCCTTTCCTTCCCGGCCTTTCCGGTTGAGCGCGGCAAGCTGCCCGGGCCGATGCTTGGCGACATCATCATCGCCCGGGAGACGGTGGAGCGGGAAGCCCAGGAACTCGAGAAGAGTTTTGACGACCACCTGACCCATCTTCTGGTGCACGGTTTCTTGCATCTTCTCGGCTACGACCATATGAATAATGCCGAAGCCGAAATTATGGAGGGGCTGGAGACTCGCATTTTGGCGCAGCTCGGCCTATCTGATCCCTACGAGGGTCAAGACCTTAAAATGGAACCATGAGCGACTTTACGACGAAGCCGGCGGCAGACGCCAAGGACTCCGAGCCATCCTCTTCTTCGGATGAGGTCGGCAGTAGTAGTCGGCCATCCGGCCGATCCCAATCCTTCTGGTCGCGCGCCGCCCGCATTCTCCGCCCGCAGCAGGGCTCGCGACTGCGCGAGGATCTTGCCGATGCGCTGATGACCGATGCGGCCGGCGACGACGCCTTTTCGCCCGACGAACGGGCGATGCTGCACAATATCCTGCGCTTTCGCGAGGTGCGCGTCGCCGACGTGATGGTGCCGCGCGCCGATATCGAGGCGGTGGACCAAAATATCACCATCGGCGAGCTGATGATCCTTTTCGAGGCATCCGGCCGCTCGCGCATGCCTGTTTATGCCGATACGCTCGATGACCCACGCGGCATGGTGCATATCCGCGACCTGCTCTCCTATGTCGCCAAGCAGGCGCGCAACAAGCGCCGCGGCCCGGCAAAGCCGGCCGCTGCAGCCCCGCCGATCGAAGTCGCGCCGGAGAACATCCAGAAGCCGCCGCGCTCGAGCAAGCCGAATTTCGATCTTGCCCGGGTCGACCTGCAGAAGACGCTGGCTGAGGCCGGCATCATCCGCAAGATCCTGTTCGTGCCGCCGTCGATGCTGGCCTCCGACCTCTTGCGCAGAATGCAGGTGAACCGTACGCAGATGGCGCTCGTCATCGACGAGTATGGCGGCACCGACGGTCTCGCCTCGCACGAGGACATCGTCGAAATGGTGGTCGGCGATATCGACGACGAACATGACGACGAAGAGGTGATGTTCAAGCGCGTCGCCGAAGACGTCTTCGTCGCCGACGCCCGTGTCGAGCTGGAAGAGATCGCTGAAGCGATCGGACCGGATTTCGACATCAGCGAACAGGTCGACGAGGTTGACACGCTGGGCGGGCTAATCTTCTCCGCGCTCGGCCGCATCCCCGTCCGCGGCGAAGTCGTCCAGGCCCTGCCGAACTTCGAATTCCATATTCTCGACGCAGATCCGCGCCGCATCAAGCGGCTGCGCATCACCCGCAAGCGCCACGCGATCCGCCGCCGCGCCAAGGAGGCTGGCGACATCACTCTCGGATCCGAGACCGGCGACGACCGGCCGGCCGAATCGACCACGAACTAGGCATCAGTACGAAAATCGGGTCGCCTTTCAGGGCCGATGCGGAAACAGGACAAAGAGCCGCTTTTTTGAAAGACTGCGCATGGGTTGATTCGCGGTTTGATGGGAGTGCGCATGGAGCGGCTTGCGGACAGGGTTATCCTCGTCTGGGGGTTAAAACGGTCGTTGCTGGCCGTCGCCGCTGGAGCATTCGCCGCTCTGGCGCTGCCGCCTTTCGGTTTTTTCGCGGCGATGTTTCTCTCCTTCACGCTGCTCGTCTGGCTGCTCGACGGGGCGGCGGCTTCTCCTGAAAGCGGCCTGATCGGCAGGCTATGGCCGGCCTTTGCCGTCGGCTGGCTGTTCGGCTTCGGCTATTTCGTCGCCGGCCTCTGGTGGATCGGCCATGCCTTGCTGGTCGATTCGGAGGAATTTGCCTGGGCACTGCCCCTGGCAGTCCTCGGACTGCCGGCCGGCCTTGCGGTCTTCTACGGGCTGGCGACTGCACTTGCCCGGCTCGTCTGGTCGGACGGCCTGGGACGGATCGCCGCACTTGCGGCCGGTTTCGGCCTGATGGAATGGCTTCGAAGCGTGATTCTCACCGGCTTTCCCTGGAATGCCATCGGTTACGGCCTTATGCCCGTTCCGCTGATGATGCAGTCGGCGCATGTGATCGGCGTGACGGGGGTGACGACACTTGCCGTCTTCGTCTTTTCCACCCCGGCGCTCATCGGGACGCGACAGGGCGCGAAGCCTGGAATTGCGCTCGCCGCCCTGCTGTTTACCGCACATCTCGGTTACGGCGCCTATGCCCTCCATCTGGCGCCGCGACCGCAGCCCTTGCCCGAGGACAAGCGACCCGTGGTGCGGCTGGTGCAGCCGGCCATCGATCAGGCGGCGAAGATGGACAACGACGCCGACCGCAATGCGATCTTCGAGACCCATCTGAAGCTTTCGGCCGAAGCGCCGAGGAATGGCGGACGCAAACCCAACATCATCGTCTGGCCGGAAACCTCGATCCCCTTCATCCTCACCGACAACCAGGATGCGCTGACGCGGATCGCCGATACGCTCGACGACGACCAGATCCTGATCGCCGGCGCAGTGCGCGCCGAGGAGCTGGGGCCTGGCACACCGGTGCGCTACTACAATTCCATCTATGTGATCGACGGCCGCGGCCAGATCATCGCCGCCTCCGACAAGGTGCATCTCGTGCCTTTCGGCGAATATCTGCCCTTCGAGGACATCCTCACCGAACTCGGCATCCAGAACGTCGTCGAGATACCGGGCGGCTTTTCGGCCGCCGCAAGCCGGCACCTGCTGGCGCTGCCCGGCGGCCTCAATCTCTACCCGCTGATCTGCTATGAGATCATCTTTCCGGGCGAAATGACCGGCGACATCGTGGATGCCAACGCGCTCCTCAACCTCACCAACGATGCCTGGTTCGGCATCACGCCCGGACCCTACCAGCATTTTCAGCAGGCGCGGGTGCGGGCAATCGAGACCGGCCTGCCGCTGATTCGCGACGCCAACAACGGCATATCGGCACTCGTGAACGCGCATGGGGAAATCATCGCAGGCCTCGGTCTTGGTGAGACCGGCTTTATTGATGCAACTGTTGATGGGTTCGGCAATGGGTTCGGAACCACATACCCCCTTCAGACATACTTCTGGTTGACCG
Source organism: Rhizobium atlanticum (assembly GCF_030182485.1). Taxonomy (NCBI): domain Bacteria; kingdom Pseudomonadati; phylum Pseudomonadota; class Alphaproteobacteria; order Hyphomicrobiales; family Rhizobiaceae; genus Rhizobium; species Rhizobium atlanticum. The sequence continues at coordinate 278,219 of NZ_JAQJCJ010000002.1, forward strand.
AAGCACTGTTGATATTGATTGGGCTAATTTCACGCAGAGGTTTTATTTTAGGGTTGAATTGACCAAAAACCCCTAAAATTGCATAGTGGTGTCAATCGGCGTTCTTAACGTATGTTAATCGGCGGGTTCCCGCCGCTTACAACGTGGCGTTTTGGGATGGATCAGGGGCATGCCGGTTGGAAACAGAAATTCGTAGCTAGGGCACGACCATGATTGAAAATAAGAAGAAGCCGAATCCGATCGACATCCATGTGGGCAGCCGCATTCGCCTTCGCCGGACGATGTTGGGCATGAGCCAGGAAAAGCTTGGCGAAAGCCTCGGCATCACCTTCCAGCAGATCCAGAAATATGAGAAGGGCACCAACCGTGTCGGCGCGAGCCGTCTGCAGAACATCTCGAGCATTCTCAATGTTCCGGTCTCCTTCTTCTTCGAAGATGCGCCCGGCGAACATGCCGGCGCCGTCGGCGGCATGGCCGAAGCCTCCAGCTCGAATTACGTCGTAGATTTCCTCTCCTCCTCGGAGGGGCTGCAGCTCAACCGTGCCTTCGTCAAGATTTCCGATCCCAAGGTCCGCCGCAAGGTCGTGGAACTGGTCAAGGCGCTCGCTGCCGAAGCCGACGCTGACTGATCCAGCTCTCATCGCAAAATAGGAAAGGCGGTCGAAAGGCCGCTTTTTTGCGTTTTTCGGGCAAAATTTGTCACATCGCCGCAGATATAAAGATATATTTATGTCCTTGTGCGCTTGTCATCAGCGCTCGAACTGAGTACCTACTAGCTGGCTTTTATTCTTTGAGGGGAATCCCGGAATGCGCGCGAATTATCTCTTTACCAGCGAATCTGTTGCCGAAGGTCATCCGGACAAAGTGTGTGACCGCATCTCCGACGAGATCGTCGATCTGGTCTACCGCGAAGCGGCCAAGACCGGCGTCAATCCGTGGGGCGTGCGCATTGCCTGCGAAACGCTGGCGACGACCAACCGTGTCGTCATCGCCGGCGAGGTCCGCCTGCCGCCGAGCCTGATGAAGAAGGACAAGGACGGCAAGGACGTCATCAATCCCTCGAAGTTCAAGGCCGCCGCCCGCCGCGCCATCAAGGATATCGGCTACGAACAGGACGGCTTCCACTGGAAGAAGGCAAAGATCGACGTGCTGCTGCACTCGCAGTCGGCCGATATCGCCCAAGGCGTCGATAGCGCCGCCGACCAGCAGGGCGACGAGGGCGCCGGCGACCAGGGCATCATGTTCGGTTACGCCTGCAAGGAAACGCCGGACCTGATGCCGGCTCCGATCTATTATTCCCACAGGATTCTGCAGCTGCTTGCAGCCGCCCGCAAGAAGGGCGACGGTGAAGTCGCCAAGCTCGGCCCCGATGCCAAGAGCCAGGTGACCGTGCGTTACGTCGACGGCAAGCCGTCGGAAGTGACCTCGATCGTGCTTTCGACCCAGCATCTCGACGAGAGCTGGGATTCCAAGAAGGTCCGCGCCGTCGTCGAGCCCTATATTCGCGAGGCGCTCGGCGAACTGAAGATTGCCGAGGATTGCAAGTGGTACATCAATCCGACCGGCAAGTTCGTCATCGGCGGACCGGACGGCGATGCGGGCCTGACCGGCCGCAAGATCATCGTCGACACCTATGGCGGTGCGGCTCCACATGGCGGCGGCGCATTTTCCGGCAAGGACACGACCAAGGTCGACCGTTCGGCTGCCTATGCCGCCCGCTACCTCGCCAAGAACGTCGTCGCCTCCGGCCTCGCCGACCGCTGCACGATTCAGCTCTCCTACGCCATCGGCGTCGCTCAGCCGCTGTCGATCTATGTCGACCTGCACGGCACCGGCAAGGGTGTGTCGGAAGACCAGGTTGAAGCGGCGATCCGCCAGAATATGGACCTGTCGCCGTCGGGCATCCGCCGTCACCTCGACCTCAACAAGCCGATCTACGCCAAGACCTCGGCCTATGGTCATTTCGGCCGCAAGGCTGGCCGCGATGGCTCGTTCTCCTGGGAGCGCACCGACCTTGTCAAGGCGCTCAAGGAAGCCGTCAAGACCAAGGTCGCTGCATGACGGATATGGAGCGCCGGGGACGGGCGACCGAAGCCTTTTTCGGTCGCCGCAAGGGAAAGGCCCTGCGCGAACAGCAGGCGGAAACGCTGAATAGCCTGCTCCCGGCATTCCTCATCGATCTCTCGGCGGCTCCCCCGGAGCCGCTGACCTCCCTCTTCCCGGTTCCGGTCAAGACATTGCGGCTGGAAATCGGTTTCGGCGGCGGCGAGCATCTGATGCATCGCGCGCTGGAGACCCCGTCCACCGGCTTCATCGGCGTCGAGCCCTTCGTCAATTCGATGCAGAAGCTTTTGTCACGCGTCGGCCAGACGGGCGCGCAGAACATTCGCGTCTATAATGACGATGCGACGCAACTGCTCGACTGGCTGCCGGACGCTTCGCTCGACCACATCGATCTGCTCTATCCCGATCCCTGGCCGAAGCGGAAGCACTGGAAACGCCGCTTCGTCTCGAAGACCAATCTCGACCGCTTTCACCGGGTGCTGAAGCCCGGCGGCCTGTTCTGCTTCGCCTCCGACATCGACACCTATGTGAACTGGACGCTGATCAAATGCCGCGACCATGGCGGCTTCGACTGGCTGGCCGACAATGCGGCGGATTGGCTGACCCCCTATGAGGGCTGGCCGAGCACGCGCTACGAGGCGAAGGCACGCCGCGAGGGCCGCTCCTCGGCCTATCTGACCTTCAGGAAGATCTGAGGCTGTCGGCAATTTCCGGCATCCGGCTCTAAAACCGACGACGACAACAAACCGGACCGAACGCGCTAGGCTCTCACTTGTGGCGCGTAGACTTCCGCCGTGGAACGGTTGCAATAGCCGCTGACGCGACTATTTCCGTGCTGGCCACCCTCCTCTCAAATGGAAGGGAGAAAATGACCGGGAGCATGTCATTTGCCGAAATGATGATCCTATATCTGGCTTGCACTGCGGCGACAGTGTTGATTTTTCAGATCGGTATTGGCTTCATGAGCGGCGACTGTGTTCAGGAACCGGTCGAGCATCGAGTTGAAGCTCTCCGGCTTTTCCCAGAAGGGCGCGTGTCCAGCCCCTTCTATTACATGCGCTTTGCCTTCGAAGAGCAACTGGATGTTCAGGCCCGAAAAATAGCTGAGTTTGACAAAGGGGTCATAAGACCCATTCACAAAAGCAATGGGTATATCAGCCTGTTCGACGGTGCGGCGCTGATCCACCCCCTGCCCCCGCAACATTGCGCGAGAAAAAACGCTCCTTAGTCTCCCGTCCGCGCGCGCTATGTCATCGCGAAAGGAGGGGTTGCTCGTGTCTCCAAAGCAAAGAGACTGAAACCGCTCCACATCACGCGATGTAAAGTTCTCTTTTGATGCCAGAAGAATATCAAATGATGGATGGAATCCCCGCAGCATTCCGAGGAGACCGCTGTGGATCGGTGGCGTGCCGCACAACATCAGGCCCGAAATGCCGTTGCTGCTGCCCGCCATCTCAATCGCGACATGACCGCCAAGCGACCATCCCAGCACGGGAAAGCGATGGAGCCCCATGCGGGCTGCCACCTCTCCTATGCAGTCGGCAAGACCGGTGACGGTGTAAGTTGACTGCGGATCTCGAGCGTCGCTCGATTCGCCATGTCCCGGAAGATCGAGCGCAATCAGACGCCAATTCCGGGACAAATGGCTGTGTAATTGCTGTGAAAAGACCGTCCGTGAGCTGCCCGAACCGTGTATCATAACCAGTGGTGCAGCGCCATCAATAGTGTCACTGATGCGCACAGCGCCGTGGCTGGTGTCGATTGTACAGTGAAATATGTCCATAACTGCGACCCCTAACGCGCAGCCAAAGTCTTGCACGAAAATATCTATGGCAGGTGCATGATCATCGTAAACCAGATCTGAACCAGGTCGTGCAATCACGACACGTTTCGGGGCGGTTACGCGTCAATACACAATCATTTGCCTTGGCGTTGTATACGGGTTAGGTCTGTCGCAGCAGCAATTGCAACCAACCTTTCACGGTGAGCATCACGATGCAATTTCTTCTGGACATTGTTATTTCGATCACCAGCCTGAGTGTCGTCGGGTTCTACGCGTGGTCGTTGCGAGGCCACTTCAACTCGCCGAAGATGGAAGCCGGAGCAAAGCTGATCACCGCCGTCGTCATCGCGACGACGGCGTTTTTCCTGTACCTGGTTTGGTCCGGGACGCAGATGCTATGGGTACAGGTCGTCGGACTGGGATTTGAAATCGGGTCGGCGGGCTTGTTCTGGTGGGCGGTGTCGGCGTCGCGAGAGGCCAGGTTGCGCTTTGTGTTCACCCTCGATCACCCAGATAGTCTTGTCACCGACGGTCCCTATCGCTACCTGCGGCACCCTTTTTACACGTCCTACCTGCTCTTCTGGTCGGGGTGGGCGCTCGCATCTTGGTCGATATGGTCGATCCTGCCGGTCTTATTTTTTACGGTTGTCTACGTGATTGCAGCCCGCAGCGAGGAGAGGAAATTCGCCCTATCACCGCTGGCATCCGAATACGAAGCCTATCGGCGCAAGACGGGCTTGCTGACGCCGTGGTTCGATTGGCGATAATGTCGCGACATCCGTCCCTACGGCAGCGAAATCGAATAGAGCGACCGTGCACCGCAAGCAGTGAAACGTAGCAGACGGTGTTGACGGTCAGTGCAGGCTGACCGTCTTCAATTCGTCCTCGGCCGCTTTGAAGAAGGTGCTGGAACGGTTGTCCGTCAGCAGAATCGGCGTGCCGTCGGCGCCGAAGAGCGCCCAGAGATCGACATTCGGATCGATATCCGGCGCCTCTGGAAAACACTTGGCGACCTCTTCGGTGCGCATCTTTCTGATGTAGGCGACCTCGCCGTTGCCGATGTGGGCAAGCTCGGATTTGGTCAAGTGAGACGTGGCTTCTTTCATCAACATTCCTGTTCCTCCGGAAGAAGGGACCAACGGTTCGACAAACCGTTGTGCTACTGTGAAACCGAAATGTTAATTTTCTTGACCATGCGGGCGGGTTCGGGTCGAATTAGATCGACGGAGAGCAGACCGTTCTTTAGGCCGGCGCCTAAGACCTGCATGCCGTCGGCCAGCACGAAGGTGCGCTGGAACTGGCGGGCGGCGATGCCGCGATAGAGATAATCCCGCTCGCCCTGCTCCACCTGACGGCCGCGGATGACAAGCTGGTTCTCCTCGGTGGAGACATCAAGCTCCTCCTCGCTGAAACCGGCAACGGCAAGGGTGATGCGCAGACGCTCGGGCGCGCCGCTGTCGGCGGCGATACGTTCGATATTGTAAGGCGGGTATCCGTCGCTCGCCTTGGAAATGCGCTCCAGCGTCTTTTCCATGGCGTCAAAGCCCAGAAGTAGCGGGCTGGCGAAAGGGGTAATGCGGCTCATCTCTTTTCAAGTCCTTGATGCAAGCGACCATCCCGGACCTAAAAGTGCAGCATCCGGATGCCGCTAATATGGGGGCATGACCACGGCGCTGCAAGGCGCTCGCGCCCTCCCCGATTTAAACATCTGTCACTTTTCGAATGGCAGCGTCTGCCTCCTTGCTTGACAAAGGACCTGCTGCCTCGCATCAAAACATGCCCGCGCGGAATGTGCCGATTTGTGACGGGAAATGAAGAAATGGTGCCCGCCGGGATAAGCGGCGTGGCGAGAACGGGACGATTGGAATGGCAAGCGCGAGAAAGATCATCATCGACACCGATCCCGGCCAGGACGACGCGGCCGCCATCATGCTGGCTTTCGGCAGCCCGGGTGAGCTCGAGGTGCTGGGGATCACGACGGTCGCCGGCAACGTGCCGCTGTCTCTCACCAGCCGCAACGCGCGCATCGTCTGCGAACTCTGCGGCCGCACGGATGTGAAGGTTTTCGCTGGCGCCGACAAGCCGATCGCCCGCAAGCTGGTGACGGCAGAACATGTGCACGGCAAGACCGGCCTCGACGGACCTGTTCTGCCCGAACCGACGATGGCGCTGCAACTCGGCCATTCCGTCGATTTCATCATCGAGACGCTGCGCCGCGAGCCGGAAGGCACGGTGACGCTATGCACCCTCGGGCCGCTCACCAATATCGGCATGGCCTTCCAGAAGGCGCCCGACATCGTTGCTCGCATTCGCGAGCTGGTGATGATGGGCGGCGGCTTCTTCGAGGGCGGCAATATTACGCCGGCCGCCGAATTCAACATCTATGTCGATCCCGAGGCGGCCGATATCGTTTTCCGCTCCGGCGTTCCGATCGTGATGATGCCGCTCGACGTGACGCACCAGCTGCTGACCCGCAAGGACCGGGTCAAACGCATGGCTGAGATCGGCACGGCGCCTGTTAAGGCCATGGTCGAAATGCTGGAATTCTTCGAACGCTTCGATATCGAGAAATACGGCTCCGACGGCGGGCCGTTGCACGACCCGACGGTTGTCGCCTATCTGCTGAAACCGGAACTTTTCCAGGGCCGGGACTGCAATGTCGAGATCGAGGTCCGGTCCGAACTTACCGCCGGCATGACCGTCGTCGACTGGTGGCATGTGACCGACCGCAAGCGCAACGCCAAGGTGATGCGTTACGTCGATGCGGACGGTTTCTTCGATCTCCTGATCGAGCGCTTCGCCCGCATCTGATTATTCTTTCCTTCTCCGAACGACCTCAGGCGTCTTTCTCGTCGAAGACGGAATTGGCTTCGGCCTCAACCGGTTTCGGGCCGCCCTTGGCGACGCCGACCATGGCCGGGCGCAGGACGCGCTCGCCGATGGTGAAGCCGGCCTGCACGACCTGGACGACGGTGTTGTTCGGCACTTCGGAGTTCGGCACCTCGAACATGGCCTGATGGAAATTCGGATCGAATTTCTGGCCGACCGGCTCCAGCTTGCGAACGCCGTGTCGCTCCAACGCCGAGAGCATCGAGCGCTCGGTCATTTCCACACCTTCGATCAGCGTGGTGAGGCCGGCGTCGGCCGTGGCTTTGGCCTCGGGAGAGATGGCGTCCAGCGCCCGGCGCAAATTGTCCGAGACGGCGAGCATGTCGCGAGCGAAACCGGCGACGGAATAGGATTTTGCATCCTTCACCTCGCGCTCGGTGCGACGGCGCAGATTATCCATCTCGGCGGCAAGTCGCAGATAGCGGTCACGCAGCTCGGCATTCTCGGCCTTCAGAAGCTCGAGCGGATCCGGCTGCTTGGCCTCCTCCTGCTCGACAGTGGCAGTCTCGACGTTGACGGCAGCGTCGGCTGCGGCATCGGCCGCAGTTGCGTCAGGTCCGTTTTTCGTCGTTTCATCGGTCATGACGGTCTCCGGTTGGTATTTTCAGATGCGCCCGATATCGAGGTTTGGCCGGAAAAAATCAAGTCTGCGTGACGAAGAAGCGAAAATTCCGCGCTTCCTCAGTGATGATGTCAAAGCGGATTGCGCGACAGGCGGGAGACCAGCTGAGCGGTGTAATCCACCATCGGCACGATGCGGGAATAATTGAGCCGCGTCGGGCCGATGACGCCGACAGCGCCGACGATCCGGTCATCATCGTCGCGATAGGGCGCGACGATGAGCGACGAGCCGGACAGCGAGAAGAGCTTGTTTTCCGAACCGATGAAGATGCGCACGCCCGAACCGCTTTCGGCCAGGTTGAGAAGCTCGATCAGGCTGTCCTTTTTTTCGAGATCGTCGAACAGCATGCGAAGCCGGTCGAGATCTTCGGCGCCGGCAAGGCCCTCGAGCAGGTTGGCGCGGCCGCGGATGATCAGCTGGGCGGGCTTTCCCTCCTCCGGGCTGCCGGCCCAGACGGCGATGCCGCGCTCGACAAGATCGCGCGAGAGCGCATCGAGCTCGTGGCGGACATCATCCTTCAAACGGCTTAATTGTTTGCGCAGCTCCGGCAGCGTCTGGCCGGACATGTGCGCGTTGAGGAAATTCGCCGCCTCCGTCAACTGCGAGGAGGTGATGCCGGCAGGCAGTTCGATGATGCGGTTTTCCACCTGGTCGTGATCGCCGACGAGCACGGCGAGCGCCTTTGTCGGTTCAAGCCGGATGAACTCGACATGTTTCAGCACCGGATCGCTTTTCGAGGTGATGACGAGGCCGGCCCCGCGCGAGATGCCGGAAAGCATGCGGCTCGCCTCGTTCATCATCGATTCCACCGGATTGCCGCCGCTTTCGGCCCGCACTTGGCGGTCGATACTGGCGCGGTCCTCGGCGGAGAGATCGCCGATCTGCATGAAGGCATCGACGAAGAAGCGCAGCCCGATCTGGGTCGGCAGCCGGCCGGCGCTGACATGGGGGGAATAGATGAGACCGAGTTCCTCGAGATCGCTCATGACATTTCGCACCGACGCCGGCGAGAGTGACATCGGCAACAGGCGCGACAGATTGCGCGAGCCGAGCGGCTCGCCGCTTTCGAGATAACCCTCGACGATGCGGCGAAAAATTTCTCTGGAGCGCTCGTCCAGCGCAGCAACGGCATCCGAAACCGACGTCGACCTGATGCCCATGAACCTCTCGAACCCACGCTGATGATGCTCCCGAAAATATAGTCAAACTCGCACGCGTGGCAAAAGGGAATTTGCAAATGAGCGCCGCCAATCGTAGAAGCGGTCAGCAACTCCAGGAGATAAGAATGCGGCCTTCAGGCAGAAAAACCGACCAGATGCGCAAGGTCTCGTTCGAGCGCAATTTTTCCAAGCATGCGGAAGGCTCCTGCCTGGTGAAATTCGGCGATACGCATGTGCTTTGCACCGCAAGCCTCGAGGAAAAGACGCCGCCATGGCTGCGCAACACCGGCAAGGGCTGGGTCACGGCCGAATACGGCATGCTGCCGCGGGCGACCGGCGAGCGCATGAAACGCGAGGCCGCCGCCGGCAAGCAGGGCGGCCGCACGCAGGAAATCCAACGGCTGATCGGCCGGTCGCTGCGCGCCGTCGTCGATCTGCAGGCGCTCGGCGAAAAGCAGATCACGCTCGATTGCGACGTCATCCAGGCCGATGGCGGCACACGGACCGCCTCGATCACCGGCGGCTGGATCGCGCTTTACGATTGCCTGAAATGGATGGAAAGCCGCAACATGATCAAGGTCGACCGGGTCCTGAAGGATCATGTCGCCGCCATCTCCTGCGGCGTTTTCGCCAACCAGCCGGTGATCGACCTCGATTATCTCGAGGATTCCTCTGCCGAGACCGATGCGAACTTCGTCATGACCGGCGCCGGCGGCATCGTCGAAATCCAGGGCACGGCCGAAGGCACGCCGTTCAGCGAAGAGGAATTCAGCTCTCTGATGCGGCTTGCCAAGAACGGCATCAGCGAACTCGTCACCCTGCAGAAAGAGGCGATTGCGGGATGAATGCCATGCTGGAAGGCATGTTGGAAACGGCGCTTTATGCGCGCGATCTCGATCAGGCCGAGACGTTCTACGAGGGCGTTCTCGGGCTTGAAAAGATCTCCCGCGCCGGCAGCCGGCATGTCTTCTTCCGCTGTGGGCCAGGCGTTCTCCTCATCTTCAACCCCGAGGAAACGATAAAGCCGCCGGCAGCCGACGCGCTGCAGGTGCCGCCGCATGGCGCGACCGGCCAGGGCCATGCCTGTTTTCGTGTGTCCGGCCGCAATATCGATGCCATGGCCGAACGGCTGAAGGCGGCTGATGTCGCGATCGAATCCGAGGTGCACTGGCCAAATGGCGGCCGCTCGATCTATTTCCGCGACCCTGCCGGCAACAGCCTGGAATGCGCGGAGGCAAAAATCTGGGGCCTCGAACAGGATATCTGAATGCGCAAGCTCGAAACCAAAACAATCGTCGTCGCCAGCCACAATGCCGGCAAGATCCGCGAGATCCAGGAATTGATCGGGCCGCTTGGCTTCACCGCCAAATCCGCGGCCGAACTGAATTTCGTCGAACCTGACGAGACCGGCACGAGCTTCGAGGAGAATGCGACGATCAAGGCGGTGGCCTCGGCCAATGCCGCCGGCATGCCGGCGCTTTCGGATGATTCCGGGCTGGTGGTCGACGCGCTCGGTGGCGATCCCGGCGTCTACACCGCCAACTGGGCGGAGACCGCAGACGGCACGCGCGATTTCGACATGGCGATGGCCAAGGTGGAAAAGGCGCTGCAGGATGCCGGCGCAACGACGCCTGAACAGCGCGGGGCGCGTTTCGTCAGCGTGCTCTGCCTTGCCTGGCCGGACGGGCATACCGAGCTTTTCCGCGGCGAGGTCGAAGGCCATGTCGTCTGGCCGCCGCGCGGCACGCAAGGCTTCGGCTACGATCCGGTCTTTCAGCCCGAGGGTTATGACGTCACCTTCGGCGAAATGAGCGGCGAGGAGAAACACGGCTGGAACCTCGGCAAGCCGCAGGCGCTGTCGCATCGGGCCCGTGCCTTCAAACTTTTTGTCGAAACCTGCCTGGAGGCATAAGGTCTGTTCGTGGGCAATTTCGATACGCCAAGCCTCTCGCGCGACGCCGCGCTGCTGCCCGATACCGGCGAGCCCGGCTTCGGCGTCTATGTGCATTGGCCCTTCTGCGCGGCGAAGTGTCCCTATTGCGACTTCAACAGCCATGTACGCCATCAGCCGGTGGACCAGGAGCGCTTTGCATCGGCCTTTCTGAAGGAGATGGCGGCAGTCCGGGCAATGAGCGGGTCGAAGACGGTGACGAGCATCTTCCTCGGCGGCGGCACGCCGTCGCTGATGAAGCCGGAGACGGTCGATGCCATTCTCGACGGCATCGCGCGGCACTGGCATGTGCCCGCCGGCATCGAAATCACCATGGAAGCCAATCCGTCGAGCGTCGAGGCCGAACGGTTCCGCGGCTACCGCGCGGTCGGCGTCAACCGTGTCTCGCTCGGCGTACAGGCGCTGAACGACCGCGATCTGAAATTCCTCGGCCGGCTGCATGACGTCGCCGACGCGCTGAAGGCGATCCGGCTGGCGCGCGAGATCTTCCCGCGTATGTCCTTCGACCTCATCTATGCCCGGCCGGACCAGACGGTCGAGGAATGGGAGAAGGAACTGAAGGAAGCAATCTCCTATGCGGTCGACCATCTGTCGCTCTATCAGTTGACCATCGAGGAAGGCACGCCCTTCTTCGGTCTGCACAAATCAGGCAAGCTGATCGTGCCGGACGGCGAGCAATCGGCCCTACTCTACGAGGCGACGCAGGAGATCACGACGCGTGAGGGCATGCCCGCCTACGAGGTTTCCAATCATGCCCGGCCGGGTGCCGAAAGCCGCCATAACCTGACCTACTGGCGGTACGGCGACTATGCCGGCATCGGTCCGGGCGCGCACGGCCGGCTGACGCGTGGGCATGAGAAGCTCGCGACGGCGACCGAGCGCAAGCCGGAAGCCTGGCTCGAGATGGTCGAGCGCGACGGCCACGGCATTCTCGATGAGGAGCGGCTCGGTTTCGAGGAACAGTCGGACGAACTGCTGCTGATGGGACTGCGGCTCCGGGAAGGCGTCGATCTCGCCCGCTGGCAGCAGCTTTCGGGCCGTGAGCTCGACCCGAAACGCGAGGAATTCCTGCTCGAACACAAATTCGTCGAGCGGATCGGCAATTCGCGGCTGCGCTGCACGCCATCGGGCATGCTGATCCTCGATTCCGTCGTCGCCGATCTCGCCTGCTGACACCCATAAGAGTTCCGGCGCGGTAACGATATCGCTGCCCGCGCCGAAAAATCTTCTCAGCCGTGGCTGGTGGCGCCTGCGTTGAAGAGGCTGCCGGTCGGCGTCTTCAGGAACATCTCCAGCGGAATGTGTTCCTGGTGCAGGAAACCGGACGCCGGCAAGAGACCATCGCGGACCATCTCGATGACGGCGACGACCGAGGCCGACGTCGTCCAGGCGATCGCTGTGCGGCGGGCGCCGGCGATCTCGATCGGGTAATAAGCGCGCACGAATTCCTTGCGACGCAGGCTGCCGTTCTCCGTGCCTTCCGCGGCCACGTGCACGTAGACGACATCGTCTTCGACAGGCGGCTTGGCATTGGTCAGGATCTCGCCGGCGAGCTTGCGCTTGTCGCGCATCAAGAGCTCATGGAAGAAGAAGTTCATCAGCTCCATATGGCCGGGATAACGCATGGTCTTGTAGTCGAGATTGTCAACCGTGCCGAGCATGGTGTCGCACATGGTGCCGAGGCCGCCCGATGTCGTGAAGGCTTCGAGCTTGACACCACCGACATAGATGGTCTCGTGCCACTCCATCGGCGAGACGAGCTTGCGCACGCCGGCTTCGATGACCTCGCAATCGTTCAGATATTCGTTCACGACGCCTTCCGGCGACCAGTTGAAGGCATAGCCGAGAAGACCCGTGGGATGCTGCGGCAGGGCGCCGACGCGCATGCGGATCGATCGGCAGCGATCGAAGCCGTCGGCCAGGCTTGCGCCGACGATGCCGACGAAACCGGGCGCCAGGCCGCATTGCGGCGCCATAAGTCCGCGGGCGGTCTTCGACAGTTCGATGATGAAATTGGTGGTTGGGACGTCTTCCGTCAGATCGAAGTAATGAATGCCGGCAAGATGGGCAGCGCGAGCCAGCTCGATGTTCAGGTGATAGGGCAGGCAAGACAGCACCGCCTCAACGTTCGAGAGCAGTTCGCCGATCACCTGCGGATCGGATATGTCGCCTGCGCGGCATGTAAAGGGCAGCTCGCCCAGGGGCAGTTGCGCATCGACACCAATGACCTTGAAGCCGCCTTCATGCAACAGCGTTGCCGCCAGCCGCCCGACCTTGCCGAGGCCGAGAACGGCGATCTTTTCGAAACTCATTCATTCCCTCCCATGCGCCGTTCGGCGCTCTTCTTGGACGCGGGGAGGTATAGAATAAAAAGCTTATAAAGGAAAACGGCTGGAATCGCTTCCAGCCGTCAAATTTCCCGACAGGTCCGCTGATTACTCGTTGATCAGCCGCTTCAGCAGCTCGATTTCGTGCGAAAGCTTGGTGTCACCTGATATCAGCTCCTCGATCTTGCGCACGGCATGCAGCACGGTCGTGTGATCGCGCCCGCCGAAGCGGCGGCCGATTTCCGGAAAGGAGCGCGGCGTCAGCGTCTTCGACAGATACATGGCGATCTGGCGCGGCTTGACGATCACGCGGGTGCGCCGATTGGAGACCAGTTCCTGGCGCGAGACGTTGTAATGCCTGGCGACGATGCGCTGGATATCCTCGATGCGTACACGGCGCGGTTCGCCCGAACCGACGAGATGGGCGAGCAATTCGTCGACGCGCTCGATCGACAGGTTCGGCTCGAAGGAGCGGCGGAAGATCAGCTGGTTGAAGGCGCCTTCGAGTTCCCGGCCGCTGGCCGTGATATTGCGGGCGACATGCTGCAGGAGGTCTGCGGGAATTTCGAGAGAGGGGTCCTCGAGCCGGGCCGCGGCCAGGCGCCGCTTGAGGATTTCGAGGCGCATTTCATAATCCGGCGCGTCGAGTTCGATGGCAACACCGCCCTGCAGGCGCGAGCGGACGCGCGGATCGAGCGACTCCAGCTCCCATGGCGCGCGGTCGGCGGCGACGACGACCTGCTTGGCGCTGTCGAGCAGCATATTCAGGAGATGGCAGAATTCATGCTGGATCATCTTGCCCTGCAGGAACTGCATGTCATCGATGATCAAGAGGTCGATGTTGCGCAACGAGTCTTTCAGCGTCAGCGCGTCGTTGTCGCGGATCGCCGTGGCGAAGCGCCACATGAAATATTCGGCCGTCAGATAGACGACACGCAGGGCCCGCGGGTTCTGGACCGCCGCATTGGCGATCGCCTGCAAGAGATGAGTCTTGCCGAGCCCGACCGTCGAATGGACAAACAGCGGATTGAACCGTACGGCGCCGGAGCCGACTTCCGCGATCGTTTTGGCAGCCGCAAGCGCGACGCGGTTCGAGCTGCCTTCCACGAAGGTATCGAAGGTGAAACGGCTGTCGAGCGGCGAGCCGAACAGCGGGGTACCGAGGCTTGCGGGCCTTGCGGCGGCAACGGCCGAAACTGCCTGCTGGACGGCCTGACCGGCCGGCTGGGCGCTCGGCGGACGGCGCATCTGCGCGGGAGCAGCCGGCTCGGGCTGGACCACCTCGTCGACGGCCTTCATGCCGCTGCGCGTTGCGGTGCGCACCAGGATTTCGATTTTCAGGATTTCCGGGTCTTCGGCCTGGAACAGACCGGTGATGAGATCGAGATAACGATTGTTGATCCACGACTTCAGGAAGGTCGTGGGAACAGAAAGGCGAACGACGCTCTTCGAGACCGAATGCAGCTTCAACCTGGCAAACCAGCTGGCATAGACGTCAGGACCGACCTGGGCCTTCAAGCGCGCGCTGACGCGCTCAAACAAAATGCTCTGCTTCATTTCCGCCTTAGCTTCCCCCACTTCCTGGCGCATGGAGCCGAACGCTTGCGGTGCCGCATCCCCATTGTCGAGCCCGCCTGCCATCATCGTATTCATCTGCATAATGCCGCCTTTCAATTCCACCGGGCGGCCTCCGCTAAAACAGCCGCCCGATCATTCCCCGCTTTGACGGGCTGGCGGCATCCTCATGAAGCCACTCGCCTGCCGGTTCACTCAAACACGACACAGAAGTCCATTGCAGGTACCGCATTCATGCGGCGCCTTCATCGGCTTTCCGTGCCAGGCTGTCGGTCAATCCTCGTTTTCGGCCGACCAGCCCGAACGCAATATTACTATCCCTATCCGGCAGCCTCACGTTAAACGTGTGGTTGCCATAGGCACAAAACATCCCTGTCCCGTAACAGCCACGTTACGGCCCAAATCCGTCAAGTGCTTGAAAAAACGGAAGCGCAAGGCTCCGTAACAGATGGCACAAATTCATCGCCCTGCCGACGTGGCAGTTAAGACCGAACTCTGCAGGTGATGTCCGCGCCCTCTGTTGGACGCCATTTAGGCAGGATCAAATGGCAAGATCAACGATGAATTTTACGCAAAATTAAGATGCGGCCATTGACTCCGGCCGCCCTTTTCGGGCGTCACACCAGCGTCAAAAAAGAATCGCAGTTGAATCAAAGAGATTCCCCATTCGGGCTATTTTGACACGCAAAGAAAGAAAAAAAATAAAAATCTTCTTGACTCGCCCGTGATCCGCAAAGGTTCGGCCAGAGTCGCGCAACGGGAAAGCATCCTTGCGCAAGCACTTGTTTTTAAAGTCTTTTTCATGTCATGGCACTGACACGAAACAGTCGTGAGATTTACCATGCAGAGGTTGTTCGGCGGAATCGAAAAAGCCCGGTAAAATTACCGGGCTAATCATAACGAGGAGGTCGTTAATGGATTATTACGCGGTCGTGGAGACCGACAGAGCCTTCACACGAGCGGCCAGGCGAGAGACCTTGCGCGATGCCGTGTTGGAGTGCAGCACACCCTTGCTGGCGGCGCGGGCGAGTTCCGGCTGAGCGGCCAGGAAAGCTGCCTTCGCCTTGTCGGCGTCACCGGATGCGATGGCCTCTTCGACCTGGCGAACGAAAGTACGCACGCGCGAGCGACGAGCCTTATTGACGTCGGTACGGCGGGCGATCTTGCGGGTCGCTTTTTTCGCCGAAGTTGTATTGGCCATGGATGCCTCTCTCAAGAATTCGAACAAACTCCGCCATTACCGCGGGCCCTGCGGCCACCAAATCCAGCAATACGGGAGCAATCGCGGAAAACCAGAGCGGCTTTCCGAACCGTGGGCGGGCATATAACCCTAAAGCCGGCCCGCGTCAACGCGGATTTTCAAGCTTTCCGGCAGCAAGCGCCGAAAAGGATTCAACGGTGCTTGAAGGCAGGTTTGCGCTTCTCGATGAAGGCGGCCATGCCTTCTTTCTGATCGTCCGTGGCAAAGAGACTATGAAACAGGCGGCGTTCGAACCGCAACCCTTCCTCCAGCGTCGTCTCGAAGGCGCGGCTGACCGCCTCCTTGGCCATCATGACCGAGGGCTGTGAAAGCGAGGCGATCTTTTCGGCCGCGGCCAAAGCCTCGTCGATGAGACGCTCGGGCGCCACCACACGCGAAACGAGTCCGGATCGTTCCGCCTCGGCCGCATCCATCACGCGGCCGGTCAGGATCAGGTCCATGGCCTTCGCCTTGCCGACGGCGCGCGTCAGCCGCTGCGAGCCGCCCATGCCGGGAATGACGCCAAGGGTGATCTCCGGCTGGCCGAACTTCGCGGTCTCCGAGGCGATAATGAAATCGCACATCATGGCAAGTTCGCAGCCACCGCCGAGGGCAAAGCCACTGACGGCAGCGATGACAGGCTTGCGCGCCTTGGCGACGTCATCCCAGCCGCTGATGAAATCACTCTTATAGATATCGGCGAACTGAAGCGACTGCATCTCCTTGATGTCGGCACCGGCGGCAAAAGCGCGTTCGGAGCCGGTGAGCACGATCGCACCGACGGTATCGTCTTCATGGAAAGCGGCATAGGCCTGCTTCAGTTCCCTCAGCACAGTGGAGTTCAGCGCGTTCAGCGCCTGCGGGCGGTTCAGCGTGACGAGGCCGACAGTGCCTCGGGTTTCCACGATCAAGGTCTCGTAAGCCATGCTGCTCTCCCGGTTTCTCACTGTTACTTCTGACAGGCGGCGCAATAGAAGGTGGAGCGGCCCGCCTGCACGATGCGACCGACCGTACTGCCGCAGCCGGGCGTGCCGCAAGCCTCACCTTCGCGATCATAGACGGAGAAGGAATGCTGGAAATAGCCGAGCGATCCGTCGGCCTGGATATGGTCTCGCAGCGACGAGCCGCCGGCGGCGATCGCATCGGCGATGACGTCGCGGATCGAGGCGACCAGCAGGTCGAGCTGCTGCTTCGGCCGGCCGCCGGGCGTCACCAGCGTGCCGGCGGCACGCAGCGGCGACAAATGCGCGCGCCACAGCGCCTCGCATACATATATATTGCCGAGACCGGCAATGTTCTTCTGGTCGAGTAGCGCGCTCTTCAGCGGCTGCGCCTTGTCCCGGAAGCGTTCGGCCAGATAGGCGGCGCCGAGTTCGTTTCCCGTCGGCTCCGGGCCGAGATCGCGGAAGAAGGGATGGGCGGCAAGATCGGCGCGTCCGACCATATCCATGAAGCCGAAGCGGCGCGGGTCGTTGTAGATGACGCGGCGAACGCCGTCCGGACCCTGCAGATGAAAAACGACATGATCGTGTTTCTCGTCCTTCGAGCGTGCGTGGTGGAATTGCCCCGGCGTTGCGGAGGCGGCGCCCTCTTCGATGCGAAAGGAACCGGACATACCGAGATGGGAAATCAGCGTGTTGCCGTCGTCGAGATCGATCAGCAAATATTTTGCGCGGCGGCCGAGACCGACGATGGTGCGTCCGGAAACCCTGTCCGCCAAGGCATCGGGAAAGGGGAAGCGCAAATCCTTGCGCCGCAGTTCCAGCCTGGCAACCAGAGCGCCTTCCATCGCCGGCGCCAGGCCGCGTTTGACGGTTTCGACTTCTGGCAATTCCGGCATCTTAACCCATCTCTATCGAACGTGTTTCAACCGAGGACGATGTGCGCTATAGCGCCATGTGCCGCGGAGAGCGCGGTCCAGTGATAACGTCGCGCGCGGTCTTTCGCTACGGTCGCCGCGCCGATCTTCAAGGAACGGAGCAGCCTGATGTCAGAAAGCCGCACTTCCGCCGATGGCGGCATGGAGACCTCTTACGGCTTCCGCAAGGTGCCGGGCGGCGAGAAACAGGGGCTGGTCAACCAGGTATTCCACAAGGTCGCCAAGCGCTACGACATCATGAACGACGTCATGTCGATGGGCATGCACCGGGTCTGGAAAGATGCGATGATCTCGGCGCTCAACCCGCGCAAGGAGCCAGGCTACAAGGTGCTCGACGTTGCCGGCGGCACCGGCGACATCGCCTTTCGCATCATCGAGGCCTCTGGTCGGCAGGCACATGCGACGGTGCTCGATATCAACGGCTCGATGCTTGGCGTCGGCGCCGAACGGGCGGCAAAGAAGAAGCTTTCCGACAATCTCACCTTCATTGAGGCGAATGCCGAGGAACTGCCGTTTGAGGCCGCCAGCTTCGATGCCTATACGATCGCCTTCGGCATCCGCAACGTGCCGAGGATCGACAAGGCGCTGTCCGAGGCCTATCGCGTGTTGAAACGCGGCGGTCGGCTGCTGGTCCTGGAGTTTTCGGAAGTCGACATGCCGCTTCTCGACAAGATTTATGACGCCTGGTCGTTCAACGCCATTCCGCAATTCGGCAAGGCGATTACCGGCGATGCCGAACCCTACCAGTATCTCGTTGAATCGATCCGCAAGTTTCCGAACCAGGAGAATTTCGCGGCGATGATCCGACAGGCTGGTTTTTCGCGCGTCACCTATACCAATTATACCGGCGGCATCGCCGCGCTCCATTCCGGCTGGAAGCTCTGAGGGAATGAAGGAAAAGAAGACGAACCTCCCTCGGCGAGGCACTTCAGCATGAGCACTTTCGGAGCCTATTTTCGCCTTTGGCGCGTCGGCTGGGTGCTCGTGCGCGAAGGCGTCGTGTCGGCCCTGCCGTCCGAAGGCCTGCCGCCTTCGGTCGCACTTGCCAAATCCTTCGTCACGATTTTCGAGCGCGGCAGGGCGCGGTATCAGAAGCGCAGCGATCGGCTGGCACAGGCCGTCGAGCGGCTCGGCCCCTCCTATGTCAAGATCGGTCAGTTCCTGGCCACGCGGCCTGACGTCGTCGGCGTCGAATTCGCCAACGACCTGTCTCAGTTACAGGACCGGATGGCCTTCTTTCCCTCGGCGGCCGCAAAGGCGAATATCGAAGGATCGCTCGGGCGGCCGGTCGATGAACTCTATGCGAGCTTCGGCGAGCCGATCGCCGCCGCCTCGATCGCGCAGGTGCACCCCGCCGAAGTCGGAACGACAGAAGGCCGAAGGAAGGTCGCCGTCAAAGTCGTCCGACCGGGCGTGCGCCAGCGTTTTGTCCATGACATCGAGGCAATGTACCTGGTCGCTCATATGCAGGAGCGCTTCATGCCCTCCAGCCGGCGGCTGCGGCCGGTCGAGGTGACGAAGACGCTGGAACAGACGACGAAGGTGGAGATGGATCTTCGCCTTGAGGCCGCAGCGCTTTCGGAGATTGCCGAAAACACCGACAGCGATCCCGGCTTTCGCGTGCCGAAGGTCGACTGGGAGCGCACGGGCCGCGACGTCATCACCATGGAATGGATCGACGGCACGAGAATGTCCGACGTCGAGGGGCTGCGCGCGGCCGGCCATGACCTCAACCTGCTCGCCGACACGCTGATCCAGTCTTTCCTGCGCCACACGCTGCGCGACGGTTTCTTCCATGCGGACATGCATCCCGGCAATCTCTTCGTCGATGCCGGCGGCATGATCGTCGCGGTCGACATGGGTATTGTCGGGCGGCTCGGCAAGAAGGAGCGGCGGTTCCTCGCCGAAATCCTCTATGGCTTCATCACCCGCGATTACATCCGTGTCGCAGAGGTGCATTTCGAGGCCGGCTACGTGCCCGGCCACCACAATGTCGAAAGCTTCGCCCAGGCGATCCGGGCGATCGGCGAGCCGATCCACGGTCAGCCGGCCGAAACGATCTCGATGGGCAAGCTGCTGACGCTGCTGTTCGAAGTGACCGAA
Source organism: Rhizobium atlanticum (assembly GCF_030182485.1). Lineage (NCBI taxonomy): Bacteria > Pseudomonadati > Pseudomonadota > Alphaproteobacteria > Hyphomicrobiales > Rhizobiaceae > Rhizobium > Rhizobium atlanticum. Next base: position 297,812 of record NZ_JAQJCJ010000002.1, read on the forward strand.
CTCTTCGACATGGCGACACGGCCGGAGCTGGTGATGCTGCAGAAGACCATGGTCGTGGTCGAGGGCGTGTCGCGCATGCTCAACCCGCGTTTCAATATGTGGAAGGCCTCCGAGCCCGTCGTCGGCGACTGGATCCGCACCAATCTCGGCCCGAAACGGATCGTCACCGATCTCAAGGATGGGCTGAAGGCGGCGGTCAAGCTCGCCGAAGCTGCGCCCGAAATCGCAGCAAAAACCGAGAAATTCCACCATCAGCTGCTGCATATGAGCGAACACGGCCTGCGTTTCGACGATCAGACGGCCGAGGCGATCGGCAAGGCCGAGGCGCGGCACAACCGCTCGGGCAGGATCGCGCTCTGGGTGATCGCATTGACGCTCCTCTATATTGCCTGGATGTTGAGCTGACCGCTCCGACAACATGCTGTGTTCGGCATTTAGGATATCCCATGTGACGGAGGGCTGGCTTAGTCTCGCAGTTTAGGAGATACGGCACATGCACGAACGCCTTGGCATCGAACTTTCCGGACGGCCGCTCGGTTTTGCCGAGATGGTGACGATTGGTGCCGGCAAGGCGAGGATTTCGGCTTCACCAACCGGCATGGCCCGCATCGCGATTGCCCGCGAAATCGTCGAGGACGCGATTGCCGCCGGCACGCCCGTTTACGGATCGACGACGGGCGTGGGCGCCATGAAGGATGTGGAGTGGTCGGCCGACGAACTCGACACCTTCAATCTCGGCCTGGTGCGCGCCCATCATTTCGGCACCGGCACGCCCTTTTCCTGCAATGTCGTGCGCAACGCCATGGCGATCCGCGTCAACACGGCGCTGACCGGCCAGGTCGGCTGCACGCCGGAGCTGATCGACGCCTATATCAGGATGCTCGAGGCCGATCTCATCCCGGTCGTGCGCCGCACCGGCTCGATCGGCTGCGCCGATATCGGCCTGATGGGGCAGATCGGCGCAGTGCTGACCGGCGTCGGCGAAGCGGTCTATCGCGGCAACCGGATGCAGGCGGCCGAGGCTTTCCGGGCAGCGGGGCTCGAACCGGTGCGGATGGCGCCGCGAGACAGCCTCGCTTCGCTCAGCGTCAATGCAGTGAGCTTTGCGGCGGCGGCGGAAACGACGCGCAATGCCGCGGCCTCGATCCGCATTCTGCTCGCCACCGGGATGATGGCATCGGGTGCGCTCGGCGCCTCCCGTGATCCCTGGAAGGCGGTCCGCCATGTCGGCACTGCGCGTGAGGCACTGATCGGCGCCTGGCTCTGCAACGCGTCGGACGAATGGGACTGGCCTGTTGCAACGCATGTGCAGGATCCGCTCAGCCTGCGCATGATCGCCCAGGTATTCGGCGCCGTCATCGAAAATCTGCTTTCGACCGGTCACAAGATTCTCGCCGCCACCGGACGCTCGGACGACAATCCCGTCGTCGTCGAGGGGCGGGTGATGACATCAGGCGGTTCGCTTCCGCTCGATGTGACGATCCTGCTCGAATCGGCCGCACTCTGCATGGCGCATGCGGCGCGCAACGCCTTCAACCGCTGTGTCATTCTCGGCAATGGACAACGGCGCGACCTGCCGGTCAACCTCGTGCCGTCGGGACGGATTGCCACCGGCTTCGGGCCGATCATCAAGCTTGCCGGCGAAATCTTCTCACGCGTCCTGTCGATGTCCGGCCCCGTTTCGGCGCAGTCGCTGGTGGTTGCAGCCGGCCTGGAGGATGAGGCCGCCTTCTTGCCGCTGGTCATCGAGCGCTTCGAGCGGCAGATGCAGGCACTGAAGCGTCTCGCGGCGCTCGAGGCGCTGCTGTCTGCCCAGGCGATCGACATTCTCGGCGATGAGCCGAAGGGCGTGGCCGGCATGCTCTACGACGTCGTTCGCAAACATGCGGCCTTTTATACCGTCGACCGGCCGCTATCGGCCGAAGTGGAGGCGATCGAGGAAGAGCTCGGATCGGACGACTTTCTCGCGAAACTGACCGAGCAGGTTCCGATCGCCTCCTTCGACGATTTCTTCGCACTCGGCTCGCCGGAGCCCATCGAAGAGCGCTTGGCAAGCCGAGCAGGATGATTGCGGGCCGAGGCCCAAAATCTCAATCCTGCTCTACATTAACCCATCGATGCGTGATGCCGTCCGAAAGACGTTTCAAACTTTGGCATCACATTTCGGCCGACAGCGGTTCCGACGTCAGTCTAGGAGGAAGCGGCATGGACTTCGATCTCGTTCTGCAGGGCACGGTCGTGCTGCCGGACCGCATCGTCGAAGCGGGTTATGTCGCCGTGCACGCCGGCAAGATCGCCGAAGTCGGCCTCGGCGTCCCGCCTGCGGCGCGCGAACGGCATCTGCTCGGAAGAGCGTTGATCCTGCCCGGCGCCATCGACGCGCAGGTGCATTCGCTTTCCCAGAAGGATCAGGAGGATTTCGTGTGGTCGACGCGGTCGGCAGCGGCCGGCGGCGTGACTACGATCGTCGACATGCCTTATGACGAGGGCAACCTCGTCTGCTCGGCGGCGGCCGTCAAGCGGAAGATCGACCATGCCGCCCCGCAGGCGCGCGTCGATTTTGCCCTTTACGGCACCATCGATCCGCAAGAAGGCCCAGCGCGAATCCCGGAGATGGTTGAGGCCGGCGTCGCCGCCTTCAAGTTTTCGACCTTCGGCACCGATCCCAAACGTTTTCCGCGCATTCCCCCCGCCCTGCTCGACGCCTGCTTTGCCGCAATCGCGCCGACCGGGCTGACGGCAGGCGTGCATAATGAGGATGACGAGGCGGTGCACAGCTATATGGAGCAGGTGAAGGCAAGCGGCATCACCGACTGGCGGGCGCATGGTCTGTCACGGCCGCCAATCACAGAGCTCCTCGCGATGCACACGATCTTCGAGACCGGCGCCAATACCGGCTGCCCCGCGCATGTAGTGCATTGCTCGCTCGGGCGCGGCTACGATATCGCCCGCGCCTATCGCCGCGATGGTTTTGCCGCGACAGTCGAATGCTGCATCCATTACCTGACGCTCGACGAGGAAAACGATGTGAGGCGCCTCGGCGGCAAGTCGAAGATCAACCCGCCGGTGCGGCCGCGCGCCGAGGTGGAGAGGCTCTGGCGGAAGGTGGCCGAAGGCGATGTCTGGTTGGTCTCGACCGATCACGTCAGCTGGTCGGAGAACCGCAAGACCGATCCCGACATGCTCGCCAACGCATCCGGCGTTCCCGGTCTCGAGGTGATGGTGCCGCTTTTCGTCAAAGGCGCTCTCGAGCGCGGCATTCCCCTGACCTGGGCCGCGCGGCTGATGGCCGAGAACCCGGCGAAACATTTCCGGCTCGACCATATCAAAGGGGCGCTGGCCCCAGGCAAGGACGCCGACATCACCGTGCTGGAGCCGCGCGGAAGCGTCTACGATGCGTCTGCGAGCGGCAACAATGTCGTTGGCTGGAGCCCCTATAACGGCATCCGCCTGCCCTGGACCGTTTCCGCCACCTATCTCCGCGGCGAAAAGATCGCCGAGGGCGGTAAGGTAATGGCCGAGCCCGGCACTGGCCGGTTCATCCGGCCGCCGCCGCGCCAGGTCATTTCGGGAGCCGCCGCATGAGCCGCAATCTTCCCGTCAATGCCGACCGGATCGCTGCAGATATCCAGGCGCTTGCCGATATCACCGAGCCGGGGCGCTCCTGGACACGTCGGGCTTTCACGCCGCTCTTTCTGGAAGGCCGGGCCTGTATCGAGACACGAATGAAGGCGGCAGGGCTGGAAACACGGATCGATGCCGCCGGCAATCTGATCGGCCGGCGCACCGGCAGGAAGCCCTGGCTCGGCACGATCATGATCGGCTCGCACTCCGACACGGTGCCGGAGGGTGGCCGCTTCGACGGCATTGCCGGCGTGGTTGCGGCGCTCGAGGTGGCGCGGGCGCTGCATGACCACGGCCTGGAACTCGACCATGATCTTGAGATCGTCGATTTCCTTGCCGAAGAGGTCAGCATCTTCGGCGTCTCCTGCATCGGCAGCCGCGGCATGACCGGACAGTTGCCGGAGGCCTGGCTGTCGCGGGCAAGCGGCGGGCTCGATCTTGCCGGCGGCATCGCCCAAGTGGGCGGCGAGCCGGGCGTGCTGGGACAGCAGAAGCGACCCGATCTGGCAGGCTTCCTGGAGCTCCATATCGAACAGGGGCCAGTGCTCGAAGCCGAAAGGGAGGATATCGGCATCGTCACGGCAATCTCCGGCATTACCCGCATCGAGATCACCGTCGAGGGGCGGGCCGACCATGCCGGCACGACGCCGATGGACAGGCGGGCAGATGCTCTGGTGGCGGCCTCGCAGCTAGTGCTCGACATCCGCAACGCCGCCGCCGAGCTTGCCAAGACGCCGGGGCATTTTGCGGCGACGGTCGGCGAGTTCAGGATCGAGCCGAATGCCGCCAATGTCGTGCCCTCGAAGGTCGTGCTGCTGATTGACGGGCGCGCGGAAATCCGCGCCGACATGGAGGCCTTCTGCCGCTGGCTCGAGGGCCATGTCGAAAAGCTGGCAACCGCCTATGGCGTTACGATCGAGCCGCCGAATCGGGTTTCCGACAATCTGCCGACGCCAAGCGATGCCGCGCTGCTTTCGACGCTGGAGACCGCCTGCGACCGCGTCGGCGCAAAATACCGGCGCATGGCCTCCGGCGCAGGGCACGATACCGCCTGGATCGCCAAGGTGGCGCCGGCGGCAATGATCTTCGTGCCCTGCCGGGAAGGCCGCAGCCATTGCCCCGACGAATGGGCCGACAATGACGATATCGCGCTCGGCACCGCCGTGCTTTTCCAAGCGGTGCGCGAGATGGACAAGGATTCGAAGCGGGAGAAGGCCGATGGGACGCATACTGGTTGAGAAGGACGTGGAAGCCGCCGTCAAAGGCGGCTCCGTCTATGCCGCCGGCGGTGGCGGCTGGGCTGAGCACGGGCGGATGCTCGGGCATGCGGCCGTCACCATCGGCAAACCGGAGCTGGTCTCGATCGACGAGTTGAAGGATGACGACTGGGTCGCCACGGCTGCCGCGATCGGTGCGCCGGCCTCCACCACGCCCTGGGAAATGCAAGGCGTCGATTACGTCAAGGCGGTGCAATTGCTGCAGGAGGCGCTCGGCGAAAAACTCTCGGGTCTGATCATCGGCCAGAACGGCAAATCGTCGACGCTGAACGGCTGGCTGCCGTCGGCGATTCTCGGCACCAAGGTGGTCGATGCCGTCGGCGATATCCGCGCCCATCCCACAGGCGACATGGGCTCGATCGGCATGGCCGCCTCACCCGAGCCGATGATCCAGACCGCCGTCGGCGGCAACAGGGCCGAGAACCGTTACATCGAGCTGGTGGTGAAGGGCGCGACGGCGAAGATCTCGCCGGTGCTGCGCGCCGCCGCCGATCAGTCCGGCGGTTTCATCGCCAGCTGCCGCAATCCGCTCCGGGCTTCCTATGTCCGGGCGCATGCGGCCCTCGGCGGCATCTCGATGGCGCTTGCGCTCGGCGAAGCGATCATCGCGGCGGAGAAGCGCGGCGGGCCAGCGGTCATCGATGCGATCTGCAAAACGACGGGCGGGCATATCCTTGCCGAAGGCGTCATCACCCGGAAGGACGTCGTCTATACCAAGGAGGCCTTCGATATCGGCACCATCGTCGTCGGCTCGGGCGACAAATCGGTGACGCTGCACGTGATGAACGAATATATGGCCGTGGACGATGCGGATGGCGGGCGGCTTGCCACCTTCCCGGCCGTGATCACTACGCTGTCGCCGGAGGGCGAGCCGCTGAGCGTCGGGCAGTTGCAGGAAGGTATGCATGTCTTCATCCTGCATGTGCCGATGGACATCATTCCGCTCTCGGCCAGCGTGCTCGATCCGACAGTTTATCCCGTCGTCGAAAAGGCGATGGGTATCGAGATCGCGCGTTATGCGCTGGCGGCGAAGGCCTGAGCCATGGCACGCGATCCCGGCCTTGAAGAACTGCTGCGCGAGGAACTCGACGATCGTCCTGGCCTCAGCGAAAAATCCATGTTCGGCGGCCGCGCCTTCCTGCTGAACGGCAATCTTCTCTGCGGCGCGCGCAGTGACGGCATGCTGATCCGTCTCGGCAAGGGCAATGATGATTGGGCGCTGGCGCTGCCGGGCGTAACCCGGATGCTGATGGGCGAGCGAGTCATGCACGGCTGGCTGCGCGCCTCCGCCGAGGCTTACGGCGACGATGCTCTGAGACGGCGTCTGCTCGATGCGGCGCTTACCTATGTGGAATCGCTGCCGGGCAAGTGACCAACTAGCTTTCGCCCTTCTCTCCAGCGGGGAGAAGGGAAAAGCAGAGAAAAACGAGGAACCCACGATGCCGAAGGCCAATCCACGCCATCCGAAATTTCCCATTCCCGGCGGACCGGAGTTGCGCGCCAAGGGCTGGCGGCAGGAGGCGCTGCTGCGGCTGCTCGAAAACGTGCTGGCCGTCGGCGAGGATCCCGACAATCTGATCGTCTATGCCGCGCTCGGCAAGGCCGCACGCAACTGGGCGGCGCATAAGGGCATCGTCAAGGCGCTGACTGAGATGGATGAGGACCAGACGCTGCTCATCCAGTCCGGCAAGCCGATCGGGCTCGTAAAGACCCATGCCAGGGCGCCCCTCGTCATCATGGCGAACTGCAACATCGTCGGGCAATGGGCAAAGGCCGAAGTGTTCTACGAGCTGCAGCGCAAAGGGCTGATCTGCTGGGGTGGGCTGACGGCTGGGGCTTGGCAATATATCGGCAGCCAGGGCGTCATCCAGGGCACCTATGAAATCTTCATGCGTATCGCCGAGCGGCGTTTCGGCGGCGATCTCCACGGCCGTTTCGTGCTGACGGCCGGACTCGGCGGCATGGGCGGGGCCCAGCCGCTCGCCGGCCGCATGGCGGGCGCGGCGATCCTCTGCGTCGACATCGATCCGGAGCGAGCGCGCAAACGCCAGCAGATCGGCTATCTCCAGGAGATCGCGCCGGATCTCGATACCGCCCTTGAGATGATCGATGCAGCTGTAAAGGCGAAGAGGGCGCTGTCCGTCGGCCTCGTCGGCAATGCGGCGGAGGTCTATCCGGAGATTGCCCGGCGCGGCATCGTGCCAGATATCGTCACCGATCAGACCTCGGCGCATGACCTCGTCTATGGCTATGTGCCGAAAGGCATGAGCCTCAATCAGGTCAGAGGCCTGCGCGATGATGGCCAGGGGCAATTGATGGCGGCAAGCCGCGCCTCGATCGTCGAGCATGTGACGGCGATGCTGGAGTTCCAGAAGAAGGGCGCCGAGGTCTTCGATAACGGCAATCTCATCCGCACGCAGGCTCGCGAGGGCGGCCTTGCCAATGCCTTCGATATTCCGATCTTCACCGAAGCCTATCTCAGGCCGCTGTTTGCCCGGGCGATAGGCCCGTTCCGCTGGATGGCCCTGTCGGGCGAGGAGAGCGATATCGCGCGGATTGACGATCTGCTGCTCGAGATGTTTCCCGACAACAAGATTATCACCAACTGGATCCGGCTGGCGCGCGAACATGTGCCCTTCGAAGGCCTGCCGGCGCGCATCGCCTGGCTCGGCCACGGCGAACGCACGATGCTCGCCCGACGCGTCAATGCGCTGGTTGCGAGCGGCGAGCTCAAGGGGCCGGTCGCCTTCTCCCGCGACCATCTCGATGCCGGCGCCATGGCGCATCCGAATATTATGACCGAGCGGATGAAGGACGGCTCCGATGCGATCGCCGACTGGCCGATGATCGATGCGATGATGCTCTGCTCCTCGATGGCCGATCTCGTCGTCGTCCATTCCGGCGGCGGCGGCTATGCCGGCTACATGACAAGCTGCGGCGTCACCGTGATCGCCGACGGCACCGATGCCGCCTACGAACGGCTCGACCATGCGCTGACCAACGACACGGCGCTCGGCGTGATGCGATATGCCGACGCCGGATATGACGAGGCGCTTGATGAGGTGGTGAAGAAGGACGTTCCCTATCTCAGACTCGATTGATTGAAGAAGGGAGCGTTGCCTGAGGGAATAGAATCGCAGGTCGCTGCGATATCGGCGACGGTCAGCACGAGATGGTCGAGACGGTCGATGCGGATCATGCCTTTCTCCTCGCAAGGCGCCGGGCTGCACAGGCTGACATAAAGGCCAGGGCCAGCATGGCAAGGGTGAAGACAACGACAGGTGCCCAGCCTTCGACCGCGAAGAACCAGCCACCGGCCGAGCCCATCAGGCTGGAGCCGACGTAATAGGCCAGCATGTAGATGGAAGAAGCGTGCCCCTTGTTGCCAAAGGCCAGCTTGCCGACAAGGCCGCTGGCGATGGAATGGCTCATGAAGAAGCCGGCGGTCAGCACGATGATACCGAGGATGATCGACGGCAGCGCGGCTAAGAGCGTCAATGCGCTACCGGTAGCCGTCAGCGCGAGGCCGAAGAGCAGCACGGGAAAGTGACCGATCCGGTCTCCCAGCAGCCCTCCGATCGAGGCGGCGCCGATGCCGAAGACATAGACGGTGAAGATCAAGCCGAGTTCGGTCTAATTGAGCCCATAAGGCGGCGCCACGAGGCGGTAACCGGCGTAATTGTAGATTGTCACGAAGGAGCCCATCGCCAGGAAGGCGATGGCGAAGAGGAAGGGTAGCGCCGGATTTCTAAGATGGCTAAGCCAGGCTTTCGCGTGGAAACGCGGATCGAAACCCGGCCGGCGAACGAAATTCCTTGAGGGCGGCAGAAGGGCCATGAAGCCGATCGCCGCGGCAAGACCGATGGCGCCGACGAGGAAGAGCGCCGGGCGCCAGCCAAAATATTCGGCTAAGATGCCGGTGAGCACGCGGCCCGACATGCCGCCGAAGGCCGTACCGCCGACATAAAGGCCCATGGTGGCGCCAAGGCCGCGCGGATCGATTTCTTCGGCAAGATAGGCCATGGCGACGGCCGGCACGCCGCCGAGGACGAGGCCCTGCAGGGCGCGGATGACGAGCAGCAGGTGCCAATTCGAGGCGAAAGCCGTGGCAATTGTCAGTACTGCCGCGCCAACCAGCGATATCGACATCAGGCTGCGGCGGCCCAGCCCCTCCGCAACGGCGGCGGCACAGACAATGGCAAGCGCGAGAAAGCCGGTGGAAAGCGACAGCGACAGCGAGCTTTCGGCCGGGCTGACGGAAAACTCCTGCGAGAAGACCGGCAGCAGCGGCTGCACACAGTAGAGCAGCGAGAAGGTGGAAAAACCGGAGAGAAAGAGCGCCAGGCTGGCGCGGCGATAAGCGCCTGTGCCGCGCGTCAGGTAATGCTTTTCTCGTGCGATCACGGTCTTCACGCTTTCCGCTGCCGGCGGCATATCTTCATCCTGGCGGGTCTTCGAACTCACGTGTTAAACCGCCGGATCCCAATAGGGCGGATCGCCGAAGCTCTTCCTCAAGTGATCGGCGATGGCGCGAAGCTTGGCGGATGGATTTCGACCTTCCGGATGGGCCATAAAGATGAATTCGGCCTCCGGCCTGTGACCGACATCGATTTCGGCAAGCCGGCCCTCGCGGATGGCCGGGCCGGCGATGAAGGCCGGCAGCAGCGCGATGCCGAGACCGGCAATCGCGGCATCGCGCATCATGTCGCCATTGTTGATGCCGAGCGCCAGTTTGGCGCGGACGGCGACCGCCCCCTCCGGCGTCTGGAAGCGCCAATCGGCGACGCCGCGGTTGGTGTAGAAGACGCCGCGATGGCGGTTCAGGTCGGCGAGCGACGATGGCGTTCCCTCGCGGGCGAGATAATTCGGCGAAGCGCAGAGAAGACGCCGGCTGCGGGTGAGCTTCCAGGCGATCAGCCTGCTATCGGCGATCGGGCCATTGCGGATGATGGCGTCGTAGCCGTCCGAGGCCGCATCGACGCGGCGGTCATCGATGTCGAGCGTCAACTCGATATCGGGATGATCGGCAAGAAAGGGGTAGAGCGCCGGGCCGAGATGCATGCGGCCGAACGTGACCGGGGCGGCGATGCGGATCGGGCCGGACAGCGTGCCGCGCCGCTCGGCCATATCGGCGGCGGCCTCGTCAATTTCACGCACGATGCGCGCGGCGCGCCGCAGAAATGCAGCTCCGTCCTCCGTCAAGGTGAGCTTGCGTGTCGTTCGGTGCAGCAGGACGCCGCCCAAGGACTTCTCCAATTCCGCCAATCTTTCGCTGACGACGGATTTGGAGAGCCGCAGCCGCCTGGCCGCCTCGCTGACCGAGCCTGCCTCCGTCACGGCGACGAAAGCCGCGATGCCTTCTATCCTGATCATCGTTCGGTATTTCCGAATTCCAGTTCCTCAATCTGGAGACTAATCCGAACGAAAAGAAAATGCCATCTTCTGATCAACGAAACGGACGGCAAGGGCCGCCTCGGATCAACCACAGGAGATGCAACCATGAACCGCTTGAATAACAAGGTCGCAATCGTTACCGGCGCAAGCTCCGGCATCGGCCGCGTCACGGCAAAGCTCTTTGCCGCCGAAGGTGCCAAGGTCGTCGTCGGCGCGCGCCGCGAGCGCGAACTCGACAGCCTCGTCGCAGAGATCGAGGCCGAGGGCGGCAAGGCTATTGCCGTTGCCGGCGACGTCCGCTCGGAAGATTATCATAAAGCGCTGGTGGCCGCCGCGATGACGAATTACGGCAAGCTCGACATCGCCTTCAACAACGCGGGCATCATCGGCGAAGCCGGTCCGAGCACCGGTGTCTCGGAAGCAGGCTTCAGCGAGGCGCTGGCCGTCAATCTCACAGCATCCTTTCTCGCTGCCAAACATCAGATCGGCGCGATGGCAGAAAATGGCGGCGGCTCGGTGATCTTCACCTCAACCTTCGTCGGCTACAGCTTCGCCTTTCCCGGCGTTGCCGCCTATGCCGCCAGCAAATCCGGCCTGATCGGGCTGACGCAGGCTCTCGCCGCCGAGTTCGGACCGCAGGGCGTGCGCGTCAACGCCATTCTGCCGGGCGCCGTCGATACCGACATGTACCGCGATGTGAACGATACAGCAGACAAGCAGGCTGCCATCACCGCTATGCATGCGCTGAAGCGCGTCGCGACACCTGATGAAGTCGCACGCTCGGTTCTCTACCTCGCCTCCGATGATGCGAGCTTCGTCACCGGCACGGCCTCACTGGTCGACGGCGGCATTTCGATCACTCGCACCTGAGATGGTGGGGCGATTATTCGCTGCGGGTTGGGGCGAAATGGATCGGCCAAGATGAGAGGGAACGCCGTGTAGCCCCTCATCGCCTGCCGGCACCTTCTCCCCCGAGGGGAGAAGAGATTTGCGGCAACCTCTCCGTTTCCCCGCGACTCCCACAGGGCCTGTCACCTCGCTCGCCCGCGCGATTGCATGTTCTGCGCCAAAGGCTTAGGGTCAAGATCAATCAGAAAAAGGCGACGGGTAGAAGGCCATGGCTCTCAGCGGCAAACGCATCCTCCTCATCATCTCGGGCGGCATCGCCGCCTATAAGAGCCTGGATCTGATCCGCCGGCTGCGGGAGCGCGGCGCAAGCGTGCGTCCGGTCATGACCAAAGGCGCGCAGGAATTCGTCACGCCGCTGGCCGTCGGGGCACTTGCGTCCGACCATGTCTTTGTCGATCTGTTTTCGCGTCAGGACGAACAGGATGTCGGCCATATCAGGCTGGCGCGCGACTGCGATCTCGTGCTGATTGCTCCTGCCAGCGCCGATCTGATGGCGAAAATGGCGAACGGGCTTGCCGACGATCTCGCCTCGACCGTGCTTCTGGCGACGGACAGGCCGGTGCTGGCCGCGCCGGCGATGAACCCTCGCATGTGGGCGCATCCCGCGACGCGTCGCAATGCGGCGACGCTGAGAGCCGACGGCGTGCGTTTCATCGGGCCAATGGCCGGCGAGATGGCGGAGAGCCGCGAGGCCGGGCTCGGCCGGATGGCGGAGCCGCTGGAGATCGTCGCGGCCGCCGAAACCCTGCTCGACGACGGAGAAAAGCCGCTGAAAGGACACAAGGCGATCGTCACATCAGGACCGACCCATGAGCCGATCGACCCGGTGCGCTACATCGCCAACCGCTCCTCCGGCCGGCAGGGACACTCGATCGCCGCAGCGCTGGCGAGGCTCGGGGCCGACGTGACGCTCGTCTCCGGGCCGGTGACGATCGCCGATCCGGTCGGTGTCAATGTCGTCCATGTCGAGCGTGCAGAGGAAATGCGCGATGCCGTGCTGGCGGCGCTGCCGGCCGATATCGCCGTGATGGTGGCGGCGGTGGCGGACTGGCGCGTGGCGTCCGCCGCCGACCAGAAACTGAAGAAACATCCGGGCGAATCCATTCCGACGCTGGCGCTGACCGAGAACCCCGACATATTAAAAACGCTGGGACATCACACGATGCGGCCGAGGCTGGTGATCGGCTTTGCCGCCGAGACCCAGGACGTGGAAAGCAATGCCAAGGCGAAGCTCGAGCGAAAGGGCGCCGACCTGATTGTCGCCAATGACGTTTCTCCTGCGACCGGCATCATGGGCGGCAGCCGCAACAGGGTCAAACTCATTCGCCACGACGGCGTCGAGCAATGGCCAGACCTGACGAAGGAAGAGGTCGCCGAAAGGCTGGCGGCGCTGATCGCCCAACGCTTCCACGCATAGTCCCCTCGAAAATCGATCCCGTTTTTCGGAAGGGATTATGCCGAGATAGCCATGCGTTGCGATTTGGTTTTGCTCGGCTTTTCCGGCCGAAATTCCGCGACATCAATGCCGTCTCTGCCGACGATGACGGCGCTGCCGTCGGGAATCTCCGCCCAGGCGTCGACGTCGTCGTTCAAGGGTTCCGAGACGAGGCAGTAGCCGGCACCGACGGGCGAGGCGTAGAGCGTCGGCGCCTTGCGATCCGTGGCATAGCGGATCGCATAGAGCGACTTGCCGTCGGAGAAGGCGGCGGTAAAGCGCAGCAGGATCGAGCCGGTGATGCTTTCGGCGAGATCTTCGACGAAGCCGATCATATCAGCCATCGCGGCGACCGGTGCCTCGCGCAGGCCGAACTGCAGCGCCAGCAGGAACATCAGCTCGGAATCGGTCGTGCCGCTGCGGGCATTGAACAGCTCGTCGTCAAGCATCGCCTCCATCGGCCGACGCAGACGCTCGAAGCCCGATATCTGGCCGTTGTGCATGAATGACCAGGTCTCATGCGTGAAGGGATGGCAATTGTCGCGGCGGGTGCCGCCGCCGGTGGCGGCACGGACATGGGCGAGGAAGAGCGGCGAGCGGATCTGCCGCGCCAGGCTCTTCAGATTGCAATCCGACCAAGCCGGCAGGATGTCGCGGTAGCGCCCGGGCTCCGGCCTGTCGCCATACCAGGCGATGCCAAAGCCGTCGCCATTGGTCGCGGTCTTGGCACGAGTGGCGCAATGGGACTGCTCGATCAGCGAATGGGCCGGCGAGGATACCAGCTCCTCGAGGTAGAGAGGGTCTCCGCGATAGGCTGCCCAGCGACACATGGCTCTTTTGCTCCGGAACCCGCGGCATCGGCGGGCATGCTCTAAATTGTCGAACGCCACGGCTAATAACAGCTTAACGCGCGACTGATTTGCAGGCCGATCATGACGGTTTGGTGACCGAGGGGAACTTCAAATTCGGCGAAAGCCTGTGTTCTTTTGTGAACGCGGGTCCGCCCCGAGTGGATGTCTCGAGTGCAATTTCTTCTTGCATCTGGCGCGAATCGTCCTACCTTTTCCCTATCAGCAACAGAAAGAAAGGAAGGTGATCCAATGTCTAATGAGATTTCGGACCTCGTATCGGGCATGGAAGAGGTGATGAAAGCGAGGCAGCCCTCGCTCTAAGACCCGCCTTCCTGGGGCTGCTTTGACAGTCCAGGCCAGTTCGAGGCCAAACTCATGGAAAGGGTCGCCGAGGCGGCCCTTTTTTATTGCCCGCCTCCCAACATTGACAGAAGACGGAAATGCTTCTACTCATAAAGTCATCTGATGACTTTATGAGTACAAAATGCAGGCGCTCAGCAAGACAAATCTCGCCGATGGAGCGATTGAGGCAATTCGCAACGACATTCTCGGCAAGCGCTGGGCGGTCGGCGACAAGCTGCCGAACGAGGCCTCGCTGTCGGCCACGCTCTCCGTCAGCCGCGGCACGGTGCGCGAGGCGGTGCGGGTGCTTGTCTCCCAAGGTTATCTCGAAACGCGGCAGGGATCAGGCACCTATGTGCGCTCGACCAGCGACGCCGGCCGGCCGCTGACCATGGCGCGGCGCGCCAGCCTGCGCGATCAGTTCGAAGCGCGTTGCGCCCTCGATGTCGAGGCGGCACGACTGACGGCGATGCGCAAGACGCCGGAGGTGATAGCCGAGCTGCGCCGGCTGCTGAACGAACGCGGCAGTTACGCCGGCGGCGATGAAACCGCCTTCATCGAACGGGACCTCGCCTTTCACAAGGCGGTCATCGCTGCTTCCGGCAATCGGGCGATGATCGAAATCTACGATTTCTTCTCGGCCTCGATCGCCGACACCATTGCGGCGACGCTCGGCAAGGATATTCCCGAACCCGACATGCAGGCGCATGTCGATATTGTCGATGCGATCGAAACCGCCGATCCCGATCAGGCGGATGCGGCGGTGCGCCGCTTCATGGCCCCCGTTCTTGCCGCACTCGATCGAATGATCCTGTCATGAGCACGCCTGCTAACAATGCCGCCGTCCCGCTTGACGTGGTCGACGAATTGCTGATCGATACCGAGGCCGCCAGCCTTCCCGCCCTAGAGGCGACGCCGGTGCGGGATAGAGCAGCCAGTTTGCTGCTCGGCGCGAGCCTCGTGCTCATCGCTTTCAACCTGCGCCCGGTCTTTTCGAGCGCCTCGGCACTCCTGCCTGAGATCCGTACCGAGCTCGGTTTGAGCGCGCTCTGCGCCAGCCTGCTGACGACGCTGCCGGTCGTCTGCCTCGGCGTCTTCTCGCCGCTTGCGCCGCGTCTTGCCCAGCGCATCGGTTCGGAGCGCACCCTGCTCGGCGTTCTCCTATTGCTCGCCCTCGGCACCGCCTTGCGTGGGCTTTCCTCCGTGCCGCTGCTCTTCATCGGCACGGCCGTTGCCGGTGCCTGCATCGCCGTCGGCAATGTACTGCTGCCGGGACTGGTGAAGCGGGACTTCCCCGGACGCGCCGCGCTGATGACCGGCTTTTATACGATGGCGCTCTGCGCAGGTGCTGCCAGTGCGGCCGGGCTGACGCTACCGATCGAGCATGCGCTCGGCGGCTCTCTGAACGGCGCGCTCGCTGCCTGGGCGCTGCCGGCGCTCGCCGTCGGTCTCATCTGGCTGCCGCAGGTCCTTCGCGGCGGCGCCGGAGCAAGGCGAAACGGCTTTCGCGTCAAAGGCCTCTGGCGGGACCGGCTCGCCTGGCAGGTCACGCTGTTCATGGGGCTGCAATCGGCTCTGGCCTATTGCGTTTTTGGCTGGCTGGTTCCGATCTTGCGCGAACGCGGCCTCGACGGCGTCACGGCCGGGGCGGTCGTTTCGCTCTCGGTGATGGTGCAAGCGGCGTCCTGCCTTGTCGTGCCGCATATCGCCGTGCGCGGCCGGGATCAGCGATGGATCAATGCCGCCCTCTGCGGCGTCGCCGTCACCGCTCTGCTCGGGCTGCTCTTTGCGCCGCTTTCGAGCGTCTGGCTGTGGGCGGTGCTGCAAGGCATCGGCCAGGGCGGGCTGATCGCGGCCGCCATGACGACAATCGTGTTGCGCTCGCGCGATCCCGATGTTGCCGCCCATCTCGCCGGCATGGCGCAATGCGTCGGCTATCTGCTCGCCGCAATCGGGCCTCTGATCGTCGGCCTGATCCGCAGCTGGACCGGCAGCTTTTCCTGGTGTGCGGCTCTTTTCATCGCACTCGGGCTCGGGGCCGCGATCAACGGCTGGAAGGCCGGCCGGGCGCTGGAAGTGAATGTGCACGCCGTCGAGAAACTCTGAGCGGCCCTGCACCTCACCGGCCCATCACCATCTCTTGATGCCGGTCGTCAGACGCGGATGCTACGCTATGTCAGCCTGCATTCGCCGGAGGACAAATCGTGCGCATACGAACCCTGTTTCTGCTCACCGCGTTAATGGCATCGCTAGGGCCTGCCCTTTCCCCGGCGCAGGAAAGCGGCGGGCGCCAGGCCAATGTCGAGCGGAGCGCGCGCGACGGCGTGCTGAAGCTGCTGTCGGCCGACTCCGTCACCGAGCACGAGCTGACGGTCGACGGCCGGAAGATCGACTATACGGCGACCGCCGGCACGCTCGATCTGTTCGGTCAGGATGGAGCACAGACCGGCGCGATCTTCTACACCGCCTATGTCGCCAAGGGTGGCGGGCCGGATCGGCCGCTGACTTTTGTCTTCAACGGCGGGCCGGGCGCGGCCTCCGCCTTTCTGCATCTCGGGCTGGTCGGGCCCAAAGTGCTCGATTTCGGGCCTCAGGCACGCGACGGCGCCCATGCGAAACTCGTCGACAACGAGCATAGCTGGCTCGGTTTTACCGATCTCGTGCTGATCGACCCGATCGGCACCGGTTGGAGCCGGACGGCGAAGGCGGACGACGCCTCCAATTATTACAACGTCAACTCGGATGCCCAGAGCATCGCCAAGGCGATCGCGCTCTATGTCGCCCATAACAACCGTTCCAACTCGCCGAAATACCTGCTCGGCGAAAGCTACGGCGGTTTCCGTGCCGCCAAGGTTGCCTCCACCCTGCAGGAAAGCCAGGGCATTGTCGTTGCCGGCGCCGTGATGCTCTCGCCGCTGCTGGAAGGGCAGCTGATGTTCGATGCCGACCAGTTCGCGCTCGGCGCGGCACTCGAGCTGCCGTCGTTGGCTGCAGCCGAACTCGACCGGCAAAATGGCTTTACCGAGGAGAAGCAGAGGGAAGCGGAGCGTTTCGCGCTGGGCGACTATTTGACGACGCTCGCCGGCCCGCCGCCGACGGGCGCCGATGCTGCAGCCTTCTATGGCAGGATCGCTGGGCTAACCGGCATTCCGCAGGATATCGTCGCCCGCAACCGCGGCTTCCCAGGCAATTCCTTCGTCAAGCATTCGGACGGAGGCGGTCAGGTGACAAGCCCCTACGATGCGTCCTTCGCGGCGCCCGATCCCTATCCGGAATCCGATTACGACCGCGGCGACGACGCCATCCTTGACGGCTTCACCCGCGCCTATGGCGGCGCCTTCGCCGATTATGCCCGCAACGAGCTCGGCTTCAAAACCGAAATGACCTATTCGCTGCTCGACAGCGACATCAGCCGCCGCTGGGAATGGGGCGGCGGCCGCGGCGGATCACGCTTCCAGGCAAGCGCCACCGACGACATCAGGCAACTGCTCGCCTCGAACGCGGCCTTCCATCTGCTGATCGCGCATGGCTACAGCGATCTGGTGACACCGTACAGCGTCAGCCGCTATGTGGTTGACCACCTGCCGCCGTCGCTCGCCGATGGCCGCGTCGGGCTGAAGCTCTATCATGGCGGCCATATGTTCTACACGCAAGCCGATCAACGGGCCGCCTTCACGGCCGATGCCAAGGCCTTCTATGCCGCACGCCCGGCCGCACAGCCGGCGGATTGAGGAGTTGCCGATGCATATAACGGGAGGATGTCATTGCGGGGCGATCCGCTACCAGGCGGAAATCGATCCGGACCGCATCTCGATCTGCCACTGCACCGATTGCCAGCGATTGACGGGCTCGGCCTATCGCGTCACCGCGCCGGTGCAACCCGAAAGCTTCACGCTCATTTCCGGCGAGCCGCACATGTATACGAAACATGGCGACAGCGGCGCCCTCAGCCGGCAATTCTTCTGTCCGAATTGCGGATCGCCACTCTACCGCACGGATGGCGAAGGCCGCGCGATCGGCATCCGAGTCGGCAGCATCGACCAGCGGCGGGACCTGACGCCAAAGAAACAGATATGGTGCCGGTCGGCTCTGCCGTGGGTGGAGAATATCGAGCCGCTGCCGCGGTTCGATGGCGAGGACTAGTTGATCTCAGCGGGAGACAAGTTTCGCAATGAGGTTAGTCAGTTGGAGCTAATTGACCATCCTTAGAACCATGTCATCCTATTCTACGTTGTCGAGTCCCTCCGGCTGGCGGCACGGGTAGTGCAAATGCCCCGCAATTTGCGGGGCATTTTGCTTGTTGGCCGGCTGCCTCGACATGGGGCGAGGCAAGATGTTGATCGGCAAATGCCCGCCGGGACCGCTATCAGACTTTAGCCCCAGCCCTCAAGCCGTCCACTACTGCGTCGGGAAACGGCTAAGCATCCGATCGTGGAGATTCTCCTCACCGACGATCATCGCCGCAAGTGCGATGGCTCTGTCGCGGTCGGCGGGCGTTGTTATATAGCCTTCGAGCAGCACGACAGGACCGAGCATCCTGACCTCGATGGCGCTGCTGTCGATGTCGGGATCAGCGGAAAGGGCTGCTTCGATTGTTGCGATCGTCGATGCTGAACTGTGGCCTTGCGAGCAGCGCTCTTCGTGGTTGTAGTTGTCGGGGCCGAACTTCATATTCTCCTCCTGTTCCGCCCCTCCACGGACCTTCATGTTACCTCTCCCTAATATGATCTGCGACCCTGAAGCCGGCCAGTCCGACTTAGGTCCGTCTTTCCGCCCGCAGTGTCCGGGTTAAATTTTCCTTATCCTTGTCGAAAGGACATCAGGGAGGTTCGGTCGTCGTAGCTGGTCCAGTCAGAACCTCCCTGATGAAGCTACACCGAGGAAGCCGGATTTCCCGTGATTGCCTTCGTTCACTGACGCAATGCCAGGCATATTTCGAAAAAGACCTTGGCGAACGAGCCCTTCATGCGCTTGCTCGGCGAGGGCAAGATTCTTGGCCTCTCGGCGTCTATGCGTTTTTCATCACTAGCGGCTTCCTCCTCACGCAGAGCGCGCAGTTCGGCAGCGCGGGCGGTTTTCTCTGACGGCGGGCGCTGCGAATTTGTCCGGCGTTTGTCGTCTGGACGCGGCTCAGCTTCTATGTCCTGGGCGCCTTAGGCTTATGTTTCGGCGTCACCTGACGGCTGACTGCCGTGGATGCCAAGTTGAGTTCAACTCTTACGCTCCGAGCGAACAGGACCTGATGCGTGGAAAGGGGGAATGATAAAGGATTGCGAGCCTTGGAAGCAGGCTCGCAATCCTTTGACGTTATTGGACTACCTCGATCACCGCGCGGGTTTTCGGATTGACGAGCACGCGCTTTTTGTTGACGACCACATAGCCATAATCAGGTTGGTCAGGAATTGTGTGGATTTCGACTGTGTCAGGGAGCGTCGTACCGACAGCAACGTCACCTTCAAACGTAACGGATGGCGTTTCCTGTTTCATGACATAGGTCTTGACCTCGCCGGGAACGACCACTGCCGTAGTCTGCGCGACCGCAGCGCCGCCGAGCGACAGAAACAGCGATACGGCAGAGATGACCAGTACTTTCATGTTATCCTCCCAGGATCTTGAGTGTCCCGGCAAAACGCTACCGATAAGATATTGTTCCTCCGCTACACGGAATGCCTGCGGGCATGTCGCTCCCGGACAGCAGGCGCGGGTCGGGTTTCCGGCCTTTGTCCGCCATAACCTGCCGCCGCTCGACAGCGTTGTGGAAATCGTATCGGCTGACAGGATGATGGGAGCGCCAGCCCCCACTCTTCCAAGACTCCCGATTACGCCGCCTTGGCGGCGTGATATTCCTTGATAGCGACCATCTTGATCGCCGGGTAGCGCTCCGCCTCGTAACGCAGCGAGAAGGCGTCCTGAGCGAGGAAAACCGGATCGCCGTCGAGATCGCGGGCGATATCGCCGCGCTTGACGGTGAGGAACTTTTCCAGATCGGCCGGCTGGTCGGCCGAGATCCAGCGGCAGACGGAGAAACGCGACATTTCGAAGGAGACCGGCAGGCCGTATTCCGCCATCAGCCGCTCTTTCAGGACGTCGAGCTGCAGGGCGCCGACAACGCCAACGATCGCCGGTGAACCGTCTTCCGGCGAGAACAGCTGCACGACGCCTTCCTCAGCCATCTGCTGCAGCGCTTCCTTCAGCTTCTTCGCCTTCATTGCGTCTTCGAGACGAACGCGGCGCAGAATTTCAGGCGAGAAGTTCGAAACGCCCTGAAAGACCAGCGCTTCGCCTTCCGTCAGGGTATCGCCGATGCGCAGCGTGCCGTGGTTGGGGATGCCGACGACGTCGCCGGCATAGGCGGTGTCGGCGAGCTGGCGTTGCGAGGCGAAGAAGAATTGCGGCGCGGTCAGGCCGAGCTGCTTGCCGGTGCGGGCAAGCCTCGCCTTCATGCCGCGCTCGAGCTTGCCCGAGCAGATGCGGGCAAAGGCGATACGGTCGCGGTGGTTCGGGTCCATGTTCGCCTGAATCTTGAATACGAAGGCCGTCATCTTGTCGTCGGTCGCGTGCACGGTCCTGGTGTCGGCGACCTGGTCACGCGGCGGGGGCGCGAATTCGCCGAGCGCGTTGATGAGGTCGCGAACGCCGTAATTGCGCAGTGCCGAGCCGAAGAAGACAGGCGTCATATGGCCCTCGAGGAAGGATTGCCGGTCGAAGGGACGGCAGGCCTCGATGGCAAGCTCCGTCTCGTCGATGAAGGCCTTGCGTTCGTTTTCCGGCAGCCTGTCGGCAACGGCCTGCGGGCCGTTGACTGGCGTGGTCTCGACTTCGGTGTCTGAGCCGCGGGCGGTGCTGTTGGCGAGATGATAGGAGCCGCAGAAGGTCTTCGAACGGCCGATTGGCCAGGTAATCGGCGCCGTATCCAGCGCCAGCTTCTCTTCGACCTCATCGAGGATCTCGAAGGGATCGCGGCTTTCCCTGTCCATCTTATTGATGAAGGTGATGATCGGGATATCGCGCATGCGGCAGACTTCGAAGAGCTTCAGCGTGCGCGGCTCGATGCCCTTGGCGGCATCGATGACCATGACGGCGGCGTCGACGGCCGTCAGCGTGCGATAGGTGTCATCGGCGAAATCCTCGTGGCCGGGTGTATCGAGGATGTTGAAGACATTGTCGTTATATTCGAAGGTCATCACCGAGGTGACGACCGAGATGCCGCGCTCGCGCTCGATCTTCATCCAGTCGGAGCGCGTCTGCATGCGATCCTTCTTCGCCTTGACTTCGCCGGCAAGCTGGATGGCGCCACCGAACAGCAGCAGCTTTTCGGTGAGCGTCGTCTTACCCGCATCCGGGTGGGCGATAATAGCGAATGTGCGGCGGCGGGAGACCGCCTCGGAGAGGCTTTCGGCCATGATGTGAATCCTGTGGAATTGCGGCTTAACTAGCGATTATAGGCCGAGATTGCAATTGACCCCGGCCGCTCACGCGCAAAGTAATGGGCCATGACCATTCATCACGATCTCAGCCCGACGCTGAACCTCATCCGCCTGGCCAACGGCGAAGGCCTCGATCTGCCCTCCTATGAAAGCAAGGGGGCGGCCGGCATGGACCTGCGCGCCGCCGTTGCCGACGGCGAACCGCTGACGCTGCTGCCGGGCAAGCGAGCGCTGGTGCCGACCGGCTTCATCTTTGAAATTCCGGAAGGCTTCGAGGGGCAGGTGCGGCCGCGCTCCGGCCTAGCCTTCAAACACGGCATCACCTGCCTGAATTCGCCCGGCACCGTCGACAGCGACTATCGCGGTGAGGTGAAAGTGCTGCTCGCCAATCTCGGCGAAGAAGCCTTCGTCATCGAACGCGGCATGCGCATCGCCCAGATGGTGATCGCGCCGGTGACCCAGGCGCGGGTGACGGAACTGTCAGTGGCGAGCGAAACGGCGCGCGGCGCAGGCGGCTTCGGCTCCACCGGCGTTTGATGGCAAAGCGCCTCGACAGCACGGGCTTAACCTTCCGACAAGATTATTTCGGCGACCCCGCTGGTTGGGCAGCGCTGGTGCGCCTGCTTCAGGATATTTTCGGCATTGACATCGGCCCGCTGCAGCATCTCGGCGGACCCGACCCTACCAGCATGCCCTTCGGCTGGTTCGATGCCACAGGCGAGCTTGCTGCCAATATCTCCGCCTTTGCGCTGCCCTTCGTCATCAATGGCAGGGTCGTTCATGCCGCCGGCCTTCAATCCGGCGCGGTGCGGCCGCAGTGGCGCGGTCGCGGGCTCTATCGCGACCTGACGGTGAAAGCGCTCGACTGGTGCGAGCAGCAGGGTTTAGAGGCTGTCATCCTCTATACCGACAAGCCATCGCTCTACGAACCCTACGGTTTCCGCTCGATACCGCTGCACCGCTATGAAGGGGCGGCCCCCGCTCCGTCGACACCCACAGCACCGGCCCTGCCGCTTTCGCCGACGAATGCGGACGATCTTGCCCTGCTGCAAGCGCTGCTGAAAACGCGCAGCCCCGTTTCGACGACGCTCTCGGTGACTACAAATGCGGCGATGTTTCTCATCAATACGCAGATCGATCCCGAGATCCGTGTCAGCTTCCTCCGCCTGGAAAATGGATGCGGCGGGTCGCTTCAGCCTTCTCGACGTCGTCGCGAGCGAGATCCCATCACTTTCCGCTATCCTCGGCGGACTCGACATCGCCTCCGCCGCCATTGACGTGTTTTTCCGTCCGGAGAAACTGGACTGGGTGGGCACTCCACAGCCTTTGGAAAGCACCACAACACTGATGCTGCTTGGGCTCGGCGATGTCACCCCGCATTTTCCGGCCATGCTCTCGCCACTGGCGGATTTCTGACCGTTTCAGCGATCCTGTTTCCCGCGTGAGAGCGGCGGCAGGCGACGTTTGACAGGCGACGATTTGATCATCGAGGTGTTGGTTTCCGCCCGTTCGGCGACCTTGTCCAGAATGCCGTCGAGCTCTGCCATCGAGCGCACCACGAGGCGAGCGATAAAACAATCCTCGCCCGTCACCTTGTCGCATTCGACGATTTCGGGAATGTCCTGGATGATGCGCTCGACAATGTGCAGCTGTCCCGGCAGCGGCCGCACCCGCACGATCGCCTGCAGGGGATAGCCGACGGCGGCTGGGTCGAGATCGATGGTGAAGGCCTTGATGACGCCGCGCTCCTCCAGCCGGCGCAGGCGCTCGGCGGCACTCGGCGAAGACAGCCCGACCTCCTGCGCCAGCTCCTTCAGCGAGATCCGCGCATTGCCGGCCAGCGCCTCCAGAATGGCCTGATCGATTTCGTCGAGCGGCTGCATCTCATTAGCCATATCAGTCACATTCCCTATTATTATTAGGCACGATAGCCAATGATCCTTACACTTCTTATATAAAATGGCGGGACCGCGCAATATCCTGATACCATCATAAACGGAGGCGATCATGGGCAGCGACATCAAGCGAGGTTCGGCGGAAATGACGGCAGCGATGCTGATCTCGGGGACGATCGGCTGGTTCGTCGTCATGTCGGGCCAGCCCGTCAGCGGTGTGGTTTTCTGGCGCTGTCTGTTCGGCGCACTGACCCTGCTCGTCATCTGCGGCGGCCTCGGGCTGCTGCGGCCCGGCATCATCACGCTGCGCGCCTTCGCCATCGCCGTCATCGGCGGCATTGCCATCGTCGTCAACTGGCTGCTGCTCTTCGCTTCCTATTCGCATGCGACGATCTCGATCGCCACGACGGTCTACAACACCCAGCCCTTCATGCTGCTGGTGCTCGGGGCGCTGTTCCTCGGCGAGAAGATCACCGCCGCGAAACTGTTCTGGCTGACGCTCGCCTTTGCAGGCATGGCGGCGATCGTCGAGGCAAAGCCTGAAGCCGGCGGAGGAACGGATGGCTACGGCCTCGGCATCCTGATGGCGCTCGGCGCGGCCTTCTTCTACGCGCTGGCAGCTCTTGCCGCGAAATGGCTGAAAGGCACGCCGCCGCATCTGATCGCGCTGATCCAGGTCACAACCGGCATGCTGATGCTGGCGCCGATGACGGAGTTTTCGCAGCTGCCCGACGATGCCGGCGGCTGGGCTATCCTGGTGACCATCGGCGTCGTCCATACCGGGCTGATGTATGTACTGCTCTACGGTGCGATCCAGCGGCTGCCGACCCATCTGACGGGGGCGCTGTCCTTCCTCTATCCAATCGCCGCGATCCTCGTCGACCGGCTGGCCTTCGGCCACGCGCTGCAGCCGATGCAGATCGCAGGCGCCGCAATCATCCTGCTGGCCGCCGCCGGCATGAATCTCGGCTGGAGCCCAAGATGGCTGCGGCCGAGGGTGCTTCAGAGCTGAGGGAGCGGCAGGCACGCGGCGGCAGGCATTCCTTCTGGTGATGCATCCATCAGCGCCGGCGGATTGATGGCAAGGCCCTGCAGATATAAAACGCAGGGGAAGAGGAGATACACATGAGCCTTGCCGCCTTGCTTACCTATGCCGGAGCGTTGTTCATCGCCGCGGCCATCCCCGGCCCGGGCATCACCGCCATCGTCGCCCGTGCGCTCGGCTCGAATTTCCGCGAGACCTTCTTCATGGGTCTCGGCCTGGTGCTCGGCGATATGACCTATCTCACCGCGGTCATTCTGGGCTTGGCTTTCGTGGCGCAGACTTTCACCGAAGTCTTCCTCATCATCAAGATCGCCGGCGCCCTTTATCTCGGCTACATCGCCTGGAGACTGTGGACGGCAGGGCTGCTGCCGCAGGATATTGCCGCGAAAAAATCCGGCAATGTCGGCCTGTCCTTCCTCTCTGGCCTGCTGGTGACGCTCGGCAATCCGAAGACGATGCTGTTTTATGTCGCGCTGGCGCCGACGCTGATCGATATCGGCAATATCACCCTGCGTGATTATGCGCTGCTGCTCGCCGTCACCTTCGTGGTGCTGATCACCGTGCTGGTGCCCTATATGCTGCTTGCCTCGCGCGCCCGCACCATGTTGAAACAGCCGCGCGCCCTGCAGGCGCTGAACCGGGTTGCGGCCGGCATTCTCGCGGGCACGGCAGCCTTCATCGCCACCCGGGCTGCGTGAAATAAACATCCGTCAAGGAACGGTTTTCAAAGCTTATTTTCTCTCCGCCACCCCAGCCCGGGACGAACGGGCTCTGGTCTCATTCCGTCTTTGACCCTATTCTCCTCCTCGATTTCAGGGACCGAAGTCCAAAGGGAGAGCACCATGTCGCACAAACCCGGCCGCGGCCGCATTTATTCCTCGATCACCGAGACCATCGGCGACACGCCGCTGGTGCGCTTCGACAAGCTGGCGCGGGAAAAGGGCGTGGTGGCAAACCTGATCGGCAAGCTCGAATTCTTCAATCCGATCGCCTCGGTCAAGGACCGCATCGGTGTGGCAATGGTCGAAAGCCTGGAATCGCAGGGCAAGATCACATCCGGCAAGACGGTGCTGATCGAGCCAACCTCGGGCAACACAGGCATCGCACTCGCCTTTGCCGCCGCCGCCAAGGGGTATCGGCTGATCCTCACCATGCCGGAAACGATGTCGGTCGAACGGCGCAAGATGCTGGCGCTGCTCGGCGCCGAGCTGGTGCTGACCGAAGGCGCGAAAGGCATGAAGGGCGCCATCGCTAAGGCGGAGGAGCTGGCAGCGTCGCTTCCCGACGCCATCATTCCGCAGCAGTTCGAAAACCCGGCCAACCCCGAGATCCACCGCAAGACGACGGCCGAGGAAATCTGGAACGATACCGAGGGCAAGGTCGACATCGTCGTCTCGGGCATCGGCACCGGCGGCACGATCACCGGCGTCGGCCAGGTGCTGAAAAGCCATAAGCCGGAGATCCAGATCATTGCCGTCGAGCCCGCCGATTCGCCGGTGCTCTCAGGCGGCAATCCCGGCCCGCACAAGATCCAGGGCATCGGCGCAGGCTTCGCGCCGAAGATCCTCGATACCGGCATCTATGACGAGGTCGTCACCGTCACCAACGACGAGGCCTTCGAACAGGCCCGCCTCATCGCCCGGCTCGAAGGCGTGCCGGTCGGCATCTCCTCAGGCGCGGCGCTGACGGCCGCGATCAAGGTCGGCAGCCGGCCGGAAAATGCCGGCAAAAACATCGTCATCATCATTCCGTCTTTTGCGGAGCGGTATCTCTCGACGGCGCTGTTTGAGGGGTTGGGGAGCTGAATAGCGAATAGCGAATAGCGAATAGCGAATAGCGAATAGCGAATAGCGAATAGCGAATAGCGAATAGGATGTGGGACGGATTGGCGTGAGGCAAGCAATTAGCTAGCTATTCGCTATTCGCCACTCCCTATTCGCTTCTACCTCACGCCGCCGCCGTCAACCTCTCACCAGCGATGCGGTAAGAAATCGCTTCGGCGAGATGCAGACGCCCGACGGTCGGTTTGTCATCGAGATCGGCCAATGTGCGGGCAACCTTGAGGACGCGGTGGTAGCCGCGGGCGGAGAATTTCATTTTTTCGGCGGCATCGCGCAGGAGCTGCAGGCCGCTGGCATCGGGTTCGGCGAGCTTTTCGATCATCGCGGTGGAGCAGCGGGCGTTGGTGCCGATATCCCTGGCGCCGGCGCTTTCGAAGCGCTCCTGCTGGATTTCGCGGGCGCGGGCGACGCGGCGGGCGACGTCGGCGCTTGCTTCGGCCGCCATCGGCCGGATCAGATCGGCGGCGGAGACGGCGGGCACGTCGATGCGGATATCGATGCGGTCCATCAGCGGCCCGGAGATGCGAGCTTGGTAATCGCTCATGCAGCGCGGACCACGGGCGCAGGTGTGACCGGGCTCACCGGCCATGCCGCACCGGCAGGGGTTCATCGCCGCAATTAGCTGGAATTTCGCCGGATAGGAGACGCGGTGATTGGCGCGGGCGATGATGCATTCGCCGCCTTCGAGCGGCTGGCGCAGCGCATCGAGCGCCTGCGGCGTGAACTCGGGAAACTCGTCGAGGAAAAGCACGCCGTGATGGGCAAGCGATGCTTCGCCCGGACGGGCGCGCAGCCCGCCGCCGACAAGGGCGGCCATGGTGGCGGAATGATGCGGGGTACGGAAGGGCCGGCGGTCGGACAGCTTGCCGCCGGTGAGCTGGCCGGCGATCGAATGAACCATCGACACTTCAAGCAGTTCGGCCGGCGAAAGCGGCGGCAGGATCGACGGCAGGCGCGACGCCAGCATCGACTTGCCGGAGCCGGGAGGCCCGACCATCAGGAGATTGTGGCCGCCGGCAGCGGCCACCTCGAGCGCGCGTTTAGCGCTTTCCTGACCCTTGATCTCGGCAAGGTCAGGCAGGTTCGCGGCATTGGCGCGGATCGACGGTTCCGGCCTGGACAGTACCTGCGTGCCGCGGAAATGGTTGGCAAGGGCAATCAGGCTGCGCGGTGCGAGAATATCGACCTCGGCGCCGGCCCAGGCGGCTTCCGCGCCGCTTTCGGCCGGGCAGATCAGCCCCTTGCCGAGCGCATTGGCGCCGATCGCGGCCGGCAGCGCGCCAGCGATCGCGGCGATTGTTCCGTCGAGGTTGAGTTCGCCGACGACGACAAAATCCGACAGCGCATCGGCGGGAATGGCGCCGAGGGCGGCCATTAGCGCGAGTGCGATCGGCAGATCAAAATGCGAGCCTTCCTTCGGCAGATCGGCTGGCGCCAGGTTGACGGTCACCCGTTTGCCCGGCAGCGCCAGGCCGGAGGCATGAAGGGCGGCCTGCACGCGCTCGCGGCTTTCGGCCACCGCCTTGTCGGGCAGGCCGACGATCTGCATGCCGACCTTGCCGGGCGCGATCATGACCTGAACCTCGACCGGAACGCCTTCGATGCCCTGGAATGCTACCGTACTGACACGCGCGACCATATGCCCACCCTTGTCCCGCAAACTCTTAGAGACCGCCCCTTTGGCCGTGAAAGCCAGCGGTTGCAATCTGGCACGGAAGCAGGACTAAAACAAGAACAATAAAAGAACGCAGGCAGATAATCAGTGGCGGGCGCGGTTGTACCCGATCGCAGCCTCAGCCGCGCTTGCGCTCGATCGCGTCCCAGAGCAAGCTTGCTATATCGGCGCCGCCAAACTTCCTGACCTCGCGGATGCCTGTCGGCGAGGTGACGTTGATCTCGGTCATGTAATCGCCGATGACGTCGATGCCGACGAGCAGGAAGCCGCGCTCCCTCAGCGCCGGGCCGATGCGGGCGCAGATTTCCTGCTCGCGCGCCGTCAGTTCGGTCGCCTCGGCGCGGCCGCCGACATGCATGTTGGAGCGGCTGTCATGTTCGGCCGGCACGCGGTTGATCGCGCCGGCGAACTCGCCGTCGACGAGGATGATGCGCTTGTCGCCCTTGCGCACGTCGGGCAGATATTGCTGGGCGATGAAAGGCTCGCGGAAAAGCTGGCCGAACATTTCCAAGAGCGAGGAGAGATTGCGGTCGTCGCGGGTGGAATGGAAGACGCCGGCGCCGCCATTTCCGTAGAGCGGCTTCAGGATGATGTCGCCCATCTCATCGCGGAAGCGGCGGATTTCGGCCGGATCCTTGGTGATCAGCGTCTTCGGCATCAGGTCGGAGAATTCGGTGACGAAGATCTTCTCCGGCGAATTGCGCACCCAGGCCGGATCGTTGACGACGAGCGTCTTCGGGTGGATGCGCTCGAGGAGATGCGTCGAGGTGATATAGGCCATGTCGAAGGGCGGATCCTGGCGCAGCAGCACTACGTCCATGGTCGAGAGATCGACGCGCTCGGGCGCGCCAAGCTCGAAGTGATCGCCCTTGACGTCGCGCAGCACCATCGGCTCGACGCTCGCAAAGAGCTTGCCGTCGCGGAAGCTCAGGCGCTCGGGGGTGTAATGGAAGAGCCTGTAGCCGCGCGCCTGCGCTTCCAGGCTCATGGCGAAGGTGGAGTCACCTGCAATATTGATGCCGGCGACATGATCCATCTGGACCGCTACATTGGTGATCTTGGCCATTTCCGTCCCTCGCTGAATGCCGGACAGATGTAGGTCGGCCCGGCATTAAACGCAACGGTCATCAAGGGCTTCGGGCGTTCGCAACTTTCAGGCGGCAATGCCCTGGCTACCGCCGTTGCGCAGCATGTTGCGCAGACGGTAGGCGATCGCCAAAGGCTTCGGGAAAGGCTTGCGCAGGAAGGCGACCTTGCGGACGTAGGTGTCGACCCGCCAGCTCGCCCAGGTTCCACCGGCGAAAAAGGCGACGTCGCCGGTGCGCAGGGTCCGTTCCGTGCCATCCTCGGCGGTGATATGGACCTCGCCTTCGAGGATCATCACGGTCTCGTCCCAGCCGAAATACCAGCGGAATTCGCCCGCCGTGCAGTCCCAGATCGCCGTCAGCGACGCCTCGTCATGTCCGCGCGAATGTTCGGCGGTGCGGGCTTCAGGATTGCCGCTGATGATCCAGTCGGGATTGATCGGCGTCGATTTCAGCGGCAGGTGGTCGCTCGCATGCGCGACGAAGGATTTTCCGGCCGGCTTCAGCGCGATATAAGGCACCGAGCGCGCCGCCATGGCGACCGCGCTTGCAAACATCATCTTCCAGGCCACGCAACAACCCCCAATTCTTAATCCCTACCGCGATCGTGGGTAGCAGAGAGAGGTAAGGAGCTCGTTCAGCCCGGGACTAAAATTTTAACAATCAGGAAACTCGACCGGGCTGAAAGCGCTCAGAAGGCGTCGGGAAAGTGCCGTGGCAGCCGGCCGGGCATGACCGCGACGATATCGTAGCGCTGGGAAAGGCGGGCCTGATCCGCCTGGCGGGCGAGCCAGAGATCGCTTGCCGCCCGGATCCGCTTCTGGGCGGCGACAGAGACGGCGTCGATCGCCGCAGCCTCGCCATGGCGGGCCTTGACCTCGACGAAGACGGCGAGATCGCCCTTGCGGGCGACGATATCGATCTCGCCGAGCCTGGTGCGGTGGCGCAGCGCCAGGATGCGGTACCCCTTCAGCATCAGGAAGGCGGCGGCGACATATTCCGACATGCGGCCGCGGCGCAGCGCCTTCCGTTTGATGGCGGTAAGCTCCTTATTGCCCATTGCCGCCCTTCATCTCCAGCAGGCGCTGGTAGAGCACCTTGCGCGGCAGGCCGGTGAGACGGGCGGCCTCGGCCGCAGCCTTTGCCGTCGGCATCGACATCGAGAGGTCGGCGAGCACGGCTTCGACATCGGCCTCGGATGTTTCGGCTGGCTGCGGCGGACCGACGACGAGGACGATCTCGCCCCTGACGTTTTCCACCTGCTGGTAATGGGCGGCGAGTTCGGCCAGCGTGCCGCGGCGGAATTCTTCATAGGTCTTGGTCAACTCACGGCAGACGCAGGCCGGCCGGCCCGGGCCGAGCACATCGGCGGCGGCAAGAAGCGTGGCAGCGATGCGATGGGGCGATTCAAAAAAGATCAGCGTCGCCGGAGCTGCGGCAAATTCACCGAGACGATCGCGGCGGGCCTTGTCCTTGGCCGGCAGAAAGCCGGCAAAGAGAAAGGCGTCGTTCGGCAGGCCGGAACCAACAAGGGCGGCGAGCGGCGCCGAGGCGCCTGGAATGGGAATGACGCGGTAACCGGCGGCAATCGCCTGCCGGGCCAGCCGGTAGCCGGGATCGGAGACGAGCGGCGTGCCGGCATCGGAGACGAGCGCCACCGAGCGCCCGGCTTCGAGCGCCTGGATGAGCCGCGGGCCGGCTTCGTCGGCATTGTGCTCATGATACGCGAAGGGGCGGTTCTGGATGCCGTAGCGGTCGAGCAGAACGCGGGTGACACGCGTATCCTCGCAGGCGAGCACGTCGGCGCCGGCCAGCGTTTCCAATGCGCGCAGCGTGATGTCGCCAAGATTGCCGATCGGAGTGGCGACCAGATAGAGCGCCGGCTCCAGCGGCCGCGCCGGCACCGCCATGTTGTGCAGGCGGAAGCTTCGCCTCGTGGCGTCCTCGCCTGTGGTTTGCTCGTTCATGCCCTTTGCCTTCGTGCCGCCGGCGCCTTGCCGGTTCATCGGCCTTTATGGGCGAGCGCTGCGGCTTCGGCAAGGGTTGGGGATTTCTGTGAGCATTGCTCCGGAAAACCTGAAATGCGAGGGCTCAGCCGTCCATGCCTCTTGCCATCCAATGCTGAAGTCTGCCATTTTGCCCGTCCACTCCCCCGACCTAAATCGGGAAAGCATTCTTCGGGCCTTCGATGCGCCCGGGCAGTCACGGTCGAAAGCGGTAGCATCCCATGCGTATTACTATTGAGCGGTCAAACCTTCTGAAATCGCTGAACCACGTCCACCGTGTGGTCGAACGTCGCAACACGATCCCGATCCTGTCCAACGTACTGCTCAAGGCCGACGGCCAGAACCTCGACATGAAAGCGACCGACCTCGACCTGGAAATCACCGAGGCGACGCCGGCAAGCGTCGAACAGGCCGGCGCTACCACCGTTCCGGCCCATCTTCTTTACGATATCGTGCGCAAGCTTCCCGATGGCGCCGAAGTGCTGCTGGCCACCAGCACCGACGGCGGCTCGATGACCGTCCAGTCCGGCCGCTCGAAGTTCTCGCTGCAGTGCCTGCCGGAATCCGATTTCCCGGATCTGACCGCCGGCACCTTCACGCATTCCTTCAAGCTGAAGGCGACCGATCTGAAGATGCTGATCGACCGCACGCAGTTCGCGATCTCGACGGAAGAAACACGTTATTATCTGAACGGCATCTTCTTCCACACGATCGAGAGCAATGGTGAGCTGAAGCTCAGGGCGGTCGCGACCGATGGCCACCGGCTGGCCCGCGCCGATGTCGATGCACCTTCGGGCTCCGAGGGCATGCCCGGCATCATTATTCCGCGCAAGACGGTCGGGGAACTGCAGAAGCTGGTCGACAATCCGGAAGCGGTCGTCACCGTCGAGGTTTCCGACGCCAAGATCCGCATGACGATCGGCTCGATCGTCCTGACCTCGAAATTGATCGACGGCACATTCCCGGATTACCAGCGCGTCATCCCCACCGGCAACGACAAGGAAATGCGCGTCGATTGCACCACCTTCGCCCAGGCCGTCGACCGCGTTTCAACGATCTCCTCCGAGCGTGGGCGCGCGGTGAAGCTCGCGCTGTCCGAGGGCCAGCTGATGCTGACCGTCAACAATCCGGATTCCGGCAGCGCAACGGAAGAAGTCGCCGTCGGCTACGACACGGATGCGATGGAAATCGGATTCAACGCCAAATATTTGCTCGACATCACCGCCCAGCTTTCCGGCGAGGAAGCGATCTTCCTGCTGGCCGATGCCGGCTCGCCGACGCTGATCCGCGACACCGCCGGTGACGACGCGCTCTACGTCTTGATGCCGATGCGCGTCTGACGGAACGAAGGCGGCCGCTTTCGGTTTTCCTCCTGTCGAACAGGAGGTCCCAGGATGAAAAAGACGGGAGCGGTGCGCATCGGCATTTCGGGCTGGACCTATGCGCCCTGGCGCGGGCAATTCTATCCGGAGGGACTGCCGCAGAAGCAGGAGCTTTCCTACGCCGCCCGTCACTTCCGTTCGATCGAGATCAACGGCACCTTCTACGGATTGCAGAAGCCCGAAAGCTTCGGCCGCTGGCGGGACGAAACGCCTGATGATTTCGTCTTTGCGGTCAAGGGGCCGCGCTTCCTCACCCATGTGCGGCGACTGAAGGAGATCGAGGCGCCGCTTGCCAATTTCTTCGCCTCGGGTCTGCTGAGGCTTGGCCCCAAGCTCGGGCCGATCCTCTGGCAATTCCCGGCCAACATGGCCTTCGATCCCGATCGTTTCGAAAATTTCCTGTCGCTGCTGCCGCATGATCACGATGCGGCGATAACGCTTGCCAAGCGGCATGACGAGCGCCTCAAACAAGCCTGGCTCACAAGCGACGGACACCAGCCGATCCGCCATGCGTTCGAAATCCGTAACGACAGCTTCCGCTCAGTTGAGTTCATCGAGATGCTCCGGCGACACAAGGCCGCGCTGGTCTGCGCCGATACGGTGAAATGGCCGTTGCTGATGGATATCACCGCCGACTTCATCTATTGCCGTCTGCATGGGTCCGAACAGCTCTATGTCAGCGGCTATGAAGACGAAGCGCTCGATCTATGGGCGGAACGCATCCGCGCCTGGACAAGCGGCCGAGAGCCTGACGATGCGACGCGCGTTCTGGAACCTTTGCCGGCACGCGCCAGGGGCCGCGACGTCTATCTTTATTTCGACAATACCGACAAGAAGCTGCGCGCGCCCATCGACGCCCAACACCTGGCCGAGCGGCTTGCCGATCTGATGCCTGATTCCCACCGAAAGGCCGCATGAGCTGTTGATGCCGATGTTCTTGTTGCGAAAATCCTTGTCCAAGCAGCGACAAGCGGCATATTAAGACAGTCGATCAACATGCGGATGGGTGGAGAATGCGCTTACGGGTCAAGGTGAAGGAACACCTCGGGAAGAGATTTGATGAGGAAATCCGTTTCTTCCGGGGCATGATGCAGGGGCCGAAGACGGTGGGCTCGATCGTGCCGACCTCTTCGATTACCGCCAAGCGCATGGCCAGCGTCATCGATATGCATTCGGGGCTGCCAGTGCTGGAACTCGGCCCGGGCACTGGTGCCATCACCAAGGCCATCCTCGGCCGGGGCGTGAAACCGGAAAATCTGGTCGCAATCGAATATTCGACGGACTTCCACCAGCATCTGCTGCGGACTTATCCCGGCGTGCATTTCATCAACGGCGATGCCTTCGATCTCAAGACCACGCTTGGCGCATTCGGCGAGCAGACGTTCGATTGCGTCATCTCCTGCATTCCGCTCTTGAATTTTCCGATGGCGATGCGCGTCTCTCTGCTGGAAAGCCTGCTCGACCGCCTGCCGGCCGGCCGGCCTGTGGTGCAAATCTCCTATGGCGCGATTTCGCCGATCGCCGCCAATCCCGATCGTTACCACATTCAGCACTTCGACTTCGTCATGCGCAACATCCCTCCGGCGCAGCTCTGGATCTACCGCCGCGGCTGAGATGTTCGGACTTTATATCACCCACCCGCAAATCAAGATCGATGCGAATGTTCCCGTGCCCAAATGGGGCCTTTCCGATGTCGGGGCTGCGCGCGCCCGCAAAGCTGCCGAGAGCGGCTGGGCCAAACGGCTGACCCGCATCGTCTCCAGCGACGAGACGAAGGCGATCGAGACGGCCGAAATTCTGGCGGCCGCCTCCGGTATCAGCATCGAGATCGTGCATGGCATGCACGAGAACGACCGGTCGGCGACCGGCTTCCTGCCGCCGCCGCAATTCGAAGAGGCGGCCAACTGGTTCTTTGCCCATCCGGAAAAAAGCTTCCAAGGCTGGGAGCGCGCCGTCGACGCGCAGGCCCGCATCGTGGCGGCGGTCAAGGCCGTTCTCGCCACGCATGATCCGGCCGCACCGATCGCCGTCGTCGGTCATGGCGGCGTCGGCACGCTGCTCAAATGCCATCTGGCGGGGCGGCCGATTGCCCGCGACCGCGACCAGCCGGGGGGCGGCGGCAATCTCTATGCTTTCGGCCTTGCGGATCTCGGCCTAACATGCGACTGGACGCCCATCGAAGACTGGCGGGGTGACTTCACATGGATGCACGCGAGCGGTTGATCGTCGGCCTGGATGTTCCAACGATCGGCGAGGCGGAAAGACTGGTTTCCGGGCTCGGCGACGACATTCTCTTTTATAAGATCGGCTATCAGCTGGTCTTTGCCGGCGGCCTCGAATTCGCCCGCGACCTCGCTGCCAGCGGCAAGAAGATCTTTCTCGACATGAAGCTGCTCGACATCGACAACACGGTCGCGTCGGGCGTCGAGAATATTGCCAAGATGGGCATGTCGATGCTGACGCTGCATGCCTATCCGAAGGCGATGAGGGCGGCGGTGGAGGCCGCGGCCGGCTCCGGCCTCTGCCTGCTCGGCGTCACCGTGCTGACCTCGATGGATGCCGAGGATCTTGCCGAGGCCGGTTATAACCAAGACCCGCACAGCCTGGTGCTCAGCCGCGCCGGCCAGGCGCGCGCCGCCGGCATGGGCGGCATCGTCTGCTCGGCGGCGGAGGCGGCCGAGGTGCGGGAGGTCGTCGGTCCCGACATGGCGATCGTCACCCCCGGCATTCGCCCGGCCGGCAGCGACAAGGGCGACCAAAAGCGGGTGATGACGCCTTTCGACGCGCTGAAAGCGGGATCAACCCATCTCGTCGTCGGCCGGCCGATCGTCAAGGCACCTGACCCGAGAGAGGCGGCCCGCGCCGTCCTCAACGAGATGGTGACGGCGCTCTGGCCTGCAAACCGCTGAATTCAAAAAAGGCAAAAGGGAGACGATCATGGCCAAGGCATACTGGATCGCTCGCGTCGATGTTCGCGATGCCGAGCGCTACAAGGATTACGTGGCGGCGGCCAAACCGGCTTTCGAAAAATATGGCGCAAATTTCCTGGCGCGCGGCGGCGCCATCACCGAACTCGAAGGCAAGGCGCGCGCCCGCAACGTGGTGATCGAATTCCCTTCGATGCAGCATGCGGTGGATTGCTACAATTCGCCGGAGTACCAGATCGCCGCCAAGATCCGCCAGGAAGTGGCGGATGCGGAAATGGTCGTCGTCGAAGGCGTCTAAGCTGCGCGCATAGCCAAAAACTGACGGCGCGATAGGCCTTCCCGTCGCCTCGGGATTGGGCTAATACGGTGCCGACAAAGCATCCCCAAGCCTTTCGAGGAACCTGCCATGACCCTTGCCAACCTGCCGCCGCTCGTCACCGTGTTCGGAGGCTCCGGCTTCGTGGGCAGGCACGTGGTGCGGGCGCTCGCTAAGCGCGGCTATCGCATCCGGGTCGCTGTGCGCCGGCCCGATCTCGCCGGCTTCCTGCAGCCGCTCGGCAATGTCGGCCAGATTTCCTTCGTACAGGCGAACCTGCGCTATCGCAACTCGATCGACCGTGCCGTCGAGGGCGCCAGCCACGTCGTCAACTGCGTCGGTATTCTGCATGAGACCGGCCGCAACACTTTCGACGCGGTGCAGGAATTCGGCGGCCGCGCGGTTGCCGAAGCGGCCCGCAGTGCCGGCGCGACCCTCACCCATATTTCGGCCATCGGCGCCAATGCCAACTCCGACTCGGATTACGGCCGCACCAAAGGCCGCGCGGAAGCGGCCATCCTCTCCATCAAGCCGGAGGCGGTGATCTTCCGTCCATCGATCGTCTTCGGGCCGGAGGACAGCTTTTTCAACAAGTTTGCCGACATGGCGCGCATGTCGCCCGTCCTGCCGCTGGTCGGCGGCGGCAAGACGAAATTCCAGCCTGTTTATGTCGAGGACGTCGCCGAGGCGGTTGCCCGCGCCGTCGATGGCAAGGTTGCCGGCGGCAAGATCTATGAGCTCGGAGGACCCGAGGTGCTGAGCTTCCGCGAATGTCTCGAGACGGTGCTGAAGGTGACGTGCCGCAAGAATCCGCTGGTGTCCCTGCCCTTCGGCTTGGCTTCGCTGATCGGCAGCATCGCCTCGCTGATCCCCTTCGTGACGCCGCCGATCACGCCCGACCAGGTGCGCCTGCTCAAGCGCGACAACGTCGTTTCCCCAGAAGCCGAGGCGGAAGGCCGCACGCTGAAGGGACTCGGCATCACACCCACAATGCCGGCATCGGTGCTCGGCTCCTATCTCGTGCAGTACCGTCCGCACGGCCAGTATACCGGCTCCGGTAAGGCCGCCTGACCATCTTTGCCGAGAAACGATAACGCCGTCGCCGGTCCCGCGGGCGGCGTTTGCTTTGCCGCAGCATGGCGTTCTTTGCGCGTCCTGAACAGCGTGCGGCTCTGCCATGCCGGCGCAAACTCGGCATGTTTTCCTGCCGGATATATCGAGCAGCGTTGCATAAAAGGCGCAGCGGAAATTTTGTGGAATTAACGTCAAATTTAGCAGGAACGTTTATTGCTATTTGTCATTCCACTGACTACCAAACCCCGCGCCTCCCAACGGACTCAACGTCTGCGAAGGCGTGCGACAATCACTGTGAAAGGCATTTCTCGATGGGCAAGTCAATCGCGCTCCTTTTTGCGTGTGCGGCGCTGATTATCATGGCAGGTTCCTTCGTTGCGCCCGGTTCGGTCGCGGCGGTCAAGGGCGACTGCTCGCCGGCTTACGGCGTCGATCCTTGCTCGACGGCTTCGATCAGCCATTGACGAAAAGGCCGGCGCCTTGCGCCGGCATCCAAAAGACAATCCGTCGGGAACGCCGAACAAGGCGTTTCGCAATGACGGCTCGACATTGCCTGCTTCAAAGCGGCGACGAGCGTCCTTCCTCTCAAGTTGTTCTGAAAACTCGACGCTTGCCGGCGAGCGGGTATCGTGCGCCAAATTCCGACAGCGCAATGCATTCGCGCCGGGAGTTGCGCGAATGCAGTTGCAGGTTGCTCAGGCGATGAAGCCGGTTGTGGCCATACCGAGCAGCAAGACACCGAGAATGATGCGGTAGATGGCAAACAGCGTGAAGCGGTTGCTCCTTATATAGGCGAGCAGCCATTTGACGGCGATGAAAGCGACGATCGTGGAGACCACGAAGGCGATGGCGAGCGCCGTCCAGTCTTCACCTGCCGCGCCGCCGTCCTTGAAGGTCTTCAGCAGTTCATAGCCGCTTGCGGCATACATTGTGGGAATGCCGACGAGAAAGGCAAATTCGGTCGCCGCGGCGCGATTGCCGGTGCCGGCCAGCAAGGCGACGAAAATGGTGGCGCCGGAGCGTGACGTGCCCGGAAAGACGCCGGCAACGATCTGGGCGATGCCGACCAGGATGGCGACGAGCCAGGTGATCTTTTTATGCGGCGGCCGGCGCGCGGCGGCCCATTCGGCAAAGATCATCCAGATGCCGCCGATGATGAGCGCCCAGGCGATCGGCGTCGCGGTCTCGGGAAGTTCGAAGCCGAGCTTCTTGACGACGAGGCCGAGAATTGCGGTGATGAGAAATGCGACGATCAGCTTGGCGGCATAGTCCCGATTCTCAGGCTCGCGCCAGCCGAGCACCAGATCCAGCAGACGGCGCCAGTAGATGATGGTGACGGCGAGGATGGCGCCCGCCTGAATGACGATATTGAACATGTCCGACCGATGGCCGAGCCATTGCTCTGCAATGATGAGATGGCCGGTGCTCGAGATCGGCAGGAACTCGGTGATCCCTTCTATGACACCGAGAATGGCGGCATTGATATAGTCCATAA
The DNA here is from genome assembly GCF_030182485.1 of Rhizobium atlanticum. Taxonomy (NCBI): domain Bacteria; kingdom Pseudomonadati; phylum Pseudomonadota; class Alphaproteobacteria; order Hyphomicrobiales; family Rhizobiaceae; genus Rhizobium; species Rhizobium atlanticum. The sequence continues at coordinate 335,812 of NZ_JAQJCJ010000002.1, forward strand.
ATTATCTCCGGTTTAAAGGTCGTTCGGATCGATCATTTCCTGCTGGAAATTCTCTGAGCTGCGTCTGAGCCGATCAGGCAGCCGTTATCCTCGTAGGCAACACGTGTGTTTTGTCCCTTGTCAGATGGCGTGAAAGCCGATTCGCTTGTATTGGCCGGGCCAAGCTCCTATAGCTTCAACCAATGAGTCATGACTAAGGCGCTATAAACGAGCTGCCACACAGTCCTGTAACAGCAATCATAAAGCCCGAGTATCGATGCCCACGCTTTATCATCATCCCATGTCCTCCGCATCTCGCTTCGTCCGGCTGATCCTGGCGGAATACGGCTATCAGGCGGATCTGATCGAGGAGCAGACATGGGAGAAGCGCCGCGATTTCCTGGCGCTCAACCCGGCCGGTACGCTGCCGGTCTATGTCGACGACAGCATGCGCGCGCTCTCTGGCGCCAGCGTCATTTCCGAATATCTCGACGAGACGCACGGGGTCTTGAAGCGCGACCGGCGGCTGCTCGCCGAGGATCCATTCCAGCGGGCGGAAATCCGCCGGCTGACCGAATGGTTCATGCAGAAGATGGAAAACGACGTGACAAAGCCGCTCGCACGTGAGCGTGTCTACAAGTTGCAGATGACCGCCGATCAGGGCGGCGGAGCGCCGGATTCGAAGATTTTGCGCACGGCCCGCGCGAATATCCGCCAGCATATGCGTTATCTCACCTGGCTTGCCGGCTCGCGCCAATGGCTGGCGGGAGAGCGGATGAGCTATGCCGATCTTGCCGCCGCCGCCTCGATCTCGATCCTCGATTATCTCGGCGAGATCGAGTGGGCCGAAGCCCCCGTCGTCAAGGAGTGGTATCAGCGGCTGAAATCACGTCCCTCCTTCCGGCCGATGCTGACCGAGCGCGTGCGCGGCCTGACCCCCGTTTCACACTATGCCGATCTGGATTTCTGACGAGGGCTCTTCATGCCCGAAGCTTATAGAGACAACAAAGAGCGGCGGCGCCGCGACAATTTGACCGACTTCGTTCGGGCGGAATCGGTCGCCAAGGGCTTCGATCTCTGCCGCATCACGCGCCCTGACGCGATCCCCGAGGCCAAACGGCGTCTCGGTGAGTTCATCGATGCCGGGCGGCACGGCACGATGGAGTGGATGGCGGAGACGCGCGAGCGGCGCGGCGATCCGCTGACCCTCTGGAGCGAGGTGCGCTCCGTCGTCGTCTTCGGCCTCAACTACGCCCCGGAAGAAGATCCGCGCGGCATCCTCGACAAGCCCGACAAAGCGGCGATCTCCGTCTATGCCCGCAACCGCGATTATCACGACCTCATCAAAGGCCGGTTGAAGGAGATCGCCACCCGCTTTGCGGCGCGGGCCGGCGCCGATGTGAAGGTGTTCGTCGATACCGCGCCGGTCATGGAAAAGCCGTTGGCGGCGGCGGCCGGTATCGGCTGGCAGGGCAAACACACCAATCTCGTCAGCCGCACGCATGGTTCGTGGCTGTTTCTCGGCACGATGTTCACCACCGCCGATCTTGCCGTCGATGCGCCGGAAATCGATCATTGCGGCTCCTGCCGCGCCTGTCTCGACATCTGTCCGACCGCCGCCTTTCCGGCGCCTTACCAGATCGACGCGCGGCGCTGCATCTCCTATCTCACCATCGAACACAAGGGGCCAATCGACCCCGAGCTGCGGGTGCTGATCGGCAACCGCATCTATGGCTGCGACGACTGTCTCGCCGCCTGCCCCTGGAACAAATTCGCAAGCTCCGCCTCCGAAATTAAGCTGCAGGCGCGCGAAGAGCTGAAGGAGCCGTCGATCGCCTTTCTGCTGACGCTCGACGACGCCGCCTTCCGCTCCTTTTTCAGCGGCTCGCCGGTCAAGCGGATCGGCCGCGACCGTTTCATCCGCAACGTGCTGATCGCTGCCGGCAATTCCCGCGAGAGGGCGCTCATCCCGCAATGCCGCCTACTCGCCGACGACGCCTCGCCGGTGGTGCGGGGGATGGCGGTCTGGGCGCTTTCAAGGCTGATGAAGGCTGACGAATTCTCGGCCTTTGCCGGGCAAAGGGTTGATGAAAGCGATGACGAGGTACGCAACGAATGGCGCCTGGCGGGAGTGAACTGATGCATGTGATGATCTTCGGCTGCGGCTTTTCCGGTACGGCGATCGCCAAGGCCTTCGCCGGCGACGGCGTGCGCGTGTCCGGAACGACCCGTTCGGCAGAGAAGATGGAAGCGCTCCGCCGCGCCGGCATCGAGGCATTCCTGTTCGATGGCGAAACCTTGGAAGAGCAGCTCGTCCAGGCTTTGGCCGATGTCACCCATCTCGTGCAGTCGATCGCGCCTGGAAAGGCCGATCCACTGCTGCGACTGCTCGATAAGGACGGCGCGAGCCTGCTGCCGAGGCTCGAATGGATCGGCTATCTCTCCACCGTCGGCGTCTATGGCGATCACAAGGGCGCATGGGTCGACGAGGAAACACCATGCGTGCCTGTCTCCGGACGGTCGAAGGAGCGGCTCGAGGCAGAAGAGGGCTGGCTGGCAATGGGCGCGAGGCGCGGCGTGCCGGCGGCCGTGCTGCGGCTTTCCGGGATTTACGGGCCGGGCCGCAATGCCTTCTGCAACCTGGAAAAAGGCACGGCGCGGCGGCTGATCAAGAAGGACCAGGTCTTCAACCGCATCCGCGTCGAGGATATAGGCGCGGCGGCGCGCTTCCTGTCGGAGCGCGGGCTCGGCGGCATCTATAATGTCACCGACGACCAGCCTGGGCCGCCGCAGGATGTGATCGTCGAGGCGGCACGGCTGATGGGCGTCGAGCCGCCTCCGGAACAGGCTTTCGAAACCGCCGAACTGACGCCGATGGCGCGTTCTTTCTACGGCGAGAACAAGCGGGTTTCCAATGCGAAACTGAAGGCGGCCGGTTTCCGATTTTCCTTCCCGAACTATCCGATGTCGCTCGCTCAATTGTGGCAGGACGGGCGCTGGCGCGGGTAAATCCGGGCCGCTTGAGGTGACCGGGGGTTATCACCCAAATTGAGTAGGAAATTCCTACTTTGCACAGTTGGCAGAACAATTCTCGCCGCATATCATGGTTAACAGCCTTTGAATTTGCGCAAATGTGGCGGGAAATATGGCGAAGTCAGAAAAAATATTCCGTGATTTTTGTGAGGGCCGCGAAGTTTAAGGCCTCTTCGGAAAAATCATTTGAATTTTAGCTGATTTCATTGCGTTTTTTCCTCATCCTGCCATACGCGGCAAATTCTCATATTTTATCAATGGCCTGGGAAATATTACAGAATGTAATATTCCGTGATCGCATGCGGCACTTTTCTGCCATTTTTCTACGGATTTAAGCCCCGCCGCCTGCAAGGGCGTCGAGTTCAATAGTTGAGGGATACACCGTTTTGAAGAAAATCAGCCGTTCTATTATCGCTGCCGCAACTATTGCAGCCTGCTCTTCCATGCTTCCGGCGGAAGGTTTTGCTGCTAATGGCTGTGGCGGTGCTTCGTGGTACGCTCTTCACTCCAAAACTGCTTCCGGAGAACGTATGAACCCCGCCGTCTTGACTGCCGCGCATCGTTCGCTTGCATTCGGCACCAAGGTCAAGGTCACCAACCGCAACAATGGCCGCACCGTCGTCGTCCGCATCAATGATCGCGGCCCGTTCATCCGCGGCCGTGTGCTCGATCTGTCGCGCGCCGCCGCACAGAATATCGGCATGGTGAGCTCCGGCACGGCGAAGGTCTGCTACCAAGTGATCAGCTAAGTCCGGAGCTTGCAACCGGCTGCACCGTCAGCGGCGCTTGCTCTTGCCGCCAATCGCGGTTACCACGCGATCGAAACCTGTAAACAATCCGCCCGACCTCTGGGTGCGGATCGTTCGCACGGTACGGCAACAGGAGATATGTAAATGCGTCTGGGCGGCCGCCTCGAAGGGGCGATTTCTGTGCTCGCGGACATCGATGCCCGCAAGCGACCCGTCGCCGACGCCCTCAAGGACTGGGGCCTTGCCCATCGCTTCGCCGGTTCCGGCGATCGTGCCGCGATCGGCAACATCGTCTACGACGCCCTGCGCATGCGGCTTTCGCATGCCTGGCTGATGGATGACGACAGCGCTGTGGCCATTGCCCACGGCGTCATGTTCCGTCAATGGCGTTTCACGCCCGAAAGCCTTGCCGCCGAGCTGGCCGACGACAAATTCGCGCCGGCGCCACTTTCACCCGAAGCCCTTGCCGCCTTTAGCAGCCGCTCGCTCGAAGACGCGCCGCCGCATATCCGCGGCGATATTCCCGAATGGGTTCAACCCTCCTTCGAACAGGCCTTCGGCACCGACTGGCTCGCCGAGGCACAGGCGCTCGCCGCCCGCCCGACGCTCGATCTGCGCGCCAACATCCTCAAAGCCTCGCGCGACAAGGCCGTCAAAGCGCTCGAAAGAGCCGGCGCCCATGCCGCGAAGATCGCCCGCTACGGCATACGGATTGCCGCAGGCGAAGGCGCCTCGCGCCTTCCTAACGTGACGGCCGAGCTTTCGTTCCAGAAAGGCTGGTTCGAGGTCCAGGACGAGGGTTCGCAGATCGTCGCCGATCTGGTGCTGGCGCGCGATGGCGAACAGATCCTCGATTATTGCGCCGGCGGCGGCGGCAAGACGCTCGCCATGGCCGCCGCCATGCAAAACAAGGGCCAGGTTCACGCCTATGACGCCGATCGCAAACGGCTGGCGCCGATCATCGAGCGGCTGAAGCGGGCGGGCACGCGCAATGTCCAGGTGCATGACGACGCCAGAGGGCTCTCGGGCCTTGCCGGGCGCTGTGACAAGGTGCTGGTCGACGCGCCCTGCACCGGCACCGGCACATGGCGCCGACGCCCCGATACGAAATGGCGGCTGACGGCGAAGAACCTCGACGAACGCACCGCCCAGCAGCAGGACGCGCTGGCGCAGGCGAGCGGCTTTGTCAAACCGGGGGGTGAGCTGATCTATGTCACCTGCTCGGTGCTGCCTCAGGAAAATGAGGAACAGGTGCGCCGCTTTACGGCCGGGAATGCTGATTTTGAGATCGTCAGCGCCCTGCCCGCCTGGGATGCGCTCTTCGGCAAGGCCGCGCCGCGTCCGCATTCCTCCGATGGCCTGACGGTGACGCTGACACCGGCTTCCACCGATACGGACGGCTTCTTCTTCTGCCGCATGCAGCGCAAGGGCTGACACCCCACGACAGCCGCAGACTGGGCTGCCATTTCGGTAAAGTGACGGTGCTGTCTTCTGGCCGAATGCAGCCGGATGAGCGGGTTTTCCCGGTCGCGCCGTGCTTAAAATCATTCCAAACTAGAGCGTTTGACACCAGTTTACTTTTGCGCGAAGAGACAGAGCCCGACGGAAGATCCGTCACAGGAGAGGATTATGAAGCTCAACAGCAAATTCCGCGCAGCCGTGCTGGCGATTGCTCCCGCCGCTCTGCTCGCCCTTCCCGCGCAGGCCGAGATCGATGCTAGCGCCGTGGTGAAACATTATGCCGAAGTGGCGCATGCCAAATACGAGGACTCGCTGACGACGGCCAAGGCGCTCGACGCCGCCATCGACGCCTTCCTGAAGGCGCCGACCGATGAGACGCTGAAGGCCGCCAGGGATGCCTGGGTCAGGGCGCGCGTGCCCTACCAGCAGACGGAAGTCTATCGCTTCGGCAATCCGATCGTCGACGACTGGGAAGGCAAGGTCAATGCGTGGCCTCTCGACGAGGGCCTGATCGATTATGTCGATGCCGCCTACGGGACCGAGAGCGACGAAAACTCGCTCTATGTGGCCAATGTCATCGCCAACAAGACGATCAAGATCGACGGCAAGGATGTCGACGCCTCGAAGCTGACGCCTGATTTCCTCTCCGGCACGCTCGCCGAAGCCGGCGGCATCGAAGCCAATGTGGCGACCGGTTACCACGCCATCGAATTCCTTCTCTGGGGCCAGGATCTGAACGGCACCGGTCCGGGCGCCGGCAACCGCCCGGCCACTGATTACGACCTCAAGAACTGCACGCACGACAATTGCGACCGGCGCGCCGAATATCTGAAGTCCGCCTCCACCCTGCTTGTTTCCGACCTGCAGGAAATGACCGACAACTGGAAGCCGGACGGGGTGGCGACGAAGAACGTCGAGGCCGATCCGAAGGCCGGTCTCGTCACCATCCTGACCGGCATGGGCTCGCTCTCCTACGGCGAACTTGCCGGCGAGCGCATGAAACTCGGCCTGCTGCTGCACGACCCGGAAGAAGAGCATGATTGCTTCTCCGACAATACCTACAATTCGCATCTCAACGACGCGATCGGCATCGCCGCCGCCTATACCGGCAACTATACCCGCGTCGACGGCACCAAGCTCAGTGGCCCGTCGCTGCACGACCTCGTCGCCGCCAAGGACAAGGCGCTCGATGCCGAGCTGGAAGGCAAGCTCAACAAGACGCTCGATGCGATGAACGCCATGGCCAAGCGTGGCGAGACGGTCGAGAAGTATGACCAGATGATCGCCCAGGGCAACAAGGAAGGCAATGCCGTCGTCCAGGCCGCCATCGACGGGCTGATCGACCAGACGAAGTCGATTCAGCGCGTTATTGCCGCACTCGATCTCGGCACGGTTCAGCTTGAAGGTTCCGACAGCTTGGATAATCCTAACGCCGTCTTCAAATAAGCAAAAAGGCGGGCCGCCTCGACAGCCGGAGCGGCCCGGACTCTTGAAATGTCGCATGCCCCGGCCCGCCGATTGATCGCCAGCGCAGCGCTCTGCGCCATGTTTGCCGGATTTTCCGCAGCCATCGCCGGCGGTTTCGACCTGCCAACCAAACGCACCGACCTCTCCGAGACCGATCTCAAACGCGTCGCCGACATCACGCGGCCGACGGCGGATTTTTCCAAGGCCGAGCAATATGAAGCGATGCAGGCGGGGGCCGCGACCTCGATCGATCCCGTCACTGAAGACAGCTTCTCGCATATTTCCGCCAACATCCCCTTCGAGGAAGAGCAGAATTTCAAGCTCGGCAATGCGCTCTTTCGCAAGCTCTGGGTTTCCGCTCCTTCCTCGACGCAGGCCTCCGACGGCCTCGGGCCGCTCTTCAACGCCCGCTCCTGCATGAGCTGCCATGTCAATGACGGCCGGGGCAGACCGCCGGAGGGGGCCACAAGCGCCACCTCGATGTTCCTGCGTCTGGCACGCGCGGCGACCACGCCGGAGGAAGAAAAGGCGATCGCCAATGCCGACGTCGTGAACTTTCCCGATCCGGTCTATGGCCATCAACTGCAGGACCTTGCCGTCCCCGGCATTGCCGCAGAAGGCCGGATGGCAATCACTTATGATGTGGAGACGGTGACGCTCGGCGACGGTGAAAAAGTATCGCTTCGCCGGCCGCATTATACGGCGACGAACCTCGCTTACGGGCCGCTCGACACGGCGACGACCATTTCGGCGCGCGTGGCGCCGGCGATGATCGGCCTTGGGCTGATCGAAGCCATTCCGGAAGCGGACATTCTTGCCCATGCCGATCCTGATGATGCAGACGGCGACGGCATTTCGGGCAAGGCGGCGATCGTGCGCGACCATCGCAGCGGCAAGATCGCACTCGGTCGTTTCGGCTGGAAGGCGCAAAACGCCACCGTGCGCGATCAGAGCGCCGATGCCTTCGCCAACGATATCGGCATCTCGACGCCCGACCAGCCGGATGCACATGGCGATTGCACCAAGCCGGAAGAAAAATGCCTTGAGATGCCGACAGGGGTGCAGAAACGGCTGGGTGCAGAAGAAGCCCCAGGCCCCGTTCTCGACCTCGTGACCTTCTATTCCGAAAATCTCGCCGTGCCGGCGCGGCGCAAGGCGAGCTTTCCCGAGACACTGCGGGGCAAGCGGATTTTTTACGAAACCGGCTGCATTTCCTGCCATGTGCCGAAATTCGTCACCCGCCGGGATGCAGCCGAAAAGGCGCAATCCTTCCAGCTGATCTGGCCCTATTCCGACTTTCTCCTGCACGACATGGGCGAGGGTCTGGCCGATGGGCAACAGGTCGGGCTTGCAAGCGGACGTGAATGGCGCACGCCGCCGCTATGGGGTATAGGACTGACCCGGACTATCAGCGGACACAGCTTTTTCCTGCATGACGGCCGTGCGCGAAATGTCACCGAGGCGATTCTCTGGCATGGCGGCGAAGCTGAAAAGGCCCGCAACGCTTTCTCCTTCCTGTCGAAAGACGACCGGGCGGCCCTGATTACATTCCTGGAGTCACTTTGATGCGCCTTTGGCACCCCCTGCTCTGCCTCACTCTGATCGGCCTCGCCACATCGGCGGCCGCTGAGACCGCCGCTCCTCCGGCAGGGCTGAATGAGGATGCCGTTCCCGCCGTCATGCAGCGCGCCGTCGATGAGGTGATCCGCCCCGGCTATCGCAACATGCAGCAATCGGCCGCCCGGCTGACGACGGCGATGAAGGATCTCTGTGACGGCGGCACGCAACAGACGCTCGACAAGGCGAAATCCGCCTTCGACGACACGATCCGCTACTGGTCGATCATCGAGATCGTCCAGACAGGGCCCGTCATCCAGGACAATCTCTTCGAGCACATCCTGTTCTATCCCGACCGCAAGGGTGTCGGCCTGAAGCAGGTGCAAGCGCTGATCGCCAAGGCGGATCCTAAGGACGCGACCGTCGATGCGATCGCCGGCAAGAGTGTGGCGCTGCAGGGCCTGACGGCGCTGGAATATGTGCTCTATGGCAACGGCTCCGACGATCTCCTCGAGCAGAAGGGCGGATTCCGCTGCCTTTACGGTGCCGCGGTCGCCGGCAATATCCAACGTGAGGCAGGCGAAGTCGTCGCGGCCTGGGAAAAACCTGATGGCGTGCAGGCGAGCTGGAAACATCCGGGCCCGCAAAGCAATGATTTCATGGACAACAAGGAAGCCGTGACTGCGCTGCTCGGCATTCTCGTCCACGGCGCAGAGAATGTCCGCGACCAGCGGCTGGAGCAGTTCTACAAGGGCAAGGACACCACGCCGCGCCCGCGCATGGCCATCTACTGGCGTTCGAAGAACACCTGGAAATCGATGGCTGCCAATCTGGAAGGCCTGCGCACGCTCTGGCAGAAGGCCGGCATGGCCGAGCTTCTGCCGACGGACAAGCGGTCGGTCGCCGCCTCGATCGACGCGGATTTCAAATCGCTGCTCGACAGCGTGCCGAAGCTCAATCCCGACATTGACGTCGCCGTGAGCGATGCCGAGAAGGCCAAACTCGAAGCGTTGCTCGCCGACAGCCGCCAGCTGATTACCAGAATCAACGACGAATATGGCTCGGCCATCGGCCTTTCGGCCGGCTTTTCCTTTTCGGACGGAGACTGAAGCGATGATACGAAGCACCACGATCGATCGACGCAGCTTCGTCAAGGCGGCAGGGATTGGCTTCCTTGCGGCCTTGACGCCAAGATCGCTGATGGCGTTGGAGCGGTCGGACGCCGTTTATGCCTCGGGCATTCGCGCAGCCGACGGCTCCTTTGCCATCGCGACGGTGACGGAGCGCGGCGAGATCGTCGATCAGGTGGCGCTTCCCGCCCGAGCTCACGGCATGGCCTTCAGCGCCGCCACCGGCAAGACCGTCGCCTTTGCGCGCCGGCCCGGCACCTATGCGATGATCTTCGATCCACGGAATAAGGGGCAGCCGATCGTCATCAGCTCCCGGGAAGACCGGCATTTCTACGGCCACGGCGTGTTCTCGCCCGATGGCCGCATTCTCTACGCCAGCGAGAACGATTTCGACGGCAATCGCGGCATGATCGGCATCTACGATGCGACCGCCCGCTTCACCCGCATCGGCGAATTCGAGACCTATGGCATCGGCCCGCACGACATGACCGTGTCCGATGACGGACGCCTTCTCATTGTCGCCAATGGCGGCATCGAGACCCACCCCGACTTCGGCCGCACCAAGCTCAATCTCCGGGCGATGCAGCCGTCGCTGGTCCTGATCGATGCGGCGACGGGCGCGTTGATCGAAAAACATGTGCTGCCGGCCGAATGGTCGCAGCTGTCGACCCGCCACGTCGACCTTGACGGCGAGGGCCGCATCTGGTTCGCCTGCCAGTACGAGGGCCACCGCAAGGATCTGCCGCCGCTCGTCGGCCATTTCGCCAAGGGCGAGGATCTTTCCTTCGTCGATCTGCCGGAGGAGACGACGCGCAGGCTTGCCAATTACATCGGGGCGATCGCCGTCAATCGCAGCGAAGGCCTCGTCGGCATCACCTCCCCGAAAGGCGGCGCCTCGGTGACGATCGACGCGAGGACGGGCAAGGTGCTGGCCGAGACGGCAATTGCGGATGCCGCGGGCATCGCGCCGGCAAAAGAGGGCTTTGCCGTCTCCTCCTATGATGGCGACTTCCTGTCGACCCGCAGCGACGTCGCCTGGGATCAGCACATCGTTCGGATCTCTCAGCCGACGCGCGCATAGGCCTTCTGCTCGGCACTGATCGCCGACGCCGCAGCCCTTGCCGCTTGATGCAGCCATTCGCTCCCGCGCACCCGTAGGTCCTCCAGGATCGCCGTGGCCGCCGCCGGATCGTCGGAATGGCAGTTGGCGATCTCGAAGCCCATCAGCTCGAGCATCGTCGGCGCAAGCAGGATTTCCGGGTGCTTGTCGATCTCGATCTTGCGGCTATTCGGCGAGAGCCGGCGCACGAGGATACGCCCGGAGACTTGATAGTGGGGATCGGCCGAGCGCATCCGCCCTCCGGCAATCTTGCCTGCATTGATCGTCCCATGCTGCAGCCCGTGGCAAAGCGACCAGGCCGAGGGCACCAGCGCCTTCGCCTCGCGCAGAACCGGCCCGCCTTGCCATTCGCTATAGGCGATAAAACGCGGCCGACCGAGACTGCCGGTGCCGGCGCGATGCGGCTTGGCCACGAAGCGACCTGTGCCGGATGGCAATGCACCGGTAAGCGCCTCGATATAGGCGGGAGGCGCCGGTTTCTTGCCGGGACGCAGCGTCTCGTATTTCTCCCAGAATTCTTGGCGGTCGGCATTCGGCAGCACCAATGCCTTGCGCAGCCATTTGTAGTCGCGTTCGAGGATGACGGGCAGCGGATTTTCAAGGCCCCGGCGATAGCCGGTGAGGATCAGTTCGCCGATCCTGCGGACGGACGGACCATTGTCGCCACGCGCCAAGATGGCGCTTGCCGCCAGACGAACGAGGTCGAGCGCATAAGGCATGAGCGCCGCGTCGTCGAAATCATTGACGCCCCAGACGAGCCGGCCCTCGACATCGCGCCAGGTGCCGAAATTTTCCAGATGCGTGTCGCCGATCGCCAGCACTTCAGGTGCGCCTGCAAGTTCCTGGCAGATGCCGAGGATGGTTTCGCACCAGCGCCAATACGTGGCGCGCAGGAAGACGAACGCGTTGCTGCGCATCTTCTTATGTTTCTCCCTGAGATCCTTCTTGACGAGATCGTCGCCGAGTTCGCCGCTCAGCCAGTTCTCGAAATTCCGGACAGATTGCGATATCGTCGTCATGCCGCTGATGCATCCATCCTTTCGAGTGTGGATGCGAGAATACGCGCTCCGCGCGAAGCTGCAATCGCCATTGCACGAGGCTGGCGGCGCTGACGAAGCGGGTTCGTGCAACGACGTATGGCGAAAGGTTGCCCCGGCGACACGGTTTGCGGTTTCCGGTGTCGGCCGGGCGGATTTCGGCAAGGTCCAGCTTGTCGAATCCGGCCCGCCATGCCACTTTCCCGGCTTCGAGAGGGGTAGCCATGAGCGAGACTGACAGGGGCGATTTCCGCGCGCGAATCCGCCGCAATTTTGCGCGCCAGGCGGCGATGCAGACGATCGGCGCAGAGCTGACGCGCGTCGAGCACGGCGTCGTCGAGATCGAGCTTCCCTTCGACGTCAAACTGACACAGCAGCACGGCATCCTACATGCGGGCATCATTTCGGCGGCGCTGGATTCGGCCTGCGGCTTTGCCGCCTACAGCGTCATCGACCCTGAAGCCTCGATCCTGACAATCGAGTTCAAGGTCAATCTCATGTCGCCGGGGCGTGGCGAGCGCTTCCTGTTTCGCGGGGAAATCACCAAACCCGGCTCCACCATTATCGTCGCCGACGGGCGAGGCTACGCGATCAGCGACGGGCCGGCGAAACTCATCGCCTCCATGACCGGAACAATGATGGTCATCCGCGGGAGAGAAGGAATTACAGGATGAAGTTCGAGCTGAAGTCGGTCGCAGGCAAATCCATGCTTTTCGTCATGGCGGCGGAGGCCGAATACGGCTCCTTCCTGCGTTCGCGCATCGAGCCCTTGATGACAGGCGTCGGCCCGGTCGAGGCGGCAGTCGCGCTGACCAAAACCCTGGCACGGCTGGATGCGGCCGACGACCTGCCGGATCTCGTGGTTTCGCTCGGGTCGGCCGGTTCGGCGAAACTGGAGCAGACAGAAGTCTATCAGGTGAGCTCGGTCTCCTATCGCGATATGGACGCCTCGCCGCTCGGTTTCGAAAAGGGTAGGACGCCGTTTCTCGACCTGCCCGCTGCGCTCGAGCTGCCGCTGCGCATCCCCGGCATTCCCGAGGCAAGCCTTTCCACCGGCGGCAACGTCATCTCGGGTACCGCCTATAGCGACATCGACGCCGACATGGTCGACATGGAGACCTACGCGGTGCTGCGCGCCTGCCAGGGCTACAAGCTGCCGCTGATCGGCCTGCGCGGCATTTCCGACGGCGCGGTCGAACTGCAGCATATCTCCGGCTGGACGGAATATCTGCACATCGTCGACCGCAAGCTCTCCTACGGCGTCGACAGCCTGTTCACGGCGCTGGAGGACGGGGTTTTCTGGTTCTAGCCGTCGAATATACTGCGCGTCTTTCAAAGGCGTGGGGACAATCGGAACAATAAAAACCCGATGCTGCCGATTTCCCGGATTGCCAGGCGAAGCGCTTTTCTTTAAAGCCTCGCCATGACCCAGACAGCACATCCCGACTCCGTTCTCATCGTCGATTTCGGCAGCCAGGTGACGCAGCTCATCGCACGGCGCGTGCGCGAGGCCGGCGTCTATTGCGAGATCGTTCCGTTTCAATCCGCCGAAGAAGGCTTCAAGCGCCTGCAGCCGAAGGCGGTGATCCTCTCCGGCAGCCCTGCTTCGACGGTCGACGAGGGATCGCCGCGAGCGCCTGAGATCATCTTCGACAGCGGCCTGCCGGTCTTTGGCATCTGCTACGGCCAGCAGACGATGTGCATGCAGCTCGGTGGCAAGGTCGAAAGCGGCCATCACCGTGAATTCGGTCGCGCCTTTCTCGATGTCGACAAGGATTGCCAGCTGTTCGAAGGCCTCTGGTCCTCCGGCTCGCGCCATCAGGTATGGATGAGCCATGGCGACCGCGTCACGGCGCTGCCGGATGGTTTCGAGGTGGTCGCCACCTCTTCCAACGCGCCCTTCGCCTTCATAGCCGACGAGAAGCGCAAATATTACGGTGTACAGTTCCACCCCGAGGTCGTGCATACGCCCGACGGCGCCAAGCTGATCGGCAACTTCATCCACAATGTCGCCGGCATCAAGGGCGACTGGTCGATGTCGGCCTATCGCCAAAGAGCGGTCGACGAGATCCGCAAGCAGGTCGGTGACAAGCGCGTCATCTGCGCGCTTTCAGGTGGCGTCGACAGCTCCGTCGCGGCACTCCTGATCCACGAGGCGGTCGGCGACCAGCTGACCTGCATCCTCGTCGACCACGGACTGATGCGCAAGGACGAGGCGGCCAATGTCGTCGCCATGTTCCGCGAGCACTACAATCTGCATCTGCTGCACGTCGATGCCTCCGACCGTTTCATCGGCGAACTCGAAGGCGTCAGCGACCCGGAGACCAAGCGCAAGATCATTGGCCGGCTCTTCATCGAAACCTTCGAGGAAGAGGCGAAGAAACTCGGCGGCGCCGATTTCCTCGGCCAGGGCACGCTCTATCCCGACGTTATCGAGAGCGTTTCCTTCACCGGCGGCCCGTCGGTGACGATCAAGTCGCACCACAATGTCGGCGGCCTGCCGGAGCGGATGAACATGCAGCTCGTCGAGCCGCTGCGCGAACTGTTCAAGGACGAGGTGCGCGCGCTCGGCCGCGAGCTCGGCCTGCCCGACAGCTTCATCGGCCGCCACCCCTTCCCCGGCCCTGGCCTCGCGATCCGCTGCCCCGGCGGCATCACACGCGAGAAGCTCGAGATCCTGCGCGAAGCCGATGCGATCTATCTCGACGAAATCCGCAAGGCCGGCCTCTACGACGCGATCTGGCAGGCCTTCGCCGTGCTGCTTCCCGTCCAGACTGTCGGTGTGATGGGCGACGGGCGCACGTATGAATTCGTCTGTGCGCTGCGCGCCGTCACCTCGGTCGACGGCATGACGGCGGATTTCTACCACTACGACATGGAATTCCTCGGCCGCGCCGCCACCCGTATCATCAACGAGGTGCGCGGCATCAACCGGGTTGTCTACGACGTCACGTCGAAGCCGCCCGGCACGATCGAGTGGGAGTGAGGGCAGAAGCCGCCCTCCGAGGTAGCTAATTGAGCGGCAGAAGCACCTCCGCCAGCGCCTCATGCTGCGGCACTTCAAAGAAGCTAAGCCGCTGGCAAATATTTGGAAGTCGCGCGTCGCCGCGCAGCATCCGCCAGCGACTCGCCGGCCTTAATAGCTTCGCCATTTGCCTCGATCGATCGGTCGACCAACACAAGGTCGCCAAAGGCGAGACGAAGTGGGGCTGAGACTGCCGGTGCATCGCTGATCTAAGGCATCAATGCTCGATGAAGCGCCTGCCCCGGTCAGTTCGGACGCGTTCGAGTTCAGCCAGAAACCAATTGCAATGTAAAATCAGTTGGCCTAACCTACTCCCGTCGCTACGCAGCCGAATTCACGCACATACCCGTTCAAGAAGGAAGTTGGCATGGCTAAGCTCGTCTTCGGGATGAACCAGTCGCTGGACGGTTACGTCGACCACACGGCCTTCGGGCCAAGTCCCACACTCTTCCGCCACTTCGTCGAGCAGGCGCAGAGGCAGGCGGGCAGCGTCTACGGCCGCCGGATGTACGAGGTCATGCGTTATTGGGATGAGGATCATCCCGAATGGGATACCGAGCAACGAGCCTTCGCAGCGGCGTGGCGGAAGCAGCCGAAATGGGTGGTCTCGCGCTCGTTGACGTCGGTCGGCCCCAACGCCAGGCTTGTTGGGAATGATCTCGAGGGCGTGATGCGCGCGCTAAAGGCCGAGCGTGACGGGGAAATCGAAGTTGCCGGGCCAGAATTGGCGCAAAGCCTTACCGGACTCGGGCTGATCGATGAATATCACATCTACCTGCATCCTGTCGTGCTTGGCCACGGCAAACCCTATTTCGCCGGGCCCCGGCCGCCGCTTCGTCTTGTGAGCCATGATCTGATCGACGAGAATGTGATCAAGCTGACCTATGTTCCTGCCTAATCCAAGGAGCCGCAGTAAACTTGTCCGATCGTGGGCGGCGCGCACCTCTCGCGCCTGCAGTTATGAGCGCGGCCTCCTCCAGCCTCCCTCATGCTGAGGTGCGAAGCCCATAGGCGTAGCCTCGAAGCACGCCGCAACATTGCTTCTTGCATCCCTCTGATGCCGCCTGGGCTTGCCTCAGCGCACAGGCCGGCCGAGGTTTAGTCACCACGGCCGGTCTTTGGTATGCAAGGATGTTGCAGCTCCAGAGCCGGCTTCAGCGGCCGTAAGTGACCTCGATCGAGGCCTTGTCGAGCGTGTTGGCCCTGACATAGAAGCCGACCATGGCGCCCGGCGCCGTCTCGGGAAGCGGAAGCTTGTCCACCTTGAGCGCGTAGACGGTGAACTGGTAGCGGTGCGGCTTATCGCCGGCCGGTGGGCATGCGCCGCCATATCCGGAGGTGCCGAAATCTGTGTGGCCTTCCACGGCGCCTGCGGGAAGCTTCTTGTCACCGCTCGCGCCAGCGGCAATCTCCGAAGTCTTTGCCGGGATGTTGAACACCGACCAATGCCACCAGCCGGAACCCGTGGGCGCATCCGGATCGTACGCCATGACGGCGAAGCTCTTGGTTCCCTCGGGTGCGCCCGACCAGGCCAGTTCCGGCGAGATGTTCTTGCCCGAGCAACCGAAGCCGTTGAAGACCTGCGCATCGGCCATGGCCTTGCCGGCGGTCAGATCCTTCGAAGTGAGCCTCATTTCGGCATGGGCGGCCGTGGCGCCGAAGACGG
Source organism: Rhizobium atlanticum (assembly GCF_030182485.1). NCBI lineage: Bacteria > Pseudomonadati > Pseudomonadota > Alphaproteobacteria > Hyphomicrobiales > Rhizobiaceae > Rhizobium > Rhizobium atlanticum. The sequence continues at coordinate 352,036 of NZ_JAQJCJ010000002.1, forward strand.
AGGCGGCCATAAGTGCTGCTGTGATCAATCGCATTGCTATTCTCCTGTGGTTGACGATGCCGGGAAACTATCGTCACCGCGCCAGCGCATCTGCCCCGCTCTGCTCAATTTCTGCCCCGATCCGCTCAAATTGTTCGGGTCCGCTGCGTACATGGCGTGGGCTGACGCCAAACCGCTCCTTGAAGCGCGCGGAAAATTGCGAAGGCGAATCGTAACCGACCTCCAGCGCAACCTGCGCCATCGGCAATGTCGTGGTCTGAATGAGCGCCAGAGCACGGTTCATCCGGGTATCGCTCAAGATCTCGCTGAAGGCTGTATTCTCGGCGGAGAGCCTGCGCCGCAGCGTCGCCTCGCTCATGTTGAACAAGCCCGCAGCATGCGCCAGCGTCCAGGCGCCGGCCGGATCAGCTTCGATCATCTGCCTCAGCCGGTCCTCAAGCCGGGGGCTTTCGCATCGGCCGAGCACCGCCCCGCAGAGCGCGAACCAGGTGACGAGTTCCATCAGACGGGCCTTGGCGATGGGACCCGGAAGCCGCGCCAGATTGCCCGGCTGACTGCAATATTCGAACAATGCAGCAGCTTCCTCCGGCAGCCTCGAGGTGCTGGCCGGAAGAGGCCGTGATGGCACGGCGACCGATCCCATCCTATCATAAGCGTCCTCGAAAAGCTGTCGCGGAATTGGAAGCGCCAGGGTCTGATATTTCTGCAGCGCCTTGGGAATGTTCTCCATCGTCAACGGCCGGTAGTCGGGCAACAGACCGTAATCGCCCGCCTCGAGGCGCAAAGGCTTGTCATCCGACATGACGATCTTCGTTCCAGACTGGACCTGGATCAGCAGCGGGCTGGTAGTGACGAGGCGATGGAAGCAGGCTCGACCACCCTGGCGGATCACTGCCCTGGTCGGAATGGGAAAGACGTCGTCGAGCATATGTTCTCCGCCAGCGGGATGGTCAGAACGGCGACCGGAGCAGCCAGCATGACGTCGCCCGCTTCACCATCCAACTGAAGGCTCGAAATACCAAAACCACATGCTCGCAGCAACCATGCCGGCGGCACGGCACTTGAGTAGGTCTAGCGACCGGCCGACCGGCGCACATAGTCGACCAGCGCGCGCAGTTTCACTGGCTGCCTCTGGCGCCTGGGATAGTAGAGGTAGAAACCAGGAAAGGGCGGGCAGAAATCCTCCAGCAGCGGGATGAGCTCGCCGCGATCGACATAGGGCGCGAAGGTTTCCACCATGCCGAAGGTGATCCCGGCCCCGGCGCAGGCCATGCGGATCATTATTCCCATGTCATTGGTCGTGACCACGGGATCGACGGCGACATCGAAGTCGCGGTCATTTTCGGTGAATTCCCAGCGATAGGGCGCGGTATCCGGGCGCGGCCGCCATCCGATGCAGGCGTGGTTCTGCAGGTCGCGGGGATGGTGAGGCGAACCGTGACGCTCGAGATAGCTTGGCGATGCGGCGGCGCATTGTCTCTGTTGAGACGAGACCGGTACCGCGATCATGTCCTGCTCGATCACCTCGCCCAGTCTCACACCAGCATCGAAGCCGGCTTCGACGATGTCGAATTCGTCATCGGTGATGGTGATATCGAGTTTGATGCCGGGGCAGGCCTGCATGAAGCCGGCGAGCAAAGTCCCGGATAGGAAGCGCTCGGCGATGGAGGAAACAGTGACCCGCAGCAGGCCGCTCGGGCGCGCTTGCATGTCGCGCACCGTCTGCATCGCATCGCTGACCTGGCGCATCGAGGGACGAACCGCCTCAAGGAAGACTTCGCCGGCCTCGGTCAGGCTGACGCTGCGCGTCGTGCGCTGAACCAGGGGCGCACCAAGGCGGTCCTCAAGGCGCTGCAAGGCTTGGCTGACGGCGGAACGGGTCACGCCGAGGCGCTCGCCGGCGAGCCGGAAATTCCGCGCCTCCGCTATGGCGAGAAAGACTGAAATGCCTTCGAGATCATTGGCCATTGGTTAGCAATGCTAACCAAGCCATTCGGCATTGGCAACTTAATCGCGCGGCTCGCCAAGACTATGTTCTGTCGAGGGCTAGGCATGAGCTAGCCCCGAGTGCTGCCCGCGTCGAAAGGAAGAGCGATGCCAAAGTTTTACCGCAGCCCAGTTCTGCATCTCTTCACCGCAATCATTCTAACTGGCACGGCGCTCCCCACGTGGCCCGCTGACGCCTCGAACGAGCGAAAATCCAAGTTCCAACAGCCAAGCGAGAACACCATGCAGCAGCATCCCTATGTCGGAATGTGGGTCACCGACGACGGCCGCGTCCGACACGAACTCCTGCCCGACAATCGTTACGACGAGGCCCGCGGACGCCGGGAGAGCGCCTATCGCGGACGCTACGAAGTCACCGGAACACATATCGAGTATTGGGACGATACCGGCTTCACCGCCGATGGCGATTTCGTCGACGACAACACGCTCCATCATGGCGGCATGGTGCTTCGCCGCAAATGACCCCCGCACAGCGAAAAGGCCGCATAGGACGGCCGGAAAGGATGACGACATGTCTTCCACCACACCCATCTGGTTCATTACCGGCGCATCATCCGGCCTCGGCCGGGCACTCGCCGAAGCGGTTCTGGCGCGCGGCTGGCGCGCTGCCATTACGGCGCGCAAACCCGATACACTCGGCGACCTCACGGCAGCACATGGCGAGCGGGCGTTGACCCTCGCCCTCGACGTAACCGACGGCCGCTCTATCGCTCCTGCGGTCCGTGAAGCCGAGGCGCAGTTCGGCGCCATCGATGTCCTCGTCAACAATGCCGGCTATGGCTATCTCTCGGCAATCGAAGAGGGCGAGGATGCCGAGATCCGCGCCCAATTCGAGACCAATGTCTTCGGCTTGATCGCCGTGACCAAACAAGTTCTGCCTGGCATGCGCTCGCGCCGGCGGGGGCATATCTTCAACGTCTCCTCGCTCGGCGGGCTCGTCGCCTTCGCTGCAACCGGCTACTACCATGCTACCAAGTTTGCGGTGGAAGCCCTGTCGGAGTCGCTGGCCCATGAGGTCGGTCCGCTTGGCATCCGTGTGACGATCCTGGAGCCCGGCGGCTTCCGCACCGATTGGGCCGGCCGCTCGATGGTCGAATCCAGCACGATCCTCGAAGACTATGCCGAGACCGCGGGCAAGCGGCGCCAGGCCACCCGCTCGGTTTCCGGCAAGCAGCCGGGCGATCCCGCACGCGCGGCAAGCGCAATCATATCGGCCTTCGAGGCGGGCGAGCCGCCGCTGCGGCTGCTGCTCGGGGCAGCTTCCCTGAAGATCGCCCGCGAACGGCTCGACACGCTGCGCGCCAATTTCGATGCCTGGGCTGACACGACGCTCAGCGCCGATTTCCCCAACTGATCGCCACAACAACCCTCAACCTGCACATGGAGTGTGAAATGTCTGACATCGAAGGAAAGGTCATCGCCATCACCGGAGCCAGCAGCGGCATTGGAGAGGCCACGGCAAAAGTGCTGGCCGCGGCGGGCGCCCGGATCGTGATCGGCGCACGCCGCAGCGACCGACTGGAGGCGCTCGCCGGCAAAATCGAAGCTGGAGGTGGAACGGTGCGTCTGCGCAAGCTCGACGTCACCGACCGTGCCCAGGTGGAAGCCTTTGCCGGCTTCGCCAAGTCCGAATTCGGCCGCCTCGATGTCGTCGTCAACAATGCCGGCATCATGCCGCTCTCGCCGCTCGACGCACTCAAGGTCGACGAGTGGGACCGAATGGTCGACGTCAATATTAAGGGCATTCTCTACGGCATAGCGGCCGCTCTTCCGATCATGAAGGCACAGGGATCGGGGCAGATCATCAACCTGTCCTCGATCGGCGGCCACAGCGTCTCGCCGACTGCCGCCGTCTATTGCGCGACGAAATACGCGGTGCGGGCAATCTCGGATGGATTGCGTCAGGAGACAGATCGTATCCGCGTCACCGTCGTCTCTCCCGGAACCACGACATCGGAACTCGCCGACACGATCACCGACCCGACGGCTCGTGACGCCATGCGGGCCTTCAGGGCCGTCACGATTAATCCCGAGGCGGTCGCCAATTCAATCCTCTATGCCATCAGCCAGCCCGATGACGTCGATGTCAGCGAGATCGTCATCCGGCCGACGGCCAGCCCGCATTGAGCTGCCGGCATTTCGCCTAAAAACCCAGCGATTGCCGGGCGGGCGGCGGCGGGGCGAGGCTAACGCCTTCAAGCTCCAGCATGCGGGCCTTTGATGTTGAGCCGCCGGGCGCGGAGAAGCCGCCGATCTTGCCGCCGGCGGCCAGCACCCGATGGCAGGGAATGATCAGGGCGACTGGGTTTTTCGCCATCGCCTGACCAACATCGCGGGCCGCTTCCGGCCCGACGCCAAGCTCCTTCGCCAGCGCGCCATAGGTGGTCGTGCGGCCCCAGCCGACACGCCGTGCCGCCGCATAAATATCCCGGAAGAAGTCGTTCTGGCCGGCAAGATCGAGTTGGACGCAGGAGAAATCGGTTTCCTCCCCTTGGAAATAGCGTTTCACCGCTGCGACGGTCTCGAGCACCTGAGGCGTCGGCGCGCCGGGCGCACCATCGGGCAGTCGGCGCAGAAGCAGCCGCTCGGTAGCCTCCGCGGTTTTCGTCGGCAGCTGGAAACGGACGATGCCGGCTTCGCTCCAGGCGATGCCGCAGAAGCCGCCCGCGGTTTCGAAGATGAGATAGTGGTGCCTTGTCTCAGCCATGACACAGCCTCCGCGTTTTCGATGTCCCAAAGGATCGTATGGAGCTGTCGCTGTTTCAACCCGTTTCTTGCCTAGATCGTTCTTTTTTTGTTCCTGGAGGCCTGAAAGCCGATTAAGCAGGCACTTTTCATGTTTCGTGCATCATCTCGACGGCGAGGCAAGATCAATCATAGCGGCAACCTGCTTTTCTTCGGGCCTTGGTGAGGCAAGGGTGGCGGTGAGGCTTGCGCTCGCCGGTTTTCAGCGCATAAAGCTGGTCGGGCTGGTGAATGCGGAGCAAGGACAGCATGGACGTTTCGGAGATCATCATCCCAGGCGATACGCCGGGAACGGCGTGGCGGCTGCCGGTGCTGCGTTTTGCTGGCCGTGATCCGAAGGCGCCGAAGGCCTACATTCAGGCGGCGCTTCACGCCGGTGAGCTGCCGGGAACGGCGCTCCTGCATTTCCTCTCGGAGCGGCTGCGTCGGGCGGAAAGCGAAGGCGCGGTCGCAGGCGACATCACCATCGTACCGCAGGCCAACCCCATCGGCGCGGCGCAATCGCATTTCGGCGAATTGCAGGGTCGCTTCGATCTCGGTTCCCGCACCAATTTCAACCGGGATTTTCCGCTGATAAGCGTCAGCGATCGGGCAATGCTGACGGAAGATTTCAATGATTATCCGGCTACCGACCAGCTGAAGCGGCGGCTTCTGCACATGGCGCTCGGGGCCGACCTCGTCCTCGATCTGCACTGCGACGACGAATCACTGCAATATGCCTATATCGATGAGGCCTTCTGGCCGGAGGCGGCCGACCTTGCCGCCGCGCTCGACATGGAGGCCGTGCTGCTTTCGGATGGCGAAAGCTCGGCCTTCGAGGAGGCCGTCGGTTTTGCATGGAAATATGCGGTTCCCGGCGAACGACAATCCCGACTGCCGGGCAAGCTTTCGGTCACCGTCGAGCTGCGCGGCAAGCGCGACGTCGATCCGCTGCTGGCGAAGCGGGATGCGGACGGGCTCTGGCGTTTTCTCGCCGCACGGGGGATCGTGAGCGACGACAGAATGGCGCCGGCCATGTTTGTCGGTCCTGCCGTGCCGCTCGACAATGTGGAGATCATCCGCGCTCCCGAAGGCGGCGCCGTGCTCTTCCATCGCATGATCGGTGACAGGATTGCAGAGGGCGAACTTCTGGCGACGATCGTCACCCGGCCGGGTCAGCCTGACGGCAGCATCGACCTGCATGCGCCGCAGGATGGGCTGGTCCTGACCCGAACCTCGGATCGGCTGGTGCGCCGGCGCGGCGACCTGATGAAGATCGTCTGCGCCAGGCCGAGCAAGGCCACACGCAAGGCCGGCACGCTGGAGAGTTGAGCAGGCGCTGCCCGGGACAAATGCCCGGGCGGCATTTGCGCCGGCTGTCGCGCATGCTATCCCGTTGCCATCACAGGGAGATCGATCGGGCATGGCCGTCACCATCTATGGCATCAAGAATTGCGACACGATGAAGAAAGCCCGTAGTTGGCTGGAAGAACACGGCGTCGCTTATGTGTTTCACGACTACAAGGCACTCGGCATCGACCGCGCCCATCTCGAAGCCTGGATCGACGAAGCCGGCCTCGATACGGTGCTCAACCGCGCCGGCACCACCTTTCGAAAACTGCTCGATGCCGAGCGCGAGAACCTGAGCCGGGAGAAGGCGATCGCGCTGATGCTCGACCAGCCGTCGATGATCAAGCGGCCGGTGCTGGAGACGGAAGGCAAGCTCTTGATCGGCTTCAGGCCGGAGAATTATTCGGATCTGTTCGGGCGCTGAGCAATGTCCAAGACCACGCGCGCGACACAGATTCTCTCCCAGGCGGGTGTCGCCTTTACCATTCACACCTATGATTATGATCCGGACGCAGAGCGCGTCGGGCTGCAGGCGGCGGAAGCCTTAGGCGAGGCGCCGCAGCGCGTGCTGAAAACGCTGATGGCGGAGGTGGACGGCAAGCCCGTCTGCGTTGTCGTGCCGTCGGATCGCGAAGTCAGCATGAAAAAACTCGCCAGCGCCTTTCGCGGTAAATCCGCCAATATGATGAAGCCTGCCGATGCCGAACGGCTGACGGGCTACCATGTCGGCGGCATCAGCCCCTTCGGCCAGAGGAAGACCGTGCCGACGGCAATCGAGGAGATCGCTCTCGCCGAGCCGCTCGTCTATATCAATGGCGGACAGCGCGGACTGCAGGTGCGGCTTGATCCGAAGGATGCACTGAAGGTGGTAAAAGCCGTCGGCGCGCCATTGGTCGCCTGATCAGAGGAAACGAGCGAGCAGACCGGAAATCGCCTTCGCCTCGTCTTCGGCAAGCTTGCTGCCGACATGGCTCTCGATCGCTGCGGCATAGACAGTCCACATCCGCGTGCGAAGCGTTCGGCCGGCATCGGTGATCAGAACCCAGCGCCCGCGGCAGTCCTCGGCGAAGACCTCACGCCGGACCAAGCCCCCTCTTTCCAGCCGGTCGATCAGCCGGGAAAGATTATACTGGGCCAGCAATGTCCGCTCCTCTATCTCGTAGGGCCGCAGCTTGCCGTCGTTCGCGCGCGCCAGTTCCCACAGCACGTCATACCAGGCAAGCGGCGGCATGCCGGCCGCTTTCAGATCGGCTTCGATCGCGGCGAGCAGCCGTTCGCGAGCGCGCATGATGCTGGTCCAGGCAGAGGTGGCGGTTTCGCTCGGCTTCGGTATCTTTTCCATGATAGATGCAGATACATTTATCTTGCGCAAAGCCGCAAGCATTATTATATGCAAATGCATCTATTAAAACTGCGAGGAGACGTTCATGAGCAGGCTTACCCTCATCAGCCACCATCTCTGCCCCTATGTGCAACGCGCCGCCATCGCGCTTCACGAAAAGGGTGTTCCCTTCGAGCGCGTCAACATCGACCTTGCCAACAAGCCGGACTGGTTCCTGCAGATCTCGCCGCTCGGAAAGGTGCCGCTGCTGAGGATCGAGGAAGAGGATGGCAGCGAGGCCGTCCTCTTCGAAAGCAGCGTCATCTGCGAATATCTGGAGGAGACGCAGGCGGGACCTGCCCTGCATCCTGCCGATCCGCTTGCCCGCGCCCGCCATCGCGGCTGGATGGAGTTCGGCTCGTCCGTGCTTTCCGATCTCTGGGGCTATGAAACGGCCACGGAGGTGGAACAGCTGGAGGCCAAGCGCAAGGCGCTGATCGCCAAGTTCACGACGCTCGAAGGAGCGCTCGCGGATGGACCTTATTTTTCCGGCAGCAGCTTCAGCCTCGTCGATGCCGTCTTCGCGCCGATCTTTCGGTATTTCGATGTTTTCGACAGGCTGGGGGATAGCGGCATCTTCGAGGGGCTCGAGCGGGTGACGCGCTGGCGGAGCTCGCTCGGCGAACGGCGGAGCGTGAAAGACGCCGTCGGCGAGGATTATCCGCAGCGGCTGTTGGAATTCCTGGAAAAGCACAAGTCGATCCTGCTCAGGCTGCCCATCGCGGCCTGAGGCGTGATGCTGAAACCGGTCGGGCATGGCGCCGGCCGGTTTCAAATCGGCTGCGGCGCGCTTCATTTTCGCCGCAAACGGGTCTAAGTCTTTCAGCCTCCTGGAGCGGTTCAGCTTTTCACGGAAGCGCAGAACCGCTCCAATCTTTTGGATCTACGCAATTCCGGACGGAAAACCGCTTCGCACTTTTCCTGGAATTGCTCTAGCGTCGATGACAGAAGGCAGGTTGAACCATGACTTTCATGCCCCAGAGCCAGAACACCGTTGATCCCGTCAAGCTGGAGAAACTCGCGGAAGTCGCGGTCAAGGTCGGGCTGCAGCTGCAGAAGGGCCAGGATCTGGTGATCACCGCGCCTGTTGTGGCGCTCCCGCTCGTTCGCCTCATCACCAAACACGCGTATCAGGCCGGCGCCGGTCTGGTAAGCGCCTTCTACTCCGACGAGGAAACGACGCTGGCGCGTTATCAGTACGGCAGCGACGAGAGCTTCGACCGCGCCTCCGACTGGCTCTACGAGGGCATGGCCAAGGCCTATGCCAACGGGGCGGCCCGCCTGGCGGTCGCCGGCGACAATCCAATGCTGCTTTCCGAGCAGGATGCCGGCAAGGTCGGCCGCGCCAATCGCGCCACATCAACCGCCTATAAGCCGGCCTTGGAAAAGATCTCGAATTTCGACATCAACTGGAACATCGTCTCCTATCCCAACCCCTCCTGGGCCAAGGTGGTCTTCCCCGACGACCCGGAACCGATCGCAATCGCCAAGCTCGCCAAGGCGATCTTTGCCGCCTCGCGCGTCGATGTCAGCGACCCTGTCGCCGCCTGGGCGGAGCACAATACCAATCTCGCCAAGAGCTCAGCCTGGCTGAACGGCGAGCGTTTTGCCTCCCTGCATTTCAAGGGGCCGGGCACCGATCTGACGGTCGGTCTTGCCGACGGGCATGAGTGGCATGGCGGCGCCTCCACCGCCAAGAACGGCATTACCTGCAATCCGAATATTCCGACTGAAGAGGTGTTCACGACGCCGCATGCTTTGCGGGTCGAAGGCCATGTCTCGAGCACCAAACCGCTCTCGCACCAGGGCACGCTGATCGACAATATCCAGGTGCGCTTCGAGGGTGGGCGGATCGTCGAAGCCAAGGCGTCACGCGGCGAAGAAGTGTTGAATAAGGTGCTTGATACCGACGAGGGCGCGCGCCGGCTCGGCGAAGTGGCGCTCGTGCCGCATTCCTCGCCGATCTCAGCGAGCGGCATTCTGTTCTACAACACCCTGTTCGACGAAAACGCCTCCTGCCACATCGCGCTCGGCCAGTGCTATTCCAAGTGCTTCCTCGATGGCGCTTCACTGAGCCAGGAGCAGATCAAGGCGCAGGGCGGCAATTCCAGCCTGATCCACATCGACTGGATGATCGGCTCCGACAAGGTCGATATCGACGGCATCACACCGGACGGTGGGCGGGTTCCGGTGATGCGGCAGGGCGAGTGGGCCTGAGCGGCATCACCGTGCGCTGGCTGAGCCAGACGCTGGCAAGGACCATGGCGAAGCCGGCAAGCTGCGCCGGCGTCAGGCTCTCGCCGAGCGCCAGCCAGCCGAGAAGAGTGGCAACGACGGGGCTCAGGAAGCCGAGCGACGCCGCAGCCGAGGGCTCGATGCGGGACAGACCGCGAAACCACAGCAGATAGGTAAAGGCCGCTCCGATCAGGCCAAGCCAGGCGATTCCGAGAATATTGGCGGCCGTCGGCACCGGTAGCGCCGGCTCAAGCAGCAAGGCGACGGGCACGAGCAGGATACCGCCCGCGGTCAATTGCCATGACGTAAAGGTAAGGCTGGAAACAGGCGGCTGCCAGTGACGGGTCAGCACGGTGCCGAAGGCCATGGAGACGGCGCCGGCAAGGCCAGCCGCAACGCCCAGAGGATCGAGCGCTGCATTCGGCGTCAGCACCAGCAGCGCGACGCCTGCCATACCGATCAGGCCGGCGACGACGGCAAGGAAGCGGATCGGCTTGCCGAGGAATAGGCGCGACAAGGCGATGACAATCAGCGGCTGAACGGCGCCGACCGTGGCCGCGACGCCGCCCGGCAGGCGATAGGCCGAAACAAAGAGCATTGTCCAGAAGAACGAGAAGTTCAGCGCGCCGAGAATGAAGGCGCGGCCCCACCAGACCCCCGTCGGCAGCTTCCGGACAATGAGCAGGAGAAGCAGGCCGGCCGGCAAAGCACGCAGCATGGCGACAGACAGCGGATACCCCTGGGGCAGGAAGGACGTCGTGACGAAATAGGTGCTGCCCCAGATGGCGGGGGCGATAGCGGTCGTCAACACGTCGGCGATATGGCGGGAATTTGTCTTCATATCAAGAATCTCTATATCAAGATAAATTCAGCATAGTCCATTTTATCTTGACGTCAAGATATCCACTGCTATCGATGTGACATGAGTGAAGAGAAGCAAGATCACGTCGACCGAGTCCTGGCGCAATGGAGGCGCGAGCGGCCCGACCTCGACGTCGAACCGATGGGCATCCTCGGGCGCCTGAAGCGCCTCGGCACCCATCTCGGCCGCGAGGTCGAAGCCGTGCTCATGAAGCACGGGCTTTCCACCCCGGCCTTCGACGTCCTAGCCACACTTCGCCGTTCAGGCGCGCCGCACCGGCTTTCGCCGGGCGAGCTTCTGGAGATGACGATGGTGAGCTCCGGCACGATGACGAACCGGATCGACCAGTTGGAGAAAGCGGGATTCGTCGAGCGCATCGTCAATCCGCAGGATAGGCGCAGCGTGCTGATTGCGCTGACCGACAAGGGACTTGCGACCGTCGAAGAGGCGGTCGGCGCCCATGTCGCCAATCAGCAGCGGCTGACGTGCAATCTGACACCCGATGAAAGGGCCACGTTCGACCGGTTGCTCAAGAAGTTCCTGTCGGACTTCGAATAGTCAGACTGCGGCGAGCAACTTACGGACGCGCTCCAAATGCGCCTTGCGCCTGGCATCAGTCGCGCGGTCCATGTCGTGCAGGCTCAGCATTCGGAAGACGAGCTTCTTCGCGCAGAATGCGGCAATGCCGCGCTTCAGCAGGCGGCGGACGGGATCGCCCATATAAAGATGCACCAGCCACCAGGGCGAGCCCGTCGTCGTCAACGCATAGAGCAGCCGGATATTGGTAAGCTCGGGCACGATGCGGCCGCCGGCGGCATCGTGCGTGAAGGCCACGCCGGGCGCGAAGATGCGATCGAAGAACCCTTTCAGCACGGCTGGAAAATTGAACCACCATTGCGGAAAGACGAGGACGAGACCTTCAGCCGCCTTCAGGCGGCCAACGATGCCGGCAACGGCCGAAGTGTCGTAGGGCATATCGAAGTAACCGCGGCGCTCGGCTTCGGAAAGGCGCGGATCAAAATCCTCAGCGTAGAGATCGATGAGATCGACAACATGCCCGGATGCTTCCAGTGCCTCGCGCGCCGTGCGCGCCACCGAGGCGGCGAAACTTTCCGGCAGCGGATGGGCAAGCACCAGCAGGATCCGCATCGTCAGAACAAGCTTCCTTGCTTCGGCGTCTCGGCAGGTTTCGCGCCCCGCTTCTTCGCCCCGGCGGGCGGTACGCCGCCTTCTGTGGTCATGGCGCCGACCCGGCCGTCGGCAAATTCGATGGCGATGCCCATGCCGGGGGAGAGTGCCGCCGCCTGCGAAACCGGCCTGTTGTCCTCATCGCGAATGACGGCGTAGCCGCGCTTCAGCACATTCTTGTAGGAGAGCGACTGCAGCACGCGGTCCTGAGCGGAAAGTTCGGCGCGGGCGCGCGTCAGCTGATGGCGGATCGCCGTATCGGCATGGCGCGAAAGGTTGCCGAGCCGCTCACGACTGCGGTCTGTCTGGGTCTTCAGCCGCGCCGGCAGCGAAGCGAGGATGGCCTCGGCGCGGTCAATGCGGGATTTCGAGCGATCGAGCAGACGCTCGATTGTGCGCTCGGCCCGCGCCATGCGCTCGCTCAGAAGCTGGCGTCGCTCGGCGATGCGATTGGAGAGCACATCGGGGCGCAGATGCGAGGCCATACGCTCGAAGCCGCGACGCTTGTTGATGGTGTTGAGTTCCAGCCCGCGACCAAGACCGACGGCCGATTCATCGAAACGGCGGCGCGGCAAGGCGAGAAGCTGATCGAGCGAGGGCAATGCCCGCATCAGACTACGGACGGACTGGCGGCGCTGATCCATCTGCCGGTTCATGCAGCCCTGCAGGCGGGCGGCAAGCGCCGCAGCCTGCGCCTCGAGCTCCGCCTTGACGGGCACGGCCATTTCCGCGGCCCCCGTCGGGGTCGGAGCGCGGACATCGGCGGCATAGTCGATCAGCGTCCAGTCGGTCTCGTGGCCGACGGCCGAGATCAGCGGTATGCGGCTTTCGGCAGCGGCGCGCACGACGATCTCGTCGTTGAAACTCCAGAGATCTTCCAGGCTGCCGCCGCCGCGCGCGACGATCAGCACATCCGGGCGGGGGATGGCGCCGGCGGGCCCCAGCGCGTTGAAGCCGCGGATGGCGTTCGCCACCTCCTCGCCGGATCCCTCCCCCTGGACCTTCACCGGCCAGACGAGGACATGCACGGGAAACCGATCGGAGATGCGGTGAAGGATATCGCGGATGACGGCGCCGGTCGGCGAAGTGACGACGCCGATCACATGTGGCATGAAGGGCAGCCGCTTCTTGCGGGCGGCGTCGAACAAACCCTCGGCGCCGAGCCTGCGCTTGCGCTCCTCGATCAGCGCCATCAGCGCGCCGGCGCCTGCCGGCTCCAGCGTCTCGATGACGATCTGATATTTTGAGGAGCCCGGAAAAGTGGTGACCTTGCCGGCGGCGATCACCTCCATGCCTTCCTCCGGGCGGAACTTCAGCCGCGAGAACGTGCCCTTCCAGATCACGGCGTCGATGCGGGCGCGATCATCCTTCAGTGCGAAATAAGCGTGGCCGGAGGAGTGCGGACCGCGATAACCGGATATTTCCCCGCGCACGCGAACCTGATCGAAGGCGGTTTCGACGGTGCGCTTGATCGAGCCGGAAAGCTCCGAAACCGAATATTCGGCAAGGTTGGTCGGCGAATCGCTGTCGAAGAGGTTGCTCATCCCTCCTTTCTATTTCCATTGGCGGGAAACAGGAAGGTCCACGACCGCCGGAGAGACCCGTTTTCCCGGCGGCTGAACCGTTAGCGTGGCAGAGTCGACGCCGTTCTATCAAGACTCATGCTATGGGCATTGCGTGCATGCGGTCGTTGCAGCAGAAAAAAATGACAAGAAAAACGGGAAAATCCCCTTCGCCGCGGAACGCATAGATAAAAAGCGCGTTTTACCCGAAAGGGATTGCTAACCACCGCAATACAAAGGATTTTCAGCCGAGAGAGCCGGTAAATCTTTGTTAGTTGGCGCTTCCTATTCTTCCCCTCGTTCTCTCTGGGAAGGTGCTGAAATGATTATTCTCACAGCAGCAGCATTGGGCATCAGCGCCGGGTTAATGCGCTCGGCCGCCGGGATCGCGTTGGTGGCCGCGTTGATCGGAATGAGCTTCACCCTGGCGGCGATAACCTCGCCGGGGCCAGTGTCACTTCTGGCGCTTGTTTATGCCATTCTCGGCTATAATGGCGGTCTTATCCTCTTTGTGCTCGGGCTTTATGCCAGCGACCGTCTGCGGGCCGTCCGCACGTCTCACTGACGTCAGCGCAACATAAAGGCTGCCGGCGTCAATTCGCCGTCGGCCGGTAGCGGAAGAACTGGACGCCCGTATCCGGCACTTTTGCAAGTGGTTCCAGATAGGGCGGAATATTCCCCTTGCCGAGTTCGGCATAGAGCCCATCCGGCTTCATTTTGGCAAGTTCGCGCGTCTGCAGGTCCTTCGGGCAGAAAGCAAGCGCCGTCACACCGGCTCCCTTCAAAAAGGCTTCCGCCTCCTGCGGCTTTGCCAGGCCGATATGCATTTCCGTCAGCATGCCGCCCTGATCTCGGTGATAGGGGGCGGCGAGAACCCGATTTTGAGTGAATCGGAGGATCGGCACACCCATTTCCGATGGCGCGGAGACCAGGCCGGGCGGTAGTTCGCCAAGCGGTGCCAGCGCCTCTTTCGATGTGCAGGAAAGCGCTTTTGCCGGCTCCGCCGCTTTGTTCTGCGCATCGTTCTCCATCTGCATTGAAACAAGCCCGCCGCCGACGGCCCAGACCGCCGGAACGCTTGCGAGAACACTCGTCACATAGACAAGGGCGGCAGCGACATTCTCGCTGTCGCTGTTGGAGATGCGCCTGACATCGATAATCAGCAGGGCGAGCGGCAGGATCGAAAGCAGGTTCGAGAAGGAAGAGCCGCGCACCTGGACCAGCGCGATCGCCCAGCTCGTGGCAAGCAGGAAGAGCAGGATAAGGTGGATCTGCACGCGATCGCTCTGAATGAGGCGAAAGATGCAGACGGCAATGCCGAGCAGACCTGCCGCATAGAAGGCTCCGACCAAGGTGGGATCGGTGCGCGCCAGCGCCAGGAGCGACTGGGCTTCTGAAATATGGCGCAGCCAGAGTTCGACCAGCATCGGATCGAGACTGCCCAACGGATCGCTCAGGCATTGCGGTGCGATGACGATCGCCGCACCAAAAACGCCGGCGCCGACAAAGGCGAGCGCGATAAAGCGCAAGGGTCGACGCAAGCCGCTCGCAAAAATGGCCGAAAACAACAGGAGGCCGCTGCCGATCGCCGCCAGACTGTAGTAGCCGAGCGAGAGATTATCGCAGGTAACCATCGAATAGAGCCGGGGCGGAACCGTTGCGAAGAAAAGAATGTTGATCGCAATCGTCAGCGACAGCCCGAAGGCCCGGGCCGCAGCGCAAAAATTCTCGCCTTCCCATGCCCAGAGCAGCGCGACCGTGAGGCAGACGGCAGCGACGAAAGGAGTGGTCTCGGCGCCGATGGCGATGGCGACAGCCGCCGCAACGCCGGCGACCGCGTAGCTCCAACCGCGACGCGCGGGATCCATGAGCATGGCCACCATCGTCGCGACCAGCGCCAGCTGCGCATTGTGATGATCGATGGCGCCAGGGGCGAAGCGGTTTCCGATGTAGATCGCCGGTGCAGTGAGACCGAGGGCGATATGCATACCCGCAATGCCGCCGATCCGCCGGCCGGCAACGCCCATGGCGAGCATGGCAGGAAAGATGAGCGATACGGGCCAGACGGCCAACGCCAGCGCCTCGGCGGTTTCACGCGGCGCAAACAGGTCGAAGAACCAGATCAGCGAAGCGATCGGCAGATCGATTAAACGCGACCAATGCATCAGCGTACCGCCGGCGAGGCCGAGACGATATTGCATCAGATCGAACCAGCCCTGACCGGCAAGAAAATCGCGAACCTCGACGAGACGCATGCCATCGTCATTGTCGGGACCGACATAATCCGTGGCGCCGGAGAGCTTGGTAACAAGGATGACGGCGGCGAGGATGACACTATAGGCGATGACGGCGGGCCAGAGACGCGTCAGCAGCGCCCCGAGCCGGCTCCTGCGGGCGGCGGTCACGGTCGACGCATTGGCGATCGGCTGCACGGCATTCATCGTGGTTAGCAACTCGTTTCCAGATCGCCGAACCTTAGCGGGCGCCGATCAAGAAAGTGTAAAGCCGTTTGCGCAGGCAGCCGATTTTGCCTCGGTCATAGGGTCTTATTAACGCTGCATGATTTAAGCTGTTGGCGGCTTTTCAGTGTAACGAGTAGAGTCATGGCCCGAACGCGTTCCCATCACCCGGACATTGCCGTCCTGCTTCCCTGCTATAATGAAGCTGCGACGATCGGCTCCGTGGTGCAGGGCTTCCGGGCGACGCTGCCGGATGCCGCAATCCACGTCTACGACAATAATTCCACCGACGGCACCGCGCTGCAGGCGATGCTGGCCGGAGCGCATGTCGTGCGCGAGCGGCGGCAAGGCAAGGGACATGTCGTGCGCCGCATGTTCGCCGACATCGAGGCCGACATCTACATCATCGCCGACGGCGACGGAACCTATGCACCCGGCGATGCCGAGGAGCTGGTGCGGACGCTTCTGACCGAACGCGCCGACATGGTTGTGGGAACCCGGCGCGGCGTGCATGCTGACGCCGGCCGCCAGGGCCATGCGCTTGGCAACCGGCTTTTCAACCTGCTCTACCGGACGATCTTCGGCCCCGACTTCACCGATATTTTTTCGGGCTACCGCGCTTTCTCGCGCCGCTTCGTCAAGAGCTTCCCGGCAGTATCCGGCGGCTTCGAGATCGAAACCGAGATGTCGGTGCATGCCTCCCGGCTGAAACTTCCGGTCAGCGAGCTGGAGCTCGATTATGGCCGCCGCCCGGAAGGTTCGCACTCCAAGCTTTCGACGTTCCGCGACGGCGGAAAAATCCTCTGGATGTTCGCGATGCTGATGAAGGAAACGCGACCCTTCGCCTTCTTCAGCGCGATCAGCGCCGCCTTCATGCTGACGAGCCTCGGCTTCATGACGCCGGTCCTGGCGGAATATTTCGACACGGGCCTCGTCAGCCGCATGCCGACCTGGGTGCTGTCGATGGCGCTGATGATGATCTCCTTCATGCTTTTTACCGCCGGCGTCATCCTGGATTCCGTGGCCCGGGCCCGGGCCGAGCAGCTTCGCATCCATTATATGAGCCTGGAGACCGCCAGCGCGGCCAAGGCGCCGCTCGCCGACGCAAAACCGGCATCGCGTGAACGTCCCGGAAAGGCGGATGCGGCATGAGAAAGCTCGTCCGCTTCGCGATCGGCGGCGGCATCGGCTTCCTTGTCGATGCCGGCATGCTGGCGGCGCTGCTCCATCTGACGCCGCTCGGCCCATTTCTGGCGCGGCTCGTCGCCATCGGGGTGGCAATGGCGACCACCTGGGCCTTCAATCGCAGCTTCACCTTCGATCGTTCCGGGCGGTCGCTTGCTGCCGAGGGTTTCCGCTACGGCTCGGTCGGCGTGACGGCGGCGCTTGTCAATTACGGGCTTTACTCTGCGCTGCTGCTTTCGCTGCCCACGCTCCAGCCGCTGGCGGCCATGGTGATCGCCAGCGTCGCCTCGATGGTCTTCAGCTTCTTCGGCTATTCGCGCTTCGTCTTCCGTCCGGAATGAGCGGAATGATCAGACTGGCTCCCAGCCGTCCTTCTCGCTGGCGCGGTAGATCGCATCGATCACCTTCTGGTTCAGCTTCGAGTTTTCGAGCGTGACGATCTCTTCCTTGCCGTTCTTTACCGCCCGAGCGAAGGCCTCGACCTCGCGCCTGTATTGGCGGCTGTCCTGATAGCGGAAGATGCGCGATTCATTGTGGCTGCGATCGGCCAGTTCGATCTCTTCCGGTCCCCAGCGATTGGCGTTGAAGGGCGACTTGACCTCGATGTAACCTTCGGTGCCATGGAAGACCATGACCTGGCGGTTGGCCATCTGCGTAGAGACATAGAAACTCAGCTCGAAATCGCCAAAATCAGCCTTGACGCTCGAATAGATGTCCGTGCCGAAATCCGCATCGCGCTCGGTGATCGCCTGGATCCGGAGCGGCTCCTTGCCGGTGGAAAAGCGGGTGCTCATGACGGGGTAGACGCCGATATCGGGAAGGCCGCCGCCGCCGAGTTCAGGAATATTGCGCATGTTGGCGGGGTCGCGGTTGAAATAGGTGAAGGCGCCCTGAACATGCCGGAGCGAACCGATCGCACCCTCCGCGATCAGCGAACGCACCTTCTGCCAGACGGGGGCATAGGTGACCATATAGGCTTCGGTCACCACCACCCGATTCCGGTCGCGGGCGGCGATCACCTCGTCGATATCGGCTGCTTTCAATGCCAGCGGCTTCTCACAGAGCACATGCTTGCCGGCATCGGCCGCCTTGATCGCCCATTCGATGTGCTGCGAGGTCGGCAGCGGAATGTAGACAGCGTCGATGACGTCGGAGGCGAGCATCTCCTCGTAGGAGCCGAAGGCATGCGGCACGGAAAAGCGGTCGGCCATCTCTCTCGCGCGCGCGAGATCGCGGCTTGCGATTGCGGTGACGACGCAGTTTTCCGCGTCCTGAATTGCTGGAACGACGTTGTCGCGGCCGATCTTCGCCGTTGATATGATACCGAAACGCAACATGATTCAATCTCCCAAAGCTGATTTTCCGCGAACCATATGCAGGCCTCTGCTGCGGCGCAATGGCACAAGCTGAAATCACGGAAACTTGGCTTCCCTCCCGCCCGGATCGCGCTAGGTTAGGCGAAACAACAAGCATGATGACTCCGAAAATCGTTCGCACTTTTCGGCATCATGCTCCGGGCCGGCGCCCTGCCGTATCCGCGGTTTCAATCAAATTATTCATTTTGGAGAGCGTCATGAACATGCGCCGGCTTGGGAAAACAGGTCTTTCGGTGTCGCCGATCGTCTTCGGCGGCAATGTCTTCGGCTGGACGGCTGACGAGAAAACATCTTTCGCCATTCTCGACGCTTTCTTCGACGCGGGGCTCAACACCATCGACACGGCGGATGTCTATTCCGCGTGGGTTCCCGGCAACAAGGGCGGCGATTCCGAGGAGATCATCGGGCGGTGGCTGAAGCAGGCGCGAATTTCCCGCGACAAGGCCGTTATCATTACCAAAGTCGGCTCGGACATGGGACAGGGAAAGACCCTCAAGGAGGCATACATCCTGAAGGCGGTGGAGGATTCGCTGCGCCGGCTGCAGACGGACTATATCGATCTCTATCTCGCGCACTGGCCGGATGCCGATACGCCGCACGAGGAAACGCTCGGCGCCTTCGCCAAGCTGAAGCAGCAGGGCAAGGTCCGCGCCATCGGCTGCTCGAACTATGATGCGAATCTGCTGCAGGCGTCGTTCGACGCAGCCGAGAAGGCCGGCCTGCCGCGATACGACGTGCTGCAGCCGGAATATAATCTTTACGAGCGCGCGAGCTTCGAGGGGCCACTGGCCGAACTCTGCATCAAGCAAGACATCGGCGTCATCACCTATTTCAGCCTCGCGGCCGGCTTCCTCACCGGCAAATACCGCACTAAGGCCGATACGGAAGGCCGCGCTCGGGAAGGCCGGGTTTCGCAATATCTCGATGCCAAGGGCCTGCGCATCCTCGCCGCGCTTGATCAGGTTTCGGCCGAGACCGGCGCCAAACCCGCGGAAATCTCGCTCGCCTGGCTGTTGCGCAAGAAGGGCGTGACGGCACCGATCGCGAGCGCAACCAGTCTATCGCAGCTTGAAAGCTTGGTGAAATCAGCGACACTTGCACTTTCTGAAGAAGCAATGGCGCTGCTCGACGAAGCCGGTGCCTGAAACAGGAAAGCCCATGACCGTAACGATACGCGATGCCAGCCCCGAGGACGAAGCCCGTTGGCGTGAACTCTGGGCGGCCTATCTGGCTTTTTACGAAGTGACGGTCGATGCCGACATCACCGATCACACGTGGCGCCGGGTCTTCGATCCCGCCTCGGCGATCGCGATGCGCGTCGCCGAAGTCGATGGCCGGGTGATCGGATTTGCGCTCTATCTCACCCATGAAGGCACGTGGATCCGCGGTAGAGACTGCTACCTCGAAGACCTGTTCGTCGACTCCGACGCACGGGGAAAAGGCGTCGGGCGGGCGCTGATGGACGATCTCGTCGCGCTCGGCAAGGCCAAGGGCTGGTCGCGGCTTTACTGGCATACGAGCGAAGGAAACAGGGCCGCTCGAGCGCTCTACGACAGCTATGTCGAAAGCGACGGTCATATCCGCTACCGTATCAGTTTCTGAGTGCGGGAAATCCCTCATACCATCCGGAATGGTCGCCTTCCCAGTTCGCCATGCCCTGCTTGGTGAGGATGCCGCGCGGCCTGATATAACTCTGGATCACCCGCTTCGGCCGTTCGTGCCACTGGATGTTGAAGGCCCAGAGCTTGGGGAAAAAACAAAGCGAGGCATAAGGGAGGTGATCGTGGATCCACCAGGCAAGTCGCTGCCAATCTCTTTCGTCGCGGTAATGATCAATCATCCACGGCACGACGATGCAGGCGGTCGCGCCCATGCAGCCATCGAAATCGAGCATGTCCCAGATATGATCCGCTGATGTGGCGGCATTGGTCGAACAGTTGAGATTGTTCTCGTTGCCGAACTTGTTCACCTCAGGCGAACGATAGCCGGAGCGGATGTGCAGGCGTCCGAACGTCGTCTGCAGCGGCTCCAGCAAATCGTCGCAAAGTCTTCTGCCGGCCTCGATCGCAAGGTCGGGATTCTCAGGAATATTGGGAATGCGGTAGAAATCGGCGATTTCGGAATGGAGGAAATCGCGGAAGAAGAAGTTTTGCGACAGCCGTACGCGGCCGAGATCCTCCAGACCTTTCATCGAACCCGGCTTTCGCATGAGCTTTTCTTCCTCCACATCGGCGGCAGGATGATTGCCCGGTGCGGTTTTCCAGTCCACCCGAAATCGGTCGGGAACAAATTGCGCGATCTTTGCTTCTTAGTGTGTCGCCGCGTTCGCGGCCTTTCCCAAAACAAGGATCGAGAAAATGGCCAAGGAAAAGACGTTGGAAGATCTCTTCTACGACACGCTCAAGGACATCTATTTTGCCGAGCGGCAGATATTGCGCGCCCTGCCGAAGATGGCGCGCGCCGCCCAGTCCTCCGAACTGAAGGCCGGTTTCCAGAAGCATCTCGAGGAAACCGAAGCCCAGGTCGAGCGCCTGCAGCAGGTTTTTGAAAAGATCGGCAAGCGCGCCCAGGGCAAGACCTGCGAGGCGATCCAGGGCATTATCGCCGAGGGCGAAGAGATCATGGAAGAATTCAAGGGCACACCGGCGCTGGATGCCGGGCTGATCTCGGCCGCCCAGGCGGTCGAGCACTATGAAATCGCCCGTTACGGCACACTGAAGACCTGGGCCGCAACGA
Organism: Rhizobium atlanticum; assembly: GCF_030182485.1. Lineage (NCBI taxonomy): Bacteria > Pseudomonadati > Pseudomonadota > Alphaproteobacteria > Hyphomicrobiales > Rhizobiaceae > Rhizobium > Rhizobium atlanticum. The sequence continues at coordinate 373,101 of NZ_JAQJCJ010000002.1, forward strand.
TCGGCCTGAAGGATGTCGTCGCCCTGCTCGACCAGACGCTGCAGGAGGAAACGGCCACCGACAAGATCCTTACCAAGCTCGCCACGACGGCGGCAAACCAGAAGGCAAAAGCCGCCTGACGAAACGAGGCAAACCGAGCGGCGGCCCTCACCGGCCGCCCGCATCCCTCTCCACATACCTGAAGAAATCGATAAAGGCGCGCAGCGCCGGCCGCATCTGCCGCCGGCTCGGATAATAGACAAACGGCCCGGGATAGGGCGCACACCAATCCTCCAGCACCCGCACCAGCCTGCCGGCCGACAGTTCAGTATGCACCCGCATATCGAAGAGATAGGCAAGACCGGCGCCGTTCAGCGCCGCAAGAAGGGCCAGCCGGTCCTCGCTGACGACAAGCGGCCCGTCGACCGCGACGATCAGTTCCTGCCCGTCCTTTTCGAATTCCCAACGATAGATGGAGCCGTTGGTGAAGCGTCGCTTGATGCAGCGATGATGGACAAGATCGCGCGGGTGCTGCGGCTTCGGATAGCGTTCGAAATATTCGGGCGAGGCCGCAATCACTGTCGTCAGATTGGGCGAGATTCTGACGGCGATCATATCGGCCTCCAGGCTCTCCTCCAGCCGGATGCCCGCGTCGAAACCCTCCTTGACGATATCGGTGAAGCCGTCCTCATTGGCGATCTCCAGCGTGATATCGGGATAGAGATTGAGGAAATCGCCAAGGCGCGGGGCGAGCAGAATATCGGAGGCGAAGCGCGGCGCTGTGATGCGCAGGTTTCCGGCCGGTTTGCCGCGCGTATCGTTGACCGCCTCCAATGCGATACCGATTTCCTCGAGCGCCGGACGCAACCTTTCGAGAAGCAGCCGGCCTTCCTCCGTTGGCGCGACACTGCGGGTCGTGCGCGCCAGGAGCCTGACGCCGAGACTTTCCTCCAGGCTAGATATGGCGTGGCTGACCGCCGACGGCGCGACGAGCAGTTCCTTGGCCGCGGCTCGGAAACTGCGATGTTCCGAGACGGCGGCGAGAACGGCGAGTTGAGAGAGTTGCCTTCTGTTCATTGATCTAAATTATAGAACAGGTTGTTAGAAACTGCATGCATTTTTTGATTGATACGGCGCCGATATAGTCTGGCCGTACCGCAATGATCTCCCAACCGGTTCGACGTCAGCTCAGAAAAGGAGCGCATCATGAAAACCAGAAAACTCGGAAACGATCTCACGGTCTCTGCCGTCGGCCTCGGCTGCATGGGCATGAGCTTTGCCTATGGCGCCAGCGACGAAGCGGAATCGGTCAAGACGCTGCACCGCGCCGTCGATCTCGGCGTCACCTTCTTCGACACGGCCGAAGTCTATGGTCCCTTCACCAACGAGGTTCTTCTCGGAAGAGCGCTGAAGCCCTTCCGCGAGCGCGTGGTGATCGCCACCAAATTCGGCTTCAAGATCGATACCAGCCAGGCCGGCGCTGCCGCCATCGCCGGTGTCGACAGCCGTCCTGAACATGTGCGTGCGGTTGCCGAAGCCTCACTGAAGCGTTTGGGCATCGAGACCATCGATCTCTTCTACCAGCACCGGGTCGACCCCAACGTGCCGATCGAGGAGACGGTCGGCGCCATGGCCGCGCTTGTGAAGGAAGGGAAAGTCCGCGCCCTCGGCCTCTCGGAAGCCGGCAGCGCCACGATCCGCCGCGCGCATGCGGTCCATCCGATCGCAGCGCTTCAGAGCGAATATTCGCTGTGGACGCGCGATCCCGAAGAGGATGTGCTTGCCACCTGCCGCGAACTCGGCATCGGCTTCGTGCCCTACAGCCCGCTCGGGCGCGGTTTCCTGACAGGAGCGATCCGCAAGGCCGACGACCTTGCCGACGACGATTTCCGCCGGCAGGTACCGCGTTTCCAAGCGGAGAATTTCGACGCCAATGCCGCGCTTGTCGCAACGCTCGAAAAGCTTGCCGCCGCAAAAGGCGTGACCACGGCGCAGCTGGCACTGGCCTGGGTGCTGAACCAGGGCGACGACATCGTGCCGATCCCCGGCGCGCGCAAGCTTCACCACCTCGAACAAAACGTCGCCGCTGCCGATATCACGCTCAGCGCGGAGGAGCTCGATCAACTCGGCGAGGCGATCCCAGCGGCACAGGTGGCGGGCAAGCGCTATTCGGATGCCTCGCTTGCCATGACGAATATTTGAGAACGGACAAGCCCGGCCGGTCGCACAGGTCGGGCTTGCCTTCGCGGCCGGCGAAACTATCTAACGCCATCTTGGAGAACGGGATGGAAACATGTCGGACAGACAGGCAGTCGAGCAGACGGTTCACCTCTATGTCGAAGGCATGGCTTTCGCCAATGCGGCAGCCTTGAAGAAGGCTTTCCACCCGAAAAGCTCGATCATCGGCTATTACCAGAATGCCGTCGAATGGCTGACGCGGGACGAATTCATCGCCGCAATCCTGGCCGAGGAGCCGGCCCCTCCCGGCACGCAGCCTTTCATGGACATCCAGAACGTTGATGTCGAGGGTGACGCGGCAAGCGTGAAGGTCACCGACGATTTCGCCGGAATGCGCTTCACCGACTATCTATCGCTGCTGAAGATCGAAGGCCGATGGGTGATCGTAAGCAAACTCTATCATTTGCACACATGAAAAGACCGGCCGCTCGCGCGACCGGTCCAACCTATCTTCTGCAGATGAAGCTCAGCTTCTGAGGACGCCGCCGGTGAATTTCGTGACGCTGGCCACGATCTTCTGCGTCAGCGCCTCGAAATCCTCGTCCGTCAGCGTGCGATCGACCGGCTGGATCTGGACCTCGATCGCTACCGACTTCTTGCCCTCGCCGACCGATGCGCCCTCGAAGATGTCGAAGACGGTGACGCCGGTGACGAGCTTACGGTCGGCGCCGGTCGCAGCCTTGACGATCGCGCCTGATTCCACCGTCTTGTCGACGACGAAGGCGAAGTCGCGCTTGACGGCCTGGAAAGGCGACAGATCGAGCGCCGGCTTGGTGCGGGTCGCCTTCTTTTTCGGCTCCGCCATGGCATTGAGATAGACTTCGAAGCCGCAGAGAGCGCCGGAGACATCGAGGGCTTCCAGCGTCAGCGGATGGAATTCACCGAAATAGCCGAGCACGATCTTCGGCCCCATCTTGATCGTGCCGGAGCGGCCGGGATGGTACCATTCGGGGCCGCCCTGCTCGATCTGGATATTGCCCATCGGCAGGCCGCAGGCTTCGATGACGGCGAGCGCATCGGCCTTGGCGTCGAAGACGTCGACCGGCTTGCCACCGCCCTTGGCTGTATTGGACCACATGCGGCCGGCGCCGGCGAGCGATGCCGTGCCGCGGCGGATGCCGCCGGCGACGCGGCGCTGGCCTTCCGGCCGGTCGTTTTCATAGGTGCCGGAGACTTCGAACATGGCGACGTCGGCGTAACCCTTATCGGCATTGCGCTGAGCCGCCGTCAGCAGACCCGGCAGCAAAGACGGGCGCATGTCCGACATTTCAGCGGCGATCGGATTGGCAAGCTTGAGGGCCAGCGAACCGCCGCCGAACAGCTTTGCCTGATCCTCTGGAATGAAGGACCAGGTCACGGCCTCCAGCATTCCGCGTGCGGCGAGCGCCCGCTTCGCCGTGCGGGTGCGGATCTGCAGCGTCGTCAGGATCTTGCCGTTGACGGCGGCATGGCTTTCGAGGGGCGCCGGCTTGATATTGTCGACGCCGTGGATGCGCATGACCTCCTCGACGAGATCGGCCTTGCCGTCGACATCCGGGCGCCAGGAGGGAACGGCGACGGAGACCCTCTCGCCGGAGCCTGAGACCGTGAAGCCGAGACGCGTCAGGATCGTGTTGCTTTCCTCATTCGAGACTTCGAGGCCTGTCAGGCGCTTGACCTCCGAATAGGGGAAATCGACAACCTTCGGTTCGTAGCCGTGATAGCCGACAATCTCGGCCTTGGTAGCGGTGCCGCCGCAGAGTTCCAGCACCAGTTCGGTCGTGCGTTCGAGACCGGGAACCATATATTCCGGATCGACGCCGCGTTCGAATCGGTAGCGTGCGTCCGTGATGATGCCGAGGCTGCGGCCCGACTTGGCAATGTTCATCGGGTCCCAGAGAGCGGATTCGATCAGCACGTCGACGGTGTTGTCGTCGCAGCCGGAATGTTCGCCGCCCATGATGCCGCCGATCGATTCGATGCCGTCCTCGTCTGATATGACGACGTTGTTCGGGCCGAGCATGTATTCGCGCTGGTCGAGCGCCAGTACGGTCTCCCCTTCCCTGGCGCGGCGGACAGTGAGATTGCCCTTGATCTTGGCGGCATCGAAGACATGAATCGGCCGGCCCTGATCGAAAGTCATGTAATTGGTGATATCGACCAGCGCATTGATCGGACGCAGGCCGATGGCTGTGAGCCGTTGCTGCATCCAGCGCGGGCTAGGGCCGTTCTTGACGCCGCGCACAAGCCGTAACGCGAAACCGGGGCAGAGCCTGGGATCATCGAGATCGAGGGTCAGCTTGACCGGCGTCTCGCCTTCGACGGCAAAGGACGGCGCGGGGCGCATCTTCAGCCTGCCGAGACCAGAGGCGGCAAGATCGCGGGCAATGCCGTGGATGGAGGTGCAATCCGGCCGGTTCGGCGTCAGATTGATCTCGATGACCGGATCGTCGAGATTGATATAGGCGGCGTAACTCTGGCCGACCGGCGCATCCTCGGGCAGTTCGATGATGCCGTCATGACTGTCGGAGATCTGCAGCTCCTTTTCGGAGCACATCATGCCGCGGCTTTCGACGCCGCGAATATTGCCGACGGCAAGCGTGACGTCGATGCCGGGAACGTAGGTTCCGGGTGCGGCGAAGGCACCGACGAGGCCGGCGCGCGCATTCGGGGCGCCGCAGACGACCTGTACCGGCGCGCCGGATCCGGTATCGACCATCAGCACCTTCAGGCGATCGGCCTGGGGATGTTTTTCCGCCGAGAGGACCTTGGCGATAACGAAGGGCTTGAACGCCGCCTTGTCGTCGACATCTTCAACTTCCAACCCGATTTCGGTGAGGCGGGCGCAGATTTCATCCAGCGTGGCATCCGTTTCGAGATGCTCTTTCAGCCAGGAGAGCGTGAATTTCATCGTCCCAAATCTCCGTTCAAGCGCTCAGACCGCCGAACAGCGTCGGCATGTCGAGCGGGCGGAAGCCGTAATGCGTCATCCAGCGGACGTCGGCATTGAAGAAGTCGCGCAGGTCGGGCATGCCGTATTTCAGCATGGCGATGCGATCGAGACCCATGCCCCAGGCAAAACCCTGATATTCGTCCGGATCGAGCCCGCCATAACGCAGCACGTTCGGGTGGACCATGCCGCAGCCGAGGATCTCCATCCAGTCGGTGCCTTCGCCGAACTTGACGATCGGGCCGGAGCGGTCGCACTGGATATCGACCTCGAAGGAGGGCTCGGTGAAGGGGAAGAAGGACGGGCGGAAACGCATCGTCACGCTTTCGACCTCGAAGAAGGTCTTGCAGAATTCTTCCAGCACCCAGCGGATGTTGGCGACATTGGCCTTCTTGTCGATGACGAGGCCTTCGACCTGATGGAACATCGGCGAATGGGTGGCGTCGCTATCCTGGCGATAAGTCTTGCCGGGAATGATGATGCGGATCGGCGGCTGCTGCGCTTCCATGGTGCGCACCTGCACCGGCGAGGTATGGGTGCGCAGCACTTTGCGCTCGCCGTTCTCATCCGGATTGAAGAAGAAGGTGTCGTGCATCTCGCGGGCCGGATGGCCTTCGGGAAAATTCAGCGCGGTGAAATTGTAGTAGTCGGTCTCGATATCGGGACCTTCGGCGATCGAGAAACCCATATCGGCGAAGATCGCGGTGATCTCGTCGACGATCTGGCTGATCGGATGGATGCGGCCGCGCTCGGCGGGCGAGGAGCGCACCGGCAGGCTGACATCGACCGTCTCAGCCTTAAGACGGGCATTGACCGCCGCCATTTTCAGCACCGACTTCCGCTCGGCAATGGCGTCCGTCACCGCATTCTTCAGGGCGTTGATCGCAGCCCCCCGCGTCTGGCGCTCCTCCGGCGTCATGGCGCCGAGCGTCTTCAGGAGTTCGGAGACAGAGCCCTTTTTGCCGAGGGCGGACACGCGCACGGCCTCGAGCGCGGGCTCATCACCGGCGGCGGAAATTTCGGCAAGCAAGGTGGATTTGAGCTGGTCGATATCTGACATTGTCACTTCTTTCCGTCCAGTATCAGGCGGGGGATCGGGAGGCAGGCAGCGCCGACGGGGCGCAAGGAGTATAGAGAAAGAAAAACCCGCGCTAGCCCAAACCAGCGCGGGTTTCCCAAAATTCAATAGAGCATAGAGCCTGGGAAGCGCTGGTTACCGAACCGCGCCTTCAAACTCGTTCGCTGTGCCGGTTTCCTTGAGATATTCAAGGGCCTTCTTGGCGGCAGCAACCAGGGCGCCGAATGCTTCCGGCTCGTGGATTGCCATGTCGGAGAGAACCTTACGGTCGACTTCGATGCCGGCCTTGTTCAGGCCGTCGATGAAGCGGCCATAGGTCAGGCCGAATTCGCGGACGGCAGCGTTGATACGCTGAATCCAGAGGGCGCGGAAGTTGCGCTTGTTGACCTTGCGGTCGCGATAGGCGTACTGCTTGGCGCGATCGACGGCGGCCTTGGCGGTACGGATGGTGTTCTTGCGGCGGCCGTAGAAGCCCTTCGCCTGCTTCAGAACCTTCTTATGCTTGGCGTGGGCTGCGACGCCTCTCTTTACACGTGCCATTTCATGATCTCCTTAATCTAACGCGTTACCGGAATAGTCTCAGAGACCGTTCGGCAGATAGTTCTTCACGACCTTGCGGCCATCGGGTTCTGCGAGAACCATCGTGCCGCGTGCATCGCGAATGAACTTGTTCGTGCGCTTGATCATGCCATGGCGCTTGCCGGCGGCAGCCGCCTTGACCTTGCCGGATGCGGTGATCTTGAACCGCTTCTTGGCAGCGGACTTCGTCTTCATCTTGGGCATTTTGCTACTCCTTCTGTCCTCCCTGCGCGCTTCATCAAAAAGCCCTCCTCGCGAAGTCCGGTTCTCCGGCCGTCGCAACAAGGTGCGGGAGCGTTTGTTGTTGATCTGCGGCATCGGCGACGAACCGTTCCGCAAGCATTCGAAACTGCCACGGCATGCCCTGCCGGTCAGTTCGGACGCGCGCTTATAACCGCAGCGTCACGAAAGTGCAACGGGGCCGCGGAGGAATCTTCGGCTATGCATGTCGCGCGGAAGTGTGCGGCGGTTCCGGGATAACGACATGCATAAAACAAAGGGGCCGAAGACAGGGTGGCCGAACGCACAAAAGCCGCCCTTGCGGACGGCCTTGGGCAAAAAGTGACTGGCGCTTACTTCGGCGCCAGCACCATCATCATCTGGCGGCCTTCGAGCTTGGGCTCGGCTTCCACCTTGGCGATCTCGGTCGTATCCGCCTTGACCTGCTGCAGAAGCTTCATGCCGAGTTCCTGGTGAGCCATTTCGCGGCCGCGGAATTTCAGCGTCACCTTGACCTTGTCGCCCTCGTCGAAGAAGCGGCCCATCGCCTTCATCTTCACCTCATAATCATGGGTGTCGATGTTCGGGCGCATCTTGATCTCTTTGACTTCGACGATCTTCTGCTTCTTGCGCGCCTCGGCAGCCTTCTTCTGGTTGGCATATTTCAGCTTGCCCAGATCGAGGATCTTACACACCGGCGGTTCGGCATTGGGGGAAATTTCGACAAGATCGAGGCCGGCTTCTTCCGCCATTCTCAAGGCCTGGTCGGTGGGCACGACGCCCATATTCTGTCCGTCAGCCGCGATCAGCTGAACTTTGGGAATGCGGATTTCACGATTCGAGCGCGGTCCGTCCTTCACGGGCGCATCGGTCTTAAAAGGTCTGCGAATGGTCGTATTCTCCTCGCGTTGTTTCGGAACGTTGCAGCCGCGCGCTCCCGATCATCAGGGGCGCAAACCTATCTCGTTATCGCTGCAACGGAGTCAATATCATCCTATAGCGGAAAAATCACCCGCTGTCAGCCTGCCAAGAATCTGTTTTATAGACCAAAACAACAGGAGTTTCGCTGATGTCCGATCCGATGGCCAATACCCAACCCCAGTTCATGAAGGTCGGTGAAGGCGAGGCGGCGCGTGAAATCGCCATGCTCGTCCGCCCCGCCCAAGCCGGCAATACCGTCCCGTCTCTCGTTTGGCTATCCGGCTACCGTTCGGACATGAGCGGCACCAAAGCCCTGGAGCTCGACGGGCTGGCGGGCGAACTCGGGGCCGCCTGCATCCGCTTCGACTATTCAGGCCACGGTCTTTCCGGCGGCAGCTTCCGCGACGGCACGATCTCGCGCTGGCTGGAGGAAGCGCTTGCCGTCATTCGTCATCTTGCGCCAGACAGGATCATTCTGGTCGGTTCCTCGATGGGAGCCTGGATCGCGCTCCGGCTGGCGCAGGAACTCGCCCGACAGGGTGGTCCGAAGCTCGCCGGTATGGTGCTGATCGCGCCGGCGCCCGATTTCACGTCGGAACTGATCGAGCCGAACCTTAAGGCCAAGGAGCGCAAGTCGCTGGCGGAGCGCGGCTATTTCGAAGAGCGCTCGCAATACAGCCCCGAACCGAACATCTATACGCAGGCACTGATCGAGGACGGGCGCAAGAACCGGGTGCTCGACGGCATGATCGAGACGGGCTGCCCGGTGCATATCCTTCAGGGCATGAAAGATCCCGATGTGCCGCATGCGCACGCAATGAAGCTTCTGGAGCACCTTCCCGCCGACGACGTGGTGCTGACCTTCATCCGCGATGGCGACCACCGCCTTTCCCGCCCGGGCGATATCGCCCTTCAGCTCAGCGCCGTCAAAGGCATCATTCGTTCATCAACAAATATGCAGATGCCCATTTGAACAGCACCGACCGAGAAATTCCCCTAACGCAAGCCGCCAACCCGTTGCATTTTAACCATGTTGGCGCGTCGCAACACTCTCCCAAGAAGTAACGATTGACTCTTCTCGGCCCTCTCCATTAACAATTTGTTAATAATTTAAGGGGCGATCGAGGAAAGGGCGGGCGTGCGATTCAAGGGTATCTTTGTGGCCATGACGGCCGTGTTTGCGATGGCGACTGCCGCCATCCCAGCTCCAAGCAGAAATGCTTCCATGGTAACAGGCAACGCCACCTCTCAGCCGATCGGCCATTATGATTTCTGTCAGACCCACAGCAGTGAGTGCGGCGCGAACCGCAATGCGGGTCCGGTCGAGATGACGCCTGCGAAGTGGTCGCTCGTCCGCTCGGTCAACGCTACGGTCAACAGCACGATCAAACCGATGACCGACAAGGAAATCTACGGCAAGGACGAGGTCTGGGCCTATCCGACGACCGCCGGCGACTGCGAGGATTTCGCGCTCTTGAAGCGCCGCATGCTGATCCAGCGCGGCTTTTCGGCCGCCGACCTGCTGATGACCGTCGTGCGCAAGCCTGACGGTGAAGGCCATGCCGTCCTGACGCTGCGCGCAGCCGACGGCGACTTCGTGCTCGATAATCTCGCAGCCGACGTGAAGCCCTGGTTTGCGACGCCCTACACCTTCGTCAAGCGCCAGTCGAGCTACAATGCCGGCCGTTGGGTCACCATCGAGAACGGCCGCGACCTTCTGGTCGGCGCTCTTCGCTAAGAATTTTCAAGGGGGATGCGGGGGGAAAAGGCCGGCGAAAGCCGGCCTTTTGCTTTTTGGAGATTGGAGACGCGTCGTCGTTAGCTTTCGCAGTCCTCGTCCTTCGAGGTTCGTGCTGTGCACCTCATTGAGGGCTGATCGTCTGCGTGCCGCCGGAGATGAGGTGTTGATATGCCGCACCGTCTCCCGGCCCCTCGCTTTGGCTCAGGGCGTTCGTCGCTGCAATCGATTCACTGGATCGATTGCTCGGCTTCCGACCGCTCCTCACCCATTCCCGATCAAAATACCGGCGGCGAGAACCAGGCCGCCGCCGAGCACGACCTGAAAGGCGGCGCGCAGGAAGGGGGTTTCCATGTAGCGGTTCTGGATGAAGGCGATTGCCCAGAGCTCGAAGAAGACGATGATGGCGGCGGTGATCGTTGCCGTCCAGAAATGCGGGATCAGATAGGGCAGCGCATGGCCAAGGCCGCCGAGCGCCGTCATGATGCCGCAGGCAAGGCCACGCTTGACCGGCGAGCCCCGGCCGGAGATTTTCCCGTCGTCATGGGCGGCTTCGGTGAAGCCCATTGAGATGCCGGCGCCGACGGAGGCGGAAAGACCGACGAGGAAGGTCTGCCATGTGTCTTGGGTAGCGAAGGCTGCGGCAAAGATCGGCGCCAGCGTCGAGACCGAGCCGTCCATCAAGCCGGCAAGGCCCGGCTGCACATAGGTCAGCACGAATTGCCGGTGCGCCGTCTCGTCCTCGTCGCGCCTGATATCCTCAGGCGTATATTTGTCGCCAAGCATGCGGGCGATGTCTTCGTGCCCCTGTTCGGCGAGTGCGAGGTCGCCGAGCAGCTCACGCGTCGAGGCGTCGGTGGTGCGCTTTGCCGCCTCGACATAAAATCGATAGGCCTGCTCCTCCATCGCCTCGGTCTCCTGCCGCATCGCATCGAGCGACAGGTTGGCTCGCAGCCAGTCCGGCTTGCGTTCGTAAAAGCCCTGCACATGCTCGCGCCGAATCAGCGGGATGCGCTCGCCGAAACGTTGACGATGGATTTCGAACAGCGATTTGCGGTGCGTATCCTCGACCTCGGCCATATCTTCAAAGACCTTGGCCGAAGCCGGAAATTCAGGGCGCAGCTTGTCGGCATAGGCGAGATAGATGCGGGCGTCATCTTCCTCGGAGGCAATCGCAAGGGCGAGAATCTCCTGCTCGGAGAGCGAATCAAAGGATCGTTTCGGCGACCTGAAAAAACGCGCCAGCATAAACTTCTCCAAAAAATTTAGAATAATTCTAAACCTAAGCAAGGAAGCGATGGTGGTCAAGTGGCCGAGGCGGACCGGCTGACAGATTGCCGCAATCCGCACGAGCGGCTTTGGTTCGCTGAGGTAAAGACTTATATGAGAGACGCCGCATCATGCGGCGCCGGGGTTTATGATGAACAATGACTTTCAGGGCCGCCCTGCCCATGTCGCGGCGATCCGCGAAAAGGCGGAGGCCGAGATGCGGACGATAGGGGTCGACGAGGCCTTTATCGGCAGGCTGGTCGAGACTTTCTACGGGCGCGTGCTGAAACATCCCGATCTCGGCCCGGTATTCGATGCGCGGCTTTCCGGCCGCTGGCCGGAGCACATAGAGAAGATGAAGAGCTTCTGGTCGGCCGTTGCCTTCCGCAGCGGCGCCTATGGCGGCAAGCCGGTGCAGGCGCATACCGGCGTTCAGAACCTGACGCCCGATCTTTTTCCGAAGTGGCTGTCGCTGTTCGCCGCCACGCTTGACGATATCGCCCCCTCGTCGGAAGCCAAGGTCTGGTTCATGGCGACCGCCGAGCGGATTGCCAAAAGCCTGACGCTGTCGCTGTTCTACAATCCCGCTCTCGACGATCCGGCGAAAAAGGCGGGCTGATCACTGCCGAGCGGAAAAGGTCGCGCCGGCACTTGCGGCGACCACCAAGGCGGTTCCGGCCATCTGCAGCAGCGTCATCGGCTGGGCCAGAATGACGAAACCGGCGAGTGCCGCGATGGCCGGCTCGAGGCTCATGAGAATGCCGAAAGATGCCGTCGGCATGCGCCGCAAGGCGATCAGCTCCAGCGTGTAGGGAAGCAGCGGCACAAGAATGGCAAGGCCGACCATTTCAACAAGGCCGTAAGCATCGAGCTTCGGGATGGCGCCGGCGATGCCGAAGGGTGTCGCGACAAGAGCGGCGGCCATCAGCGATATGGAAAGCCCCTCCAGCCCCTTGAAGCTCGCGCCGATCTTTTTTGTCAGGACGATATAGATCGCCCATCCGGTTCCGGCGCCGAGTGCAAAAAGAATGCCCTCGATATTGCCGACCCAGCCTTCACCGTCATGAGCAAGCGCCAGAACGCCAAATGCTGCAATGAGAGGCCAGAGGAGACGCCGGCTGAGTCCATAGCCGATGGTCGCAACGGAGAGCGGGCCGAGAAAATCGATCGCTACGGCAAGACCGAGGGGAATGCGCTCGATCGCCGCGAAGAAGCTCATGGTCATCAGCGCTGTGGCCGCGCCGAGGACCAGAGCGCTCGTCCATTGCGCCCTGGTGTAGCTGGCGATGCGCGGCCGCACGACAAGGGCGAGAATGATGGCCGCAAAAGCCAGGCGCAGCCAAGAGGCGCCGGCCGGCCCATAGGTTGAGATGGCTGAGGATGAGAGTGCGGCGCCGAACTGGATCGACGACATGGATAGGAGGCACATTAGCCCGCCAGTCGCCACCCCGCCAAATGCTGTTGACGCCTCTGCGGTCAGCGTGCCCGCGCCGACATTTGCTCTTTCTTCCATACCCGCCCCCTCGCCGATTGTGCGCTGTTCTTACGAAGACGGTCTGCGAGCGACAAATTCAAACTTCTGATCCGGCCAGTAAAAGGCCTTATGCAAGATCAGAGACGGCAGGCCAGGATGACCTCTTCGGCATCCTCCAAACTCATGTCGAACACCTTCCTGCCGATGTCGAAGCTGAAGCCGTTGCGGGCGAAGGCTGAAAGCTCTTTGGCCTTTCGCTTTTCGTCAAGCTCGACGCGGCGGAAGGGGCCGAAGGCGCGTTTGCGGGCAAATATCGCAGCAGCATAGAGATCGTCAGCGTCCTTAAGGGCGGCCTCTACCTTATCACCAGCGACGCCCTTGGCCGCAAGTTTCCGGGCGATGGCGCGCTTCGATTTGCCGCCGCGTAGCTGGTAACGCGTGCTGATCTCGGCATAGGCGCCATCATCGAGCGCCTTGTTGTCATAGGCGAACCTGACGGCGAAATCGGCAAGGGCCTTGAGTTGCGCCGCACCGATATCCTCGAACTTCTCTTTCGCCTTGCGGGTGATCGCGTCAAACAGCTGCTTTTCGGTCATCATCCGCCGCTCCAAGCGATAGATGGCGGAGTTGCGGGCCCAGCTCAGCATGCGAGGCGTCGGAATGTCGGATGGAACGATCTCGTCGGTCATATCAAGCAATCAGGCTTCCAGGCCCTTGAGGACATTGGCGACGTTGAGGCCAATTTCCGGCACGCCGTAACCGCCCTCCATGCAGGTGACGACGGGCAGGCCGGCGGCGGAGATCATCTCTCCCATGCGAATGAAGTCTTCCGACTTCAGCTGGAAAAAGGAGATCGGGTCGCGCTCGAAGGTATCGACGCCGAGCGCCACAACGATCGCCTCGGCGCCGAAAGCCTTGATGCGGGCGAGCGCATCGGCAAGGGCCGAAGACCAGACCTGCCAGGGCGTGCGCGGCGGCATCGGATAGTTGCGGTTGCTGCCCGTACCCTGCCCTTCTCCTTCCTCGTCGGCATGGCCGAGGAAATAGGGAAAGGCAAACATCGGATCGCCATGCAGCGAGGCGGTGAAGACATCACCTCTGTGATAGAAGAGGTCCTGCGTGCCGTTGCCGTGATGGAAATCGACATCGAGCACGGCGACCTTCTTCGCGCCGTGATCGATGAGCCGCTGGGCCGCGACGCCCGCATTGTTGATGAAGCAATAGCCGCCGAAGAGATCGATGCCGGCATGATGGCCGGGCGGACGGCAAAGCGCAAAGGCGAACCGGTTGCCGGCATTCAGCCAATCCGCTCCGGTGATGGCGCAACGCATGGAGGCGATCGCCGCTTCATAAGAGCCCTTGGTGATGGAGGTGTCGGCGGCATTGGCATAATGGCCGATCGCTCCGACGATATTGTCGGGGACGCGATGGCTGGTGCGACGAACCGGGAAGGCATTGGCGATCGCTTCGCCTTCGAAACCGGCCGCCACCCAGCGATCCCAGACGGTGGCGAGAAAATCGAGATAGGCGGGGTCATGCACCTTTCGGGCCGCTTCCAGCCCATGCGCGTCCGGCGCTGCGACATCGGCAAAACCCGCTTCCTTGACCGCCGCCAGGATCCACTCGGCCCGAAACGGCGCCTCGAAGGGCGTCACCAGCTGGCCGGCATAGAGCTCGGTCCTGGCGTCACGCAGCTTATGGTCTTCGGAATAGATGACGCGCATTTCGGATCCGTCCTTGATTGGAATTCGAGATTTACATGGGTCGGCCGCGACAAAAAAGCCGGCGCGGCGCCCTTGATCGCCAAAGTGAATGACTTCACCCTTCGCGATGTTTTGAGTCCGAAGGAAACTGCCGCATGAAAGTGCTGATGGTCGATGTCGACGGCGTGCTCATCCATGGCCGCCCGGCCGACGGGCTGCCCCACTTCACCTATCTCGAGCGCGATCTCGGCCTGCGACCCGATCTGCTGCAGCAGGAGTTTTTCCAGGTTCACTGGGGCGCCATCATCATCGGCCGCGAAGCACTGGAGCCAACGCTCGCCGGCGTGCTCGCAAAGATCGCGCCCCATCTCAGCGCCGCGGCGCTGATCGACTACTGGTTCGAAAACGATTCCCGGCTCGACCGCAATCTGCTGGCGGATCTCGCCGCTCTCAGGCGAAGCGGTATCACTCTCTTCCTGGCGACCAACCAGGAGCACAGGCGGGCGCATTATCTGATGGAAGAGCTGGGCCTTTGCGCCCACTTCGACGACATCATCTATTCGGCAGCACTCGGACACAGCAAGCCTTCGCCCGACTTCTTCCGAATGGCGACCGAACGTGCCGGCGTCCTGGCCGCGGAGATCGCCTTCATTGACGATATGGCGGCGAATGTCGAAACGGCGCGGCAGTTCGGCTGGAACGCGGCGCAATGGACGGCGGGGGCGACGTTGGCCGGGGTGCTTCCCATGTTTGCAAGGTGGGCATGAGCAGCACTGGTGCAATCAGGCGAGCCGCTTGTAGAACAAGGTGGTGTCGCAAAAGCCGCCTTCCGGCCACAGAGCATAATCGGGGATGACGCCGACGCGCTGCCAGCCGAGGCGGGGATAGATCGCCTCGGCATCGCTGCCGGTTGCCGTATCGAGCACGAGCAGGGTCTTACCGCGGGCGGCCGCTTCGCGTTCGGCAGCTTCCATCAACAGGCGTGCGAGACCCTTGCCGCGAGCGGAGCGATGCACCAGGAGCTTTTTCAGGTCGCCGCGATGCGGCTGGTTCGGCATCTGCGCGGCACCCACCTGCACCGTGCCGACGATCCGGCCATCGAGTTTGGCGACCAGCAGTAGACTGCTGCCGGCGGCGACTGCATCTGCAACGTCCAGCCAATAGGGCTCGGCATCTTCCGGTCCATAGGGCTGCATGAAGCCGACGGAAGCGCCGCCCGTGACGCAATCGGCCAGTACCTCCGAGAGGGCCGGAATTGCAGCGCGGGCCTCCGCGGCAGAAAGGATGCGAATGTCAGGCATGGTCTTCTCCTGAAATGAAGGTCGTCATCGGCCGCCGCGATCGAGCACGACGCAATAGCGCGCCGGGGCATTGCCGGGATTATGGAAGGAATGGCCCTCGCCGACGGGCATGAACAGGCAGTCGCCTGGACGCAGCCGGTAGACCGTCTCACCCGCAGTCATCTCCAGCTCGCCATCGAAGAGCCAGACATGCTGCGTCATGTCATGGGATGCCGCATGCGGTGGGAAGCTGACGTGGGCGCCGGGTGGAAATTCGACTTCGACGATATCGACGGCGGAGCCGGTGCCGGGCGCCGATACCGCGCGCCTGAGATAACCGGTTTCCGGATCGCGCCAGACCTGCTGCTCCTGCCGCCGCGCCAGCGGCGAGGCTTGCTGCCCCTCCTCTGCAAAGAAGGCTGAGAGCGACAGGCCGAGCGCGGCGCAGACCCTTGCCAACAGCGAGGCGGTCGGGCTCGCCTCCGCCCGCTCTATGCGCGAAATCATCGCGCGGCTGACGCCAGACGCCTCGGAAAGCTCATCCAGCGTCAGGCCCTTTTCCAGCCGCAAGGTGCGAATGCGGCTGCCGATCGCCTGTTCGAGTTCCTGTTCCATCGCCGATCCAAGATTCTACTATAAGAGAAATACCTTATCTCATCATGGAATCAAGCGTCTTTTTGATGCGTCGTCGCGCTTGCCTTCACCGCCGTGCCGCCGATATATGGCAGCGGCGCTTGGAGAGCGGAGGACATCATGGACGGCAGCTTGCAGAACATCGAAATCACAGGAAACTTCACGGCCGCCGCCTGGGACCGGATCAAGCCTCTCATGGCCGAGATCGAGCGATTGCCGCTCCTGGAACGGCTTTCGGGCGGCACGCTGCCGCCGGAGGTTTTCCGTCACTACATCCTGCAGGACGCAATCTATCTGAAGCATTATGCCCGGTGCCTCGCCATCGTCGCGGCAAAGGCGCCCGAAAATGCGCAGGTGCTGCGCTTCCTCGGTTCGGCGCAGAAGGCGATCACCGTCGAGCAGGGCCTGCATGCAGGCTTCCTCTCGCAATTCGGCATTTCGAGCGCAGATGTGACGGCCGCAGAGCCCTCGCCTTCCTGCTTCGCCTATACGAATTTCCTTCTGGCGACCGCCTATCATAGGTCCTATGCTGTTGCGCTTTCGGCCATCCTGCCCTGCTTCTGGATCTACATGCATGTCGGCGAAGGCATCAAAGGCAGACCCGCGATCGAAGGCAATGTTTATCAGGCCTGGATCAACACCTATGGCGATCCGCAATTCGCCGCCGGCGCCCGCGAAGTGATCGCACTGACCGATATCGCCGCCCGCGCCGCATCGGAGACGGAGCGCGCCGAAATGATGGACGTTTTCGTGCGCGCCTCGCAATATGAATGGATGTTCTGGGATTCGGCCTGGCGGCTGGAGAGCTGGCCGGTCTGACGCACGCCGGGCAGACCCGCAAAATAGCGTAAACTCCCGATTAATTACCGCTTTGCGGCAGGGGGCGGCGCTGCTATATGGCGCGCATGAGCACCAATTCGACCACTCCGCTGTCCCATATCCGCAACTTCTCGATCGTGGCCCATATCGACCACGGCAAATCGACGCTGGCCGACCGCCTGATCCAGACGACGGGCGGACTTGCCGAGCGCGAAATGTCCGAGCAGGTGCTCGACAATATGGAGATCGAGCGCGAACGCGGCATCACCATCAAGGCCCAGACCGTGCGCCTGCACTATCAGGCAAACAATGGCGAGAAATACATTCTCAACCTGATCGACACGCCCGGCCACGTCGATTTCGCCTATGAAGTCTCGCGGTCGCTGTCGGCCTGTGAGGGCTCGCTGCTGGTCGTCGACGCCAGCCAGGGCGTGGAAGCGCAGACGCTCGCCAATGTCTACCAGGCGATCGACAACAACCACGAGCTCGTCACCGTGCTCAACAAGATCGACCTGCCGGCCGCAGAGCCCGACCGTATCAAGGAACAGATCGAGGAAGTGATCGGCATCGACGCTTCCGAGGCCGTGTTGATTTCGGCCAAGACCGGCCTCGGCATTCCCGACGTGCTGGAAGCGATCGTCCACAAGCTGCCGGCGCCGAAGAGCCCGGGCGGCGAGAAGGCGCCGCTGAAGGCGCTGCTGGTCGACAGCTGGTACGACACCTACCTCGGCGTCATGGTTCTCGTGCGCGTCATCGACGGCGTGCTGACCAAGGGCCAGACGATCCGCATGATGGGCACCGACGCGAAATACCAGGTTGAACGGGTCGGCGTGCTGACGCCGAAGATGGTCAATGTCGACAGCCTCGGCCCCGGCGAGATCGGCTTCATCACCGCCTCGATCAAGGAAGTGGCCGATACACGCGTCGGCGATACGATTACCGAAGACAAGCGCCCGACCGCCGAAGCCCTGCCGGGCTTCAAGCCGGCGCAGCCGGTCGTCTTCTGCGGCCTCTTCCCTGTCGATGCCGCCGATTTCGAAGACTTGCGCGCCGCCATGGGCAAGCTTCGCCTCAACGACGCGTCCTTCTCCTTCGAAATGGAATCGTCGGCAGCCCTCGGCTTCGGCTTCCGCTGCGGCTTCCTCGGTCTGCTGCATCTCGAAATTATCCAGGAGCGCCTGGAGCGCGAGTTCGACCTCGACCTCATCGCAACAGCGCCTTCCGTCGTCTATCAGCTGACGATGACCGACGGCAGCGAGCGCGAACTGCACAATCCGGCCGACATGCCCGATGTCGTCAAGATTGCCGAAATCCGCGAGCCGTGGATCAAGGCGACAATCATGACGCCGGACGATTATCTCGGCGGCATCCTGAAACTCTGCCAGGACCGTCGCGGCATCCAGACCGAGCTGACCTATGTCGGCACCCGGGCGATGGTGACCTATGAACTGCCGCTGAACGAAGTCGTCTTCGACTTCTACGACCGGCTGAAATCGATCTCCAAGGGCTATGCATCCTTCGATTATCACCTCGAAGGCTACCGCGCAGGCAACCTCGTGAAGATGTCGATCCTCGTCAATGGCGAGCCGGTCGATGCACTCTCGATGCTTGTGCATCGCATGGCAGCTGAAAAGCGCGGCCGCGACATGTGCGAGCGGCTGAAGGAGCTTATTCCGAAGCACATGTTCAAGATCCCGATCCAGGCGGCGATCGGCGGCAACGTGATTGCCCGCGAAACCATCTCGGCGCTGCGCAAGGACGTGACGGCCAAGTGCTATGGCGGCGACGCCACTCGCAAGCGCAAACTGCTCGACAAGCAGAAGGAAGGCAAGAAGCGCATGCGCCAGTTCGGCAAGGTGGAGATTCCGCAGGAAGCCTTCATCGCCGCGCTGAAGATGGGCGACGAATAACGCTTCTCAATGACGTCTTATGCGCATATGATTTGCGCATAAGACGAGGAGATCGTTATGGGTCATCAGGCGAGAAAAGCAGCGAACCTTTCACTCGATGAAGGCCTCGTTTCCCAGGCCCGCGAGCTCAAGATCAACATATCCAGGGCGGCGGAAGACGGTATCGCGAAAGCGATAAAGACGGAACGCGAGCGGTTGTGGCGAATCGAGAACGCCGAGGCTATCGCCGCTTCCAATGCTTATGTCGAGAAGCACGGCCTGCCGTTTCAGAAATATCGACAGTTCTGATGGCTCGGTTTCATGTCTACAATCTGATCCATAGCGATGCGCTCGCCCTCGATCTGCAGTCAGACCTACACGGCGAGCTGACGACGCGAATCATGGCACCGATGCTTCCGCTGGAAGCTCTTCCCAAGATCATGCGTCAGCTCAATCGGCAATTCGTCATCAATGACGTGCCATATGTGATGGCGACCCAGTTTATCGGTGCGGTTTCCATGAAAGAGATCGGCGTCGCAGCCGCGGATCTCACCTCCGACAGCGATCGCATCGTCGCTGCCGTCGATTTTCTTTTCCAAGGCTTCTAAGTCCTCACCCCCTGCTCATATACTCCTTCACCAACCCCTCATAGGCGTCCATCTCGGGTAGCGCTTCGTAACTATACACCGCGCCGGTTTCAGCAAACGACAGCTTCTCGCTCGTCCATGTCTCGATGAACGGCGTGAACCAGCTCGGGTCGTCGAGCATGGTGACGCGCAGATTGACGAACCAGTCCATGCCTTCTGGCCGGGTGAACATCCAGCTCATGCAGTGCGGACAGAAAAAATGCTTGGTGGCGCCGTGCAGGCCGCCGATAACAGGCTCGCCCTTGGTAACCTCGAAACCTTCGCTGGGGATGGCGGCACTCAGCGAATAGGCGCTCGCCGTCATCCTCTGGCAGCCTGTGCAATGGCAGGCCATGGCCAGCAGCGGCGGAGCGCCGATCTTCAAGCGCACCCAGCCGCAGCGGCAGCCGCCTTGCATGGGAAAATTCGGTGATGTCATGATATCTCTCCCCTTCCGTCCTCTGATCTAGAGGAGGCGGCGTCATTGTCGAGGGAGCGCACCGGTGCAAATCTCAAAAGCGGTTTATCGAACGCGCGGGATTGCCGATCACCGTTGCGCCCGCCGGCACATCCTTGGTGACGACGGCGCCCGCACCCACGATCGCACCATCGCCGATCGTCACGCCGCCGAGGATGATGGCGCCACCACCGACCCAGACATCGCTGCCGATTGCGACCGGCCGGGCGATCTCGATTCCCCTACTGCGAAGCGCCGAATCCTTGTGATGCTCGGCGCAATAAATCTGCACGCCCGGTCCGACCATGGTGCGATCGCCGATCGTCACGCTGCCGGAATCGAGGATGGCGCAGCCGGAGTTGATATAGACGCGCTCGCCGAGGGTGATGTTGATGCCGTAGGAACAATGAAACGGCGCTTCGATAAAGATATCGGGGGCGGCCCGTGCAAAAAGCACCCTGAGGGCGGGGGCTGCGGCGCCGCGCTCGTCCGGCGGCAGCGTATTGTGGGCGTGGACGGCGAGCCGCGCCTGCCGGCGAAGGTGATCGAGTTCGTCGTCAAGGCAGCAATACCACTCACCCGCCGCCATCTTCTCGCGTTCGCTTGCCGTCATCGCATCGCTCTTCAAGCCGGGACCTGCGACGGCATCTCGACCTCTTGCCGTTCGATCTGCCCGACCCAGGCGCGGGCGATGGCAAGGCCGGCGGCATCGGCAGCACCAGCATGCCGCGCAGCCAGTTCGGCATAGCTTTCCAGCCAACCAGGCGCGATGCGTTCTATCGTGTCAGGGAATTCCGCCTTCCATTGCTCAACCACCCTTCTATCAGCCTCGAAATGAAACTGCGTGCCGTATACGGCGCGGCCGATGCGGAAAGCCTGATTTTCGGCGACAGGGCTGGTCGCGAGACGAACGGCGCCTATCGGCAGGGAAAAGGTGTCGGCATGCCATTCGAAGATGGTGAATTCGCCGCCAAGCGCCGAGAGCAGCGGATCGGAGCGGCCTTCATCAGTGACGCCGATGCTGTGCCAGCCGAATTCGCGGGCGGCTCCGAGATGGTTGTCGGCGCCATAGGCGCGGGCAAGAATCTGGCTGCCGAGGCAGATGCCAAGCACGGCCTTGCCGGCATCGCCGAAGCGGCGCGCGAGCCGGGCGAGCTCCGGCAGATAGGGATGCGTCTCGTCATCCAGCGCGCTCTGCTCGCCGCCGAGAACGACCAGCGCGTCATGACCAGATATGTCCGGCGGCAGGATGCCATCCCGCCAGACCCGGAACCACTCGATCTCAGCACCCGCCTCGTCGAGCGCCGTGGCAAGCGCGCCGAGGCCGGTGTTGCGCATATTTTCGACGACTGCGACTCGCATAGGTTCTCCCCGGTGGTCGGCAGTTAGAAACCATGTCGAAGAACGGCGCGCAAGATGCTTGCGCGTGCGCGATTGCGTCTGCACGCCGCAAGCGCTTAAATCACGCCAAACGAAAGGAAAATGCCATGACCGAAAAAGCCCGCGTCTCGATCCTCTACTGCACCCAGTGCAACTGGCTGCTGCGCGCCGCCTGGATGGCGCAGGAGCTGCTCAGCACCTTTTCCGACAGTCTCGGCGAGGTGACGTTGATCCCCGGCACCGGCGGTAATTTCGAAATCCGCGTCAATGGGGATCTCATCTGGGAGCGTAAGCGCGACGGCGGCTTTCCCGGGCCGAAGGAGCTGAAGCAACGCGTCCGCGACATCATCGAGCCCGACCGCGATCTCGGCCATGTCGACCGCGTCTCGCACGAAAGCTGATGAAGCCCGCTCAGCGATAGGGCGAGCGGCAGACCCTGTAGACGCCTTCATAGGTGAGGAAGTGATCCGTCCGCGGATTATAGGAACGGTATTCATTGGTGCACCAGGCGATGTGCTTGTTCATATCCCGTGCCGGCTGCACCTGGCGCACCGGCGGCGGGTCATAGGTCAGCTGCGGCCCTCCCGCCGCGCCCGGCAGGTAATAGGTCGGCCCCGCGCCGCGCGGACGGTAATTCGGCTGGACATAAGCCGGGCGATGCCATTGCTGCGGCCCAAAACCGAAACAGCCGCGAAAATCGCAGAGCGTCGATCCCGTGTTGACCGGCCCAAGCCCAGGCTTGCCCACCTTGAGCGAATCGGCTGACGCGATCGCGGGGGAAAGAATGGCTAGAAATCCGGCAAGCAGGATGGCGCGAGGAGCAGACATGACGCATCTCCTTTGGGTGTACTTACTATATAGGACGTGCCTGCCACAGCGCCATGCCCGTCCGACAGTGCTCCTTCCGAGGTGACGCCGAGTTTTTTGCCAACTGTCAGGAAAACTTCAAAAACCCAGTTGACAGTCACGAGCCACCCCCTTACATCGCTCTCCGTCGCCCAGATGGCGGAATTGGTAGACGCGCAGGTTTCAGGTACCTGTGCCGCGAGGCGTGGAGGTTCGAGTCCTCTTCTGGGCACCATTTCCTTTTGATCGCTGCCAAGATCAAACATTCAAATCTTTCCAAAACTGCGCACTTGGCCCTGTTGACAGAGGCCATCGACCTGCTTGTCTGGATACCGGTTCCAAGAGTTGGCGCAGGTTGAAGGCCTGTCACGCCGCCATGTGGGATGTCGTCTTGCCGCTACCCGATACGACTGACAAAGCGGTAATGCCGGCTTCCCTAGCGGCGCGAAGAAGCAATTCCCTCAATTCCTCCATCCCGGCCTCTCCCGCGACGGCATCATCGCAAGCCTTCACGGCCGCGACATATTCCTCTCCATCGTCGAATGGCCAATCGATTATCAGCACTTCGGCTGCGTCTCGGAGCGTCTTGACGACCCTACGCTGACCGCCAAGAAAGAGGACAAGAGGTGCAAAATTTGGTGATGCGTTCCATTGCATGACACTTTCTCCCCAAAGGTTAGAATATTAGTAATGAAGCAAGAAGCATGCCGGGGAGCGGAAGGCGCGTTCGTTGCCCGATAGAGCAGCGCTTCATGAATGATTTGGGCAAGAAATGAAATTTTTCGGGGCTCGGGGCCAAGACGGCCGAGCTGCATGTCTCCGAGAAAGGAGATTGGCCTTACCGCACCGGCTGGTAATGGCCGCGGAGCGGAACCTTTTCGCCCATGGTGACGAAGCCGTCGCGGTCGCAGACATACATCAGCGTCGGCATGCCGCCGGAGCGGAAGATTTCGTCATAGCGGCGGCGGATCTGGACGGTCTCGGTGCGGCAATTATAGGATTCCTCTTCCTTCTTGTCCGGCTGCGCCTTGACGCCGGGAAGGCCCTTGTAGGGATAGAGGGGTTGAACAGTAGAATCCACGGATTTCGTCCAGTCGACAGCGAAGGCTGACGCCGGGGCGAGGCCGGACAGGACGCCGAGCGATATCAGAAGCATCATCAACAGCCGCATGGGAATTCTCCTGCCGGCGACAAACCGCTTCTTCCGCATGTAGGAAAATCGACGGCCCGCATCAAGCCGCTGCGGCGGGCGATTTCCTGAAATAGCCTCTGATGATGGGGTGACCGAAAAGACCGGCGAGGATGGCAAAGGCAGCGCCCAGGAAGAACCCGGCGAGGAAGCCGCCGATGATGCCGGCGACCATCAGGATCTTCTTTCCCGGGCCATCGGCCTTGACCGGTGGGTCGGCCGGAGAAATGACGCGGATGTTGCTCTGGCTGAGGTTCTGCTCCTCGCTCGTCTGGCTCGAGCGCTTGAGCACCGTTTCGTAGATATCGCGCGCGGCCGTTGCCTTGCGCTGCAATTCGTTCAGCTCCACCTGCTTGTCCGAGGTCGTCGCCTGCAGCGCCTTCTGAACGGCGAGCTCCTTGGCGACGCTGTCCTCGGCGGCCTTGGCCTGCTCGTATTCGCCCTTTGCCGAGGTGGCGAGGCGCTGCAATTCGCCCCTGATTTCGCCTGCTATGCTCTGCAGCGAGGAGCGCGCCGCCTGCAGGCGCGGATGACGCGTGCCCATCTGGCTTTCAAGGCTGCCGACGGCGGCGGCCTGGGCGGCATATTGCTGACGCAAGCTGACGAGCGGCGAGGTGACGCCGCCTTCCGCCTGGTTGCCGGCAACAATGTCTTCGACGCGCAGATTGGCGACGGCATCGGCGCGGGCCTTCGCCTGGATGGTCTTTTCCTGCGCCGTTACCAAGAGCGTGTTCAGCGAGACGAGGCGCTGGTCGGAGATCAGGTTGCCTTCGGTCGCGGCCATGTCGTTGTCGGCCCGGAAAGTTTCGACCGCCTGCTCGGCCTCCAGCACCTTCTGGCGCAGATCGGCAAGGCGTCCGTCCAGCGTCGAGGAGGTGTTTTCGTAGAGGCCGTTCGAGGCGCTGTTTTCCTCCTCGGTAAATGAGGTGACCACCTGGTTGGCAAGCTTCGCGGATTTCTCGGGGTCGTTCGTCGTCGCGGCGAGCGAAACGACATAGGTGCCGGTCTGGCGGGTGATGACAAGCGCCTTCTGCAGGGCGCCGATCACGGCCGCGCCATCCGTCCTGCCGCCGTTGAATTCCGGATCCTGGTCGAGCTTCATCGCCTCGGCGACGCGGCGCAGCACATTGCCCGAGGTCAGGATCTGCACCTGGCTGTCGATCAGCGCCGAGATCATCTCCGGCGATGGACCCGAAGATTGCGCGCCGGCCTCGGCCAGCCCGATCTGGCGCGGATCGAAATAAAGGCTGCTGACGGCGGTGAATTTCTGGCCGATCAACGGCGCCACCACGCCGCCCCCGACGGCTCCAAAGAGGGCCAACACAAACACCACCAGCCGGCGGCTCCAGATCGCCGCGATGCTGGAGCGGAGGTCGAGAAGCGCGGCGGCGGGCGCGGATGTGTTCTGCAGCGGCACATTGGCCACAGCCGGTTCTGGGGCCGCAGGCGGTTCTAGGGCCGCAGGCGGTACGGCGGCAGCGACGGGTGGCGGCTCGGATCGACGGATGTCTGCACGTGCCGACGGCGGCACGAAAGGCGGTGGGGCTGGCTTGGGCTCGGGACGGGCGAAATCATCCGGACGAATAACGGGACTGCGCGTGCGCACGCCTTCCGACGCAGTCGGAGACGGCTCGTAACTACGCCAGCCGGGCAGCCGGCTTACCCTGTTCCTGTCATGTTGACTCATACGCGCACTCGTGTCCCGCCCAGCGTGAAAGACTGAAGCCGAGGTGCTGCGACTTTAGAAATTCTTAGCTAACGGACCGTTAAGATAGGCGCAGCAACGTCGATGTTGCGATTTGCCGTGATTGCGAGGATAGCCATGAGGACGACACGACATCTGGCGCTGCTGCTTGCGGCCGCCCTTATGCCGTCGCCGGCCTTTGCGGCCGGCGCGCCGTGTTATCGCGGCGTCAATCTTTCCGGCGGCGAATATGGCGAGCGCGGCGCCATCTACGGTACGAACTACATCTATCCGAGCGAGCAGACGATCCGTTATTTCGCCGAAAAGGGCATGACGATCGTTCGGCTGCCCTTCCGCTGGGAGCGGCTGCAGCCGGCGCTCGGCGGGCGGCTGGACGAGGACGAACTCAAGCGGATCAAGGATACGGTCGGCCTGATCCGAAAGCGGGCCATGGCCGTTCTGCTCGACCCACATAATTTCGGCTATTACGATAAGGCGCAGATCGGCACCGCGCCGGCGACGGACGCTGCTTTCGCCGACTTCTGGGCAAGGCTCGCGGTCGAATTCGCCAATCAGGACGGCATTCTCTTCGGCCTGATGAACGAGCCGCACGACATCAAGGCCACCGACTGGCTCGATGCCGCCAACGCGGCGATCCGCGCTATCCGCGCCGTCGGCGCTCGCAACCTTGTCCTGGTGCCAGGCACCGCCTGGAGCGGCGCTCACAGCTGGGAAGAGGATGTGATCGGCGGTGCCAACGGTACTGTCATGCTCGGCGTGCGCGACCCGATCGATTTCTACGCTTATGAGGTCCATCAATATCTCGACGTCGATTCGTCGGGAACCCATGCCACCTGCGAAGGCGCCGCCACCGCGGTCGAGGCCATCACCGGCGTCACCGCCTGGCTGAAGCGGAACCATAAACGCGGTTTTCTTGGCGAATTCGGCGGTTCCGCCGACAAGGACTGCATGAGCGGCCTGACCAAGATCTACGCGACCATGTCCGGCAATAGCGATGTCTGGCTCGGCTGGTCCTATTGGGCGGCGGGCGAATGGTGGCCGGCGGACGAACCTTTCAACGTTCAGCCGGGCAAGGGCCCTGAGCGACCGCAGATGCGGCTTCTCGCCGCGTCGGCGAAAGCGGACGCCGGCGCCTGCACCGCCGTCAAGCCTGCGGGGAATTGAACTTGGCGACAGTCGATCAGAAGGCAGCGACTTTCACGGTGTCGGGCAACCGCCTCGACGCGGCCGGGGGGGCGTCTCGCGTCGATCATGCGGTGCTCTGGCTTGGCCTGCTTTCGATGCTCTATAACGGCATTCTTGCCTTCATCAACCACAACATCATGCCGCTGTCGATGACGCATGTCGCCGCCAGCGAAGGCCTGATTCTGGCAAGCGCGATCATCTACATCCTTCATAAGGGGATCTACGAGACGGATCTGCCGGGCTTCCTGTTCCTGCTGTTCACGCTTGTCGTGACCATCTATGTCAGCGTGCTCAACCGCATGCCGTTCGTCGATCATTTCCGCAACGTGCTGATCATCTTCTGCTTTACCGGCCTCGGCGGCTGGAGCAACGAGAGAACGATGAAGCTGGCCTTCCGCTGGGCAAGCCTTGCGGTGCTGATCTTCCTGATCTTCGAGATCATCAGTGTGCCCTTCTATGTCAGCATCGTGCATCCGTCCGATTATTTTGCCAATACGCGCGGGCTGCTGCCGCTGAGCTACAACACGACAGGCCTGTTCCAGAACGCTCTCGGCTTTCCCGAGCGCTTTTCCTTCGGCATTATCGACCATCGCTCGTCGTCAATTTTTCTCGAACAAGTGTCGCTTGCCAATTTTTGCGGCGTGATCGCGATCTACCTGATTTCCATGTGGGAAAGACTGGGGCGCTGGGACCGGCTGCTCTTCATCAGCACGGCGGTGCTGATCCTGGTGACGAACGATACGCGCACAATGCTGATCTTCTGTTTTGCCTGTATCGTCGGCTATTTCGTCTTTCCGAAGATCCCGAGGAATTTCAATCTGGCGCTGATGCCGCTGATCGTCGCCGCGGGGTTTGTCGTCTGTACCCTCAAACCCAATGCGACGGGCGACAATTTCACCGGCCGCATCAACCTGACGATGAAGAAGATCATGGAGCTCGATCCTCTCGCCGTACTCGGGCTTTCGGTCGACAGGGTCGCCGAGTTCGCCGACAGCGGTTATGTCTATCTGATCTACGCGGCGACGATCTTCGGCGTCGTCGCGCTCTGGCTATTCGTCTGCCTCTTCCCAGCCGGCCGTACGGCGGCGCAGCGGCGATGCGCCCATTCACTTTCTCTTTTCATTTTTCTGAATATGATGATCGGGGGGACCGCCGTTTTCTCGATGAAGATTGCCGGCCTCTTGTGGTTCGTCGTCGGATATATGCGCTTCCACGACAGCCCGCGCATCCGGCAGGGTCGTGCGGCAGATGTACTGAGTTGACCGTAGTGGCACGGTGGAAACCGGCGTCCGCGAGCCCGAGGAGCAAGACGCTTCGATGCTTGTCCAGCTTCAATATCTGCGCGCTGTTGCGGCGCTGATGGTCGTTTATTTCCATGCGATATTGCAGCTTGCCAAGGTCAATCCCGCCGTCGACGCCACGGCTTTTCTTTATGGCGAAACGGGCGTCGACATCTTCTTCGTGCTGAGCGGTTTCGTCATGTGGCTGACGACGAGCGGGCGCGCGATCAGCCCCAGCGATTTCGCCCGCCGCCGCATCAGGAGGATCGTCCCGCTCTATTGGCTGGCAACCTTGTTTTCGGCGGCCGTGGCGCTGGTGGCGCCTTCACTGCTGAAATCCACGGTGTTCGACCTTCCGCATCTCATCGCCTCGCTGATGTTCCTGCCATGGGCCAATGCCGCCGATCCAAGCACGATCACCCCTGTCGTCGTGCCGGGCTGGACGCTGAATTACGAAATGTTCTTCTATTTTGTGTTTGCGTTGCTGCTGCCGCTGTCGGAAGCCCGCCGGATTCCAGCGATGTTCGCCGTCTTTGCCGTGATCCTGATTGCCTGCCGGCTGCTGCCGGAAACGACGGCCACCCGGTTCTACGGTCAGCCGATCATGTTGGAGTTCCTCGCGGGCGTCGCGCTCGGCTGGCTTTACGGGCAGAAGGTGCTTCTGCCGAACCGCTGGGCATGGGCGGCACTGGCCACGGGTTTTGTGTTCCTCTTCGTCAACGAAGCGCTGATGCCGCCGGAGAGCCGGTTCTACGCCTGGGGAATCCCGGCGATCTTCATCATCTACGGGGCAGTTTCCATCGACTTTTCCCGGTTGCCGGTTCTGGCATGGCTGAACTATCTCGGCGACTGCTCCTACAGCATCTACATCACCCACGCCTTCACACTCGCTTTCCTGAGGGTGGCTTCGGACCGCCTGCCGATCGGCATCCTGCAGCAGCCGCTGCTCTTCGTGGTCCTGGCGCTGGTGCTTTCGTCGGTCGGCGGCGCAATCGTCCACGAAATCACCACGCCGCGCCGGAAAGTGGCGGCCGTGAGCCGTCCGCCGGCCTAACCCATCGGATTCACTTCCCGTCCTTCACATCCTTGGTTTCCCGCCTCTCGATGTCGCAAATTGCTCATCAGCTTTCAGCGACATGCTTTAGTTTCATTCACTGAAGGCGAGAATACACATCCGTGCGGCGCTGGCGGCACAGCGTTTTGAGCAACTTCTCCTAAGCTGATGTCGCCATGAGAGAACTTGCAGGAACGTGATGGTTTATCTTGCAATTTGTCGCATAAATGAAAGTGCGCCGGCCTATTCGCGGCACGGGCTTTGATCTAAGCACGGGCTGCGGCCTCCAAGAGGGAAGAGGGAGAGACATGAAAAGCTATGTATTGACGGTATCCTGCAAGTCGACGCGCGGCATCGTCGCAGCGATTTCGAGCTATCTGGCCGAGAAGGGTTGCAACATCATCGACTCCAGCCAGTTCGACGATCTCGATACCGGCAGGTTCTTCATGCGCGTCAGCTTCATTTCCGAGGAAGGACTTTCCGGCTCGGCGATCAGCGCCGATTTTGCCGCCGTCGCCGCGCCGTTCGAGATGGAATACGACTTCCACGACAGCGAGAGCCGCATGAAGGTGCTGTTGATGGTGTCGCGCTTCGGCCATTGTCTCAACGACCTGCTCTACCGCTGGAAGATCGGCGCCCTGCCGATCGACATCGTCGGCGTCGTCTCCAACCATTTCGACTACCAGAAGGTTGTGGTCAATCACGACATCCCCTTCCACCACATCAAGGTGACCAAGGAGAACAAGCCGCAGGCCGAAGCCCAGCTCGTCGACCTCGTCGAGCAGACCGGCACCGAGCTGATCGTGCTTGCCCGCTACATGCAGGTCCTCTCCGACCAGCTCTGCAAGCAGATGTCGGGCAAGATCATCAACATCCACCACTCCTTCCTGCCGAGCTTCAAGGGCGCCAACCCCTACAAGCAGGCCTATCAGCGCGGCGTCAAGCTGATCGGCGCGACCGCCCATTACGTCACCGCCGATCTCGACGAAGGCCCGATCATCGAGCAGGACACCGCCCGCATCACCCATGCGCAGTCGCCCGACGACTATGTCTCGATCGGCCGCGACGTCGAAAGCCAGGTGCTGGCGCGCGCCATCCACGCCCATATCCATCACCGCACCTTCATCAACGGCAATCGCACAGTCGTCTTCCCGGCCAGCCCCGGAAGCTACGCCTCAGAACGCATGGGGTGAGTCGGCCGAGGCCGCGCATCTCTTTTGCTGGCGGACAACAATCTCCCGTTGCCTGCCAGCGGCAAGTATTTGATTATCGCGCCTAAGGGGTAATCGAATCATGCTGCGGGAGGGGTGTCATGACCGACGAGGCGCTTGTTGATCGCATGACGCTGCCGCGTCCCGACGTTACCGTTGCTGACGCAGAAGAAATCCTTCTTGCCCATTATAGCCTATCCGGCATTCTCTCCGAACTCGGCAGCCAGCAGGATCGGAACTACCGCCTCGACAGTGATCGCGGTCGATACGTCCTGAAGATCTGCCACGCCGCCTACGAGGCCCGCGAGCTTGAGGCGCAGAATGCCGCGCTCCATCATCTCAAGAGCCGGCAGGACGCGCCACGTGTTCCGAAGGTGATCGCCACGAATGACGGGCGGGAAATTGTCGTCCTTACGGTGCGCGGGCGGGACTATCAGGTCCGGCTGCTGGAATATCTGGAAGGCCAGGGACTGACGGAGATGAGATATCTGGCGCCGGCGTCCGTCGCGGCGCTTGGCGCGCTCTGCGCGAGACTGGCGCAGGCGCTTGCCGATTTCGACCATCCCGGCCTCGACCGTAGCCTGCAGTGGGATTTGCGACGCGCCGGCCCTGTCGCCGTACAGCTGCTATCCGCCATCACCGACAGCGCCGCCCGCGACCGGATCGCGAAAACCATGGTGGTGGCCGTTCGCCGGATCCAGCCCTTGGCGCCGTCGCTTCGGCTTCAGGCCGTCCATCACGACGTCACCGGCGACAACGTCGTCGGCCATCGCGACGCCCGTGGCCACACGATCCCTGATGGCGTGATCGATTTCGGCGACATCATCCGCGGCTGGCTGGTCGGCGATCTTGCCGTCACCTGCGCTTCGCTGCTGCATCAGGCGAATGGCGATCCCTTTCATATCCTGCCCGCCGTCACCGCCTATCAGGCGATCTATCCGCTGACCGACGAAGAACTGAAAGCACTGTGGCCGTTGATCGTCGCACGCGCGGCCATCCTCGTCGCCAGCAGCGAACAGCAGATGTCGATCGATCCCGATAACGATTATGTCCGCAGCAATCTCGACCTCGAGCGGGCGATCTTCGATACGGCAATGTCGGTTCCTTTCGAACTCATGGAAGCTGCGATCCTCAGGGCCGCAGGCGCTGATGTCGCCGCCCCGTCGGCATCAGAATGGCTTCCCTTGCTGCCCGATATCGACCCCACCACGATCGCCTATGTCGACCTTGGCGTAGGAAGTGCGCATTTTTCCGCAGGCAACTGGCTGGACGCCGACATGGACTGGCGGCTGCTTGCCCGGGCTGCAACCGAAAACGGGACGGCGGCGACGCGCTATGGTGAATATCGGCTTTCCCGCGCTGCCCTCGGAAACACGAGGGCACAGGCGACCTTCGCCCTGCATGTCGACATCTGCCTTGCGGCAGGAAGCGCGGTCGCGGCGCCCTTTGCCGGCCGCATCGGCTGGAAGGACCACCATCTGACACTGACGGACGACAGCATGACCTTGCACCTCGATGGGCTCGACCCCTTTATCGAGGGTGGGGTCGAGGATGGCGCCGTGCTTGCCGCCGGCGATCCGCTCGGTTCGGTTTTCGGAGAGACTTCGTCGCTCGGTGGCCTGCGCCTCCAGCTCTGCAGCGTCGTGGGCCTCGAACCGCCGCTCTTTTCCACGCCGCGCGAGGCAGCCGCCTGGTCGGTGCTCTGCCCTTCGCCTTCATCCCTTCTCAGCCCGGGAGCGGATGCGCCGCAACCGGAGACCGCCGAACTGCTCGTCAGGCGGCAGGCCCATCTTGCCGGCGCCCAGAAGAACTATTATGCCGCGCCGCCGCAGATCGAGCGCGGCTGGAGGGAACATCTGTTCGATGTCGAGGGCCGCGCCTACCTCGACATGGTCAACAATGTCACGATTGTCGGCCACGGCCATCGCAGACTGGCGGCGGCAATCAACGCCCAATGGCTGCGGCTCAATACGAATTCGCGCTTCCACTATGCGGCGATTGCGGAGTTTTCCGAGCGTCTCGCGGCGCTCGCGCCTGATGGCCTCGACGCGGTCTTCCTCGTCAACAGCGGCTCCGAGGCGAACGATCTGGCGATTCAACTGGCACAGGCCCATAGCGGCGCCCGCAACATGCTCTGCCTGCTCGAAGCCTATCATGGCTGGTCGGCGGCGAGCGACGCCGTCTCCACTTCGATCGCCGACAATCCGCTGGCGCTGACCACCCGACCGGATTGGGTGCATGCGGCCGTTTCGCCGAATACCTATCGCGGTGCGTTTCGCGGACCCGACACGGCGGCGAGCTACCTGGCCGCCGTCAAGCGGATGCTCGAGACGATCGACGCCGGCGGCCAGGGCCTCGCCGGCTTCATATGCGAATCGATTTACGGCAATGCCGGCGGCATTCCGTTGCCGGAAGGGTACCTGAAGGAGATCTACGCCGAGGTGCGCGCCCGCGGCGGGCTCTGCATCGCCGACGAGGTGCAGGTCGGTTACGGCAGGCTCGGCCATTATTTCTGGGGCTTCGAACAGCAAGGGGTCGTGCCCGATATCATCACTATCGCCAAGGGCATGGGCAATGGCCATCCGCTCGGCGCCGTCATCACCAGACGGGAGATTGCGCAGTCGCTGGAGAAGCAAGGGCCTTTCTTCTCCTCCACCGGCGGCAGCCCGGTCAGCTGCGTCGCCGGCATGACGGTGCTCGATATCATGGCTGAGGAGAAGCTGCAGGAAAATGTCCGCACGGTCGGCGATCATCTGAAGGCTCGGCTTGCCGCGCTGATCGATCGGCACGCGATCGCCGGCGCCGTCCACGGCATGGGTCTCTATCTCGGCCTGGAATTCGTCCGCGACAGAACGACGCTTGAGCCGGCGACGGAAGAGACGGCGGCGATCTGCGACCGGCTTCTCGAGCTCGGTATCGTCATGCAGCCGACCGGCGATCACCAAAATGTGCTGAAGATCAAGCCGCCGCTCTGCCTCAGTATCGAAAGCGCGGATTTCTTCGCAGACATGCTGGAAAAGGTGCTCCAGGAAGGCTGGTGATCCATGCTTTCGGACGTTAACCAAATCGGTCATTTCGAGGCATCTCGATTTTTAACGATGAGGCCCATTGCCGGAATCAGACAGACTTCCTATTTCTGCTGCGGCGATCGAAAGAGTTTCGATTCTGTCATGCGAATTTTACGAAGAGCTGATATGTTTCCTTCTGTAAGTTCGTGCCAGGATGGAATAAATTTTTTCGGATCGTCGATATTTTGACACGTTTCGGAATATGTTTCCGACAGGCTGTCGAGTAATCTCTACTAAGTTAGTAGATATTGAAGACAGCAATCACCGGCCCCGGGGCTCTTCCGGGACCATCGAGCGCAACGCCAACGAAAGGAACGAGACATGATAGACATCGAAATTCTCGCCACTCTCCTTGGGCGATCTGTGCTTGGCAATGACCGTCCGGGCGCCCTCTCCCGCCCGAACTGTCGAATGTGACGTTCGTCCTCCTTTCAACGGTACCAGACAAGTCAATTCGCCATGGCTGCGCATGCCCGCGCGGCAGGAGTTCTATCTATGAAGAAGCAAGTTATCGAATATGCAGGCGTTCCCGTCGGCATCGTTATCCCCGACGAAGATCGGCTGAAGTTCATCGCCGTGAAATTCCATGTCCACGACCTCGATGAGCAGCGGTTCGGTTCGCCCGACGAGGTGCGGCTGGCCATCCACGACCTGATGACCCGCCGTCATCCGAAGCCGCTTCATGCCTGACGGCATGCGGCCGCTACCGGCCTTCGCGGCTTTTCCGATGTGACCGGTCCTGCCAGAAGGGCCGGTCTTGTTTTTTGAGGGCAATTGCAGTCCTATCGGCCGTATCAGCGCCACCAGGACCAGCCCTTGCCCGATCTTATCAATCTGCTCACCGACATCGAAGGCGTTTCCGTCGGCCATGCGACCGACCTCGTGCTGGGATCCGGCGTCACGGTCATCGTCTTCGACGAGCCGGCGGTTGCCTCCGGCGCAGTGCTCGGCGGCGCGCCGGGCGGACGTGACACCGGCCTGCTCGACCCGTCGATGACCGTCAGTGCCGTCGATGCCTTCGTGCTCTCGGGCGGCTCGGCCTTCGGGCTCGATGCGGCCGGCGGCGTGCAGGCCGGCTTGCGCGAAGCCGGCCGCGGCTTTGCAGTCGGGCCAGTGAGGATTCCGATCGTGCCGCAAGCGATCCTGATGGACCTGCTGAACGGGGGCGACAAGGATTGGGGCCTTCACTCCCCCTATCGTGAGATGGGTTATGCGGCATTGAAGGCCGCGACCAAGGGTGAATTTGCGCTCGGCACCGCCGGCGCCGGCACAGGGGCGACGACGGCCACTTTCAAGGGTGGGCTCGGCTCGGCCAGTGCCGTCAGCAGCGCCGGTCACCGCATCGGTGCGATCGTCGCCGTCAATGCGCTCGGTTCGGCAACGATTGCCGACGGGCCGCATTTCTGGGCGGCACCCTTCGAGAAAGACGGCGAGTTCGGCGGGCTCGGCATGCCTGCGACGACCGATCACCGGATGCGGCTCAAGGGAATGAGCACGCCGGCAACGACGATCGGCGCTGTCGTGACCGACGCGCAGCTGACGAAGGCGGAAGCGCATCGGCTTTCACTTGCCGGTCATGACGGCCTTGCCCGGGCGCTGCTGCCGGCACATCTGCCGCTCGACGGCGATACCGTCTTTGCCGCTTCGACCGCCAAACATTTGAGAAACGACATGGCAAGCCTCATGGAACTTTGCCACCTTGCCGCTATTGTCATGGCGCGGGCAATCGCGCGCGGCGTCTATATGGCAAGCGCCCTTCCGGCCGAAGGCGGACAAACAGCATGGCGAGACCGCTATGCTGAACGCCATTGATTGAATAGGGTCGCAACCTGATAGAATGGCGGAGACACGTGAATGCAGATCCTGGCGCTGATGTATTTTCGACGAGCTGGTGAGAACCGAATCATGTGCCGGGGGATATGATGAACAAGGTTTCGTTTGCGTCTTCGGGGCGCTTCATCAAGCGGCTTTCCCTCGGTGCTGCGTTGTCGGCCGGTCTCGTAGTGACGGCAATGACACCGGCAGAAGCGGCCAAGACCGCCCTCAATCTCGGCATGAGCGTCGAACCAACCGGCCTCGACCCGACGATCGCCGCACCGGTCGCGATCGGCCAGGTCACCTGGCAGAATGTGTTCGAGGGGCTGGTGACGATTGATCAGACCGGCAAGGTCCAGCCGCAGCTGGCGAAAAGCTGGGAAATCTCGGCCGATGGCTTGATCTATACCTTCAAGCTGCGGACCGGCGTCAAATTTCATGACGGCGAAGCATTCGATGCCGCTGCCGCCAAGTTTTCGCTGGACCGCGCCCGCGGGGCGGATTCGGTAAACCCGCAGAAGCGCTTCTTC
This sequence comes from Rhizobium atlanticum, assembly GCF_030182485.1. NCBI lineage: Bacteria > Pseudomonadati > Pseudomonadota > Alphaproteobacteria > Hyphomicrobiales > Rhizobiaceae > Rhizobium > Rhizobium atlanticum. Next base: position 408,195 of record NZ_JAQJCJ010000002.1, read on the forward strand.
GCCTCGATCGCCTCGATAGACACGCCAGACGCCGAAACGCTGGTGCTGCATCTCTCGGCGCCGACCGGCAGCCTGATCTACTGGCTCGGCTGGCCGGCATCCGTCATGGTCGCCCCGAAGACGGCCGATAACGACAAAGTGACGCCGATCGGCACCGGTCCCTTCAAATTTGCCAGCTGGACGAAGGGCGACAGGGTCGAACTCGTCAGGAATGGCGACTACTGGAACAAGGATGCGGTTGCCAAGCTCGAGAAGGTGACCTTCCGCTTCATCGCCGATCCGCAGGCGCAGGCAGCCGCGCTGAAATCCGGCGATCTCGACGCCTTTCCGGAATTTGCCGCACCCGAGCTGATGAGTTCCTTCGACGGCGACACCAGACTCATCACCAAGGTCGGCAATACCGAACTCAAGGTCGTCGCCGGCATGAACAATGAGAAGAAGCCCTTCGACGACAAGCGCGTCCGCCAGGCGCTGATGATGGCGATCGACCGCCAGACGGTGATTGAGGGGGCGTGGTCCGGCCTCGGCACGCCGATCGGCAGCCACTACACGCCGAACGATCCGGGCTACAAGGACATGACCGGCGTGCTGCCCTATGATGTCGAAAAGGCAAAGGCGCTGCTTACTGAGGCCGGCTACCCCAATGGCTTCACCTTCACGATCAAATCGCCGCAGATGGCCTATGCGCCGCGCAGCGCCCAGGTGATGCAGGCGATGTTTGCCGAGATCGGCGTGACAATGAACATCGAGCCGACGGAATTCCCGGCGAAATGGGTTCAGGACGTTATGAAGGATCGCAATTTCGACATGACGATCGTCGCCCATGCCGAACCGCTCGACATCGACATCTATGCGCGCGATCCTTATTATTTCAATTACAGGAACCCGGCCTTCGACGCGCTGATGAAGAAGGTCCAGGAGACCGCCGATCCTGCCGCGCAGAATGCAATCTATGGCGAGGCGCAGAAGATTCTGGCCGAAGACGTGCCGGCGCTCTACCTTTTCGTCATGCCGAAACTCGGTGTCTGGGACAGGAAGTTGAAGGGGCTATGGGAGAACGAGCCGATTCCCTCCAATGTGCTTTCCGGTGTTTCCTGGGACGAGTGAGCGGTAGGCTCGGTAGGGGTGTGATGAGGTGATGGCCTTGGAGAGATCCGATATACATTTGGCCGATATGGCACGCAGCCCTCACCCTCCCTCACCAGGCCAGTTCAGTCCGGGCCGGCATTGTTTGGTTTTGTTGACGTATGGTATTCCTGGCATGGGCATCTGCGCGCTGATTGCCTCCTCCCGCCAGCCCAACGCTCCGTCATGCTCGGGCTTGACCCGAGCATCCACACCACATCCATCAACAGCAGTGGCATGGATCCCAGGCTCAAGGTCTGGGACGGAAAGTGAGGTTGGCGTTCTCGCCAAACTCGCCGCCGGCGCGTCGGGTGCTCCGAGTGAGGGCAAAAGGGGCGTGCCGCGTCCCGCCGCAGCCGTTCTCGACCCCATATGATCACCCGCCTCGCCCGCCGCTTCGCCGGCCTGTTCATCACACTTCTCATCGTCTCGCTGCTGATCTTCGCCCTCATGGATCTTCTGCCCGGCGACCCCGCCTCGATCATGCTCGGCACCTCGGCAAGCCCGGAGACGCTGGCGGCGTTGCGTGACGAGCTCGGCCTCGACCAGCCGCTCATCCTGCGTTACGGCCAATGGCTCGCCGGCGTGCTGTCGGGCAATCTCGGCCAATCCTACACCTACGGCGTCCCGGTCGCCGGATTGATCGTCGAGCGGCTGGCGGTGACGCTGCCGCTGGCGCTGATGGCAATCGTGCTGTCGGTGGCGATTGCCCTGCCGCTCGGCGCACTGGCCGCTTCGCGCCGCGGCGTCTTCGCCATCATCGCAACGCTCTTTTCGCAGATCAGCATCGCCGTGCCCGCCTTCTGGGTGGCGCTGCTCATGATCATCCTGTTTTCGACGCTGCTCGGACTGATGCCGGCGGGCGGCTTTCCTGGCTGGCACGAGGGGTTTCTGCCGGCATTGCAGGCGCTCGTCATGCCGACCGTCGCGCTGGCGATGCCGCAGGCGGGGGTGTTGACGCGCGTCGCACGTTCGGCGGTGCTCGAGGCGATGCATGAGGATTTTGCCCGCACCGCGGTGGCCAAGGGGCTGTCGAGCAGTGCGGTGCTTTGGCGGCATATCGTGCCGAATGCGCTGATCCCGATTCTGACGATGATCGGGTTGCAATTCACCTTTCTGGTCGCCGGCGCGGTACTGGTGGAAAACGTCTTCAACCTGCCGGGGCTCGGGCGGCTTGCGCTTCAGGCACTCTCCCAGCGCGACGTCATCGTCATGCAGGATGTCGTGCTGTTCTTCGCAGGCTTGGTCATCGTGGTGAATTTCGTCGTCGATCTCTCCTATCTGGCGATCGACCCCAGGATGAGAAAGGCGGTCTGAAAGATGGCCCAGATCGTATCCCCCGCCATCGCCTGCCGCCGAAGAACTGCCAGACTTAGCCGGCGAATGAACCTCATCGCGGGCACTGTCATCATTGGCTTGCTGGTCGCCGTTGCGCTGCTATCGCTCGTCTGGACGCCGCTGCCGCCGGCGAAGATGCAGATCATCCATAAACTGCAGCCGCCGCTTGCTTTCGGCTTGCTCGGCACGGATCAGTTCGGCCGCGACGTGGCATCGATGCTGATGGCCGGATGCTGGAACTCCCTGTCGATCGCCATCACTGCGGTTGCGATCGGCGGGACGCTCGGCTCGATATCAGGCATTTCCGCAGCGGCTATCCGCGGTCCAGCCGAAGCGCTGCTGATGCGCATCTGCGACGTCATCTTCGCCTTGCCGCCGATCCTGTCGGCCATGGTGCTCGGCGCCTTTCTCGGGCCGGGGCGGTTCACCGCAATCACGGCGATCGCCGTTTTCATGATTCCGGTCTTTGCACGGGTGACGCTGGCAACCTCGCTGCAGGCCTGGAGCCGCGATTATGTGACGGCGGCACGCGCGATCGGCAATACGCGCCTGACCATTTCGCTGCGCCATGTGCTGCCGAACATCATCAGCCAGATCATCGTGCATGGGACAATCCAGCTCGGACTGGCGATCCTGACCGAGGCCGGCCTCAGCTTTCTCGGGCTCGGCATGGCGCCGCCGGCGCCGACATGGGGCCGAATGCTTGCGGATGCGCAAACCTATCTGGCATTGGCCCCCTGGCTGGCAGTCCTGCCCGGCCTTGCCATCGCGCTCACCGTGCTCGGCTTCAACATGCTCGGCGACGGCTTGCGCGATCTTCTCGATCCACGCGAGGCGAGCCGCTGATGGCCGAAACCGACCTTACCATCCGTGAACTCAGGCTACGCTTCGCCGATAAGAGCCTCTCGCCGCTCGAATACTGGCTTTCCCTCGAAGACCATATCGCCGCCTGGGAGCCGTCGATCTCAGCACTCTACCTCTACGACCCGGAGGCGGCGCGCGTGCAGGCGAAAGCTTCGACGGAGCGCTGGGCGAAGGGACGAACGCTCGGCACGCTCGACGGCATCCCGGCAACGCTGAAAGAACTGATCGCGACGAAGGGCCAGCCGGTGCCCCTCGGCACCAAGGCGATGGAACTGAAGCCGGCGGAGGCCGACGCGCCGGCTGCCGCGCGGTTGCGCGAGGATGGCGCGGTGATCTTCGCCAAAACCACCTGCCCGGATTACGGCATGCTCTCCTCCGGCCTGTCGAGCTTCCACCCTCTCAGTCGCAATCCCTGGGACGTGACGCAGAATCCCGGCGGATCGAGCGCCGGCGCCGCGGCCGCGGCGGCGGCCGGTTACGGGCCGCTGCACATCGGCACGGATATCGGCGGTTCGGTGCGGCTTCCTGCCGGTTGGACCGGCATCTTCGGCTTCAAGCCGAGCCACGGGCGCATTCCGGCCGATCCCTATTATGTCGGGCGCTGTCTCGGCCCGATGACGCGCACTGTCGAGGACGCCGCCTTTTCCATGGCGACATTGTCACGGCCCGACTGGCGCGACGGGACCAGCCTGCCGCCCAATGATTTCGACTGGATGGATTTCGTTGTCGACATGTCAGGCATGAAAATCGGCCTGATGCTCGATGCCGGCTGCGGGTTTGCTGTCGATGATGAGATCAGGGTCGCGGTCGAATCGGCAGCGAAACGTTTCGAGAAAGGCGGCGCGACCATTATCTCCGTTCAACCGGTGCTAACGCGCGCGATGCTTGACGGGCTCGACATGTTCTGGCGCGCCCGCCTGTGGAGCGATATCGCAGGGCTCAACGAAGAGCGGCGCGATAGCATCCTGCCCTATATCAGAGATTGGGCGAAGGCCGGCGCCGATATCAGCGGCGTCGATGCAGTCAGAGGCTTCAATCAGACGATCGAAATGCGCAGGAGTTGCGGACGGCTGTTCACCACGGTCGACGCCCTGCTTTCGCCGACCAACCCCGTCATCTCCTATCCGGCCGAGTGGGCATCGCCGACCAATGATCCGACGAGACCGTTCGAACATATCGCCTTCACCGTACCGTGGAACATGTCGGAGCAGCCGGCCGCGTCGATCAATTGCGGCTTCTCCCGGTCGGGCATGCCGATCGGGCTGCAGATCGTCGGACCGCGTTTCGACGACATGCGGGTGCTGAGACTGTCGAAAGCTTTCGAGGATTGGACCGGCGGCGTGAGCATCTGGCCGCAGCGGCCGATCACTTAGCCAAACGGGCGGCGATAGCCCGTCGGCCGTTGGTACAGCGAGCCGATGCGCTCGACGGCCGCCTCGAAATTCTCACGCGCCACCGTCATGCTATGGCCGTTGGCGTGGAGAATGGTTTGGGGATCTTCGAATATCGCGACATGTCCTTTCCAGAACACCAGGTCGCCGCGGCGGATCTCCGAGCGGTCGATCGGTTCGCCGAGTCCGGCCGCCTGCATGTCGGTGTCACGCGGCGCCAGTCTGCCCACCATCAGCATCGCCAGCTGGATGAGGCCGGAGCAATCGATGCCAAGGCCGGATCGGCCGCCCCAGAGATAGGGCGTCTCGAGGAAACGGGCGGCGATCGCGACATAATCGGCACCGTCGAGAGCGCCGATCGGCTGCACGTGCCTGGCGAAGATTGCCGTGCCGCCCGGCAGCACGACGTAGCGGTTGCCGCGCACTTCTGCCTCGCCGGTGATGTGAACGCGGCTTCCCATTGACAGAATGGCCTGGTGCGGCTTGCGCAGCTCCGGCTCCGGATAGAGGAAGGTGCGCTGGACGGTGACGATGTGGGTTGGCGCCGGCCCGGTTTGCGAGAGCGCCTCTGCCTGGAGATAACCGACATAGCCGTCGGAGGCAGCTTTTACCCAGCACCAACCGTCGGCGCGATCGAAAACGGTCACCTCCTCGCCAAGGAGCAGTTCCGTATCGATGCCGCGGGCAAGTTCCGGCTCTGGGCGCAGGGCAACGACGGGAACGGCAACACGCGCTGCGGCGCCTTCCACGAAGCGCGATGCCTCCACCTTGCCCTTGAGCCCCGCTTCCGCGAGATCCGGCCGATAGGCATGCAGGCGGCGGTCGAGCATCATCATTTATGTCCCTTTCAGATCGCCCTTTTAGATCGGTAGCCGCCGGCCCTGATCCCGGACGAGATCACCGAGCTTTTCCAGGTAAAGCGCACCGCCGACGGTACGTTTGATGATCACATTACGACGGTCGGCATCGTCGCGCACGCGATCAACCAGGCCCATCTCACCCATCGTATCCAAGGCGCGGGTAATGACCGGCTTGGTGACGTTGAGCGTGGCGGCAAGCCCGCGCACCGTGTGGGGCGGCGGCACGAGGTAAATATGCAGGAGGATCGCCATCTGGCGCAATGTCAAATCGCGGTCGTCATGACGAACCTGGTCGAGCGCCACGCCATGCCAGAGCCCCAGCGCCTGCGAGGCGGTCAGTTCGATCGGCACGGCCCCTCCGGAAATCGTTACGCTAGCGTTTCATTTTCCGGCAGTTGCCGTGGACATGCAAGTGGTGGCGGGAACTGCCGTCCGGCAGGGTGAATAAAATTTTAACGATCGGCCGCCAGGCGCAGTGCGCAACAGAGTCGTGCAAATGCGCCTTAGCATTATCCAGGAGGCGTCAGCGCAGACTGGTGCGGATATGCCGAAAGAGCGCGCGGATCGCCTGTGCCTCGCCGCCGCCTGGCGAATGTGGCCGTTCGGACGGAGCCCAACCGTAAATATCGAAATGCGCCCAGCTCTTGGTCTTGCTGACGAAGCGCTTGAGGAAAAGCGCGGCGGTGATCGACCCCGCCATGCCGCCGGCCGGGGCATTGGTCAGGTCGGCGAATTTGGCGCGGACATCTTTTTCGTAGCCGGCATAGAGCGGCAGGCGCCAGATCGGATCATCCGTCTCCAGGCTTGCTTCGGTCAGGTCATGGGCCAGATTGGCATCGTCGGTGAAGAAGGGCGGAAGATCCGGACCGAGGGCAACGCGGGCAGCCCCTGTCAGCGTCGCCATGTCGATCAAAAGTTCGGGCTCTTCCTCGTCGGCATAGGCAAGCGCATCGGCTAGGATCAACCGGCCTTCGGCGTCGGTATTGTCGATCTGGACGGTCAGGCCCTTTCGGCTGCGGTAAATGTCACCTGGGCGGAAGGCATTGGAGGAGATGGCGTTTTCGACGACCGGTACGATGACGCGCAGATCGACCTTCAGCTTGGCGTCCATGATCATCAGGGCGAGCCCCATGACATTTGCCGCGCCGCCCATATCCTTCTTCATCAGCAGCATCGAGGCGGCAGGCTTGATATCCAGACCACCGGTATCGAAGCAGACGCCCTTGCCGACGAGCGTCACCTTGCGATGGCCCTTCTTGCCCCAGCGCAGCTCAAGAAGACGCGGCGCGTCAGCGCTGGCGCGGCCGACGGTGTGGACGAGCGGGAAATTCTGCTCGAGCAGTTCATCGCCCGTGATGACCGACAGTTCCGCTTTGTAATGTGCAGCCAGGGCGCGGAAAGCGGCCTCGAGCTGATCCGGCCCCATATCGTTTGTCGGCGTATTGATGAGGTCGCGGGCAAGAAAGACGCCGGCGAGCTGGCGCTTGATGTCGGCGCCGTCCGCATCTCGGGGGATCATCAAGGTCGCTGCCGGCGACTTTTCCGATTTGTAGCGATCGAAACGGTAGCTGCCGAGCCCGAAGCCGAGGGCGAGGCGATTTGCCGTCAGCGGCGCGGTCTCGATGTGCCAGTCGCCGGCGGGCAACGCACGGGCCAGCCTGCCGGTGATGTAGGGCTGTTCCGACGGGTTGGTGCCGAGGCCGAAAAGCGCGCCGCCGAGATGGCCGTCGGCCGTCGGGATCAGCAAGAGCGAGCCGCTTTCGGCCTTGTAGCCTGCCTTACGCGCCCAATCGAGCGCAATCGGATCGATCGTGCCGGTCTCGATATGGGCAGGGGTGACGGCAAAGATCGGCAGCGTCGAGCCGCCCTTCGTGTTGAAGGGAGTCGGTCTTTCGATGAACTGATAGGGGGCCATGATTGTCCTTCGGCGGTCGTCAGGAATCGCTCCTTAACGGTCTGTTAGGGTTAACAGACTATTGCTGGAGCGAAGATTGCGTCAAACCTTTCCCTGTTTCCGCTTCGAGGTCAGGCGCCGATTTCGGAATCAGGAACGCAACATGCCTACCTCCCGCATCACCATATCCATCAACGACATTCTGCGCGGCGCAGCAGCATCGCTGATCATCCTCGCGCTTGCCGGCTGCTCGACGACGGCCAAGGACCGGATGACGACAGGCTCGGTGCCGAAGCTTACCAAGCCGGTCGAAGAGATGGATGCGACCGAGCTGCGCTCGGCGACGGACCGGATCGGCCAGGCCTATGAAAAGAACCCGCGCGATCCCGTCAATGGCGTCAACTATGCCAACCTGCTGCGCATGAGCGGCCGCGACGCGCAGGCGCTCGCCGTCATGCAGCAGGTGGCGATCGCCAATCCGGGGGACCGCAATGTGCTGGCCGCCTACGGCAAGGCGCAGGCGGCGGCCGGGCAGTTCCAGCAGGCGCTCGACACGATCGGCCGCGCCCAGACACCCGATCGTCCCGACTGGAGGCTGATCTCGGCCGAAGGCGCAATCCTCGACCAGATGGGCCGGGCGAGCGAGGCCCGGCAGCGCTACCGCGACGCGCTCGACATTCAGCCGAACGAACCTTCCATCCTTTCCAACCTCGGCATGTCCTATGTGCTGACCGGCGATCTGCGCACGGCCGAAACCTATCTGCGCTCCGCCGCCGGGCAGCCGACCGCCGACAGCCGCGTCCGGCAGAATCTTGCCCTCGTCGTCGGCCTGCAAGGGCGTTTTGCAGAAGCCGAACAGATCGCGCGGCGGGAGCTTTCGCCGCAGCAGGCCGATGCCAACGTGGCCTATCTCAAGGGTATGCTCTCGCAGCAGAATTCCTGGCAGAAGCTCGCTGCCAAGGACAAGGCGCCGGCCGCCGCCGGTGACAGCAACACCAACTGACCTCGTCATTTTGCCGGAGGACCAGCCCTTCTCCGCCCGAGTTACCTGACGCTGAGGCCCGAAAAAATGAGCCGCAGACCAAGACCGCCCATCACCGCACTGGCGGCCCGGTCGATCCAGCCCTTGGCATGGAGATAGAGCCGCCGCGGGTGGCGGGCCGAAAAGGCGAGCGCCACGATCGAATACCACCCCGCCTCCACCGCGAAGACGCCGACCGGCAGCGCGACGAGAAGATCGAGCGGCACCGTCCGCGGCAGAAGCGCCGCAAAAAGGCTGGCGTAGACGATGATGGTCTTCGGGTTGCTGAGCTGCGTCAGCAATGCGGTCATGAAGCTGCGCACGGGCGCACGATGGCCATTGACGGCATCGGAAAGCTCGATCGGCTTTGCGGCGCCTCGCCAGCTATTGACGGCGATGTAGAGGAGATAAGCCCCGCCCGCCACCTTGAGCAGCACATAGAGCCATTCGAATTGCGACAGCAATGCCGTCAGACCGGCGAGCGCCAGACCGGCGAAAACAACGCCGCCGGCGCCCATGCCGAATGCGGCCGCAAGTCCATCCAGCCGCGAACGGGAGATGGCGATCCTGGAGACGACGACGAAGCTCGGGCCGGGGCTCATCGCGCCGACGGCCAAGGCCGCCATGATGCTGATGAAAATGCCTGCGGAAGACATCGGAACCTCTCCTTCGGAATCGGATAGCGCTGGGGAAAACGGCGGTCACTTCCGTGCTGCCGACCGCCCCATCCCGTTTACCAGCTATGCCAGCGCCGGTCACGCGGGTCGAAGTGGCCCCTGCGGTTCAGAACCTGTCCGCCACCTGGATGCCGGCCGGGCCGAGGATAACCGCGATCAGCACCGGCAGGAAGAACAGGATCATCGGCACCGTCAGTTTCGGCGGCAGGGCGGCCGCCTTCTTTTCCGCCTCGTTCATCCGCTCGTCACGTCCTTCCTGGGCCAGAACGCGCAGGGCCTGCGCAACCGGCGTGCCGTAGCGGTCCGCCTGGATCAGCGCCTGGGTCACCGAGCGCACCAGCTCGAGCTGCGTGCGCGCGGCGAGATTATCGAGCGCCACGCGGCGATCCGGCAGGAAGGAGAGTTCGGCGGTGGTCAACACCATCTCTTCGGCAAGCGGCGGCGACTGCTCGCCGAGCTCCTCCGACACGCGACGCATCGCCGCCTCCATCGAGATGCCGGATTCGACGCAGATCAGCATCAGGTCCAGCGCATCCGGCCAGGCGCGCTTGATCGAGTGCTGACGCTTGCTCATGCGGTTGGAGATATAGATATTCGGCGCATAAAAGCCGAGATAGCCGATGCCGATGACGGCGAGCATACGCATGGGCATGCCGCGCTCAGCAAGGCCGCCGAGACCGAAGACCCAGAAGGCGGCGAGCGCGAGGAAGAGAAATGGCAGCAGGAAGCGCGCGACGAGAAAGGTATTCAGCGCATTTTCCGAGCGAAAACCGGCGGCGCGCAGCTTGTTGACCGTGTTTTCGTCGACAAGCGCCTTGCGCAGGTTGAAGCGTTCGACGATCTGGCGGACCGAGCGATTGTTCTGATTCCTGAGCGAAGCCTTGCCGGCGCCCGGTTCCGTGTTCATGCGGGCGCGTTCGCGGGCGCGGATCTGCTCGCGCTCGGTCGAGACAGCTTTCATGCGCTTGCTGAGATCGCCGCGCTCGAAGAAGGGGATGGCGATCGTGTAGAAAGTCGCGAAGACGGCGATCGCGACGAAAATAGCGATCAGCATGCTCGGATTGGTCAGCGTTGCGGCAAGATCCTGCGACATGGTGCTTCTCCCCGCTAGATGTCGAAATTGACCATGTTGCGCATGACGAGGATGCCGATCGACATCCAGATCGCCGAGGCGCCCATGATGAAATGGCCGCGCGGATCGGTGAAAAGGACGATCATGTAGTTCGGCGAGGTGAGGTAAACGAGGGTCGCGACGATAAAGGGCAGAGCACCGATGATGACCGCGGACGCCTTGGCTTCCATCGACAGTGCCGAGACCTTGGCCTTCATCTTCCTGCGCTCGCGCAGCACCTTTGACAGGTTGCCGATCGCCTCGGAGAGATTGCCGCCGGCCTGCGACTGGATAGCGATGACGATCGCGAAGAAGTTGACTTCCTGGAGCGGCATCTGGAGCGTCATGCGGGCGCAGGCGTCGGGAATGCTGAGGCCAACTTGCTGGGCTTCGATCACCCGGCGGAATTCGCTCTTCACCGGCTCAGTGCCTTCGGTCGCGATAAGGCGGATCGCATCGTTGAGCGGCAATCCCGATTTGATCGAGCGGGTGATGACATCGAGCGCATTGGGGAACTCGTTGAGGAACTTGTTCTGGCGGCGCTTGATCAGGAAACCAATGACCCAACGCGGCAGGCCGAGTCCGGCCACGAAAGCGATACCGATCATGACCATCCACGACGCGCCGATGATGAAAGCCATGAACAGCAGCACCGAAGCGAAAATGGCGCTGAAGAGATAGAACTGCGTCAGCGTGATCGTCAGGCCGGCCTGCACCAGCCGCGATTTCATCGACAGCGTCTTCTTGGTCTTTTCGTTCTGGCGCTTTTCTAGATCCTTCAGGTTGTCCTGCACCGATTTGCGCCGCTTCGACATCTCCTGCACCCGGTCGCGGGCAGCCTTGACCTTGGCGCGGTCGACCTCAGCCGATTTGACACGGTTGATGCGGCTTGCCGATTTCTTGTCGGCCTCGATCCGGGAAAACAACAGGGCATAGGCGACCGCCGCAGCGGATACAGCGGCGAGGACGACGATTGCCAGGACTAGCGGATCGAATCCGAACATTACCCTATTCCTTCGATTTCGCTTCCATCGCGTCGAGGGCAGCTGCCAGGCGCTTTTCCTCGTTGAAGTAACGAGCCCGATCCCAGAAATGCGGTTTGCCGACGCCGGTCGACATGTGCCGGCCGATCAGTCGGCCGCCCGCATCCTCGCCCTCGATCTCGTAGCGCATCAGATCCTGGGTAATGATGACGTCGCCTTCCATGCCGATCACCTCGGTAATCTGTGTGATGCGACGCGAACCGTCGCGAAGGCGTGCCGCCTGGATGATGACGTCGACGGAGGTGGAGATGATCTCGCGGACCGTCTTTGCCGGCAGCGTGAAGCCGCCCATCGCGATCATCGATTCGATACGGCTCAGGCATTCGCGCGGCGTGTTGGCGTGGATCGTGCCCATCGAGCCGTCATGACCGGTGTTCATCGCCTGCAAGAGGTCGAAGACTTCAGGTCCGCGCACTTCGCCGACGATGATGCGTTCGGGACGCATTCGCAGGCAGTTCTTGACGAGATCGCGCATGGTGATCTCGCCCTCGCCTTCGATATTCGGCGGACGCGTTTCCAAACGCACGACATGCGGCTGCTGCAGCTGCAGTTCGGCCGTGTCCTCGCAGGTGATGACGCGCTCATCCCGGTCGATATAGTTGGTAAGGCAGTTCAGGAGGGTCGTTTTACCGGAGCCCGTGCCGCCCGAGATGATGACGTTGCAGCGCACGCGCCCGATGATCTGCAGCACGGTCGCGCCTTCCGGCGTGATCGCGCCGAAACGGACGAGCTGATCGAGCGTCAGCTTGTCCTTCTTGAACTTGCGGATGGTGAGCGCCGGCCCGTCGATCGACAGCGGCGGCGCGATGACGTTGACGCGCGAGCCATCGGGCAGGCGCGCGTCGCAGATCGGGCTCGATTCATCGACGCGACGGCCGACCTGGCTGACAATGCGCTGGCAGATGGACAGAAGCTGCGCATTATCGCGGAAGCGGATTTCCGATTCGATCGTCTTGCCGCCAACTTCGATGAAGGTCTGGCCGGCGCCGTTGACCATGATGTCGGCGATGTCGTCGCGCGCCAGCAAGGGCTCCAGCGGACCGTAGCCCAGAACGTCATTGCAGATATCCTCGAGCAGTTCTTCCTGCTCGGAGATCGACATCGCAAAATTCTTGATGGTGATGATGTCGTTGACGATGTCGCGGATTTCCTCGCGCGCGCTTTCGCCATCGAGCTTGGAAAGCTGCGAGAGATCGATTGTGTCGATCAGCGCGGAAAATACCTGCTGTTTGGTATCATAATATTCGTCGGTGCGAACGGGCCGCTTGCGCTGCGGCGCCTGCATCGGCGGCGGCATCACCTGCTGGCGCAAGGGTTCGCGCTGGGGTTCGACGAGGACGGCAGGAGAAGAAGCCACGGGGGCGGCGGCCGGGGCCGGCGGCGGCGGAGGAGCTATTGCGCCTCCGGCCTTTCCGAAACCTTCGTTTCCGCGTTTTCCAAACATGCCGCTTAACCCGATCTCTTCATTCTACATCTACTTCCGCTTCAGGAGGCCGAGCAGGCCGCCCTTCTTCGCCTTCTTGATGGCGACCCGGCCGGTGACGATGTGCGATATCTGCGAAAAGGTTTCGGCCGTCGGCGACTTCGGATCGACTTCCGAGATCATCCGGCCGCTGTTGGCGGCGTTGCCGAAGAGGTTGATGTCAAAGGGAATGATCGCGATCGGATCGATCTCCAGCGGCTCACAGAAATCCGACGGCGATATCTCCGGACGTTTCGGCATGCCGACCTGATTGAGGATCAGATGCGGCGGCTTGTCATTCGGCCGCATCTTGCGCAGCGCGTCCAGCATGTTTTTGGTGTTGCGCAGGTTGGCAAGGTCGGGAACCGCGGTGATGACCACCTCGTCGACACTCGCCAAAACCGTGCGCGTCCACTCCGACCACGCGTGCGGAACGTCGAGCACGGTGACGGGCGCGCTGCGCTGCAGGACATCGAGCACCGGCTGGAAAGCCTGGCCATCGAAATCATAGGCGCGGTCGAGCAGCGAGGGTGCGGCAAGCAGGGAAAGGTGTTCTGAGCATTTCGTCAGCAGGCGGTCGAGGAAGACCTCGTCGAGCCGATCGGGCGCAAAGACCGCTTCGGCGATGCCCTGTGCCGGATCCTGATCGAAGTCGATATTGGCCGTGCCATAGGGCAGATCGAGATCGGCGAGGATCGTCTCGGTGGAGAAAAGATTGGAAATACCAAAGGCGCAATTATGCGCAATGGTCGAGGCGCCGGTGCCGCCTTTCGAGCCGATGAAGGCTATGCTGCGGCCGAGCGGCTCGGCTTCCGGATCGACGAAGATCGAGGCCATTGCCGCCAGAATGTCGGGCATGGCAACCGGCTGAACCATATATTCGGAAATGCCGTTGCGGATGAGTTCGCGATAGAGCCCAATATCATTGTAGTAGCCGACGATCACGACCTTGGTCGTCGGATCGCAGACGGCGGCGAGCGGCGCAAGTTCGCCCAGCAGGCTTCCGGAATTGGCTTTGGTCTCGAGGATGATCAGGTTCGGCGTCGGAGCGCCGGCAAACATGTTGGCGGCAGCGGCAATGCCGCCGCTGGTGATGCGCATGCTCACCTTCGCCATGCGCCGATCATTGGCGCAGCGTTCCATGACATGCTGCAGGGCCTCGCTTTCGCAAAAAGCGTGAACCGAGATGCGCGGCAACGGCCGCATATTTTCCAGATCCGCCATCCGCACCGCCTCTTCGGCGTGGCGAAGTTCGCTGGGGTTCCTGATTTCGTATTCGATTGCGCTCATCGTCCCGTTCCGCCTCAGAATCCGCTATCGCTGGCATCTTCGATCGTCGTCGACGTCGTCCGGTATTCCTGGATGGCGTTGTTGCGCCGCTGTGCATCGATCGGCGTCATGCCGCGGGGCGCCACCAGGTCCTCCGGATTGGCGATCTGGGCGGCAAGGTTGTTCTGAGAGGCGCAGCCGAAGTTATAGTAGTTCTGGTTGGCGAAATCGTTGGAGATATCCTTCGGCCATTGGCCGCATTGCGTCGTGACCGCGGTCGTGCCGGTAAAGCTCAACCGGATCGGCGCCGCATCGCCGGCACCGGCAGCGGCATAGGACGTATTGATGATTTTCGAGCTTGCGATCCCTCTCGCCGCCAGCTCGGCGCGGACCTGGTTGCGCAGTTGATAGGCTGCTGCGGAATTCGGCGAACCTTCCGGCGACAGGACGTAAACCGGGCCCGAGGCGCGTGATATGTAGTTTGCAGCAAAGCCACGGATGAGGTCGCGCTGGGCGACGGTCAGGCGGCGGTCGGTCGAGGCGACGGGTATATCCACCGTCTGCTCGGCCTCGGTGACGATGATCGGATGGCGGGCGCGGTAGTCGTCAGGAATCCCGCCTGTCGTCAGCTGGTCATGCGGACCGGCGCATCCGGACAGGATCGCCACCGACATGACGGCCGCGGTAAAAAGCGCCCTGGAGTAACCGAGGCGGTGTGTCGTCGCATTGATATGGGCCATCGCCTGATCTCTGTTCTGTGCCATTGCTGCCGACCGTGCCCCGCTCATTTGTAGATGAACCCGATCGAGCCGTGGAACTGCGCGTCGGCGACGGGCGCCTCGCGGCGGCCATAGACCTTGTTCACACGGTTGAGGAAGAAAGTTGCACCGTCATTCTCAGGGCTGAAATTGTCATCCGGCCGATTGAGCTGATTGCGCGCCACCGGACGCACCAGGTAGGGTGTCGCGATGATCACAAGTTCGGTTTCCTGACGTTCGAAACCTTTCTGGCGGAACAGCGTGCCGAGAAGCGGGATCTTGGAGACGCCGGGCGTGCCGCCCATCGTCTGGGAAACATTGTCGCGGATGAGGCCGGCCAGGGCGATCGAGCCGCCCGAGGGCAGTTCCACCGAAGTCTCCGCCGAACGGCGCTGATAGGTGGCGTTGCCGCTGCCAGCCACCGGCTCGGAGACGTTGGTCTTGATCTCCAGGCTGATGCGCCCGGACGACAGCACGACCGGTTTGAAGGCAAGATTGATACCGTAGTTGAAGGGAACGACAGTGACGTTGCCGTCGTTGTCGGTCGTCGAATACAGCTGCTGGCCGCCGGAATTGAAGGTCGCCGCCTGGCCGGATATCGCCGTCAACGTAGGCTCTGCGAGCGTTCTGACGACCTTGGCCTGCTCCAGGGCGTTAAGATAAGTCGAAATGTCGTATTTGCCGATCGAGCTTTTGAAGAGCGCCGCCAGGCCGCCGCCGACGGTGGCTGTGGCGCTGTCGGCGCTCGGAGCGCCAAGCTGAGCGACCGTCATGCCGGAGGAATTGGAGACGAGGTTGTCGAAGCCGAGCTGCTTCAGCACCTCGCGGCGAACCTCGGCGATCGTCACCTTGAGGGTGACCTGGTCCTCACCCTGGATCTGCAGCAGGTTGACGACCTGCGACGTCTGGCGCCCTTCGGCGAAGAGCGCCACCGAGCTGTCGCCGCCGGTGCCGGATGCCGTCTCGGTTCTCGTCGTCGCTTCGCCGCCCTTCAGGAAGACCTGCGCCAGATCGGCCGCCTGCGTCGCGTCCTGCGGCGTGCGAACGGTGCCGGTCAGCACGATGTTGTCGGAGACGATTTCGACCTTGATGTTGGAGTCGGGAATGAAACGGCGCAGATTGGTTTCAAGGCCCGAGACATCGCGCTCGATCTCGATATCGAGGTTGACGATCTCCTGCCCGCCGGCGCCGAAGACAAAGATATTCGTCTGGCCGACCTTCTTGCCGAACAGGTAGATGCGCCGCGAAGTGCGGGTCACGGCATCGGCCATGGTCGGGTCGGAGACGAGGATATCATGGGCATCCTCCGGCAGATCGACGACGACGGCCTTGTTGAGCCCGAGCTTCAGCCGGCGATGGGCGTCGGGGCCGGTCTGCGAGATGCGGACAAGGCTTTCCGCGGCACGCGCCTCACTGACAGCAAGAAGGGGCCCGAAAGAGGCCGGCGCCATGCCGGTCGCGCCGACTGCAAGCGAAAGGCAGCCTGTCAGGAGAAGCTTGGCGCGCCGCATTGAATTACCCATTTGCACGTCTTTTACTCCGCCTTCGGCGCTGCGCCGGCATCCGTCACGATGGAGCCCGACTTGATGACCTGAATGATCGCGCTGCCGTTGTCGCCGCTCAGCAGATAGTCCGCCGCACTGGTATCCTGCTCCTGCGCATCGGCGACGGAGCGCAGAGCGAGCGAAAGCCGGTCAGCCATCTGCTGGGCAACGGCGAGAACTTTCGTCTGGTCTGGGGTCAGTTCCAGCGTTGCGGTCGTGCCGACCACGGCCTTGGAGCCGTCGTCCTTTTCCTGGATCTGCTGGTCGATGGCGAGAACGCGTACATTGCTCAGCACGGTTTCGGTGATGAGCTTGTTGGCCTCGGTGCCCTTGCGGACCATGATGACATCGACGCGATCGTTCGGCAGGATGAAACCACCGGCGCCCGTTGCTACAGATATCTCGGTCGCGACGGCGCGTTTGCCGGCCGGCAACAGCGAGGACAGGATGCGGCTGCTGGAATCGGCGACTTTTTCGGGCCGAATCGGCTCGCCTTCGAAGATCGGCAGACGCACGACGGCGCCCTGCAGGTCCTTGATAGCATCCGGCTTGTCGGCTTCGGTGATGAAGCCTTGAACGACGCCTTCTTTCGGCCAGGCCATCCAATGCACCGTGTCGTCGCCCAGTCTGGCTCCGACCGGCAGATTTTTGCTCGAAACGAGGATGTTGACGGTGGGTTCTTTTTCGATGACCGACTGCACCTGCGTGACGACGCCACCGCTGCCGGCCATGCGCATTGCCAGGAGCCCGGCTAGGCCGGCTGCCACCAAGGCGACAGCTAGAATTATAAGGCGGGCCGGTTTCATCGATCATTCCTCAAGGCACGATATGTTCGCCCTGCAGAATGCTCAGGAATTGGTATAATTATGGTTAATGCAATGCTTACATTTTAAGTTAATGGGCATTTAAAATGCCGTTACTTCAAGCTTTCCAGCGCAGCGATGAAGAGCGGCGAGGACGGGAAGGCCATGAAGCCGCCGATCGCGATGGCGATGCCGTAGGGGATCTTCTTGGCGAGCAGCAAAGAGTTGGGCACCGGCAGGCCGATCGCAAGGATGGTATTCGACTGCGCCCTCACCAGCAGGATGAGCAGGGTGATGAGCCCGCCGATAATGGCAACATCGGTCATCAGGAAAAGCAGGGACTCGTTCACGCCGAACCAGAGGGCGGTGGCGCTCAACAGCTTTGCGTCTCCACCGCCCATCACATTGAAGGCAAACAGAGCGAAGCATGCCATAAAGACGATAGCGCAGGCGGCAAGATGCATGCCGATTGCCTGCAGGCCGAGACCGGAAAGTGGTGCGAGAAAGAAGAAAGAGGCGATGAGGATCAGGGAAACACGGTTCGGGATCGTCATGGTGAACAGATCCGAAAAAGCCGCGAAAGCGAGGCAGAGCGGCAATATCACAAAGACTGCGGCTGTGATCATGCTTAAACCCGATCCTGACATGATGCGAAAAGGCTCACGGCCGTTCAGCCTGTGAGCCCGCTCGATGTATCAACCAACCAAAAGGCCGTTATTATGCGGGTGCCGTTGGGCGGCACTCGGTCTCAGCCGCCGCTCGCAGTTTCGGCATTGGTCATCTTGGTGCTCAAGCCGTTGAACGTGTTGCCGATCTTCTGGCCGAGGGTCGTCGCGCCGGCGATGAGTGCTACGGAAATGAGGGCTGCGATCAGGCCGTATTCGATTGCGGTCGCGCCGGATTCGTCCTTCAGAAAACGGCTAAAAAGCTTGGTCATGGGTACTCCTAACTCCAGTTGATGTTCAGCACGTCCGCCAACTGTTGCCGTTGATCGGATGACAGCAATCTAATGAATGGGCGTTTCCATCGGCTTAAGAAAAAGAGTTAACAGCATGTGAAAGCCGCCGGAGGCTCTTGTATGGTAAGCTTTACGCTATTCATTTCGCTCAACATTTAATGATTTTCAGAGGTTAACGAGGGGATTCATCCAGCAATAGCACAGGCGCCGTATCGAGCCGCAATGACGCCGGCCGGATCTCGTGCCAAATCAGATCATCCCGTCTCACCGCGAAACAGCGTGGTGGGTTTAAAGCTTCATTCACCATTTTTTCCCATTCTATGCGCCTGTTGCGCTGTGATCGTGAAAGAGGACCCAATGTCATCGAGCGGCAAAACCATTTTCTTTGCCGGCATGATCGCCGTTTCCGGTATTTCGGGAGTTTCCTCGGCCGCAGATGATGACATGCTGCGCGTCTATATGGATCATGCGCGCGTCTTGAAGCTCGACCGCCCCGTCAGCAAGGTCATCGTCGGCAATGCCCAGGTCGCAGACGCGACCGTGGCCGATGCCAAGACCATCGTGCTGACAGGACGCAGCTTCGGCACCACCAATCTGGTTCTTCTGGATGCCGACGGTAACGCGATCCTGGACGAGCGCATCCTTGTGTCGATAGACGAGGGCAACACGGTGCGCGTCTACCGGCAGACCGAGCGCTCCGTGCTGTCCTGCACACCCAATTGCGAGCAGCATGCGCAGCAAGCGGCCGCCGGCGCCACATCACCCTGATCGGCCCGGCTGGGATCTTCTGCCATTCGTTAAAATCGTCGTATCGGCCTGAAACGGAAAATCAACGAACGGACCCTAGTGTGGCAGGCAGAGATGTCGCTCGGGTCCAGGCAATGACGGTAGTTGATCAGAAGACGGATAGGGAGCGCGCCTTCGCGCCGTACCGTTTCTCCATGTTTCGCTCTGTCGCCCGCTCGCGCGATGGCGCAGCGGCGATCGAATTTGCCTTGCTTGCCATCCCATACTTCCTGGTGATCTTCGCGATCCTTGAAACCTTCATCGCCTTCGCCGCCGAAGAACTCGTCTCCAACGCCGTCGATACGATGAGCCGCCGGATGCGGACCGGTCAGATCACTTACAATCTCGGCCGTACGACCGATATGAGCCAGACGCAATTCCGCCAGGCGTTCTGCAACGAGATCTCGATCCTGATCAGCTGCTCGACCAGCGAAGCCGCCACGCCGAGCAAGCTTTACGTGGATGTGCAGACGTTCAGCTCCTTCTCGGCCATTCCGACGACGATCCCCAAAGTTTCCAGTGATCGATATGCCGACATCAACACCGCGGCCTTCAAATATACGCCTGGCGGTGCCGGCACAATCAACATGCTGCGCGCCTACTATCGATGGGAAATCATCACGGATCTGGTCCGGCCCTATATCACGACGATCCGTCCGTCCGACGGTTCGATGCCGACGCAATATCTGATTATCGCCACCTCGGTCTTCCAGAACGAGCAGTATCCATAATGGCGTTGCGCAACCCGTTCTCCAGACTGGTACAGCAGGCGCGTCGGCTGGCGCGAGAGCGCAAGGGCGCCGGAGCGATCGAATTCGCAATCCTCTTTCCCGTGCTCATCATGCTCTACATCGGCGCTTTCGAGATCACGATCGGCCTCAGCGTCAGCAAGCGCGCGACACGAGCCGCTGGTGCGATCGCCGACCTCGTCACCCAGCAGCAATCCGTCACGAAGAGCGCGCTTGCGCAAATGCCATCGGTGGCAACCGGGATGTTCGTACCTTACAACACGACATCGCTGACACTGAAAATCACCGGAATTTCAATCGACGCCAGTGCCAATGCGAAAGTGCTCTGGTCCTGGGCCCAGGATGGCACGACGCCTTATGCCAAGAATGTGACGGTGAGCGACGTGCCGGCCGACATGAAGACGGCAAATAGCTTCCTCGTTCGGACCGAACTCAGCATCCCCTATAGGATGTTCCTTTTCGCGCCGAACTTCATGCCGGATGGGATGCGCACGATCACCATCAGCCGCAGTTTCTTCTACCGCCAGCGGCAAGGCGACTCGATACCCTGCGGCGACTGCTGACCCCTTCCCCATCTCGAATTTGCCAAGCCAGACGCGGCGCTATATGCGTGGGCTTCAGCCTCCGACGGTCCGGAGGCCGGCGATCGGTCCTTTCGGGGGTAAAATGGCGCGCGCCTTTCTTTTCGTTCTCGATTCCTTCGGCGTCGGTGGGGCGCCTGATGCGGCAGCCTATGGCGACGAGGGCGCCGACACACTCGGCCATATCGCCGAATTCTGCGCGGCCGGTGCCGGAGACCGCGCCGGGCTGCGCAGCGGGCCGCTTTCCCTGCCGAACATGTCGGAACTCGGGCTTCTGCACATCGCCCGGGCGGCCTCCGGCCAATTTCCGGCCGGCATGCCCCTGCCGGAAAAGGTCTACGGCATTTATGGCGCGGCCAGCGAAATCTCCCGCGGCAAGGACACGCCATCGGGCCATTGGGAGATCGCGGGGACACCTGTCAGTTTCGATTGGGGATATTTTCCGACGGAAGGCGATGCCTTTCCCCCGGAGCTGATCGAGGCATTATGCCGGGAGGGCGACATTCCCGGCATTCTCGGTAATTGCCACGCCTCGGGAACGGAAATCATCTCCAGGCTCGGCGAAGAACATATCCGCACCGGCAAGCCGATCTGCTATACGTCCTCGGATTCGGTCTTTCAGGTCGCGGCGCACGAAGCGCATTTCGGCCTGGACCGGCTGCTTGCCTTCTGCCGCACGGCTCGCGCCCTTCTTGATTCCTACAATATCGGCCGCGTCATCGCCCGGCCCTTCATCGGCCAATCCGCCTCCACCTTCCAGCGCACCGGAAACCGGCGCGACTTTTCCGTTCTGCCGCCGGAGCCGACGCTGCTCGACCGGCTGGTCGAGCACAACAGGCACGTACATGCCGTGGGAAAGATCGGCGACATCTTCGCCCATCAAGGCATTTCCAGGGTCATTAAGGCCACCGGCAACGAGGCGCTGATGGATGCGTCGCTCTCGGCAATCGACGCGGCCGAGGACGGCGATCTCGTCTTCACCAATTTTGTCGATTTCGACATGATCTACGGCCATCGTCGCGACGTGCCCGGTTATGCGGCAGCGCTCGAAGCCTTCGATGCTCGTCTGCCTGAGGTCCACAAAAAGTTGAAACCCGGCGACCTAGTCGTGCTGACCGCCGACCATGGCTGCGACCCCACCTGGCGCGGCACGGATCATACGCGCGAGCGCGTGCCGATCATTGCCTACGGCCCCGGCATGCGGTCGCGTTCCATCGGCGTTCGTCGTACCTATGCCGATATCGGCGAAAGCATTGCGCGCCACCTCGGCATCCCCGGCGGAGCGCATGGAAGGAGTTTTCTGTGACATCGCATTTGAAGAAGGTCGAGCTGCACTGCCATCTGGAGGGTGCGGCACCTCCTGTGTTGACAGAGGCGCAGGCGCGGAAATACGGCGTCGACATCAGCGGCGAGCTTCGCGACGGCGCCTATGTCTGGCACGATTTCGCAAGTTTTCTCGAGTGTTACGACAAGGTTTCCGAGGTCTACAGGACGGAGGAGGATTATGCGCTTCTGACGGAAACCTATCTCGACGAACTTGCAGGCATCAATACCATCTACAGCGAACTCATCGTGTCGCCCGACCACGGCAAGCGCATCGGGCTCGGCGCAGACGCCTATATATCAGGCGTCTGTGAAGGCATCCGGCGGGCCAAGGCCAAAAGCGGCATCGAGGCTCGGCTGATCGTCACCGGGGAACGGCACTTCGGTCCCGAAAGCGTGATCGGTGCGGCGGAATATGCGGCAAAAGCTGGCAACCCTTTGATATCAGGCTTCAATCTCGCCGGCGAGGAGCGCATGGGCCGTGTGGCCGATTATATCAGAGCTTTCGACATCGCCCGCGATGCCGGCCTGGGATTGACCATCCATGCCGGCGAAGTCTGCGGCGCCTTCAGCGTTGCCGACGCGCTCGATGCCGTGCGGCCCGCGCGCATCGGCCATGGCGTGCGCGCCATAGAGGATACCGATCTGGTGAAGCGGCTTGCCGATCTCGGTACCGTGCTTGAAGTCTGCCCGGGGTCCAACATCGCACTCAGGGTCTTTCCCGACTTCACTTCGCATCCGCTGCGGCGCTTGAAGGAAGCGGGTGTGCGGGTGACGATCAGCTCCGACGACCCGCCGTTTTTCCATACATCGCTGAAGCGGGAATACGAGCTTGCCGCTGAAGCCTTCGGCTTCGACGATACGGAGATCGACGCCATGACTCGCACGGCGATCGAAGCGGCCTTCGTCGACGAGGAGACGCGCAAGGTCCTGCTTGCCCGCCTTTAAGGCGAGAGGCTGGGGAAGACCGACGCAAATTCGGCTCCACTCTTGCGGTCGAGCCGATTTCCGTGAAAGAAACATTCGATAGAAAGAATGAAAGGCTTCCCCATGGACGGCGTCACGGTCATCGATCACCCGCTTGTGCAGCACAAGCTCACCATCATGCGGCGCAAGGAGACATCGACGGGAAGTTTCCGGCGCCTGCTGCGCGAAATCTCCACGCTGCTCTGTTACGAGGTCACCCGCGATCTCGAATTGACGATGGCGACAATCGAGACGCCGCTGCAGACGATGGACTCGCCGATCCTCGAGGGCAAGAAGCTGGTCTTCGCCTCGATCCTGCGCGCCGGCAACGGACTGCTCGAAGGCATGCTCGACCTCGTGCCATCCGCGCGCGTCTCGCATATCGGCGTCTACCGCGATCACGAGACGCTGCAGCCGGTCGAATATTATTTCAAGGCGCCGGAAGACGTGGCCGAGCGCCTGATCATCGTCGTCGACCCGATGCTGGCGACCGGCAATTCGTCGATTGCGGCAATCGACAAGCTCAAGGAACGCGGCGCCCACAATATCCGCTTCCTCTGCCTGCTTGCCGCTCCGGAAGGCATCCGCAACTTCCGCGCCGCGCATCCCGATGTTCCGGTCTTCACCGCAGCGATCGACAGCCATCTCAACGAGAAGGGTTACATCATGCCCGGCCTCGGCGATGCCGGCGACCGCATGTACGGCACCAAATAATTTCAGCCTTCCTTTACCAAATCGAAAGGCTTTATGGCCCGGACGGTTCGCTCCGGGCCTTTTTGTTATCCATATTAGCAACTTATCAGGATTTGAGGCTTAGCAAGCTGGAAGCATGAGGCGCTGCATGAAGCGGGGTTTATACAGGAAGGATTTCTGTTTCATGCTCGTGCGTACCGTCATATTCGCCAGCATCGCCGCGGTGCTGGCCACACAGGTACCTTCTTTCGTTGGAAGCGTCAGCCAGCAACCTGCCGACGTTCTCTCCGCCAATTACGTATCTGCCGACGCCCGCCAGTCCGCGGCACCGGCGCCCGCTTCCGGCAATAGTACGATCCGCCTGCAGGCGGATGCGCAGGGCCACTATACCGGCAGCTTCAAGATCAACGGCAAGCCTGTGCTAGGGCTGATCGATACCGGCGCCACCTACGTCGCCCTCAACGAGACACTCGCCCGCCGGCTCGGCTATACCGCAAACCAGCTCGACTTTCGCTATGGTGTCAACACGGCAAACGGCCAGACGAAGGCCGCGCATTTGACCCTCGATCGGGTCGAAATCGGCGGCATCCGCGTCCGGAATGTCGAGGCCTTCGTGCTCAGGGACGACGCGCTCACGACCACCCTGGTCGGCATGAGCTTTCTGCAGAAACTCGCCTCCTATTCCGTCGCCGACGGCTCGCTCAGCCTCAAACAATAAACCGCATCAGACCCGGCCTGCAATGACGGGGGCCAGTTCCGGCCTGTCGTCAGCAATCCGATAATGCACGGCAAGGGCCGCAGCAGCTTTTCCCGCCGCGGCTTCGTCGGCAGCGTGAACGATAGCGATCGGATCGCCCGCATTGACTCGGGTGCCAAGCGGCAGGAGGCCGGAGAAGCCGACGCGGTGATCGATTCGATCTGCCGGGTGCCGGCGGCCGCCGCCGAGATCGATGACGCTGATGCCGATACCGCGCGCGTTGCAGGCGGCAAGCCAGCCCGATCGGGCGGCCGGGACTTCTTTTTCGACCGGCGCCCTGGCCAGGTATCTTTCCGAATTCTCGACGAGATCGGCCGGTCCGCCGAGCATGGATACCATACGCCCGAAGCTTTCGGCCGCCTCGCCCGATGACAGCGCTCGGCGCGCCATCCCATTGGCTTCTTCAGAGGAGGCGGAAATGCCCGATTTCACCAGCATCTCGGCGGCGAAGGCAAAAACCACGGTCTCAAGCCGCGTGCCGCTCTTCCTGCCCGCCAGGAAGTCCAAACAGTTGCGCATCTCCACCGCATTGCCGGCGCAATCAGCGAGCGGCTCGTTCATGTCAGTGATCAGGGCGGAGGTCTTCACGCCGGCTCCTTTGGCCACCTCGACCAGGGAACGCGCCAGCATCTCCGCCTGGCGGCGGTCAGCCATGAAGGCGCCGTTGCCGAGCTTGACATCGAGCACCAGCGTCTCAAGCCCGGCCGCGAGCTTCTTCGACAGGATGGAGGCAGTGATGAGCGGAATGGAATCGACGGTGGCGGTCACATCGCGCACGGCATAGAGCCTGCCGTCGGCAGGCGCCAAGGTTCCGGTCTGGCCTATGATGGCGCATCCCGCCTCCTTCACCACCTTGCCGAAGAGCTCCGCATCAGGGGTAATCGCATAGCCGGGAATGGATTCGAGCTTATCCAGCGTGCCGCCGGTATGGCCGAGGCCGCGTCCTGAAATCATCGGGACGGCGAGGCCGCAGGCAGCGGCGATCGGCGCTAGCATGAGCGAGATATTGTCACCGACGCCACCGGTCGAATGTTTGTCGGCGATCGGACGGTCGATGCCAGCCCATTGCAGCCTGTCGCCGGAATTGGCCATCGCCAGCGTCAGCGCCACGATTTCCTCGCGTGACATGCCTTTGAACCAGACGGCCATGGCGAAGGCGCCGATCTGGCCTTCGGACAGCTGCCCGGCGGCGAGTGCCGCGATGAAGGAGCTGATATCGGCGGCGTCGAGTTCCTCGCCATCGCGTTTACGCCGGATGATCTCCTGCGGAATCATCTCAATAGCTCGACGCCGCAGCCGCTGCCGGCTGCGCTCCGCTCAGAACCGCGAGGATGTCGTCGAGCAGGCCGGAAGCGCCGAAGCGGAAGGTCGAGGGCATAGCCCAGTCCGGCGCCATAATGGTTTCAGCAAGGCTGAGATAGAGCGCCGCATCCGCCACCGAGCCGATGCCGCCAGCCGGCTTGAAGCCGACCTTGCGTCCGCTCTCACGAATGGCCCGGATCATGATGTCGGCGGCTTCGAGCGTCGCGTTGACGGCGACCTTGCCGGTCGAGGTCTTGATGAAATCAGCGCCGGCTTCAATAGCCAGTTCGGAGGCACGGCGGATCAAGGCCGCATCCTTCAACTCGCCGGTCTCGATGATCACCTTCAGCAGGACGGGGCCGGCGCATTCGGCGCGCACCGCCTTGACCATGTCAGTCACCGCCTTCTCATTGCCTGATATGAACTTGCGGTAGGGGATGACCAAATCGATCTCATCTGCGCCATCGGCAATCGCCTCACGGGTTTCGGCGGCGACATCGGCCACTTCCATATCGCCTGCTGGGAAATTGACGACCGTTGCGATCCGCACGGCATGGCCGGCGCCGAGGATGTTGCGGGCATGGGCGACGAAACGCGGCCAGATGCAGATCGCGGCGCTGTTACCGTAGGGCGTCTGCGCGCGGGCGCAGAGCGTATCGATCTGCGCCTCGGTGCAATCGTCCTTCAGATTGGTGAGGTCGAGAAGGGAAAGGGCGACCGCCGCCGTTTCCCGGATTGAATGGCTATTCATTTTCGCTTTCTCCCGCAATCATCTCTTTCAATATGGCGGCGAGACGGGCGCCGCCGACGGGCGCCATGTCCTTGGTTTCTTCATGGCTGAGCTCATTGCCGGTCATGCCTGCTCCATAGTTGGTGATAACGGAAGCGGCCGCAACCCTCAGGCCCAGCATTCTTGCGATGATCACCTCCGGCACCGTCGACATGCCGACGGCATCGGCGCCGAGGATGCGCGCCATGCGGATTTCGGCCGGCGTTTCGAAGCTCGGACCGGAAAACCACATATAGACGCCCTGCCCCAGCTCGATCTTGAGTTTTGCCGCCGCCTTCCGCATCGCCGCGGCGAGGCCGGCGTCATAGGCATTGGTCATGCCGACGAAGCGATGGTCGCTTTCCTCGCCGATCAGCGGGTTCATGCCGGAATAGTTGATGTGATCGGTAATCTGCATCACCGAACCAGGCGGCATGTCGTCGCGCAGCGATCCGGCCGAATTGGTCAGGATCAGCGCCTCGACGCCGAGCGCCTTCAAGACCTCGATCGGCAGGCGCATGGCGTTGGCATCGCCCTTCTCATAATAATGCACGCGGCCGGAAAGCATGATGACCGGCTTTCCACCGAGGCGGCCGGCGACGACTTCGCCGGCGTGGCCGGAGACGGCGCTGACGGGAAAGCCCGGCAGATCGCGATAGGGAATGCGGACGGCGCCTTCCAACTGGCCAACGAGGGAGCCGAGACCAGAACCGAGCACGATGCCATGGCGCGGCTTGATCGCGCCGAGCAATGCGGCGAGCAGGTCGACCGTCGTCCTCATCCGAGTTCCGTCTCGAAGCTGAAGGGAAGAAGCTCTTCCATTGTCATGGTCTTCTTCACGCCCGCCTCATCGCAGAGATAGATCTTCGTGTCCTTGGCGGCGAATTCGGAGATCTTCTGGCGGCAGCCGCCGCAGGGCGGGCAGAGTGGCAGCTTCTCGGCGATCACGGCCATTTCGACGATCTTCCTGGCGCCACCCATGATCATGGCGCTGATCGCGGTCGGCTCGGCGCACCATCCTTGCGGGAAGGAGAGGTTTTCGATGTTGGCGCCGGTATAGACCTTGCCGTCCTCGGCGCGGATCGCCGCACCGACCGGGAATTTCGAATAGGGCGCATGAGCAAAGGCCATGGCGCCGCGAGCGGCCTCGAACAGGTCGTGGGACATGATCAACGCTCCTTCGTATAGGGCACGCCGCCGGCCTTCGGCGGGATTGCGACGCCGATGAAGCCGGCAAGGAGGATGCAGGTCAGGATATAGGGCAGCGCCTGGAAAACCTGGACCGGCACTTCACCGACCAATGGTACCTGCTTGCCCTGCATGAAGTTCGCCAAAGCATCGAGGAAGCCGAAGAGCAGGCAGGCGAACATCACAGGCACCGGCTTCCACTTGGCGAAGACCAGCGCCGCCAGCGCGATATACCCCTTGCCGGCCGACATGTCCTTGATGAAGGCGGCGGACTGGGCGATCGCGAGATAGGTGCCGGAAAAGCCGCAGAGGATGCCGGCGCACATGACGGCGCGGTAGCGCAGCCAGGCAACCGAAATGCCTGCCGTATCGACTGCGCCCGGATTTTCGCCGACGGCGCGCAGCCTGAGGCCGAAACGCGTGCGGTAAAGGACCCACCAGGAGAAAGGCACGGCGAGGAAGGCAAGATAGGTGAGGATATTGTTGCCCGATATCACGCTTGCATAGAGCGGACCGATGATCGGTATGTCGTGGACGGCATTGGCGCCCGGCAGGATGATCGGCGCGAAGCGGGCCTCAGGCGCCAGCTGCGGCGTGCGGCCGCCCTGGCCGAACCAGGCTTGGCCGAGCACGATGGTAATGCCGGCGATGAAGAAGTTGATCGCCACACCCGAGACGATCTGGTTGCCGCGATTGGTGATCGAGGCGAAGCCATGCACCAGACTGAGCGCCACCGAGCAGACGATACCGGCGCCGAGCCCGAGCCAGGCCGAGTCGGTGATATAGGCAATACAGGCGGCGGCGAAAGCCGAGCCCAGCATCTTGCCCTCGAGGCCGATATCGAAAATGCCAGCGCGTTCCGAAAACAGACCGGCAAGGGCGGTGAAGATCAGCGGGATCGACAGTCGGATCGTGGAGGCCAGAATGCTGATGAAAATGTCATAATAATCCATCGTCCGCTCCTCAGGCTCGCGCAAACTGTTGATAGAGGCGCACGATCGCCGGCCGGAACATGTGTTCCAGGGCACCGGCGAACAGGATCACCAAGCCTTGGATGACCAGGATCATTTCGCGGGTGATATTCGGCATTTCGAAGGAGATCCAGTCGCCGCCCTGATAGAGAACGCCGAAAAGGATTGCAGCAAAGATGATGCCAAGCGGATGATTGCGGCCCATCAGCGAGACGGCGATACCGACGAAGCCGGCACCGCTGACAAACCCCACCTGTAGCCGGGCGGAGGCGCCCATGACAGGATTCAGCGCCATCATGCCGGCGAGCGCGCCGGAAAGCATCATGGCGATCATCACGATCCGTACATAGGGCATACCGGCATAGGAAGCGGCCGTGGGGCTGACGCCGAGCGTGCGCATCTCAAAGCCAAGCTTGGTGCGCCAGATAAGAAGCCAGACGAGATAACACATGACTAGCGCAATGATGAATGAGACGTTCAACGGGGCAGCACCGAGCTTTGTCCCGAATATCTCCATCAGCCATGTCAGCTTCGGCAACTGCCCACCTTCAAGGAATGTGCGCGTTTCCGGCGCCATTTTGCCGGGCACGATCAGTACGTGCACCAACAGGTAGTTCATCAGCGAGGCAATGATGTAATTGAACATGATCGTCGTGATGACGATATGGCTGCCGCGTTTCGCCTGAAGCCATGCCGGAATGAAGGCGGCAACCGCACCGAAGAGGGCAGCTCCAACGACGGCCACCGGCATTGTCACATACCATGGCACGTAATTGTCGAGCGAAAGCGCCACCAAAGCGCAGCCGAGGCCACCAAGATAGGCTTGGCCCTCAGAGCCGATATTGAAGAGGCCGGCATGGATTGCCACCGCAACGGAAAGGCCGGTGAAGATAAAGCTCGTCGCGTAGAACAGCGTGAAGCCGATGAATTCGCCAGTACCGAGCGAACCCTCGAGCAGCAGCGACAATGCATCCAGCGGGCTTTCGCCGATCAGCCAGACGACAAAGCCCGAGATCAGGAAAGCGACGACAAGATTCAAAAGCGGGATCAGGCCGTAACTGATCCAGTTTGGTAGCGGTACAGAAGCAGTGCTCATAAAGGCCTCACGCGGCAATGCCGGCCATCATCAGGCCGAGGGTCTGTTCACCGGCATCGGGCGTCTTCTCACCGACGACATGGCCGGCGAACATGACAAGGATACGGTCGGAAAGGGCGCGGATCTCATCGAGCTCGACGGAGACGAGCAGGATCGCCTTGCCCGCGTCGCGCATCTCGATGATCCGGCGGTGAATGAATTCGATGGCGCCGATATCGACGCCGCGCGTCGGCTGGCCGATGATCAGCATCTTCGGATCGCGTTCGATCTCGCGGGCGACGACGATCTTCTGCTGGTTGCCGCCGGAGAAATTGGCCGTCTTCAGCCGCGGATTCGGCGGGCGGATGTCGTATTTTTCGATCTTCTCCATCGCGTCCTGGCGGATAGCGTCGAGATCGAGCAGCGGCCCTTTGCTGTAGCCCGGACGGCGGTGATAGCCGAGGACGGAGTTTTCATATTCCTCGAATTTCAGCACCAGTCCCATATGGTGCCGGTCCTCGGGAATATGGGCAAGCCCGAGGTCGCGCAGGCGGGCGGGATCGGCCTTGTCGATCGTCTGGCCGTCGAGAAGGATTTCGCCGGAGACAGGCTTCCGGATACCGGCAATCGCCTCCAGCAATTCGGACTGGCCGTTGCCGGCGACACCGGCGATGCCGACGATCTCGCCGGCACGCACCTCGAAGGAGACATTATCGACCATGGTGACGCCGCGATTGTCCTTGACCGTCAGGTTGCGGACAGAGAGCACGGCGGCGCCCGGATTGGCTTCGCCCTTCTGCACGCGCAGCAGCACGCGACGGCCGACCATCAACTCGGCAAGCTCCTCCACCGTCGTTTCCGCAGTATTGCGGGTGGCGACCATCTCGCCGCGGCGCATGACGGAGACCGTATCGGTGATCGCCATGATCTCGCGCAGCTTATGGGTGATGAGGATGATCGTCTTGCCCTGGTCGCGCAGCACCTTGAGGATGCGGAAGAGGTGGTCGGCTTCAGCCGGCGTCAGCACGCCTGTAGGTTCGTCGAGGATCAGGATCTCGGCGCCGCGATACATGGCTTTCAGGATTTCGACGCGCTGCTGCAGGCCGACCGGGAGCTCTTCGATCAGTGCGTCCGGATCGACCTCGAGGCCGTATTCGGTTTCCAGTCGCTTGAGCTCGGTGCGGGCCGATGCGACGCCTCTCGCCAGCAGCGATCCGCCTTCGGCGCCGAGCATGACATTCTCGAGCACCGTGAAATTATCGACCAGCATGAAATGCTGGTGCACCATGCCGATGCCTGCGGCGATCGCCGCCTGGCTGTCACGGATGGTGACCGGATTGCCGTTGACGCGGATCTCGCCGCTGTCGGCGTGGTAGAAACCATAGATGATCGACATCAACGTCGATTTGCCGGCGCCGTTTTCACCGATGATGCCGTGGATCGTTCCCTTGGCAACGGTGAGATTGATGTCCTTGTTGGCATGGACGGCACCGAATTTCTTATCGATGCCGACAAGCTCGATAGCGGGCTTATCTGTCACTGCAGGCTCCAAATAAGAAAAGGGCGTATGGCGAAAATCCCCTCCGCCATACGCCCGATCTCGATATTACATCAGGGCGCTGATCACTTCGGGCAAGCGTTGTCCGAGGTGTAATCGTGAACCTTGACGGTTCCGGCGATGATATCGGCCTTGGCCTTGTCGACCGCGGCCTGCATTTCCGGCGTGATCAGCGACTTGTTGTTGTCGTCGATCGCGGCGCCAACACCATCTTCCTTGACGCCGAGGGCCTGAACGCCCGCGGTGAACTTGTCATTCTTGGTATCGGTGTAGGCGTTGTAGACGGCGAGGTCGACGCGCTTGACCATCGAGGTCAGGACCGAGCCCGGATGAAGATGGTTCTGGTTGGAGTCGACGCCGATCGACAGCTTCTTGTTGTCGGCGGCGGTCTGCAGAACACCAAGGCCGGTGGCGCCGGCTGCCGCGTAAATAACATCCGCGCCCTGGTCGATCTGGTTCTTGGTGAGCTCACCGCCACGAACCGGATCGTTCCAGGCAGCACCGGTGGTGCCGGTCATGTTCTGGAACACCTCGATATCGGCCTTGGCGGCGCGCGCGCCTTGCTCATAGCCGCATTCGAATTTGCGGATCAGCGGAATGTCCATGCCGCCGACGAAGCCGACCTTGCCGGTTTTGGAGGCCATGCCGGCGAGAATGCCGACGAGGTAGGAGCCTTCTTCTTCCTTGTAGACGACCGAGCGGACGTTCGGCTTGTCGACGACTGAGTCGACGATGATGAATTTGGTATCCGGGAATTCGGCTGCGACCTTCTCGATGGCCGAAGTCCAGGCGAAGGAAACGGCGACCACCGGGTTGAAACCGCGGCTTGCGAAGTTACGGATGGCCTGTTCGCCCTGCGTGTCGCCGGTCGGCTCGAAATCGCGATAGGCGATGCCGGTCTCGGCCTTGAACTTCTCGGCGCCGTTATAGGCCGCTTCGTTGAAAGACTTATCGAACTTCCCGCCGGTGCCGTAAACCAGCGCCGGCTTGACATCGGCGGCAAGCGCCGTCGTCGACATGGCAGCCACGGCAAGGAGAGTGAGAAGGGATTTTTTCATTGTGCAGCCCTGTTGTTGCTATTCATTAGGGGTCCTCCCGCAAGGCCTTTTGGGCGAGTCTGCGGAACCACCGACCTCCCCCCGGAGGCCTGGCTGCGCGCATCCTTGCATGGCTCACAGAAAAATTCACCAGAAATTTTTCAGGCGGTAAAGATTTGCAGCGATTGCTGAAAATCAGTTCTCCCGGGCTGATTTTTGGACATTTCCGCTGCCGGGATGCAAAATTTCCCGGCAATCCGACAGCCATGTCGGGGTCACGGAAAGACCGGCGGCGACCGAATCTTCGGCCGAGCCGCAGCGGCAAGACCAGCTTGCCTATGCCGTGAAACGGCCGGCCACCGGCGGCTTCTTGTAGCCGACCATCCAAAGAAGCAGCGCGATCACCAGAAAAACCGCAAAGGCCGGCTGGAGCATCAGCCACTGAAAGATGAAGGCATAGAAGCGCGGGTGGATATAGTAGGAAAGCGCGGATTGCAGCGACGTCAGTGTATCCGGGCTCACATCCTGCCAGGCATCCGACATCGGCGTCATGATCACGGCGGAGGCGGCAACCGATTGGATCGAATCGATGGTCCCGGCAATAACGGCTGCCGCAAGCGCGACAAGACTCGCCAGACGCAACAGGAAACGCATCAATCCCTCCGACGCTTCGATATGCCGGACAATTCCGGCGAGCCCGCGCCATCCTCCACCTTGAGAATTACATAGTCATCGCTGAGGTGAAGCACAATGGGATGGGCCGAGCGGAGTTTTATCGGAAGAAGTCAAAAAACTGTTAGATTTGGGTTGATCGACAAAAATTCATCGGTATATATCGCGCCGTTCCGACGATTTGCTCCTATCCGGGCGCGAACGCCAAAGGACAGGTGGCCGAGTGGTTTAAGGCGCACGCCTGGAACGCGTGTGTACGTGAAAGCGTACCGAGGGTTCGAATCCCTCTCTGTCCGCCATTTTTCGTTAATAACCGTTGCTTCATTTGCTCAGGCGCACTGATCCACGATCCGATTGCTGCGTATCCGAAATGTATTCGGACGGACGACCGCAAATTTGGAATGCCCAGATTCAGCGTGGTCGCGGCGAGAACGGTTCAACTTTTTATGGAGCGCAGAACCGCTCTAACCTTTTGTGTCAACACAACCCCGGGCGGGAAACCCAATTGATCTAAGCCCTATTCGAATATTTCCGAGACGCTCCTCGCTCTCGCCGCATCCCCCCGAGGCCCTTCTATGGTATACCGTGAAGCCTCCGACATCTGGAGTTTTCGAGCCAGAACGATCGAAACGTAGCATATGCCGAATGTGGATACGCATTGGCAAACAACGAGCACCGCAAGAGCGATAAAATTCAGTTTTCCATCCGAGAAGATGCTTTCGGCTTCGTATGACATCGATGCCGCTGCCGCCAGCAACAGCAAAGCACCGATGAAAGGTAGAATAAGCCCCGCAAACATGCGCAAAAAGGTAGGAAGTAGACCCCGTTTTCCCCTGCTGAAGGCATCTGAAAGCCCGCTTTTCGCACCCGCGATCCCGGCAATGGGCCAAGTTCCGACAAGGGCGAGGAGCAGCGGAAGGATGATTGCGATCACCGCAAGGCACAGGAGTAGAAATACGTTCCTGGAAAAAGAAGCGGCGCCAAAGGCGACGGGGACACCAACCCCGATTCCGATGACGACGAGCATAATAAGCAAGTTCTTCCAGATGTAGGCACCAAACCCGCGCATGCCGCTGGTCAAATTCGATATTCTTCCGTCTCCGTTCAACATTGCATTCTGAATGCAGAACCCAAAATACAGCGCAACGAAATATTGCGTTGAATTGCTGCTGCTGCGGCCGCTGTAGTCATCAAAAGCAACCATCGCGCAGTTAATTGCAACCACAGCGCATACGAGAGACAGATTACGTCTTACAAAAGAAATCGCTTCACCTAACATTGCACCCTGCCATCACTCACCTGTGGATGGAAGATTC
The DNA here is from genome assembly GCF_030182485.1 of Rhizobium atlanticum. Lineage (NCBI taxonomy): Bacteria > Pseudomonadati > Pseudomonadota > Alphaproteobacteria > Hyphomicrobiales > Rhizobiaceae > Rhizobium > Rhizobium atlanticum. The sequence goes on from NZ_JAQJCJ010000002.1 coordinate 442,056, forward strand.
GTCATAATTGCAACGCTGTCAAATATCGACCTTTCCTTTCAGCCATGAATTCGGCCGCGTCGAGATGAGCGGCGGAACCAATGCCCTGTTAACATCTTCCAACGTCCGCAAAGATTCCTGAATTTTTACCACGCTGCTTCACCGCGTCTTTGCACGTTTTGGTTTAGGCTTCTGCCAAACCAAAACAGAGGTAAAACAGGTGGAAGAACTTTCGGTGAAGTCGAAGATCATCAAATCCGTCTATTTCAGCCAGGAAGACGGGCGGCTGAGGATTTGCTTCAAGAACGGCGAGGAGCGTCTGTTCGAAGGCGTGCCCTCTTCGGAAGCCCGTGCGATGACGGCGGCGTCGTCTCCCGGACATTATTATCTCGACCGGATCAGGACGCGGTTTCGCAGACTGGCTGCCTGAAACCGTCGGCCCGGCCGGGATTGCGTCGGATTGAGACAGTGCCGGTGGATATTAATCCCCGGTTAACTCTCGCCTTCATCACAGTTGGATCAGCCCGAGCAGAAAGCGGCACTCTATCAGTGCTGCCGCTTTCAAAGATTCGGTCAGCCGGGAGGCTTGGTGGCGGACCCCAGCCAGGAAGCCGAGCCTCCCCGTCACCCCATCCGTTCGCCGGATCGATCCGAGGTCGGGTTGTAATCGCCTCGAAATAGCCAATTGGGGCTAATCCTGTGAAAAACCGGAATGCTCACATCCGGACTCGACAATGCTTCATTAGCATGATTGCATAAACCCATGGAACGGGAGGCCGGCGTCATGATGTTCGAGAATCTGCTTGAGATGCAGGAGCGCGGCGTGCGCGACCGTGCTCGTGGCCGCAGCCTGGCCGACAATCCGATGTCGAAGCCGGATGTGCTGCCGATCACCGATTTTCAGGAATGGTATTCGATGTTCGACGCCTGGCGCTTCGGCTGGTCGATCGAGGATGCGATGGCGGGGCACATCGAGGTACCCCGTGATGGCCGCGCTTCACCTCGAGCCTATACCAGGACGGTCTGATCGACCCTATCTTCGGCGCCGAAGAATTTCAGGTAGCGTTCGACTTCGGCCGGCTCGCCCGTCGCCTTCTGCGGGTTGTCGGAGAGTTTTACCGCCGGGCGGCCGTTGGCGTCGCTGACCTTGCAGACGATCGAGATCGGATTGAGGCCTGAGATTTCCGTCGGCGCACAGCCGGCAAAATCATTCGTCAGGTTGGTGCCCCAGCCGAAGCTCATGCGCACGCGGCCTTCGAAATGCCGGTAGGTATCGATGATGGCGTCGACATCGAGGCCGTCGGAAAAGATCAACAGCTTCTGGCGCGGATCGCGGCCCATCTTCTTCCACCAGTCGATGATCTTTTCACCGCCTTCGATCGGCGGCGCGCTGTCCGGACGGAAGCCGGTCCAGTCGGCGACCCATTCGGGGGCGTCGCGCAGGAAGGCCGCGGTGCCGAAGGCGTCCGGCAGGACGATCAGCAGGTTGCCGCCATAGAGCTTGTTCCAGTCGCGCAGGATTTTGTAAGGGGCGTTGCGCAGCTGCTCATCGGTCTGCGCCAGGGCGGCTGCCACCATCGGCAGCTCGTGGGCATTGGTGCCGACCGCCTCGAGATCGGAATCCATCGCCAGCAAGACATTGCTGGTGCCGGTGAAGGCCGGACCGATACCTTCCTTCAGCGCCTCGACGCACCAGCGCTGCCAGAGAAAACTGTGACGCCGGCGAGTGCCGAAATCGGAGATGCGCAGGCCCGGCAATTCCTTCAGCCGTTCTACCTTCGACCACATCTTTGCCTTGGCACGCGCATAGAGCACATCGAGGGTAAAGGGACCGAGCGCCCTCATCGCGGAGCGCGAACGCAGCTCGTTGACGATGGCAAGCGCCGGGATCTCCCACATGGTGGTTTCCTTCCAGGACCCATGGAAGTCCAGCACATATTGCCCCTCCTTCTTCGACAGCTCGTATTCGGGAAGTTGGAAGTTGGACAGCCAGGCAAGGAATTCCGGCTCGAAGATCTGCGCGCGGCCGTAGAAACTGTTACCCGCCAGCCATATCATCTCCTTCTTGGAGAGCCGCAGCGTGCGCGCATGATCGAGCTGCTCCCGCAATTCGCCCTCGTCGATCTCTTCGGCGAGATGCACGCGCTTGGTGCGGTTGATGAGGGTGAAGGAGGCATTCACATCCGGATAGAGCTTCCAGATCATCTGGAGCATCAGCAGCTTGTAGAAGTCGGTATCGATCAGGCTGCGGATGATCGGGTCGAGTTTCCAGGCGTGATTGTAGACACGTCTTGCGATATCGGTCTTGGCCATGAGATTCCTGCCCTGTCCACTCCGGTCAGGTGCTGCCAAGTTCCGGGCCGGCGCACGAAACCGGCTCGTGCGCCTTCTTATCGAAAAATCGGCGGCGAAAGTCCAGACAAAACATAAACATCCCGCCGCAGGGTGGCGGCGGGATGCGGGAGATCGTCTGCCAAAGGCCTATTGGGCCGGTGCCGCAGGCTGGGTCGGTGCCGCAGGCGCGCTGTTAGGGGCAGGCGCCTTTGCCGGCGTCTCGGTCGGGACCGCATTGCCATTCTGCATCGTCGGCGCGGGTGCTGCGTCGGATTGCTGCTGCTGGAGCTGTTGGCCGGGCTGCTGCGGCGCCACCTCCTTCGCCTCGCGCCGGCCCCAGATCTCGACTGGAATCCAGACCACGAAGGCAAGGATCAGCGCCACGAGCAGCACGGTCAGGATACGGTAACCCATACGCCCCTGCTTTGCCTTGACCGGCGGGATTTGCTGTTCCTTGTGAAGCTTTCCGTCGGATTTTTCCCAGCGTGTTTCGGTCTGATGCGCCATCATCGTCTCCTTCCGCTGCCTTGGCGGCCGATCTGGCCGCAAAGAACTTCGCAAGGAAAACGGGTGGCCGTCTGGAAGGTTCCGGGCTCAAACGTGCCGCGGTCTTGGAATGGCCAAGTCGCCGCAGCTTTGGCGCGAGATGCCGCTAATAACCGGCGGCGCGATCGATCACGAACTGCAGCGGCTCGCCGCGCTCAAAACGGGCGATCTGCATCTCGACATGGCGGAACAGCGCGTTCTCTTCGGAGACCGCCGCGTCATGCGGGGTGATGAACACATTCTCCAATTCCCACAACGGGCTGTCGGCGGCGAGCGGCTCCACTTCGAAAACGTCGAGAGAAGCGCCGCCGAGGGTCCCTTCCCTGATGGCCGAGACGATGTCGGTCTCGATCTGGCTCTTGCCTCGGCCGGCATTGATGAAGACCGGCTGTCCGAGCGCACCGTCGCGGCGGAGCTTCTTAAATAGCCCGCTATTATAGAAGCCGGTCGTCTCAGGCGTCAGCGGCAGCAGGCCGACCAGAATGTCGGTTTTGGCAAGAAACCGGTCCAGTTCGCGCGCGTCGAAGGTCTCGACGCCCTCGATTGTTTTGCGGGTGCGCGACCAGCCTATGACGTTGAAACCCATCACTTTCAGCTTGGCGACCGCATCCAGGCCCAGAATGCCGAGCCCCATGACGCCGATGGTCACCTCCGCCGCTTCCGGCGCAATCAATTTGGCCCATTCGCGCCGCCGCTGCTTGACGTCATGGGCATATTGGCCGCGCAGATGCATCAGGCACTGCATGACGACCCATTCGCTCATGCGGGTGGTCAGGCTGCGGTCGACGAAACGGACAATCGGAACGTCAGGCAAGCCGGCCATACCGATGATGTGATCGACGCCGGCACCACCCGAGAAGATCACCTTGAGGTTCGGCGCGCGTCGAAAGAGATCGGCATCCGGCTTCCAGAGAAGCGCGTATTCCGTTTCGCTGAAATCACGCTCGCGATTGGCGGGATCGGCGAGATTAATGCTGCCGCGGTCGGCAAAGGCCGTTTTCAGGACGCGGGCGACACCTTCGGGGTTGAACTTGATATCGACGAGGACAGGAGGACGAACTGACATGATCTTCTTTACTGCTGCACGGCGGGCGTCGGCACCGCCTCAATGTTGAAGGCGGCCGCCATGAGTGCCTTGGTGTAATCGTCCTTCGGCGCGCGGAAGATTTCCGCGGACGGTCCCTGCTCCACCACCTTGCCGAAACGCATGACGATGACGTCGTTGGCGAGCGCCTTCACCACCTTCAGGTCGTGGCTGATGAAGAGATAGGCGAGGTCGTGCTTCCTCTGCAGATCGCGCAGCAGGTCGACCACCTGCGCCTGCACGCTCATGTCGAGCGCGGATGTCGGCTCGTCGAGCATGACGAAACGGGGCTTCAGCACCATGGCGCGAGCTATGGCGATGCGCTGGCGCTGGCCGCCTGAAAATTCATGAGGATAGCGCCAGCGGGTCAGCGGATCGAGGCCTACCTCCTCCAGCGCCCAGCAGACACGCTGGTCGCGCTCCTCGGCGCTCAAGGCGCGCTCATGCACCTTCAGCCCTTCGGCAATGATATCGCCGACCGACATGCGCGGGCTGAGCGAACCGTAGGGGTCCTGGAAGACGATCTGCAGCTGGTTGCGTAACGGCCGCATTTCGCTGAAAGAATAACCGGCTATATCCTTGCCGACAAAGGCAATCCGTCCCTGCGACGAGATCAGACGGGTGAGGGCGAGCCCGAGCGTGGTCTTGCCCGAACCGGATTCGCCGACGACTCCGAGCGTCTGTCCGGCGCGCAGCGAAAGATCGATGCCGTCGACCGCCTTCACATGATCGACGACGCGGCGCATCAGCCCCGCCTTGATCGGGAACCAGACGCGGATATCCGAGCCTTCCATCACCACCGGCTTCGACGGATCGGCAAGCGGCGGCTCGCCGCGCGGCTCCGAGGCGAGAAGATGGCGGGTGTAGTCGTGCTTCGGATTGGCGAAGACCTCTTCGACGGTTCCGGTCTCGACGATCCTGCCCTTGGTCATCACGCAGACGCGATCGGCGAATTTGCGGACGATGCCGAGATCATGGGTGATGAACAGCAGCGACATGCCGTGTGCCGCCTTCAATTGCCGGAGAAGCTCGAGGATCTGCGCCTGCACCGTGACATCGAGCGCTGTTGTCGGTTCGTCGGCGATCAGCAGTTCCGGCCGGTTGGCGAGCGCCATGGCGATCATGACGCGCTGGCGCTGACCGCCGGAGAGTTCGTGCGGATAGGCCTTCAACCGCTTCTCAGGCTCGCGAATGCCGACCTGGTTCAACAGTTCCAGCACGCGCATCCGCGCCGCCTGGCCGGTGAGCCCCTGGTGCAGGGCGAGGATCTCGGCAATCTGCTTCTCGATCGTATGAAGCGGATTGAGCGAGGTCATCGGCTCCTGGAAGATCATGGTGATGTCGTTGCCGCGCACCTCGCGCAGCGTCCGCTCGGATGCCCTCAACAGGTCCTGGCCCTTGAACAGGATTTGGCCGGAGGGATGACTTGCCGAGGGATAGGGCAAAAGCCGCAGGATCGAATTGGCCGAGACCGACTTGCCGGAGCCGGATTCGCCGACGAGCGCCACGACCTCGCCCTTGGCAATATCGAAGGAGATGCGATCGACGGCAAGCGAGGCTTCGCCGCCCTGGTGGAAGGCAACCGAGAGATCGCGGACGGAGAGGAGCGGTTCTATCATGTCACTCATTGAAACGTCTTCCTCGGATCGAAGGCGTCGCGCACGGCTTCGCCGATGAAGATCAAAAGAGAAAGCATGATCGACATGGTGAAGAAGGCCGTCAGCCCGAGCCAAGGCGCCTGCAGGTTGGTCTTGCCCTGGGCGATCATTTCGCCGAGCGAAGGGGAGCCGGGCGGCATGCCGAAGCCGAGGAAATCAAGCGAGGTCAGCGTCGTGATCGAGCCTGAGAGAATGAAGGGCAGAAAGGTGAGCGTCGCCACCATGGCGTTCGGCAGTAGGTGGCGCCACATGATGGTGCGGTTGTTGACGCCGAGAGCACGGGCGGCGCGGACATATTCGAAATTGCGGGCGCGCAGGAACTCTGCGCGCACGACGCCGACAAAGCTGACCCAGGAGAAGAGCAGCATGATTCCGAGCAGCACGAAAAAGCCGGGCGGCAGGATCGCGGCGATAATGAGCAGGATATAAAGCACAGGCATCGACGACCATATTTCGATGAAGCGCTGCAGCAAGAGATCGGTCAGGCCGCCGAAATAGCCCTGCACCGCCCCTGCCGTGACGCCGATGATCGCCGAGCAGATGGTCAAAGCCAGGCCGAACAGCACCGATATGCGGAAGCCGTAGATAACGCGCGCCAGCACGTCACGCGCTTGGTCATCGGTGCCGAGCCAGTTGAGATTGCCGAGCGTGCAGCCGGGATCGTTCGCGCCTTGCGGATAACCTGAGCAGCGCTCCTCCTTGGTCATCAGCCAGAAGGGGGGAGTCGGAGCCGAATGCGGAATGTTCGAGTTGACCGAGCGGTAGGAATAATGGATCGGCGGCCAGATCATCCAGCCATTGGCATTGATCTCATCTGCTATCACCGAGGAGCGGTAGTCGGTTTCGGCGAGGAAGCCGCCGAATTTCTCCTCGGGATAGTCGATCAACACCGGAAACAGGATCTCGCCCTTATAGGAGGCGATGATCGGCCGGTCGTTGGCGAGGAATTCCGCGAAAAGGCTGAGCACGAACAGCAGCAGGAAAAGCCACAGCGACCAGTAGCCGCGGCCGTTCGCCCGGAAATTCTTCCACCGACGGATATTGGTCGGCGACAGCAGCCCCTTGCGCGGCGGATTGACCGGGGTCGCGGTGGCAGGGTTTGCCGCGGCGTCCATCAGACATCCCTCCGCTCGAAATCGATGCGCGGATCGATCCAGGTATAGATCAGGTCTGAGATCAGGCTGACGAAAAGACCGAGCAGCGAGAAGATATAGAGTGTCGCGAAGACGATCGGATAATCCCGGTTGACCACCGAGAGATAGCCGAGGCGGCCGAGGCCATCGAGCGAAAAGATGTTCTCGATCAGCAGCGAGCCGGTGAAGAAGGCGGAGATGAAGGCGCCGGGAAAACCTGCGATGATGATCAGCATGGCATTGCGGAAAACATGGCCGTAAAGCACCTGCCGCTCGTTGAGGCCCTTGGCGCGGGCTGTGACGACATATTGCTTCTTGATCTCCTCGATGAAGGAATTTTTGGTCAGAAGCGTCGTGGTGGCGAAGGCGGCGAGCGAAAGCGAGATCAGCGGCAGGGTGAGGTGCCAGAAATAGTCGAGCGGCTTCTGCCACCAGGCGAGCTCACCGAAATTGTCGGAAACGAGGCCGCGCAGCGGGAACCAGTCGTAAAAGGAGCCGCCGGCGAAAAGCACGATGAGCAGGATGCCGAAGAGGAAGCTCGGAACGGCATAACCGACGACGATGACACCCGAGGTCCAGACGTCGAAGGTCGACCCGTCCCTGACCGCTTTGCGAATGCCGAGCGGGATGGAAATCGCATAAGAGAAGATCAGGATCCAGATGCCGAGCGAGATCGACACCGGCAGTTTCTCCTTGATGAGGTCGAGCACGGAGGTATTGCGGAAGAAGCTCTCGCCGAAATCGAAGCGGATGTAATTCCACATCATCTCGCCAAAGCGGGTCAGCGGCGGCTTGTCGAAGCCGAACTGTTTTTCGAGCTTGGCGATCAGCTCCGGATCGAGCCCCTGGGCGCCGCGATATTTCGAGCCTTCGTCGCTGCCGCCGCCACCGAGCAGATCTCCGCCGCCGGACAGGCGCTGATCGGCGCTGTCGGCCTGGCCGGTCAGCTGGGCAATCACCTGCTCGACCGGGCCGCCGGGTGCAAATTGCACGACGATGAAGGAAATTGCCATGATGCCGACGATTGTCGGTATCATCAAAAGCAGGCGGCGAATGACATAGGCGCCCATCAGCCTTCAGCCTCCGGAAATCTTCTTATTGTCTGCCTGCCGTCCAGTCCAATGCCGCTCAATCCGCCAGCCTTCCCTTGCCGGCCCTGCCGGCTTCTCCGTGATTCGCTAGTGCCATTTGGAGCCCAGAGCCCCAGCATTGCAAGCCCGCTCATTTGGCCGAGGTCGACCACCAGGCATCGGGGAAGCCAAGACTGTAGGCCGGGAACTCGGCAGGATGCGTGACTGTGTTCCAATAGGCGATATTAACGGTATCGCGGTAGAACAGGGGGATGACGTAATGGTTTGCGAGCAAGACTCGGTCCATTGCCTTGATCGCAGCGACCTGTTCATCGCGGTTCGGCGCGAAGATAATCATGCGGATGAGCTCATCGACGGCTGGATTGGCGATGCCGGCGTAGTTGCGAGAACCCTGCTGGTTGACAGAGCCGGATCCCCAATAGTCGGCTTGCTCGTTGCCCGGATTCATTGTCTCCGCCCAGACATTCCAGATCATATCGAAGTCAAAGCTGCGTTCGCGGTTGACAGCTTGCGAAGCGTCGACTGTCCGAACTCGCGCATCTATGCCGATTTTCTTGAGATTGCTGGCATAAGGCACTGCCCAGCGCTCCAACATGGGGCTCGACAATAATATCTCGAAACTCATTGGCTGGCCGGTCTTGGTATTGACCATGCGATTGCCCTTCAGCTCCCAGCCGGCTTCTTTCAGAAGAGCAATCGCCTTTCGGAGGTTGTCGCGGCTTTTCTGCGGATCACCGCCGACGGGATTGGTATAGGGTGTCGTGAAAACCTCCGGCGGAACCTTGTCCTTCATGCTCTGCAGTATTTCCAGTTCACGACCCTGGGGCAGGCCGGAGGAGGCGAGCTCGGTGTTCCAGAAATAACTGTCGATGCGCTTGTAGCTGTTGAAGGCAACCGTGCGGTTCAGCTCCTCGAAATCGAAACCGTAATTCAGTGCCTCGCGGACGCGCTCGTCCTTAAAGAGGTCACGCCGCATATTGGGTACCAGAGCCTGCAGAATGCCGGTGGAGCGCAGCGGATTTGCAACCTCTTCCTTCTTGAGGCGACCTTCCTTGACGGCGGGAAAATCATATCCCGTCGCCCAGCGGGCAGCCGTCGTCTCCTGCCAAAAGTCGCTGTTGCCGGCGCGAAAGGCTTCGAATTCGACGTCCCGATCACCGAAATAGGTGTAGATGACGTTGCGGAAATTGTTCTGGCCGACATTCACATTGAGATCCTTGCCCCAATAGTCGTCACGCAGTTCATAGCGGATCGTCGCTCCGGGCGAGAAGGACGCGATCTTGGAGGGCCCTGAACCCATCACTGGTTCGAGCGTCGTCTTTGAGATGTCGCGCGGCTTGCCGTCCGGTCCCTGCCCCTCCCACCAATGTTTCGGCACAACGACCAACTGGCCGAGAATATTCGGAAGCTCGCGGTTGTTCTTCTCGTCGAAAGTGAAGGTGACGTCGCGATCGCCGGTCTTTTCGGCCTTTACCACGTGGCGATAGTAGTTTGCGGTGGCGGGATTGTGCTCCTTGGTCTTATCCAGGCTGAAAATGACATCTTCGGGCGTCACCGGCTGCCCATCCGCCCATTTCGCCTCTTTGCGCAGGCGAAAGGTCGCACTCGAAACGTCTGCGGGAAAGGACAGTCCTTCGGCGAGCAGGCCATAGGACACAAGCAGCTCGTCATCGGCGGGCTTCATCAACGTGTCGAATACGAGCGTCAGGCCTACCGCCGTCTGACCTTTTGCAAGGAGCGGATTAAAGGTGTCGAAGGCGCCGCTCGCGGAAAGGCGCAGATCTCCGCCCTTTGGGGCATTTGGATTGACGTAGTCGAAATGAGCAAAGCCCGGCTTGTATTTCATTTCGCTGATGACCGAGCTTCCGATCTGAAACGGCTGCTCTTCACCCATTGCCGTCAAAGGCGTCAAAGCACCCGCAAGCGATAGAAACAGAGCGATTTTCGACCACAAAGTCGCCATTCACGCATTCCCCTGAATATTGATGGAATAGACAATACGAGAAATAGGGGCGAAAAACAGGAGAGAGTTTGGTTTTTGGCCGGCTCGCGAAATTTTGAGCCGCCAGTTCCCGTCAGGAACGCCAGTGCTTGGGCGCCGCGGCGATCCGTCACCGGCTCGTGCTGCGTCCGTCCGCCAAATCATCGATTCACCAAAATCGCTTTTCACGATAGATTCGAACGCAAATCACTTCAGCAGCGGCTCAAGGGAACAGCATGGCATTCGGCTTCGCTCAAGCTTTCAGGACACTCGGCAAACTGGCAATTGCCGGCGCGATCGGTGCCGGCCTTGCGGCCGGCGACGTCGGCGCCGAGCAGAAGACGCCAAGCCCAGGCAGCGCCAAGGCGCTGTTCGCAGGCGTCAGCCTGCCGACGCAGGGGCCAGCGCAGCCGATCGGCTTTTATGCCAAGGGCTGCATGACCGGCGCGGTGGCGCTGCCGACCGACGGGCCGACCTGGCAGGCGATGCGGCTTTCGCGCAATCGCCGCTGGGGCAACCCGGCGATGATTGCGCTCCTGGAACGGTTTTCGCAGGATGCGGTCAAATATGCCGGCTGGCCGGGCATCCTCGTCGGCGATGTCGCCCAGCCGCGCGGCGGGCCGATGCTCAACGGTCATTCCTCGCACCAGATCGGCCTCGATGCCGATATCTGGTTCACCCCGATGCCGGCGCGCCGCATGACGGCTGAGGAGCGCGAGGACCTGCCCTTCACAAGCATGCTGCAGAAGGACAAGTTCCTCACCGTCAACCCGAAGGTATGGACGGAATCGCGGGCGCGGCTCCTGATGCTGGCGGCGAGCTATCCCGAAGTGGAGCGCATCTTCGTCAATCCGGCGATCAAGAAGAAGATGTGTGACACCTGGACTGGCGACCGCACCAACCTTGGTAAGCTCCGGCCGATCTACGGCCACGACTCACATTTCCACATCCGCATCAAATGCCCGCCCGGTGCTGCCGGATGTACGCCGCAAGCCCCGGTGCCCGCCGGAGACGGCTGCGACAAGTCGCTCGCCTATTGGTTCACACCGGCGCCTTGGACGCCACCGAAACCGCCCAAACCCGGCGCCAAGCCGCCGAAGCCGCCGCGTGAGATGATGGTGTCCGATCTGCCGAAGGCCTGCGCCGCTGTGCTCGATGCCGCTTCCGTCGCTTCGATGCAAGCCGCCACCTATGGCGGGCCTTCCGCTGCAAGCGCGCTCGCCGCCGTTCCGGCAGCCGCGCCGGCTGATGACGACGAGGGGTTGCCGGATGTCGGCCCGGTCCCGAACGGCAAGCCGGCGGTCCAATGAAGGGGCAGAGGCGCTGTCTTTCAAATCGTAAACACTTGGTATAAAGCGATCAAATCGATTGAATTGTTGGGGCGGAGATTCACTTCATGGCCGGCAGCAAATGCCTTGCGCTGATCGCGCATGACCAGAAGAAGGACGACATGGCGGCTTTCGCCCGCGCCAATCAGGACCTTCTTTCACACTGGAAGATCGTCGCGACGGGTACCACCGGCGGTCGGGTGCTCGATGCTGCTCCCGATCTCGACGTCATCAGGCTGAAAAGCGGGCCGCTCGGCGGCGACCAGCAGATCGGCGCGCTGATCTCGACCGGCGAAGTCGACGCGCTGATTTTCTTCGTCGACCCGCTGACGCCGATGCCGCATGATGTCGACGTGAAGGCGCTGATGCGGCTCGCCATCGTCTACGACATTCCGATGGCGCTCAACCTCGCGACCGCTATAAAGCTCCTACCCACCCTCGAAGCCTGATCAGCACGGAACCGGCCATGCCCAAACCGAACCACAGCACCGCTCCGCTTCCCTTCCCGATCCTGATCGGCGATATCGGCGGCACCAATGCCCGCTTCTCCATCCTCAGCGATGCCTATGCCGAGCCGAAACAGTTTCCGAACGTGCGCACGGCGGATTTCGCCACGATCGACGAAGCGATCCAGAAAGGCGTGCTCGACAAGACGGCGGTGCAGCCGCGCTCGGCGATCCTCGCTGTCGCCGGCCCGATCAACGACGATGAGATCCCCCTGACCAATTGCGACTGGGTGGTGCGGCCGAAGACGATGATCGAGGGCCTCGGCATCGAGGATGTGCTCGTCGTCAACGATTTCGAGGCGCAGGCGCTGGCGATTGCCGCCCTATCGGATGAAAACCGCGAACGCATCGGCAGCGCCACCGGCGATATGGTCGCCTCGCGAGTTGTGCTCGGTCCCGGTACCGGCCTCGGCGTCGGCGGGCTTGTGCATGCCCAGCATACTTGGATCCCGGTTCCCGGCGAAGGCGGCCATATCGATCTCGGGCCGCGCAGCAAGCGCGATTATGAGATCTTTCCGCATGTCGAGACCATCGAAGGTCGTGTTTCGGCCGAACAGATCCTCTGCGGACGCGGCCTCGTCAATCTCTACAACGCCATCTGCGTGGCCGACGGCATCCAGCCGACGATGAAGGATCCGGCCGAGATCACCTCGCACGCGCTGGCGGTTAGCGACAAGGCGGCCGTTGAGACCGTTTCGCTGTTTGCCACCTATCTCGGCCGCGTGGCAGGCGACATGGCGATGGTGTTCATGGCGCGCGGCGGCGTCTACCTCTCCGGCGGTATCTCGCAAAAGATCCTCCCGGCGCTGAAGAAACCGGAATTCCGCCAGGCTTTCGAGGACAAGGCGCCGCATAGCGCGCTGCTTCGCACCATCCCGACTTATGTGGTGACGCATCCGCTGGCGGCGCTCGCCGGGCTTTCCTCCTATGCGCGCATGCCGGCCAATTTCGGCGTATCGACCGAAGGCCGCCGGTGGCGGCGCTGAGCCAGCGCACGTCCCTCCGGGCCGCGCCGCGGTCTAGCCAAACCAGTCCCAACTCTTTATAGAGCCGGCCAAAGTGCGCGCCACGTTCAGGACGCGCTCCGTCTCGGACAGGAAGCTTGATATTTGGAAGCCGTGGAAAGCAGAAAGCAGAGCGTCAGCAGCGATACCGTAACCGGCATACTGAAGCGCATCATCGCTGAAAACGGCCGCGACCATCTCTGGGGTTATGTCTTCGCGATCGCCTGCCTCGTGGTCGTGGCGCTTTCGACGGCATTCACCGCCTGGATCATGCGGGCGATCATCGACGAAGCCTTCGCCAACCGCCGCGCCGATGTCGTCTGGATCATCTGTCTTTCGATCTTCGTCGCCTTCGTGCTGCGCGGCTTTGCCAGCTATGGCCAGGCCGTGGCGCTTTCCAAGGTCGGCAACAATATCGTCGCCCGCTATCAGCGCCGCCTCTATGCGCATCTGATGACGCTTTCCGTCGGCTTTTTCAGCGAGGCACGCTCGGCTCACATCGCAGCGCAGGTGAGCCAGAACGTCAGCGGCATCCGTGACGTGCTCAACCTGACGATCACCTCGACGGTGCGCGACCTCCTGACTTTCGTTTCACTGATCGGCGTGATGGTCCTGCAGGACCCGCTGCTCAGCCTCGCCGTGTTCGTCATGGCGCCGCCGCTGCTCTATGCACTGCGTTATGTTTCCAAACGTCTTCGCTCGGCGACCCGTGAGGCCGTGCATCTGAACAGCCACGTGCTGGGGGCCATGCAGGAGACGATCCAAGGTATTGCCATCGTCAAAGCCTTTACGATGGAAGAGGAACTGGAGAACAAGGTCAACAAGCTCATCACGGCCGCCGAAAACCGGGCGAACCGGATTGCCCGGCTTTCCGAGCGAACCTCGCCGCTGACGGAGAGCTTCGCAGGCTTTGCCGTCGCCAGCGTGCTTGCCTATGCCGCCTATCGCTCGATCTATTACAATGTGGCGCCGGGCGCCTTCTTCTCCTTCGTGACGGCGCTGCTGCTTGCCTATGATCCCGCCCGCCGCCTTGCCCGCCTGCAGGTGCAGATGGAACGCGCCGTCGTCAATGCGCGGATGATCTACGAATTGCTCGACATGGAGCCGCGCCAGCGCGACTTGCCGGATGCCCGGCCGTTGACGGTGACGCAGGCGAGAATCGAATTCCGCAATGTGTCCTTCGCCTACGGCAATGAAAGCGTGCTGAACAGCGTCAGCTTCGTCGCCGAGGGCGGGGCGACCACGGCGCTCGTCGGCCCGTCGGGAGCTGGTAAATCCACCGTCATCAGCCTCATTCCGCGCTTCTACGATCCGCGCGAAGGCGAAATCCTGATCGACGGGCAGGATATTGCCCATGTCACCAAGAAGTCGCTGCGCCACCAGCTCGCCTATGTCTCGCAGCAGCCCTACCTGTTCGAGGGCACGATCCGCGACAATATCCGCTACGGCCGGCCGGAAGCGACCGATGCTGAGGTGGAAGGGGCGGCCCGGCTGGCCTATGCGCATGACTTCATCTCAGCGCAGCCGCAGGGCTACGATACCCCTGTCGGCGAAAACGGCGTGACGCTTTCGGGCGGCCAACGCCAGCGGCTTTCGATCGCCCGCGCTTTGGTGCGCAACGCGCCGATCCTGCTGCTCGACGAAGCGACCTCCGCCCTCGACACCGAATCCGAGGCCGCCGTGCAGAAGGCGCTCGACGAGGCGATGACCGGCCGCACCGTCGTTGTCATTGCCCATCGACTTTCGACCGTGGTGCGCGCCGACAAGATCGTCGTCATGCAGCAGGGCCGGGTCGTCGAGGAGGGCAATCATGAGACGCTTGCGAAGGTCAGCGACGGTCTTTACGCTCGCCTCAACAACCTGCAGAGGCCCTCGGCCTCGGATTCATACTAACATGGCGAGACTGACATGAGCGATGCTGCGATGAAACTGGTGGTGGTCGGCGCAGCTGGACGCATGGGGCAGACGCTGATCCGGCTCATTCATTCCATCGAAGGCGTGACGCTGCATGCCGCGATCGAGCGCGCCGGCTCCCCATTCGTCGGCAAGGATGCCGGTGAGATTGCCGGACTCGGGCCGACCGGCGTCATCATCGGCGACGACCCGCTCCAGGCCTTCCTGCATGCCGAAGGCGTGGTCGACTTCACCGCGCCTGCCGCCACTGTGGAGTTTTCCGGTCTCGCCGCTCAGGCCCGCATTGTTCATGTTGTCGGTACGACGGGCTGCTCGAGCGAGGACAACGCGAAGATCGCCGCCGCGGCCCGCCATGCCCGCATCGTCAAGTCGGGCAATATGAGCCTCGGCGTCAATCTGCTCAGCGTGCTGGCAGAGCAGGCCGCGCGGGCGCTCGATCCCGCAGATTGGGACATCGAAATCCTGGAAATGCACCACAAACACAAGGTAGATGCCCCTTCCGGCACCGCCCTTCTTCTCGGCGAAGCCGCTGCCAAGGGCCGCAATATCGACCTCGCCTCGAAATCGGTCAGGGTCCGCGACGGCCATACCGGCGCCCGCGAGGCGGGCACGATCGGTTTTGCGACGCTGCGGGGCGGCTCGGTCATAGGTGAGCATTCTGTGCTTTTCGCCGGAGAAGGCGAAATCGTCACCCTGTCGCACAGCGCGGCCGACCGTTCTATCTTCGCGCGCGGCGCCATCAAGGCCGCGCTCTGGGCGCGCGACAAGAAGCCGGGACTCTATTCCATGCTCGACGTGCTCGGGCTTTCTTCCCAATAAGGATACTACGGAGGCATATTCATGAGCGGTACCCTCGTCCTCGTTCGCCACGGCCAAAGCGACTGGAACCTGAAGAATCTCTTCACCGGCTGGAAGGACCCGGATCTGACGGAACTCGGCATTCAGGAAGCCAAAGCCGGCGGCGCTGCGCTTGCCGAATACGGGATCAAATTCGACGTCGCCTATACCTCGGCGCTGGTGCGCGCGCAGCACACGCTGAAGCTCATCCTCGACAAGGTCGGCCAGCCTGATCTCGAGACCATCCGCGACCAGGCGCTGAACGAGCGCGACTACGGCGATCTCTCCGGCCTCAACAAGGACGATGCGCGCGCCAAATGGGGCGAGGAACAGGTGCATATCTGGCGCCGTTCCTACGACGTGCCGCCGCCCGGCGGTGAAAGCCTGCGCGATACCGGCGCCCGCGTCTGGCCCTACTACCTCACCGAGATCCTGCCGCGCGTGCTGCGCGGCGAAAAGGTGCTGGTGGCCGCACACGGCAATTCGCTGCGTTCGCTGGTCATGGTGCTCGACAAGCTGACCAAAGAAGGCGTGCTCGCCCTCAACCTCGCGACCGGCGTTCCCATGGTCTACAAGCTGAACGCGGATTCCACCGTCGCCTCCAAGGAAGTGCTGGGCGATATGTCCGGCGCACACTGAATTCTGTGAGGCGTGCCACCGAACGGGTCGGCACGCCTTGTCTCAATTCCTGGCCTCAGTTCTCGATCGTGAACTGAACCCGGTCGGCGGCGAAACGGCTGATCGAATATTGTACTGGTACGCCGTCGAGATCGGTGTTCATCGCCTTGGCAATCAGCAGGATCGCGCCGGGAGTGAGTTCCAGATCTGCAAGGTCGGCTGTCGTAGCATGGGCCGCTGTTATCTCGGTCGTCGCCCGGACGTAGTCCCCGAGGCCGAGCTCGGCGAAAGCCTTGGTGATCGATTCGTGCTTGCGGTAGGCCTGGCCGATCCCGGCGAAACGTTCGGCGGGAAACCAGCTCGTCGCCTTTGAAACCGGCCGCCTGTCGGCATGGCGCAATGTTTCCAGCCTGATCACTTGCTCACCCTGTTTCAGGCCCAGCCAACGGGCAACGTCGGCGCTCGCCTCCTCCTGCGCCTCATCGAGCAGAAGGCCGCGCATCTCGCGCGCCTGATCGCCGATGCCGGCGGTGAAGCGCGTGCGCCGGGTGATGGGGAAATTCAGCCGCTCCTTGCGCTCGATCAGCGTGCCGCGGCCTTGCACCGCTCGCACGATTCCCTCCTGCGCCAGCGCAGCCAGCGCACTGCGCACTGTATGCCTGTTAACGCCGAATTGCAGCGCCAGCACCATTTCCGGCGGCACCATTCCCGTTTCGTCATAGGCGCCGTTGCCGATCGCCTCGCGAATCCGATCGGCGATCTGACGCCAGAGCGCCACACCCGTCTGCCTCTGCACCTGCTTCAGTCCTGCCATTCCGCCTCTACTTTGCCTCACGATGTCACACGCTTGTCACGACACCGATTTAAGGCTAGGTATAGCTTGTATGGTTGTCTATATCAATAGACATTTGAGGAAGCAGCGATGATATCAGCGGACAAGACAGACGCCGCGTCACAGACGGTCTTGGAGCGCAAACGCGCCGCCGATCTGCTGGCGCGTGCGGAACGGAGCGAACTCCAGGCGGCCTGGGACGCGTTGCCGCAAAAGCCCGTGGCTTATCCGGTGCGCGGACCGGAGACGGGACTGGTGATGGTGCGCGGCCGCATCGGCGGCGGCGGAGCTCCCTTTAATCTCGGCGAGGTGACGATGACACGCTCAACAGTGCGGCTCGAGTCCGGCTCCATCGGTCATGCGCAGGCGCTCGGCACCGACCGGGAGAAGGCCCGTCTTGCGTCGATCTTCGACGCGCTCTGGCGGGAGGAGGCGACCAGGGATTTCGTCGAACAGGCGCTGCTTTTGCCGATCGCGGAAAGGATCGCCACCACCGAACGTCGCAAGGCGGATGAGACGGCGGCAACCCGCGTCGACTTCTTCACCATGGTGCGGGGGGACAACTGATGGGTCTGACGACAGAAGTCTTTACCGGTGGCTTTACCGATCCGGTTTTCCATGCGCAGAGCGTCTTCAAGATGCTAATGGACGGCATGGCCCGCCCCGGCACCATCCAGACCGTTGAGCCCGAGATCGACCCGCCGGCGCCGCTCGGTATTGCCGCCGGCACGATCGCGCTCACTCTTTGCGACCACGACACAACCGTCTGGCTGACCGCGGGACTGGCGAAATCCGCTGTGCCGGACTGGCTCGGCTTCCACACCGGCGCCCCGCTGACCGCCGAAAAGGCGGATGCGCGCTTTGCCTTCATCGAGGCGGGCACTGCGCTTTGCTCCTTCGGCCTGTTTGCGTCAGGCACGCAGGAATATCCCGACCGCTCGACGACTGCCGTCATCGAGCTTCCCGACCTGGAAGGCGGACGCAGGTTGGCGCTGATGGGTCCGGGGATCCAGAGCGTCGTGGAGATCGCGCCGGCCGGCCTGCCGGAGACGTTCCTCAGGCTCTGGGCCGAAAACCGCGCGCTTTTTCCGCGCGGCATCGACATCGTGCTGACATCGGGCAAGCGCTTCGTCTGCCTGCCGCGCACCACCAAGATCACAGCAACGGAGATCTGAGCTCATGTATGTTGCCGTCAAGGGTGGCGAGGCCGCCATTGCCAATGCCCACCGTCTGCTCGCCGACCGTCGCCGCGGTGACCGGTCGCTGCCGGCGATCGGCATCGACCAGATCGTCGAACAACTTGCCCTCGCCGTCGACCGCGTCATGGCCGAGGCCTCGCTTTTCGACCGGACTCTCGCAGCGCTGGCCGTCCGTCAATCGCGCGGCGACATGATCGAGGCGATCTTCCTGCTGCGCGCTTACCGCACGACGCTGCCGCGCTTCGGTTATTCCAGACCGCTCGACACGGCTGGCATGGCGATCGAACGCCGTATCTCGGCGACCTACAAGGATCTGCCGGGCGGCCAGCTGCTCGGCCCCACCTTCGACTATACCCATCGGCTGCTCGATCCCTCGCTGCTCGAGGACGAAGCGGTCGAGGCGCCGGCCCAGCGTCCGGCCGAGACCGGCCGCGTCATGCGCGTCTCCGAAATCCTCGGCGAGGAGGGCCTGATCGAGGCCGACGGCGACATGCCGGAAGATCACGAGATCGGCGACCTGACTCGCGAGCCGATGGAATTCCCGATGACCCGCGATCTGCGCCTGCAGGCGCTTGCCCGCGGCGACGAAGGCTTTCTGCTGGCGCTCGGTTATTCCACCCAGCGCGGCTATGGCCGCACTCACCCCTTCACCGGTGAGATCCGCATCGGCGAAGTCGAGGTGGAATTCGACGTGCCTGAGCTCGGCTTCGCGGTCTCGCTCGGCACGATCCAGATCACCGAGTGCCAGATGGTCAACCAGTTCAAAGGCTCGGCAAAGGTGCCGCCGCAATTCACCCGCGGCTACGGCTTGGTCTTCGGCCAGAGCGATCGCAAGGCGATGGCGATGTCGCTTGTTGATCGGGCGCTTCGCGCCGAAGAGCTCGGCGAGGACATCACCGCGCCGGCACAGGACGAGGAATTCGTCATTTCACACTCCGACAACGTTCAGGCAACGGGTTTCGTCGAGCACCTGAAGCTGCCGCATTATGTGGATTTCCAGGCCGAACTCGATCTCGTCCGCCGCATGCGTCGCGAATTCGAAGCCGCCCGCAACAGCGGCGAAGAGATGAAGGAAGCCGCCGAATGAGCGATCTCGCCAGCTACAACTTCGCCTATCTCGACGAACAGACCAAGCGGATGATCCGCCGCGCCATCCTGAAGGCCATCGCCATTCCCGGCTACCAGGTACCCTTTGCCAGCAGAGAAATGCCGATGCCTTACGGGTGGGGCACCGGCGGCGTGCAGGTGACCGCTTCGATCGTCGGGCCGGATGACGTTCTGAAAGTCATCGACCAGGGCGCCGATGACACGACCAACGCTGTCTCCATCCGCGCCTTTTTCCAGAAGGTCGCCAATGTCGCGGTGACGACGCGCACCAGCGATGCGACGATCATCCAGACGCGCCACCGCATCCCGGAAGAGAAGCTCGGGCCCGGCCAGGTGCTCGTCTATCAGGTGCCGATCCCCGAGCCGCTGCGCTTCCTTGAGCCGCGCGAGACCGAGACGCGCAAGATGCATGCGCTCGAGGAATACGGCCTCATGCATGTGAAGCTCTACGAGGATATCGCCCGCAACGGCCGCATCGCCACGACCTATGCCTATCCGGTCAAGGTGCATGGCCGCTATGTCATGGACCCTTCGCCGACGCCGAAATTCGATAATCCGAAGATGCACAGGTCGGAAGCGCTGCAGCTTTTCGGCGCCGGCCGCGAAAAGCGAATCTATGCCGTGCCGCCCTATACCGATGTCGTCAGCCTGGATTTCGAAGACCATCCCTTCGAGATCCAGCGCTTCGACAGGCCCTGCGCGCTCTGCGGCGCAGAGGATGTCTACCTCGACGAGGTCATTCTCGACGACAAGGGCGGGCGCATGTTCGTCTGCTCCGATACCGACCATTGCGAAGACCGCCGCGCCCAGGGGCATACGGGCGAAATGCTGGCCCGGGAGGCTGCAGAATGACGGATATACCGCTTCTCAAGGTCAACGACCTCTCGAAGTTCTACGGCAAACGCATCGGCTGCCGGAACGTCTCCTTCGAGCTCTGGCCCGGTGAGGTTCTCGCCATCGTCGGCGAATCCGGTTCGGGCAAGACGACGCTGCTCAACTGCATCTCCACCCGGTTGATGCCGACGACCGGCAGCGTCGAATACCACATGCGCGATGGCAACTACCGCGACCTCTACCGCATGAACGAAGCGGAGCGCCGATTCCTGATGCGCACGGACTGGGGTTTCGTGCACCAGAACCCGGCCGATGGATTGCGCATGACCGTATCGGCGGGTGCCAATGTCGGTGAACGGCTGATGGCGATCGGCGACCGGCACTACGGCAAGATCCGCGCTTCGGCGATCGACTGGCTGGAACGAGTCGAGATCGACGCCGAGCGCATCGACGACCAGCCGCGCGCCTTCTCCGGCGGCATGCGCCAGCGGTTGCAGATCGCCCGCAACCTCGTCACCGGCCCGCGCCTTGTCTTCATGGATGAACCCACAGGCGGCCTCGACGTCTCGGTGCAGGCGCGGCTGCTCGATCTCGTGCGCGGTCTCGTCAACGATCTCGGCCTCTCGGCCATCATCGTCACGCACGATCTCGCCGTCGCCCGGCTGCTGTCGCACCGGATGATGGTGATGAAGGACGGCTACGTCATCGAACATGGGCTGACCGACCGGGTGCTCGACGATCCGAGAGAGCCTTACACGCAGCTGCTCGTCTCCTCGATCCTGCAGGTCTGAGTTAGAAACCAGGAAACCCAAATGATGCCGACGCCCCTCGTCGTCTCCGAAGTCTCGAAGAGCTTCACCATGCACCTGCGCGACGGCATCAGGCTGCCTGTCGTCTCGGATGTCGCCTTCTCGGTATCTGCGGGTGAATGCGTCGTGCTCGGCGGCCCCTCGGGCATCGGCAAGAGCTCGCTGCTCAAGATGATCTACGGCAATTATGCCGTCGACACCGGTCAGATACTCATTCGCCACCACGGACGGATCGTCGATCTCGCCTCCGCCGATCCACGCACCGTGCTCACCGTTCGCCGCAATACGCTCGGCTATGTCAGCCAATTCCTGCGCACTGTGCCGCGCGTGGCGACAATCGACGTGGTGGCCGAGCCGCTCGTGGCGCGCGGCGAAGATGTCGTCGTTGCACGGGAAAAGGCAGGCGCCCTGCTCGTAAGGCTCAACTTGCCGGAAGCGCTGTGGCAGCTGCCGCCCGCCACCTTCTCCGGTGGCGAGCAGCAGCGCGTCAACATCGCCCGAGGCTTCATCACCGAGCATACGATCCTGCTCCTCGATGAACCCACAGCCTCGCTCGATGCGAAAAACCGCGCCGTTGTCGTCGGCATGATCGCGGAGAAGAAGAAGGCGGGCGTCGCCCTTCTCGGGATCTTCCACGACGAGGAAGTGCGCGAGGCCGTCGCCGACCGCATCCTCGACGTCCAGCAGTTCTCTCCTCGGAAGATTGCCGCATGAGCCGCCAGTTGGGTACCGAGCCCTATATCCACGAAACGGCTGATGTCAGCGACTCTATCTTTGGGCGCTACACCGAGGTCTCAGAACGCTGCCGCATTAGCGAAGCCACCTTCGGCGACTATTCCTACATCATGCAGGACGGGGCCGTCTGGTGCGCGACGATCGGCAAGTTCGTCAATATCGCCGCCGCCGTGCGCATCAACGCCACCAACCATCCGACCTGGCGCGCGACCCTGCATCATTTCACCTATCGCGCCGCCGACTACTGGCCCGACGCCGACATGGAGACGGACTTCTTCGCCTGGCGGCGCGCAAACCGGGTGACGATCGGCCACGACGTTTGGATCGGCCATGGTGCGACCATCTTGCCCGGCGTCAAAGTCGGCAACGGCGCCGTCATCGGTGCCGGCGCCGTCGTATCGAAGGACGTTGCGCCATACACGATCGTCGGCGGTGTGCCGGCCAAGCTCATCCGCGAACGTTTCCCGAAAGAGATCGGCGAACGCATGGACAGACTTTCCTGGTGGGATTGGCAACACGACCGGTTGCGCCTGGCTTTGCAAGATTTCCGCAACTTAAGCGCGGAAGATTTTCTGGCCCGCTACGAGGGCTAGACACCGCCTCCGCAGCGCGGAGATTTGTGACACTTCTTACACAAATCTGACATTTGAGGTTCATCAAGCGGGACTAATGCGGTGCTGACCAAGGCCTGAAGTGCAAGGGACCAGCATGATGTTCGAGCTGAAGGATGTCACCCGTCGTTTCGGAAAAAGGCTCGCCGTCGATACCGTGACCCTCACCATTCCCCAGGGTCAGATGGTCGGCATCATCGGCCGCTCCGGCGCCGGCAAGTCGACGCTGCTGCGCATGATCAACCGCCTGCAGGAGCCGAGCTCCGGCTCCATTCATTTCGCCGGCGTCGAGGTCTCCGGGCTTCGCGGCCAGGCATTGCGCAACTGGCAGCGCGATTGTGCGATGATCTTCCAGCAGTTCAACCTGGTGCCGCGCCTCGATGTCCTGACCAATGTCATGCTGGGCCGCCTCAATCACCGCCCGACGCTTCTGAGCCTCCTCAACATCTTCACCCGCGAGGAGCGCGTGCATGCGATTGCGGCACTCGAACGCCTCGGCATCGAGCAGACGGCGCTGCAGCCGGCCGGCACGCTTTCCGGCGGCCAGCAGCAGCGCGTGGCGATCGCCCGCGCGCTGATGCAGAACCCGAAGATGGTGCTCGCCGACGAACCGATCGCCTCGCTCGATCCGCTGAACGCCAAGATCGTCATGGATGCGCTGCGCGACATCAACGAGCGTGAGGGCATCACCGTCATCACCAATCTGCATACGCTCGACACCGCCCGCAACTATTGTGAGCGCATCGTCGGCATGGCCGGCGGCCGCGTCGTCTTCGACGGCAAGCCCTCGGAGCTGACGGCCGAAGCAGTGAAGGAAATCTACGGCACGGACAAGGACGGCGCCGGCATCGACGAAACGATGACCTCGACCTCCATCAATATCGCTCCCGAGGGCGCCAACAATCAATCCGCCGGCGTCCAGCCGCTGGCGTTGGCTGGTCTCTGACAGAGGCGGCCGCGATCGAACGCCCGCGTTAAGGGCACACTTCTTCGTAACGGGAAGGCCGGAGATACCGGTCGATAGGAGAGAACGCATGTTGAAGAAAGCACTCTTTGCGGCAACGGCGCTGTTTGCGCTCGCCGGCGCCGCCAATGCCGCAGACCTCAAGGAATTCCGCATCGGCATCCTTGGCGGCGAAAATGAAACTGACCGCCTGCGCAACTATGCCTGCCTCGCCGACCACCTGAAGCAGGAATTCGGCTTCGAGAAGGTCTCGCTCTTCCCGGCCGCCGACTATGACGGCGTTATCCAGGGCCTGCTCGGCGGCACGCTCGACTTCGCCGAACTCGGCGCTTCCGGTTACGCCTCCGTCTACCTGAAGGATCCGAAGGCTGTTACGCCGATCCTGACGACGCAGCAGAAAGACGGTTCGACGGGTTATTACTCGATCGGCCTGGCGCTGAAGTCTTCCGGCATCAAGACCATCAAGGACGCCAAGGGCAAGAAGCTCGGCTACGCCGATCCGGACTCCACCTCCGGTTACCTCGTGCCGCTAACTCAGATCCCGAAGGACACCGGCATTCCGAACGACAAGTTCTTTGCCTCGACCCAATTCAACGGCGGTCACGAAAACAACCTGCTTGCCGCCTATGACGGCAAGGTCGATGTCGCCGTCGACGACTCGTCGGGCATCGGCGACTTCAAGGATGGCTACACTTCCGGCACGTTCCGCAAGGAAGTCGACAAGGGCGCCGTCGATCCGAACAAGCTCGTTGAAGTCTGGCGTTCGCCGCTGATCCCGAACGGCCCGCTGGTCGTGCGCAACGCCCTCGGCCAGGAGTGGCAGACGAAGCTCGCAGCCTTCTTCACGGCCCTGCCGGAAAAGGATCACAAGTGTTTCTCGGCTGTCGAAGGCGGCGACTACAAGGGCTACGCTCCCGTCAAGCACGACTTCTACAAGGCCGTCGTCGAAGTTCGCAAGGCGGCCATCGGCGGCTGATCGCCTTTTGAATACGGGGGCGGCTGACAACGGCCGCCCCTTTGTTTGTTACCGCGGGGAGCGTCCATGACCATTGCCGACACACAGCCGCACATGCAGAGCACGCAGGAGATCGGCACCGCCTGGGACCGGATGGTCGCCAAGCGCCGCTTCTACACCGTGCTCGGCCTGGTTATCCTTATCGCGGCTTTCGTGAGCTCCGTCCGCTTTGCCGATGAGAGCAATGCCGGCCATTTCTTCGAACGCCTGCCGCACCTATTCGACTTCCTGAGCTGGCTCATCCCCAAGGATTGGAACGACGTCTGGCGCGCGCTCTTCGACATAGCGAGCGTCAACGACAAAGGCGGCGAGGAATTCAACTTCATCAAAGGCCGCGTCTATATCTGGGGAGACTTCTACATCCCGGAATATTTCGAGCTGATGATCATCACGATCAACGTGGCGCTGATTTCGACTATCATCGCCTTCGTCTTTGCGGTGCCCTTGAGCTTCTTTGCGGCGCGCAACCTGACGAGTTCGTGGCCGCTGCGCGTCTTCACCAAGCGGCTGATGGAATTCCTGCGCGCCTTCCCGGAAATCGTCATCGCCGGCCTGTTTTCAGCGATCCTGTCGATCGGGCCGGTCGCCGCCATCATCGCCATCACCCTGCACACGATCGGCGCGCTCGGCAAACTCTTCTACGAAGTCGCCGAAAATATCGACATGAAGCCGCATGAGGGGATGAAGGCCGTTGGCGCCAACTGGTGGGAGCGCGTGCGCTTCGCCGCCCTGCCGCAGGTGCTGCCGAATTTCGCCTCCTATGCGCTGCTGCGTCTGGAGATCAACGTGCGCGCCTCGACCATCATCGGCGCCGTCGGCGGCGGCGGCATCGGCGAAGAGCTGAAGCTTTCGATCTCGCGCGGCTTCGGCGCAAAGACCGTTGCCCTCGTACTCCTGTTGTTCGTGACGATCATCGCCGTCGACCAGTTCTCCGCCTGGCTGCGCCGCCGTCTCGTCGGCGAACACGCCTTCCTTCTGCAGCATTGAGGCCGCCATGACGGTGATCGACGCAAACCGCATGCATGAGATTGAAGCGCGCTATCCGGACTATTTCCACCGGTCGTTCCGCCAGCGTTTCGGCGGGCTAATGATCCTCATTGCGACCCTCCTCTACGGCCTCTACGCCGTCTGGTTCTTTGACCTGCCCAAGCTTCTTGCCGAAGCCCACTGGGAGCGCGTTGGCATATATCTCAGCCAATGGGTGAGTTATGATGTGCAGCCGGACTTCCGCATCCAGGATGACGGCTCGATCGAGGTGCGTTATCCCCGCTTCTCGCCGCTCGGCGACAATCCGCATCCGGACTGGGTGGTCAACAATCCCGATGGCAGCATCACCGTTTCCGTCAGCGGCACCAGCCGCAGCATCACCGTTTCGAAGAGCGAAACGATCGTGACCGCGCACGGCGTCAGCGTCCCGGTCAACGTTTCGAGCGGCGCGCCCCAGGTGGTCGGCCCGGTGCCGAGCTGGATGACGGTCTATGACGACAACGTGCTCGCTGATCTCGGCTTTGCCGGCGACGTCAGCATTTCCGTCGATCGCGTGAAAGTTCGCAAGCGTTTCCTCGGCTGGGCGAATTTCCTCTTCGACACGCAATCGTCATTCTTCGACAAGCCGGTCGGCGACGTCCTTGGCCTCATTGTCTCCGGCCCGCGCATCAAGCCCGACCAGTCCAACCTGTCGCTCGCTTTCGATGACATCTGGAACAACAGCGAATGGCAGCACGGCGACGTCTGGACCAAGCTTTTCCAGACGATCGTCATGGCCTTTCTCGGAACGCTGCTCGGCGCACTTGCCGCCTTCCCGCTCGCCTTCCTGGCGGCACGCAACATCACTCCGAACCGCCTCTTGAACCAGATTCTCAAGCGCTTCTTCGATTTCCTGCGCTCTGTCGACATGCTGATCTGGGCGCTTTTCCTGACACGCGCCTTCGGCCCAGGGCCGCTTGCCGGCAGCGGCGCGATCTTCCTCACCGAGACCGGCACGCTCGGCAAGCTTTATTCCGAGGGGCTCGAGAACATCGACAACAAGCCGCGGGAAGGCATCAAAGCGACCGGCGCCCAGACCGTGCTCGTCCATCGTTACGGCATCATGCCGCAGATCGTGCCCGTCATCGTCAGCCAGACGCTCTACCAGTGGGAATCGAACGTGCGCGGCGCCACGATCATCGGCGCTGTCGGCGCAGGCGGCATCGGCCTCAAACTCTGGGAGGCAATGCGCACCAACGCCAACTGGGAAAACGTCGCCTATATGGTCATTCTGATCCTGATCGTCGTCCTCCTGTTCGACGCCGCATCGAACTCGCTCCGCCATCGGCTGATGGGTACGAATTCGCACTGAGCACTCGATGAAGGCCGGTGGCGGCGCGGCCGTCATCATCATTCTGTCACGGAAATCTTTTAGCCGGGAGCCTGCTTGCGGTTCGCCGCCAAATCACTGCACATTGCGCTCCCCTTTCGACGATCCCCAGGACAAAATCCTTGCGCTACGCTCTCTATTTTTCGCCGCCAAAGGATGACCCTCTGACCGGCGCGGCTTCGCTCTGGCTCGGCCGCGATGCGTTCAGCGGCAAAACCTATCCTGCACCCGCACATGAGACGCTGAGTGCGCCAGAGCAGTTCGAGCTGACTGCCGACCCGCGACGCTATGGCTTTCATGCGACGATCAAGGCGCCGTTTTCGCTTGCCGCTTCTGTCACCGAAAAGGATCTCATGGCCTTTGCCGAGGAGTTTGCCGCGCGCACCCCGGCTTTCGAGATCCCCGAACTGGTGCTTGGCCAGCTCGGCCGCTTCTTCGCCCTTGTTCCCGGCTCTCTTCATCAACCTCTTCAGGATTTCGCCGCGAAGGTGGTAAAGTCATTCGAGCCGTTCCGCGCAACGCTGTCCGAGGCCGATATCGCGCGCCGCAATCCGGAAAGGCTCAGCGACAGCCAACGCGCCAATCTGCAGCGCTGGGGCTATCCTTACGTCATGGAGGATTTCGGTTTCCACATGACGCTGAGCGGCCAGGTGCCTGCAGAGCGCGCCGAGGTGATGAGAGCAATTCTGGCGGAACGTTTTGCCGGTTTCACCGGCCGGCCGCTTTCGATCTCCGGCCTTGCCGTCTTCATCGAGGAGACGCGCGGCGCCCCGTTCAGAGTTCGTTCCTGGCTGCCCCTTGCCGGCGCTAAAAACTGAAAGACCTGACAATATGAGCAAAGAGACCGTCTTTTCCAACGCCCGCATCGTTCTCGAGGACGACATCCTTTCAGGATCGATCCTCATCCGCGACGGCAAGATCGCCGATATCTCTGAAGGCAATTCGGTAACCGGCGAAGATTTCGAGGGGGATTACGTCATTCCCGGCCTTGTCGAACTGCATACCGACCATCTCGAAGGCCATTATCAGCCGCGTCCGGGCATTCGCTGGCACAAGACGGCTGCCGTCCAGGCGCATGACGCCCAGATTGTCACATCGGGCATCACGACGGTCTTCGACTGCCTGCGCATGGGCGCGGACGAGGACGGCGGGTTCGAACATGGCGAGATGCGAGAGATGGCCGACGCCATCCAATCGGCGGAGAAGGAAGGCAGGCTGCGCGCCGAACACCTCATCCACCTGCGCTGCGAGGTATCGGCCGACAATGTGCTTGAACATTTCGCCGATTTCGAAAATGATCCGCATGTGCGGCTCGTCTCGCTGATGGATCACGCGCCCGGCCAGCGGCAGTTCCAGACGATGGATCAATATATCTTCTACTACCAAAAGAAGCGTGGTCTGAGCGATGAGGCCTTTGCCCGTTTCGTCGCCAAGCGCCAGGCGGAATCGGCGCGCAATTCGACGCCACATCGAAACGCCATCGCCAAGGTCTGCGCCGAGCGCGGCATCACGGTCGCAAGCCATGACGACGCCACACTCTCCCATGTCGACGAGGCGATCGACAATGGCGTGCGCCTTGCCGAGTTTCCGACCAGCTTCGATGCCGCCCGGGCATCGCACGAGCACGGCATGAGCGTGCTGATGGGGGCGCCGAACATCGTGCGCGGCAAATCCCATTCCGGCAACATCGCCGCCCGCGATCTCGCCGAAATGGGCGTGCTCGACGTTCTGTCCTCCGATTACGTACCGCTCAGCCTGCTGCATGCACCCTTCATCCTTGCCGACGAGGTGGAAAGCATCACCCTTCCGAAAGCGATCGCGATGGTGACGTCGACGCCTGCCCGCACCGTCAGCCTCAATGATCGCGGCCGGATCGCGCCCGGGCTGCGCGCCGATCTCGTCCGTGTCCACCGCTCGCACGGCGTGCCGGTAACACGCTCCGTCTGGCGCCAGGGACGCCGTGTCGCATGACGCCGCACGAACCCCATGCGGCTGCTGGAGCCGAACGCGGTATCATGGTCGTCGTCGTCGGGCCGAGCGGCGCCGGCAAGGACACGCTGATGAACCTCGCTGCGCGGCGTTTTTCCGGCCGCGACAATGTGCATTTCGCCCGCCGCGTCATCACCCGCCACCGCGATGCCGGCGGCGAGGATCATCTTTCCGTCTCCCTTCAAGGCTTTGCCGCCATGGAACAGTCAGGCTCCTTCGCCGTGTGGTGGGAGGCGCATGGCCTGAAATACGGCATTCCGGCCGAAGTCTCGGTGGCGCTGTCGAGAGGCCATATCGTCGTGGCCAACGGCTCGCGCTCGGCGCTTCACCGCTTCCAGGCCGCTTTCCCGCGGCTGAAGGTCATCAATGTCACGGCCCGCCCGGAAGTGCTCGCCAGCCGGCTGGAAGGGCGCGGCCGGGAGTCACATGAGGACATCATGGCCAGGCTTGCCCGCGGCCCGCTGACCGTGCGCGGCGACTATGACGTGACGGAACTCGACAATAGCGGTTCGCTGGAAGAGGCCGAACTGAAGATGATCGCGATTCTGGACGAATTGCTGGCCGAAGTGCAGCGACCACAGTAGGGAGGCAGGATGCGTGCCATCAAAGTCGTCGATTACGACACTTCCTGGCCACTGCTCTTTGCCGCAATCAGCGCCGAGGTCTCCGTCCTGCTCGGTGATCTCGTGCAGTCCATCGACCACATCGGCAGCACATCTGTGCCTGGACTTGCAGCCAAGCCGAAAATCGACCTCGATGTCGTCGTGGTATCTGACGACACCTTACCGGCAGTGATAGAATTGGTACGCGCTGCCGACTTCACCTTTCACGGCGACCCTCACGGAGACGGCCGCTGGGTCTTTACCCGTAACCGCGAGGCTTGCGGGTACAGGCTCTATGTTTGCCCGCTCGATAATCCCGTGCATCGGCAGCGCATCCTGTTTCGCAACCATCTCCGAGACCATCCCGCAAAGGCCAAGGCCTATGCCGACCTCAAACGCCGCCTGTCCGCGGAGGCGGACGGCGATTGGGATTTCTATACCGGCGGCAAGACCGAGTTCGTCGAGGAAACGATAAGATCGGCTACGTCGAAAACATGAAACCGGAATGCGCCGCGCACTCCGGCCATCGTCGATCAATCGCCCTCGCCGCGTCCGGATACGATCTCGCGCTTGCCGACATGGTTTGCCGGGCCGACGAGACCTTCCTTTTCCATCCGCTCCACCAGGGAGGCGGCTCTGTTGTAGCCGATGCCGAGGCGGCGCTGGATGTAGGAGGTTGAGCACTTCTTGTCCCGCATGACGACCTTGACGGCCTGCTGGTAGAGCTCGTCACCGTCCTCGGCGCCCATAGCACTCTTGTCGAAGACGGCGCCGTTTTCTTCATTCTCGACGTCTTCCTCCTCGTCGGCCGTGACCGTATCCAGATATTCAGGACGGCCCTGCGTCTTCAGATGCGCGACGACTTTTTCGACCTCGGCATCGGAGACGAAGGGGCCATGGACACGGGCGATGCGGCCGCCACCCTGCATATGCAGCATGTCACCCTGTCCGAGCAGTTGCTCTGCGCCCTGCTCGCCGAGGATGGTGCGGCTGTCGATCTTCGAGGTGACCTGGAAGGAAATGCGGGTCGGGAAATTCGCCTTGATCGTGCCGGTGATGACATCGACCGACGGACGCTGGGTCGCCATGATCAGGTGAATACCGGCGGCACGCGCCATCTGCGCCAGACGCTGGATCGCACCTTCAATCTCTTTGCCGGCGACCATCATCAGATCGGCCATCTCGTCGACGATGACGACGATGTAAGGCATCGGCGCAAGATCCAGCTCCTGGCTTTCTTCGATCGGCGCACCGGTTCCCCTGTCGAAGCCGGTCTGAACCATGATATGGATGGTCTCGCCCTTTTCGCGCGCCTGGGAGACGCGGCCGTTATAGCCGTCGATGTTGCGCACGCCGAGGCGCGACATCTTGCGATAACGCTCCTCCATCTCGCGCACCGCCCATTTCAGCGCCATGACAGCCTTTTTCGGATCGGTGACGACGGGCGTCAGCAGATGCGGAATACCGTCATAGACGGAGAGTTCGAGCATCTTCGGGTCGACCATGATCAGCCGGCATTGCTCCGGCGTCATGCGGTAGAGCAGCGACAGGATCATCGTATTGATGGCGACCGATTTGCCCGAACCGGTGGTGCCGGCGACGAGCAGATGCGGCATCTTTGCGAGCTCGGCGATCACAGGCTCACCGCCGATGGTCTTGCCGAGGCCGAGCGCCAGCTTATAGCCGCTCTTGTCGAAATCCTGGCTCTCGATCATCTCCCGGAAATAGACGGTTTCACGGGTGACATTCGGCAGCTCGATGCCGATGACGTTGCGGCCCGGGACCACTGCGACGCGGGCCGAAAGCGCCGACATCGAGCGGGCGATATCATCGGCCAGGCCGATGACGCGCGACGACTTCACGCCGGGCGCCGGCTCGAATTCATAAAGGGTGACGACGGGGCCGGGGCGAACATGAATGATCTCGCCCTTGATGCCGAAATCCTCAAGCACGCTTTCCAGAAGACCGGCATTCTGCTCCAGCGTCTCCTGCGACATGATCTCGCCGAGACGTTCGGGCGGCTCCTGCAAAAGAGCGCGCGGCGGGAATTCATAACCTGATGCATCGATCTTTTCAGGCCTTGCCGCAAGGCGCGGCGACGGCAGGACTGCGGCGACCGGGGGCGTAGGCCGAGGCACAGAGGCGGCCTGAGGCACCGGCGTGACCTGAGGCATCGGCGCAGTCTGGGGCGCGACCTGCGGCGCAGGTGCAATCGCCGCCTCGCGGGTCCGCACGGGCCTTTCCAAGGAAATCGCCGCCGGCGGGCGCAGAGCCGCCGGCGCGGGCGCTGCAGCCGGCGGCTGGACCGGTCGGGATGCCGCCTGAGCGGGCTTCAGCGTGCCCGGACGCCATTCCATGACGCGAAACAGCGAGGTGATCGATTCGGGCGCGGTCTCGATCTTCGGAAGAATGATCGAGGGCGCGCGCACCGGTTCGCCCTCCTCGAACGCCATGACTTCCCAGAAGGCAAAATCGGAAATCGAAGACAGTTCGGAAGCGACGCGCAGGGTAGGAGCCTCCACCGCGGCGGCCGGCGGCTGCAGCGTCTCGATCTCAGCCTGCACTGCGGCAGGTTCAGCGGGCTCCGGCAGGTAGATATCGAAGGGCACGTCGACCGCGACCGGTTCTATCCCTATCGCCTGCTGTTCCGCTTCCGGTTCACTGCGAACGGGCTCGTTCGACGGGCGGCGGCGGCTGATCAGCGTTTCGGGCGTGCGGGTGAAGCGAACATTCGGCGCGAGCGAGAAGTTGCTCTGCCAGATCGGTGCCGGCGGCCTCTCGCCTGGATTTTCCTCCGGAAGCTCCGTTTCAATGCCGCTGGAAAAATCTGCGGCATCCGTCAAATTGGTTCTGGGAAAACGCATGCGTCCGCTACTCACTCATGCCTAACAAATTACGACCCTACCGGGATAGAAAAGGAAGGTTAATAAGTTCCTTCCAGCCGTATCGTTCCGGTACGGCCCGGGGAGGTACATGGCCGTGATTTCAATGAGTTAGGAGAATCGGAAAAATCTTTTTCGTTGGGGAGGCGGTTAATGCGCCTCGTCCCAATTGGTGGCGGCGCGGGCATCGACCTTGAGCGGCACGCGCATTTCGAGCGCCGGCATCGTGGCGTTTTCCATGACCGAGACAATGACCGGCATCGCCTTTTCGACATCCTCGTCCTCGACCTCGAAAATCAACTCGTCATGCACCTGCAGCAACATGCGCACACGCTCGGCAAGACCCGCTTCGGCGAGCGCCGGCTCCATCTTGATCATCGCCCGGCGAATGACGTCGGCCGCAGAGCCCTGGATCGGCGCGTTGATTGCCGCCCGTTCGTTGAAGGCGCGCACCGAAGGGTTGGAAGAGCGGATTTCGGGATAGTTGATGCGGCGGCCGAAGATCGTTTCGACATAACCCTTGTCGCGGGCCATTGCCTTGCGGCTTTCCATATAGTCGCGGATGCCGGGGAAGCGCTCGAAATATTTTTTGATGTAGTCGCCGGCCTCCGAGCGTTCGATCGAAAGCTGGTTGGCGAGGCCGAAGGCGGAGATGCCGTAGATGATGCCGAAATTGATCGCCTTGGCACGGCGGCGCACTTCACCTGGCATGCCTTCGACCGGCACGCCGAACATTTCCGAAGCGGTCATGGCGTGAATGTCGACGCCGTCCTCGAAGGCCTTGGTCAGCTGCGGGATCTCGGCCACATGGGCAAGTACGCGCAGTTCGATCTGACTGTAATCGGCGGAAATCAGCTTGTGACCCGGCGTCGAGATAAAGGCGGTGCGGATTTTGCGGCCTTCTGCGGTGCGCACGGGAATGTTCTGCAGATTCGGCTCGGACGAGGACAGGCGCCCCGTGGTCGTCGAAGCCAGCGAATAGGAGGTGTGGACCCGCCTGGTCTCCGGATGGACATAGCCCGGAAGCGCGTCGGTATAGGTGGATTTCAGCTTGGTGAGCTGGCGCCAATCGACGATCTTGCGCGGCAGCTCGAAACCGGCGGCGGCGAGATCCTCGAGCACCGAAGCGGAGGTCGACCATTGTCCGGTCTTCGTCTTGCTGCCGCCGGCAAGGCCCATCTTGCCGAACAGGATGTCGCCCAGCTGCTTCGGCGAACCGATATTGAACCGCTCGCCGGCGAGCTGGTAGATCTCGTCTTCCAGGCGCGCCGCACCCTGAGCCAGTTCGCCGGACAGCCGCGACAGGATCTGCCGATCGACCGTAATGCCACGCGCTTCCATGCGCGCCAGCACCGGCAGCAGCGGCCGCTCCAGCCGCTCGTAAACACTGGTCAGCCCCGCCGCCGTCAGCCGCGGCTTCAGCACCAGCCAGAGGCGCAGCGTCACGTCGGCGTCCTCGGCGGCATAATGGGTGGCGCGGTCGATATCGACCAGGTCGAAGGTGACGTTCGCCTTGCCGCTGCCCGCCACATCCTTGTAGGGGATCGGCGTATGGCCGAGGAATTTTTCCGAGAGCGGATCCATGCCGTGAGCGCCGGTGCCGGCGTCGAGCACATAGGAGATCAGCATCGTGTCGTCGAAACTCTTCGTCTCGATGCCATAGCGCTTCATCAAGAGGTAGTCGTATTTCAGGTTCTGGGCGACCTTGAGGACTGATTCGTCCTCCAGCAATGCCTTCAGCCGCGGCAAGGCGTCACCCATGGAAATCTGGTTTTCGGCCAGGCCGCCGCCGAGCAGATCGCCGACGCCATTCTTGTGGGCGAGCGGCACATAGGCGGCGCGAATCTTCGTGCCGGTGGGATCGCTGACATTGTCGGCGATCGCCATCGCAAAGCCGACAAGCTCGGCCTGCATCGCATCCAGCGACGTGGTCTCCGTATCGAAAGCCATGAGGCCGGTGTCGCGCGCATCGGCGATCCATCGGTCGAGCGTCGCGAGATCGCGGATCGTCGCATAGTTTGAATGATCGAAGGGCAGCGCCGCAAAAGCCTCGGCCCGCGCCTTGGCGAGATCGGCCGGCGAAAAAGCGCCTTCGACACCGGCCTTTGCCTTCGCGCGAGGCGGCACGGGCACCGATTCGCCCGAAACGTCCGGTATGCCGCCGGCAACAGGCTCCGGCTCGGCCGCATCGAGATCAGGGCCATGGGCCGCCTTGCCCCACTCGATCGGGACCACCGCCGGTTCGATGGCGCTCGCATCGCAATCGCAGACTTCGGCGACGCGTCGGGTCAGCGACGTGAATTCCATCGTCTTCAGGAAGCCGATCAGCTTCGGGCCGTTTTGCGGTTCCAGTACCAGCGCGTCGAGATCGAGATCGAGCGGCACATCGGTGCGCAGGCGGACGAGTTCGCGCGAAAGCCTCGCCATCTCGATATTGGCAAGGATCATCTCACGCCGCTTGACCTGCTTGATCTCGGTGGCGCGCTCGAGCAGCGTATCGAGATCGCCATATTCCTCGAGGAGCTGGGCGGCGGTTTTCGGGCCGATTCCCGGAATGCCGGGAACATTGTCCACGGAATCGCCGGTCATCGCCTGCAGGTCGATCATCTTTTCCGGCGGCACGCCCCATTTCTCGATGACGTCGGGAATGCCGATCTGCTTGTCCTTCATGCTGTCATACATGTGGACGTTCGGGGTGACGAGCTGCATCAGATCCTTGTCGGAGGAAACGATGGTGACGTCGGCGCCTGATGCTTCGGCCTGGCGGGCGTAGGTGGCGATGATGTCGTCGGCCTCGAAGCCTTCGGTCTCGATGCAGGGCAGATTGAAGGCGCGAGTCGCCTCTCTTATGAGGCCGAACTGCGGGATAAGCTCTTCCGGTGGGGCCGAACGGTTTGCCTTGTAGGCGTCGTAGAGATCCTTGCGGAATGTCTTAGCGGAATAGTCGAAAATGACGGCAAGATGGGTCGGCGTTACCCCTACATCGGTGTTGCGCGCATCCCTCAAGAGCTTCCACAGCATGTTGCAGAAACCGGAGACGGCGCCGACCGGCAGACCGTCGGTCTTGCGCGTCAGCGGCGGTAGTGCGTGAAAGGCCCGAAAGATGAAGCCGGAACCGTCGACTAGGAAGAGATGATCGCCTTTTTTCATGCGTGCATGGATAGCGCGGGCAGGAAACGAGGTCCATATAAAGTTCGGTGCGCCACGAGCGGAAAGAATTTCCGCTCACCAAACTGTTACCGATTTGTAACGTACCGTGACCCTTGAAAAACCACATTCGTAGCTACAAATGCATGTCACCGGCGCTTGATCGCGTCGCGGGTCTGATTACCGGCTTGTCCCCCGCCGCATCAGGCTTGGACAAAGGCCTTATCCCCCTCTCCGGGCCTTTGTCCCCATTTTAGAGTCGCCATGGCCAACCTCCAGGTCATGGCGACTTTTGTTTTTCAGGTTCGCGCAGTTCTGATCGCAGCTTGCATTTTTTGCAGCATCCTCTGCGATTTGCTGCATTGTCTCCGGCACGGTTTTGAGCCTAACTTGCGATCATGGCATTTAACCGCATGGATTCGGGAGCTTACCTTGCCAGCCAGCTGGCGAAGGGTTTTGCCCGCTCGCTGCACCAGCGTGCGATAGGGCTTGGTTTCTCCCCCGGCCAGTTTCCCATCCTGCTGGAACTCTGGGCCGAGGACGGGCTGACCCAGAAACAGCTTCTCGACCGAGTCGCTATCGAGCAGGCGACCATGGCCAATACGCTTTCGCGCATGGTCCGCGACGGGCTGATCGAGCGCCGGCCGCATCCCTCCGACAAGCGGGCGCAGCTGATTTTCCTGACGCCGAAGGCGCGTGCAATGGAGGCTGAGGCGATCGAGACCGCGCGTGAGGCGGACCTCGCGCTGTTCAAAGGCTTTCGCGGATTCGAACGCGAGCTGACGCTCGAATATATCCGCCGGCTGCTGGAAAACGCCAAGACGCTCTGATCGAGATTATTCACCGGCAAGACGCGTAGATCCCCGCCACGGAGGCGGCGACGCGTCAGCGTCGGCCGTCGAGCACAGAAGGCTTTTGGCGGCGAGCTTGATGCTCGGCTCGATATCCGGCTTGCCGAGCAAAAAGCCCTGCACCTGCGAGCAGCCTTCTTCGAGGACGATCTGGCGCTGCGTCTCGGTTTCGACGCCCTCCGTCACGACAGGCATGCCGAGGCTGTGGCCGAGACCAATGATGGCGCGCACGATCGAACGTGACGCCGCGTCATGTTCCAGCATGCCGGTGAAGCTGCGGTCGACCTTGATCTTGTCGAAGGGGAAGGTTCGCAGGTTGGAAAGCGAGGAAAAACCGGTGCCGAAGTCGTCCATGACGATGTGAACACCGAGGCTGCGCAGGCGCAGCAGCGTGGCCATCACCCGATCGCGGTCACGGATGAGAGCGGCCTCGGTGATTTCGATTTCCAACCGGTCGGGCGCGAGCCCCGTTTCCTCGAGGATTGCCTCGATCCGCTCGCAAAGGTTCGGCAGCATGAACTGCACCGGCGAGACATTGACGGCGATCGTCAGCGGATGCGGCCAGCGCGCAGCTTCTGCGCAGGCCTCGCGCAGCACCCATTCGCCGAGCTGGACAATCGATCCGCTTTCCTCGGCGATCGGAATAAAGACATCCGGCTCGCTGATGCCGTGCCCCGGCCGGTTCCAGCGCATCAGGGCCTCATAACCGCTGACCTCGCCGCTTAGTGCGCCGTAAATCGGCTGATAGCTGACATGGATCTGATTGCGGGTGATGGCGTGGCGCAGTTCGCTTTCGATCTGGCGGCGCGCGCGCGTGGCTTCGTCCATTTCCGCGTCGAAGAAACAGGCCTTGCCGCGACCGCCGTGCTTGACCCGATAGAGTGCGATATCGGCATTGTTGCAGATCTCGTCCACATCACGTCCGTCGGCCGGATAAAGGGCGATGCCGAGGCTGACGCCGACGGCTGTTGGGTCGCGTGCCGTATCCATTTCGGCGGCGAATTCGTCGAGGATCGCCGCTGCGAGCTTCTGCGCGGCCGCCGGTTGCTGTCCGGCGGGCTGGATGATGGCAAATTCATCGCCACCGAGACGGGCGATCGTATCGCTTTCATCGGCGACGCGCCGGAGGATCGACGCAACCTTGCGGAGAATTCGGTCGCCCTCGGCATGGCCGAAAATATCATTGACGCTCTTGAACCGATCGAGATCGATATAGAAAAGGGCCACCTTGCTGCTCTTTCGTTCGGCCATCTGCAGCGCCTGACGGATGCGCGTATCGAACAACGACCGGTTCGGAAGATCGGTGAGAACATCGTGGTGGGCGAGATGTTCGATCATCTCCTCGGCCTGCCTGCGCTCCGTTAGATCGCGCACCGCCAGCACGTCACAATTGTGCCCGCGATAGACGATCCTGCTCGTATTGACTTCGACGGCGATCTCCTTGCCGCTGCTGGTGCTGAGCAAGGTCTCGCCGGGCCTATTCTGCCCCTGTATGGCGGTCAAAGCAGCGGACGGCGCCTTGCCGACAAGATCGGCAAGCTTCCAGCCGGAAAGTGCCTGGAACCGTTCATTGGCATCGATGACTCTGCCTTCGCGCAGGATCAGCAGCCCTTCCTGCGAGGCATTGGCGAGCCCTCTCAGATCCGTCAGATGGCTGTCGATAAAGACCACCGCGATAGCGATCAGAATGAGAGCCGTCGCCGCTACCACCACGATCGCTGCCAGCAGGCTGGTATCGAGCACCATCGCCGGGACCTCTTTGCCGGGATCCGGCACAAGCGTGATGCTTGCCATCGAAATGAAGTGGAGAGCGCAGATTGCAAGGACAAAGATGACGGACGAGGTGAGGAGCCGCCTCAGGCCGCTCCACTGGAAGAAGGCGTAGAAGGCAGCGCTCGACAGCAGCGCCCCCGCGAGAACCGCACTCAGCGTCATGTAGGGATCGTACACGATCACCGCCTGTGTCTCGATCGCCTGCATACCGGTCAGGTGCATCGAGGCGATGCCGAGCGCCATCAGGACGCCGCCGCGGATGCGCGAAAACCTGCCGCGGCTCTCCGAAGCGACGACGATCGCCGCCCACGAACCGGCAACCGACAGGAGAAAGGAAAGCGCCGTCAGCCCCAGTTGGTAGCTGATCGGCATGCCGCCGTCATAGGCCAGCATCGCGATGAAGTGCGTTGCCCATACGCCGGTGCCGAAGGCGAAAGCCGAGGCGCCTATCCAGAGCTTGCGGCGCCCGGCATCGCATCCTTGAGCGCGTGAAAGCGGCAGCATCGCTGCCATCGCGCCGATCAGACAAACCGCCGCGGCCGCGAGCACCAGCCGCCAATCATGATCGTCGCGAATACATGTAATGACCGAAAACATCCGCTCCCCCGAACAGCTGAATACGGCCAAGTTATTTGGGTTCTACTAAATAACTGTAAATTGAATTAGAAGGTTCTTCTATATCGCCGAAGTAATCTTCTTGCACCCGATCCGGACGCGGCCGCTTTCGCGCCGCCCATTTGCTTTTCCGCCTCGCCTGCTCTCCTCGTTTGGTCTATCGTCCGGCCAAATTTCAAAAAGGAGTCGAAAATGACGGATCTACAACAAGTGCTTGCGCGCGCGGATCAGAACCTTTCCTCAAGCCTCGAAAAGCTGTTCGAGCTTCTGCGCATTCAGTCGATTTCCACCGATCCCGTCTACAAGGCCGAATGCCGGAAGGCAGCCGAATGGCTGGTCGCCTATCTCGAAGGCCTCGGCTTTACCGCCTCGGTGCGGGACACACCCGGCCATCCGATGGTCGTCGCCCACCATGGCGGCGCTTCCGCCGACGCGCCGCATGTGCTTTTCTACGGCCATTACGACGTGCAGCCGGTCGACCCGATCGAGCTCTGGGAAAACGATCCCTTCGAGCCATCGATCAAGGATGTCGGCGATGGCCGCAAGATCCTGACCGGGCGCGGCACCTCCGACGACAAGGGCCAGCTGATGACCTTCGTCGAAGCCTGCCGCGCCTATAAGGAGATCAACGGCGCACTTCCCTGCCGCATCACCATTCTGTTCGAGGGCGAGGAGGAATCGGGCTCACCGTCCCTGAAGCCTTTCCTCGAAGCCAACGCCGCCGAACTCAAGGCCGATTATGCGCTTGTCTGCGATACCGGCATGTGGGACCGCGATACGCCGGCAATCGCCGCGGCACTGCGCGGCCTCGTCGGCGAAGAAGTGGTCGTGACGGCCGCCGACCGCGACCTGCATTCCGGCCTCTTCGGCGGCGCTGCGGCCAATCCGATCCATATTCTCGTCGAGGCGCTTGCCGGCCTGCATGACGAGACCGGCCGCATCACGCTTGATGGCTTTTACGACGGCGTCGAGGAAACGCCCGACAACATCAAGGCGTCATGGGAGACGCTCGGCAAGACGGCCGAGAGCTTTCTCGGTGAAGTCGGCCTTTCCATTCCCTCCGGCGAAAAGGGCCGGTCGGTGCTGGAACTCACCTGGGCGCGGCCGACGGCCGAAATCAACGGCATCTGGGGCGGATATACCGGCGAAGGCTTCAAGACGGTCATCGCCGCCAAGGCCTCGGCCAAGGTTTCGTTTCGGCTCGTCGGCACGCAGGATCCGGCTGCAATCCGCGAGGCTTTCCGCAGCTACGTCAGGTCGAAAATTCCGGCCGACTGCTCGGTCGAATTCCATCCGCATGGCGGCTCGCCGGCGATTCATCTCTCCTATGATTCGCCTGTTCTGACCAAGGCGAAGACGGCGCTTTCCGACGAGTGGCCGAAACCTGCCATCGTCATCGGCATGGGCGGCTCGATCCCGATCGTCGGAGATTTCCAGAAGATGCTCGGCATGGAATCGCTGCTCGTCGGCTTCGGCCTCGCCGATGACCGTATCCATTCGCCGAACGAGAAATACGAGCTTGTCTCCTACCACAAGGGCATCCGCTCCTGGGTGCGCATCCTTCAGGCGCTCGCCGGCTGAAGGGCAATTGCGCGCAGTGTCGGCGCGCCAAAATCAAAAATACAAAAAGGCCGGTCGCCCGGCCTTTCGTCATCCGCTCGGCTCGGTGCCAGTTCATCCGTGGTCAAGGAACAAGCGGGTATTGATGTTAGACTGCCGCCGAAAGGTTAACAAAAGGTTAACCTTTCGGTCGGGACCAGACCTCAATTGCCGAACAGCCTGACGTGCCGGAGACGCTCCGCGCTCCTGTCGGTTCATGTGCCCTGTAGCAGCGCATGAGAGCACAAATCTCCCCCCGTTCAAGCTACGTTCATCGCGCTCGGCCTATAAAGTATTGAAAGACAAAGCGAATGATGACGCCATAACAAATTCCGGCGATCGCTCTATCTTTCGTTCCAAATGGCATATGCCAAGGAAAGGCAGTCGAGCGCTGCCAGAAAACACGCCAACGAGGAGTGAGAAGCGTGAAAAAACTCATCGTCAAAATAGCCGCCGCCACACTGCTTGTGCTGGCTCCGGCAATAGTGCAGGCCGCCGAGGGTTACTCGACGGCAAACGTCAACATGCGCGCAGGGCCAAGCACCCGGTATCCCGCAGTCGCCGTCATACCCGCCGGTTCGTCCGTCGAAATCCGTGGATGCCTTTCCAACGTCAACTGGTGCGACGTCGAATTCTACGGCGGCCGCGGCTGGGTTTCGGGCCAGTACGTGCAGGCAGTCTACGAGCAACGCCGCGTCTATGTTGGCCCGGAATATTACCGTCCGCTGGGCATTCCGCTGGTCACCTTCAGCGTCGGCAATTATTGGGACCGTTACTACCGCCATCGCGATTTCTATCGCGAGCGTGACCGCTGGAGCCGCGGCCCGGACTATTACCGCAACCGCGACTATCGCAATCGGGATTACCTGGATCGGGACTACCGGGTCCGCGAGTATCGTCGGGATCGCGACCGGGACCGGGACTGGCGCGATGAGGATCGACGGGACGACCGCAGAGATGAAGCTCGCAGGCGGGAGCGTCGGGACAGGGATACCAGGAGCTCGGATTTCCGTGACCTGCCGCAGTTCAGAGGCGGCAAAGCCGACACCTACAATCATCCGGACCCCAGGGCCTCGCCCTTCGTCTGCCGTCCGGGCGATCCCAAGTGCGACTGAAAGAGCAGGGCGGCAGCGATGCCGCCCTTTTCTCAACAGCACTCATCGTGAACGGAGTCGAGAAAAAGCCCGGCGCTCCTTGGGGGGATGCACCGGGCCTGATGTCGATCGGCGCGCGTTGAGGGGAGACGGCCGATCATTCGCGGGACGTGAGGGGCTGTCCCGCTTCTCCATAAACAGCCGTCGAGCCTATTGGTTCCAGTCGGTGCATAATTCTTAAATCAGCAATTCCATTTTATTGTTACACCGCCTCCCCGGTCTGTGGTCATGACCCGCGCGCCTCGACAGCGCGACCACTCACTCTTTGTCCTTTAACACCCCGTTAAATCGCCGCAATTACAGTTCACTCGGATGATCGCGTCGCCCGCTGTATGGTTCCTTAAATCGAAATCAGTTTAAGGACAAAATTATGCAGCACTTCAAAGTGCTACAGCGTCCTTCTCGCGTCTAATAGAGACGCCTGACGCTGTAACTGGGCGCCGTTATGCGAAGTGGGCTTCGCGATCGAACAGGGGATGCGACCGGTCCGCGATGGCAGGCAGAGGCAAATCAGGCGACAGAATCGAACCGTCCTTCAGCGGCCGCCCGGCCCGCGAAGATGATGAATTTTCGCTCGACGCCAATGACCGCGTCATCGGAAGCATATCCGCGCGTCGCGGCGGCTCCAAGCCCCCGCCGCAGCGTGCCGCCCGCCAGCGGCGGCGCGAGCCGCGGGAGCGTGAAGGCGGCGGCCTTTTCGGTTTCCTGCGCGGCGTGGTCTACTGGTGCGTCGTGCTTTTCATCTGGGCCAGCATCGGCGTTGCCGGGCTCGTTCTCTATTACGGCTCGCGCATGCCGAGCGCCAGCACATGGGCGATCCCCGAGCGTCCGCCGAACGTCAAGATCACCGCCGTCGACGGCAGCGTCATTGCCAATCGCGGCGCCACCGGCGGCGAGGCGCTGTCGCTCGAAAACATGTCGCCCTATATTCCCGAAGCCGTCATCGCCATCGAAGATCGGCGTTTTTATTCGCATTTTGGCGTCGATCCGCTCGGCCTTGGGCGGGCGATCGTCACCAATTTCACGGCCGGCCACATGGTGCAGGGCGGTTCGACCCTGACGCAACAGCTTGCCAAGAATCTCTTCCTCTCTCCCGAGAGAACGCTGGAACGCAAGGTGCAGGAGGTGCTGCTCGCGCTCTGGCTGGAGCAGAAATACACCAAGGACCAGATTCTTGCGATGTATCTCAACCGGGTGTTCTTCGGATCAAACGCCTATGGCGTCGAGGCGGCCTCTCGCCGCTACTTCAACAAATCGGCGCGGGATGTGAACCTCGGCGAGGCAGCGGTGCTGGCGGGCCTGCTCAAGGCGCCGTCGCGGCTTTCGCCGGCCCGCGACGCGGAAGCGGCGAATGCGCGCGCCCAGCTCGTGCTGGCGGCGATGCGCGAGCAGGGGTTCATCACCGATTCCGAGGTCAAGACAGCGATGTCGCAGACCCCGGCTTCGGCCAAGAGCTACTGGTCGGGCGCCGGGCATTATGTCGCCGATATGGTCATGGACGAATTGCCGGGACTGATCGGCGACGTCAAGGAAGACATCATCGTCGATACGACGATCGACAAATCGCTGGAGAAGAAGGCTGAGCAGTCGCTGGTCGA
Organism: Rhizobium atlanticum; assembly: GCF_030182485.1. NCBI lineage: Bacteria > Pseudomonadati > Pseudomonadota > Alphaproteobacteria > Hyphomicrobiales > Rhizobiaceae > Rhizobium > Rhizobium atlanticum. The sequence continues at coordinate 484,741 of NZ_JAQJCJ010000002.1, forward strand.
CGTGCTCGACAAGGAGGGCGGCAAACTCGATGCCTCGCAGGCGGCCCTGGTCTCGATCGATGGCACCGGGGCGATCCGCGCGCTCGTCGGCGGCAGAGACTATGCGACGAGCCAGTTCAACCGCGCCGTCAAGGCCAAGCGCCAGCCGGGATCTTCGTTCAAGCCCTTCGTCTATACGGCAGCGCTGGAAAAAGGGCTGACGCCATTTTCGGTGTTTAACGACGCGCCGATTCGCATCGGCGACTGGACACCGGAGAATTACGAGAAGAAATACAATGGCGAAGTGACGCTGGCGACCGCGCTCGCGAAGTCGCTGAACACGGTGGCCGCGCAGCTGGTCATGTATGACGGGCCGGATCAGGTGATCAAGCTCGCCCACCGGCTCGGGATCGAAAGCGAGCTGCAGCCGAACGCCTCGATCGCACTCGGGACGTCCGAAGTGTCGCTGATGGAACTGACCGCCTCCTATGCCGCATTCATGAACGGCGGCTACAAGGCGACGCCGCACGTCATCCGCCGAGTGACGACCGCCGAGGGGAAGGTTCTCTACGAAAATACCTATGACAGTCCGCCGCGCGTGCTTTCCGAGCAGATCGCCGCGCAGATGGATGCGATGATGATGGGCGTCATCGAAAACGGCACCGGCAAGAGTGCCAAGATTCCCGGCTGGCAGGCGGCGGGCAAGACCGGCACGACGCAGAATTCGCGCGACGCGCTGTTCGTCGGCTTTACCAGCAACCTCACGACAGGCGTCTGGTTCGGCAATGACGACGGCAAGCCGATGAAGAAGGTGACCGGCGGCGGTCTTCCAGCCAAAGCCTGGAAGGAATTCATGGTCGCCGCCCACAAGGGTCTTTCGCCGGCGCCGCTCTTCGGCAACGGCCAGCTCATCGACGATCCGAACAGCGGCCAGCCGATGGCGCAGGCAGCGCCCGACGGCGGGCAGCCGGTCACGGCCGAAGTGCCGCCACAGACGACGATCGGCGGCATCATTTCCGGCGTCTTCGGCGGCGGCGAGAATGCAGAACGGTATCCACAGGCGCCTGTCCGTCAACAGCGGGCAAGCCCCCGCAACGGCCCGGTTCCTCCTGCAGACGTAGCCGACGGCGGCAGTTCAGGCTACGACGGCATCGTGCCGCCCGGCGATGTCGGTGGGTCGCAGACGACCTCTTCGGTGCAGCCTCGGCGCACGACCCTGCTTGACCTGATCATGGGTCAATGAGATTCCGTGCTGCATTCCCGGCGCAAGCTATCTATCCTAGAAATAGTACGCTTTCCGCGGATCGGGCGGCCTCTTTCCCGGCTGCTGCGAAAATTGAAGGCAACACATTCGTTTTGCCGGATTCGGGGCCATTTCCCGCCTTGCAGTCGAGAAAACCGCTCCTTATATACGCCGCATCACCGCAATCACGATTGCGTAATCGCAAGTAGACCCATCCCGTAAGGGGCTGTCAGGGAAATGCCTTCTGGGGGTTCCGACAGCTTGCTTCAAGGAGAGAATGACATGGCAAAAGTAATTGGTATCGACCTTGGAACGACGAATTCCTGCGTCGCAGTCATGGACGGCAAGGACGCAAAGGTCATCGAGAACGCGGAAGGTGCGCGCACGACCCCTTCCATGGTGGCCTTTTCCGATGATGGCGAGCGCCTCGTCGGCCAGCCGGCCAAGCGCCAGGCGGTCACCAACCCGACGAACACGCTTTTTGCGGTGAAGCGTCTGATCGGCCGCCGCTACGAAGACCCGACCGTTGAGAAGGACAAGCATCTCGTTCCCTTCAGCATCGTCAAGGGCGACAATGGCGACGCCTGGGTCGAAGCCAATGGCAAGGGCTACTCGCCCGCACAGATTTCCGCGATGATCCTTCAGAAGATGAAGGAAACCGCCGAATCCTATCTCGGCGAAAAGGTCGAGAAAGCCGTCATTACCGTTCCGGCGTACTTCAACGACGCGCAGCGCCAGGCAACCAAGGATGCCGGCAAGATCGCCGGTCTTGAAGTCCTGCGCATCATCAACGAGCCGACCGCTGCCGCTCTCGCCTACGGTCTCGACAAGAAGGACGGCAAGACGATCGCCGTCTACGACCTTGGCGGCGGCACCTTCGATATTTCGATCCTCGAGATCGGTGACGGCGTCTTCGAGGTGAAGTCCACCAACGGCGACACCTTCCTCGGCGGTGAAGACTTCGACATGCGCCTCGTCGAATATCTCGTTGCCGAATTCAAGAAGGACAACGGCATCGACCTGAAGAACGACAAGCTTGCCCTGCAGCGCCTCAAGGAAGCCGCGGAAAAGGCCAAGATCGAACTGTCGTCGTCGCAGCAGACCGAAATCAACCTGCCGTTCATCACGGCTGACGCCTCCGGCCCGAAGCACCTGACGCTGAAGCTGACCCGCGCCAAGCTCGAGAGCCTGGTCGACGATCTGGTCCAGCGTACGATCGCGCCCTGCAAGGCAGCCCTCAAGGACGCCGGTGTCACCGCTGCCGAAATCGACGAAGTGGTCCTGGTCGGCGGCATGAGCCGCATGCCGAAGGTGCAGGAAGTCGTCAAGCAGCTGTTCGGCAAGGAGCCGCACAAGGGCGTCAACCCGGATGAAGTGGTTGCGCTCGGCGCCGCCATCCAGGCCGGCGTCCTGCAGGGCGACGTCAAGGACGTTCTGCTGCTCGACGTCACCCCGTTGTCGCTCGGCATCGAAACGCTCGGCGGCGTCTTCACCCGTCTGATCGAACGCAACACGACGATCCCAACCAAGAAGAGCCAGACCTTCTCGACCGCGGAAGACAACCAGCAGGCCGTCACCATCCGCGTTTCGCAGGGCGAGCGCGAAATGGCTGCCGACAACAAGCTGCTCGGCCAGTTCGACCTCGTCGGCCTGCCGCCGTCGCCGCGCGGCGTGCCGCAGATCGAAGTCACCTTCGACATCGACGCCAACGGCATCGTGCAAGTTTCGGCCAAGGACAAGGGCACCGGCAAGGAACAGCAGATCCGCATCCAAGCTTCCGGCGGCCTCTCCGACGCCGACATCGAAAAGATGGTCAAGGACGCCGAATCCCACGCTGCCGAAGACAAGAAGCGTCGCGAGACCGTCGAAGCCAAGAACCAGGCCGAAAGCCTGATCCACTCCACGGAAAAGTCGCTGAAGGATTACGGCGACAAGGTCTCCGAAGCCGACCGCACCGCGATCTCGGATGCGATCGCCGCGCTGAAGTCCTCGACGGAGGCAACCGAAGCCGACGCCGAAGACATCAAGGCCAAGACCCAGACGCTCATGGAAGTTTCCATGAAGCTCGGCCAGGCGATCTATGAAGCACAGCAGGCCGAAGGCGGCGCTGCTGCCGATTCCTCCGCGGAAGGCGGCGACAACGTCGTCGACGCCGACTATGAGGAAATCAAGGACGACGACCGCAAGAAGTCCGCGTAATCCGCGGCGGCGTGATAGTGCTTCAACACCTGATCCGGCTGCTCACCATGGCAGCCGGAAATCCATTTCCGGGGTTTAATCCTTAATGGCAAAAGCGGACTTTTACGAAACTCTGGGTGTAGCCAAATCGGCGGACGAGAAAGAGCTGAAGAGCGCCTTCCGAAAGCTTGCAATGAAATATCATCCGGACAAGAACCCGGATGACAAGGAAGCCGAACGGAAGTTCAAGGAAATCAACGAAGCCTACGAGATGCTCAAGGATCCGCAGAAGCGGGCAGCCTATGATCGTTATGGCCATGCGGCCTTCGAACATGGCGGCATGGGCGGCGGTGGCGGTGGCTTTGCCGGTGGCGGCTTCTCCGACATCTTCGAGGATATTTTCGGCGAGATGATGGGCGGCGGCCGGGCGCGTCAGCGCTCTGCCGGAGGCCGGGAGCGCGGCGCCGATCTCCGTTACAACATGGAAATAACGCTGGAAGAGGCTTTCTCGGGAAAGACGGCGCAAATCCGCGTTCCCACCTCCATCACTTGCGACGTCTGTTCAGGTTCGGGCGCCAAGCCCGGCACCCAGCCGAAGAACTGCGGCACCTGCCAGGGCTCGGGGCGCGTGCGCGCAGCCCAGGGCTTCTTCTCGATCGAGAGGACCTGCCCGACCTGCCACGGCCGCGGCCAGATCATTCCCGATCCGTGCCCGAAGTGCCACGGCCAGGGCCGGGTGACGGAAGAACGTTCGCTCTCGGTCAATATTCCCGCCGGCATCGAGGATGGCACGCGCATCCGCCTGCAGGGCGAGGGCGAGGCCGGGGCTCGCGGCGGACCGGCCGGCGATCTCTATATCTTCCTGTCGGTGAAGCCGCACGAATTCTACCAGCGCGATGGAGCCGATCTCTATTGTGCGGTGCCTATCTCCATGACGACGGCGGCTCTTGGCGGAACCTTCGATGTCGCGACGCTCGACGGCACCAAATCGCGCGTCAGCGTGCCTGAGGGCACGCAGGCCGGCAAACAGTTCCGTCTCAAGGGCAAGGGCATGCCGGTGCTGCGTTCGGCGCAGACGGGCGACCTTTATATCCAGATCCAGATCGAGACACCACAAAAGCTCACCAAGCGTCAGCGCGAATTGCTGCAGGAATTCGAGCAGATTTCCTCCAAGGAGAACAATCCCGAGTCGACCGGCTTCTTTGCCAGGATGAAGGAATTCTTCGAAGGCTGAGCGGTCGATCGATACGCAATCGCGAGAGCCGGGGATGAAACGTCTCCGGCTTTTTTTTGCTAGCGCAAATCCCGATTTGAGACATGGGTAGTTCATGCCGGGCGATCTGTTCCAGAACGACACGGCGCCGGATCGGAACAGGAACTTGCGTTAACGCAGCCAGATGATGCCGCTTGCAAGTTTTTAAAATGACTCCAATCTCTGCCGTCAGCGCATGACCCAGGATCTCGGCATCGATGTCAGGAGGGTGATGCGCAGTTTCAGAGCGACAGAGCGTTTCCGGCGCGTCCCATTTGGATGCAGACGCTCTAACGGGGACCACGAAGCAAGAGTATCCATCATGGCGCCAGCCTTTTCCTCTCAGTCCGAAGATGTCGACGTTCTCGCCGGCGCAATCTACACATGGTGTGCCGAGCGCAATATCAAGCTTCGCAGCCAGCAGGGCCTTTCCATCGCCAGTATCGCGATCGACCTCTACCACGCCGGCCACCAGACGCAGGACGACCTGCTGACGGCGTTGCATGGGTGCGAGATTCACTGATTCACCAGCGCGTCGCGAAATGCGTCTACTGCTACGGACAAGCCCGACATGATTCGATGATCGTCCCTGTCTGAAGAAGTGTTGCTTTTCCGCGATCATCTGACCGCTTCGGCTGAGTCAGGCGGCGCTCTCGACCACGTCGCCGCTCATGAGTGTAAGGATGGTCTTGACCGCTTCCTTGCCCGCAGCCGAGTTCAGCTTGTCGTAGCTCAGCGCAAGGGCATAGGCATCAGGGCTGAGTTCGATACGGCCGCCGAATTCCGATATATCCGTCCCCTCGAAGAGGGCGGAGATCTCGACGCCGAGAAAAACCGCGATCTGATGCAGCTTGCTGGCTGAAACGCGGTTCGTCCCCTTTTCATATTTCTGGATCTGCTGAAAAGTCAGTCCGAGTGCTTCACCAAGCTCGAGCTGGGAAACACGACGAATGGCGCGAAGCTGTCTGATGTTGCGACCAACAATGATATCGACCGGATCTGGCACTTCACCACTCTCTTATACATGAACCTTTTGTTCACCATATCGTTTTCCCGGGATAACGCAACCCGGCAGTTGCAAAATTCAACCGACTTTTTCTGGGCATTACGTTACGTCAGCAGCCATCGAGGAAAGTCGCAGAAGCCCTGCTATACAGGCTATCCGAGAACCCCGACGGTGACCGTCGTCGGTGAGGACTCCCAATGTCGGAGGCCTCTGATGCGGTTGTATTTTTCCAGAATTCGGGAAAAACGGTACCGAAAAGTTCCGGAATCGATCGTGTTTGCGATGCTTCTGGTAAAGTGCGCGCGATCCGCGGCGCGAAGCGGCGCGCTTGCCAACTGCGCCGCTTCGGCTTAGCTGTCACGCTTCACGAACCCGGATACGCAATGCCGCATAAGGTTTCTCTTTCCCGTCTGAAGCTGACAGACTTCCGCAATTATGCCGCCGCGAGCCTTAGTCTCGATGGTCGGCATGCCGTGCTGACCGGAGACAATGGCGCCGGCAAGACCAATCTCATGGAGGCGGTCTCGCTGCTTTCGCCCGGCCGCGGTCTGCGCCGAGCCGCCTATCGCGACATTACCCGCGTCGGCGCGGCCGGCGGCTTTTCGATCTTCGCGGCGCTTGACGGCATGGAGGGCGAAGTCGAGATCGGAACCGGCATAGAAACGGGCGAGGACACCACAGCCCGCCGGCTTCGGATCAATGGCACCCCGGCTAAGACCGCCGACGAGCTGACCGATCATCTGCGTCTTCTCTGGCTGACACCGGCGATGGACGGGCTCTTCACCGGCGCCTCCGCCGACCGCCGACGCTTTCTCGACCGCCTGGTGCTGTCGCTCGATCCCGCCCACGGCCGCCGCGCGAGCGATTTCGAGCACGCCATGCGCAGCCGCAACAAGCTGCTGGACGAAGGTCGCTTCGACCCTTCCTGGCTTGCCGGTATCGAAGAACAGATGGCTAGCCTCGGCATCGCCATGGCGCTCGCCCGCCAGGAGATGCTCGGCCTCTTGACCCGGCTGACCGAGGAAACACTGGAGAGTTCGCCTTTCCCGTCAGCCTCGCTGCACCTCTCAGGCTTCATGGACGGCCAGTTCTCGCGGCCATCGGTCGACCTCGAGGACGACTACGCGGCGATGCTCGCCGAGAGCCGTTACCGCGATGCCGGCGCAGGGCGCACGCTGGAGGGGCCGCACCGGACCGACCTCATCGTACACCACCGCGAAAAGGCGATGGAGGCGGAGCGGTGTTCCACCGGCGAGCAGAAAGCGCTGCTTGTCGGCTTGGTGCTTGCCCATGCGCGACTCGTCGGCAATCTCACCGGTCATGCGCCGATCCTGCTGCTCGACGAGATCGCTGCGCATCTCGACGAGAACAGACGCGCCGCGCTGTTCGACCTTATCGACGGACTGGGAGGTCAGGCCTTCATGACCGGAACGGATCGGGGAATGTTCTCGGCCCTCGGCGACAGGGCGCAGTTCTTTACGGTTGCGGACGGAAGGGTGTTCGGATGAGGGAAACAGCTTTTCCCGATGTCGCTTTTGCCGATGTCGGCGGCCATGCTACGATCGCCGCCATGGAACCTCTCAGCCCCGATGAAATCGCCCGGTATCAACGCCATATCCTGCTCCCCGAAATCGGCGGCGCAGGCCAGCAGAAACTCAAAGCCGCCCGTGTGCTGGTGATCGGCGCCGGGGGGCTCGGTGCGCCGATCCTGCAATATCTCGCCGCCGCCGGTATCGGCACGCTCGGCATCGTCGACGACGACCGGGTGTCGCTGTCCAATCTGCAGCGCCAAGTGATTCATGATTCCGGCACGATCGGCGAGCTGAAAACCGAAAGCGCCGCCTTGGCAATTGCCAGGCTCAACCCGCATGTCCGGCTCGTCCGCTTCGAGGAACGCTTTTCTCGCGAGACTGCCCGGCGTCAATTATCCGGCTTCGATTTCCTGATCGACGGCTCCGACAATTTCGATACGCGTTATGCCGCGGCCGATGCGGCGGAGGAAGCACGTATCCCGCTCGTCACCGGCGCCGTCGGTCGTTTCGACGGTTCACTAACCGTGCTAAAACCTTATGAGACGGCCGAGGATGGAGCGCCCAACCCAGGCTATCGCGACCTTTTTCCCGAGGCGCCTCCGGCGGGTCTGATTCCCAGCTGCGCTGAAGCCGGCATTATCGGCGCGCTCACTGGCGTCATCGGCACGATGATGGCGATGGAGGCGATCAAGCTCATCACCGGCGCCGGCGAGCCGCTGATCGGGCGGCTGCTGCTTTACGACGCACTCTCGGCCCGGTTCGAAAGCGTGCGCTATAGGCGCCGCCGCGCCAGGCAGGCCGGATGAGGATTATCCGCCTCGATCAGAACTTCGCGCGCTGGGACGAACTGCTCGCCCTCATCCTCGCGGCCTTCGCTTCGATGAACGGCAAGATCGATCCGCCGTCCTCGGCGCTCAATCTCACGGCGGAGGCGCTGGCAGCAAAGGCCGAGGCCGAGATCGGCCATGTCGTCATCGACGATGGCAAACTGACCGGCTGCCTGTTTCTGCGGCCGGAGGCCGATTGTCTCTATGTCGGCAAGCTCGCCGTTCTGCCGGAAGCGCAAGGCAAGGGCCTCGGGAGGCGTCTGCTGGCAGTTGCCGAGGAGACGGCTGCAGAACTGGGCTTGGCTGCTTTGCGGCTGGAAACACGCATCGAGCTTACCGAAAATCACGCCGTCTTTGCCGCCTGGGGATTTTCCAGAACCGCCGAGAAGGCCCATCCTGGATTCACCAGGACGACCTTCATCGAGATGCGGAAGATACTCGCTCGCTGACGCGCATCGAACAATTCGCCCCCGAATTCCTCAACGACCCGGAAGCACCCGATTCGGCGGCCTGTGGCCATCGATGAAGGTGCGGATATTGATGATGACCTTGTCGCCCATGTCGATGCGGCCTTCGATCGTCGCCGAGCTCATATGCGGCAGCAGCACGACCTTGCCCTCATTGGCGAGCTTGACGAGCTTCGGATTGACGGCAGGCTCGTTCTCGAAGACGTCGAGGCCGGCGCCGGCGATCCTGCCCTCCCTCAGGCATTTTATCAGCTGGGTTTCATCGACGACGTCGCCACGCGCCGTATTGACGAGATAGGCCGTCGGCTGCAGCAGCGCCAGGCGGCGCGCCGAAATCAGGTGAAAGGTCGCCGGTGTCGAGGGGCAGTTGATCGAGACGATGTCGACGCGGGCCAGCATCTGGTCAAGACTTTCCCAATAGGTTGCCTCCAACTCGTCCTCGACGGCCGGATTGACGCGCTTGCGGTTGTGGTAGTGAATCGAAAGACCAAAAGACTTGGCGCGGCGGGCCACCGCCGTGCCGATTCGCCCCATGCCGACGATGCCGATCCGCTTGCCGTGAATGCGCCGGCCGAGCATCCAGGTGGGAGACCAGCCGGCCCACTCGCCCGGCTTGTCGGTCAGGACCCGCGCCCCTTCGCCGAGCCGCCTCGGAACCGCGAGAATCAGTGCCATCGTCATATCGGCAGTGTCCTCGGTCAGGACGTTCGGCGTGTTGGTGACGGTGATGCCCTTGCGCGCCGCCGCCTCGACGTCGATGTGGTCGGTGCCGTTGGAGAAGCTGGCAATCAGCTTCATCTGCGGTCCCGCCTCATCGATCAGCGCCGCATCGATGCGATCGGTGACCGTCGGCACCAGCACGTCGGCATTCCGCACAGCGGCAATGAGCTCGGGAACGGAGCGCGGCGTGTCATCGATGTTCAGCTCGGCATCGAAGAGCTCCCGCATTCGGGTTTCGACGGCATCCGGCAGCTTGCGGGTGATGTAGACCTTCGGTTTTTTCTTCGCTGTCATGGCTGCCTGCGGTGCCTTGTTCAGAGGTCTTTAACCAAGAGGGGTGATAATTTTCCCGTTCCGGGCAATTTCTACCAGACCCGCACGCGAAGACAAACAAAACTCGTGGTGCAGCCGTGGAATGTAAAAGCCCGGACCGCGCGCAGGCCGTGCCTGGCGCGAATTCGAGCAAACGGAAGCCTCCATGCGCAGCAAAGTCCTGAAGTCCTGCCTCGCCCTTGCGATTGCTCTGGCCGCATCCATGGGAACCTTAGAATTTGCTCATGCGCAGGCGGCCAAGGGGCCGAGCGGCCTGCCATTGCCGCGCTTCGTCACATTGAAATCGAAGCGCGTCAATTTGCGCATCGGCCCGGGAACGGACTTCGCCGTATCGTGGATGTATCTGAAATCCGGCCTTCCGGTGGAAATCATCCAGGAATACGACAATTGGCGCCGCATCCGCGATGCCGATGGTACTGAAGGCTGGGTCAATCAGTCGCTGCTATCAGGTCAGCGCGCAGCGATCGCCGCGCCCTGGATGAAGACGAAGGGCAAGGGCGTCTATGTCAATCTGCGCCGTGAGGCGCAGCCCTCCGCCTCGATCGTCGCCAAGCTGGAACCCGGCGTGATGCTGACGATCGGCGAATGCAACGGCGATTGGTGCCACGCAGAAACCGACGGCGCCGCGGGCTGGGTGGCGCAGTCGGAAATCTGGGGCGCCTATCCCGGCGAAGCCTTCAAATAAGCCCCGCCTGTTTGGCGGCCTCGGAAAGCGAGGTCATCGGGCGCGGGCCGATCTGCTGGATGACAATGCCGGCGGCGAGACAACCGAGCTTGCCGCAATCCTCGAGGGACCGTCCCTGCGTGTAGCCATAGAGGAAGCCGGAGGCAAACAGGTCGCCGGCACCCGTCGTATCCACAACCTCCCGGATCCTGATCGCATCGACATAATAACGCTCCCGGCCCTTCAGGATGACGGCGCCGTTCTCGCTCATCGTCACGGCGGCGATCTTGCAGTCCGCGGCGATGCTGTTCAGCGCCTCTTCGAAATCGTCGGTCTCGTAAAGCGACAGCGCCTCCTGGCGATTGGCAAAGACGATATCGACCTTGCCGGAGCGCATCAGATCGAGGAACTCGCCGCGGTACCGATCGACGCAGAAACTGTCGGACAGCGTCATCGACATTTCCCGGCCGTTTTCATGGGCGATGCGGGCGCAGTCGAGAATCGCCTCCTTGGCGCGCGGCGGATCCCAGAGATAACCTTCGAAATAGGTGACCTTGGCATCGGCAACGACATCGGCCTCGACATCCTCAGGACCGAGTTCGACGCAGGCGCCGAGATAGGTATTCATCGAACGCTCGCCATCCTCGGTGACGAAGATCATCGAACGCGCGGTAGGCGGGAAGGTGCCTTTCGGCTTCGTCTGGTAGTGAACGCCCTGGGCGCGAATATCGTGGGTGAAGATGTCGCCGAGCTGATCCGCAGCGACATTGCCGAAATAGGCCGCCCTGCCGCCGAGGTTGGCAACGCCCGCCGCCGTGTTGCCGGCGCTGCCGCCGGAGGCTTCGAGAGCCGGCCCCATGCGTGAATACAAGAGTTCGGCGCGTTCGGCGTCGATGAGGTTCATCGCCGCCTTCGTGATCTGGTTGTCAATGAGGAACTGGTCGTTGCAACGGGCGATGATATCCACGATTGCGTTGCCGACCGTCAGAACATCGAATCTTGTCATAAAATGGGGGGTCCCGGATTTGTGATAGCCGGGGTTCGGTCTTAGCGAAATTTCCGCGGTTTGGAAGGACAAATGGTGAATGGCGCATCTATTTCTTCGCAAAAGTGCCGCTCATTCGTCACGCCCCTGTCATCTTCGAAACCTAGAAATATTCGCAGGAAGACCGGCATGAGCAGCTTTCAGTTGCAGCCGGGCGCCCGAGGGATGATCCCTTCGATCTTACCGGCGCGATGCTGACCACGGATGAACTGGCAGCTTCGTGATCCCTCCGGCAAGGCCGGAGCGGAAAGCGGGCTTTGCCCGCTTTTTTTGCTTTGCGGAGAGCTCCGCGGCCGGATCGGGCGGCGCTTGCCTTTTGCTGATCGAGCGCCGTGCGTCCGTTCGGGCGCACAAAGGACGCTCTCACTCTTTAAATCTGCGCATCGGGCTTACCGAAAATCCATTCCGATTTTCGGGCCGATGCTGTAGAGGTCGGATATTCCCCTCCCCGCAGAGCATCCCGCCTCATGTCAGCCATCATTCTCGACGTCCTTCCTATCTTCATCCTGATCCTCATCGGCTGGGTGATCGTTCGCAGCGGCCTGATGGCATCGAATGTCGGCGACGCGCTCAGCGAATTCGTCTTCAAGATCGCCGTGCCGCTTCTGCTCTTCCGTACCATCGCCGAAGCGGATTTCCACGGCGCCTCCCCTTTCCGGCTCTGGATCGTCTATTTCTCCGGTGTCGCCATCACCTGGACGGCCGGGCATATCGCCGCCACACGGCTTTTCGGCCGCGACGAACGGATCGGCGTACTTGCCGGGGTGTCCTCAGCCTTCGCCAACAACGTCTTCATCGGGCTGCCGCTCGTTCAGCGAACCATCGGCGACGAAGGGCTGGTGGCGTTGTCGATCCTGCTTGCCGTGCATCTGCCTGTCATGATGGTCGCCGGCACAGTGCTGATGGAGCACGCGGAGCGCAAGATCGCCGGCAAAAGCGACCGCAGCATGGTGTTCGTGCTTCGCCAGATCGCCATCAATCTCATACGCAATCCGTTGGTGATCGGGCTTGCGGCCGGCATGGCCATACACCTTTCCGGCCTTACCATGACAGCGACGCTGGCGACGGTCGTCAATCAGATCGCCGGCATTGCCGGTCCGGCGGCGCTGATCTCGCTCGGCATGGCGCTGGAGAGATACGGCGTCTCCGGCAATTTCGGCATTGCCAGCGTCACCTCGAGCTTAAAGCTGCTGCTGCTGCCCGGTTGCGTCTGGGCGGCGAGCCATCTCCTCGGTCTCAGCCCTGCATGGACGGCAGCGATCGTGCTGACCTCGTCGGTGCCGACCGGCGTCAACGCCTGGCTGATCGCCAACCGGTTCGGCGTCGGTCACAGCCTCGCCGCCTCGACGATCACGGTGACAACGGCGCTCGGCGCCATCACGGTCTCGCTCTGGGCTTATTTCCTGGGCGCCTGAGCGGGTCTCGGCAAATAAGAAAAGCCCGGCTTGCGAGCCGGGCTTTTCCATGAATGCGATCATCGTGCCGTTCACTGCGTGGCCGTTTTCGGATCCGGAAGCGGCACCGGCGAATCAGCGAGCGTGTGCAGGTAGAGGATGACGTTGGCGCGATCCTGATCCTTCGCCAGACCGGCGAAGCCCATCGCGGTGCCTGGAACGTCCTTCTTCGGCGCCAGCAGGAACTTGTTGAGGTTCTCGAAAGTCCACTTCTCGCTGCCGCCCTTGGAGAAATCCTTCATCGCAGCGGAATAGGCAAAGCCCTCATGCGAGGCGATCGGGCGATCTACGACACCAAAGAGGTTCGGACCGACCTTGTTCGGTCCGCCTTTGGTGCCGTCATGACAGGCCTGACACTTCTTGAAGATCGCTTCACCGGCCTTGGCATCTGCAGAAGCGAGCAACTGGGCGATCGGAACGGCAGCAGCCGGCGCAGCTTCACCGCCGGCGGCAGGCGCCTCTTCGGCAACAATCGCGAAACCTTCCTTCTCCGGCGCTTCGGAATGGAAGATCCCCTCGGACGCGATGGAGACCGACATCAGAACGAAAATCGTTCCGAGCAGTGCCCCCACGGCCGTATTGACGTATGAATTCATCTGCAATGCTCCCCTTGCAGCCGGCAGACCAGAACCGGACCATCTTGAAATCGCGCGGAACCTATGTCTTTTGACTGTTCGTTGCAACTGTCTAAATGGTCTTATGCGTGAGACTTTTTGACACTTTTCAGCCCGGAATAGAAGGCCCGAACCATGCGTGATTCAAATTTCGACGACGTGCTCGTATTGATCCCGGCACGGATGGCCTCCACCCGGCTTCCGGGCAAGCCGCTCGCGGATATTTGCGGACTGCCGATGATCGTGCAGGTGGCCATGCGCGCAAAAGAAGCCGAAATCGGCCGCGTCGTCGTCGCCGTCGACGATCCGCAAGTGTTCGATACGGTGGCCGCCGCCGGTTTCGAAGTCGTCATGACCAGCAAGGATCATCAATCCGGCTCGGACCGCATCTTCGAGGCGTTGAAGAAGGTTGATCCGGACGGCAAGGCGAAGTTCATCGTCAACGTCCAGGGCGACCTGCCGACGATCGAGCCGGAAACGGTGCGGGCGGCCTTGCGCCCCCTCGAGAACGAAGCGGTCGATATCGGCACGCTCACCATCGAAATCGACAACGAGGAGGACAAGACTGCGCCGCACATCGTCAAGGTCATTGGCTCGCCGATTTCTGACACCCGCCTGCGCGGCCTCTACTTCACGCGCGCGACGGCGCCCTACGGCAAGGGGCCGCTGTACCATCATATCGGTCTCTATGCCTATCGGCGCGCGGCGCTCGAACGGTTCGTGTCGCTCGGCCCGTCGACGCTTGAAAAGCGCGAATCGCTGGAGCAGTTGCGGGCACTGGAGGCCGGCATGCGCATAGATGCCGAGATCGTTGACACGGTTCCGCTCGGTGTCGATACTCCGGCCGACCTCGAAAAAGCGCGACGCATCCTCTCTGCACGGCAGAACTGACGGGACTATCATGAACATCAAGACCAACAGGATCGCCTTCCAGGGCGAATTCGGCGCCAATTCCGACATGGCCTGCCGCGACATGTTTCCGACAATGGAGCCGCTGCCCTGCCAGACTTTCGAGGATGCCTTCACGGCGGTCGACAATGGCGACGCCGATATCGCAATGATCCCGATCGAGAATACCATTGCCGGACGCGTCGCCGACATCCATCATCTGCTGCCGGAATCGCGGCTGCATATCATCGGCGAATATTTCATGCCGATCCGCTTTCAGCTGATGGTTCTGCCCGGGGTCACCAAGGATGAGATTCGCACCGTCCACAGCCATATCCACGCCCTCGGACAGTGCCGCAAGATTGTGCGCGCTCACGGCTGGAAGCCTGTCATCGCCGGCGATACGGCAGGCGCTGCAAAACTCGTGAAGGAAACCGGCGATCGCTCGATGGCGGCGCTTGCTCCGCGCCTTGCCGCTGATCTCTACGGGCTGGAGATCGTCGCCGAGAATGTCGAGGATACGGAAAACAACGTCACCCGTTTCGTGATCCTGTCGCGCGATGAGGAATGGGCGCAACGCACTTCGGCTGAGGAAAAGGTCGTCACCACCTTCGTCTTCAACGTTCGCAACATTCCGGCTGCGCTCTACAAGGCGCTCGGCGGGTTTGCGACGAACAACATCAACATGACGAAGCTCGAAAGCTATCAGCTCGGCGGAAAATTCGTGGCGACGCAATTCTACGCCGATATCGAGGGCCATCCGAACGATCCGAACGTTCGCCGAGCATTGGAGGAGCTGCGTTTCTTCTCCGAAAAGGTGCGCATCCTCGGGGTCTACAAGGGGCATGTGATGCGAGGCCTGCTTTAACAGGCCTCGCGCTCTCTCATTATTTATCCGGCTCGCATACGCGGAGCCGATGCCCGTCCGGGTCGAGCACGACGAAGGTCGGGCCGAAATCGAGTTCAGTCAGTTCCTGGGCAATCGGCAGGCCACGCTGACGCCAGTCATCATATTGCCTGGCCACGGCATTTTCTCCGGCCAGCATGAAGGCCACTTCGCCTCGATTGCCGATGGCCGAGGGCTGCGGCTCGACCTTGCTGCGCCGCCAGAGACCAAGGGTGAAGCCGCCATCGAGCGGGAAGGCCACGAAATTCGGCGCTTCGACGGCCGGCTCGCGGTTCAGGAGGTTCCGATAGAAGCTCGCGCTCTCTGCCGGATCCTTGACATAGAGAATTATCAGATTGGGGCTGGTCATTTCGGTTCTCCCGTTGCTGTAAGTTGGGTCCGCGAGATCTCCTGCTGCCAATTTATGGCAGGAGGAAATAAAGGGCGCTGCGAAGGCAACGCCCGTTCTCGGCAAGTGGATGAGTTGGACAATCAGATGTTTAAAGCGGGAACCGGTCCTGGAGGCGCGGGTTGCGCCCATCCATGAAACCGAGGTCGCGCTTGCGGGAATCCGGTATGGCTTCGATATCGAGTTTCGAGCGGTTGCTCTCGGAGAACCGGAAAAAGCTCATAGCCAGGCGCAGGAGGCCGGAGCGTGCCGACTGCCGGACGTCGGCAAAAGTCTCGGCGGAAATGATGTCGGCAAAGCTATCGGAGGCGAAGCGATCACCGGCCTGTTGAATGACTGGAGGCGTTACCATGATCAGTACTCCTTCCCAAGCGCATCGGCACGATGCGCTAAACCTGGATGTCACAGCGTCCTTGCGCGTCCGAAGACGCGCGGCGCTGTAGTGAAGTGAGACTGATAATAACTCTCCCTGCTGACAGTTTATGGCAGCAGCGTTCAAGTCTCCAGCGGCACGTCCTGCGTCTCGCGCCATTCCTTTAGGAGCGCTGTGCGGCGACGGGGATAACGCATCTCATGGACCGCCATATCAATGATGCGATCGGTGCGGAAATGGCGGAAATCCTGGCGCAGTTCGCACCAGGCCATGATGATGCGCACATGCTCGAAATAGCCGAGCGCGAAGGGCCAGACACGGCGACGGGAGATACGGCCCTGCTCGTCGCCGTAATGCAGTTCGAGCACGCGCTCCAGACGGATCGCTTTGCGGATAGCCGAAACATCGGCCCTGTCCTCGTCCTGGCGCTTGCGGCCGACGAAGAGTGTCGCCGAATCGACCATGTCACGCATGTCGGCCGGCAGCACGGCGACGATCTTGGCGAGCGCATCGGCGCCGGCGCCGGCAAGGCGCGGCTCGGCCGCACGGGCCACCCAGCGCGAACCGAGCACCAAGGCTTCCAGCTCTTCTTCGGAAAACATCATCGGCGGCAGCATGAAGCCGGGCTTCAGCACATAGCCGATGCCCGCTTCGCCTTCGATCATCGCGCCCTGGGCCTGCAGGCTGGCAATATCGCGATAGAGCGTGCGAAGGCTGACGCCGGTTTCCTGGGCAAGAACAGTTCCGGTCACCGGCCGCCGATAACGCCGAAGCGTCTGCAGCAGCGTCAGCAGCCGTTCCGAGCGGGCGACCGGCATGGTGTTACCGCTTCCACTCCGCCCAGTCGCGCATCAGGCGGTGGGCGATCGCCCCTTTCGGCGGAGAGGCCTTGCCCGTCGCACTCGGGCGTTCCAGCATCTCAATTGTTTCCTCGCGGGTGAACCAGCGGCAATCCTCGAGTTCCGTCTCGTCGCGCGTAATTTCGGTCGATTTGGCCTCAGCGTAACAGCCGATCATCAGCGAATGCGGCATCGGCCAGGGCTGCGAGGCATGATAGCGGATACGGCCGGTGCGGATGCCCGATTCCTCCAGCGTTTCGCGGCGCACGGCATTCTCGATCGTCTCGCCGGGTTCGACGAAACCGGCAAGGCAGGAATACATGCCAGGCGCGAAATGCGGGCTGCGCCCGAGCAGGCAGAGGTCGCGCGTCTCGTCGACCGTCAGCATGATGACCACGGGGTCGGTTCGAGGGAAGATCATGTGTTCGCAGGCGGTGCAGACGCGTTTGTAGCCGCCGATATGAATCTCCATCGCCGCGCCGCAACGGCCGCAAAAGCGGTTGTCGCCATTCCAGCGGATGAGGCTTGCGGCCTGAGCGAATTCGCCGAGCAAGACTTCGTCGATCAGCATCTCGCGAAAGAGCGTGCGGCCGTCGGCCGGCTTGTATTGGCTGGCGAGATCTTCGACGTCGATGCCGACGGGAACGGCAAGGCGCGGCTCGCCTGATTTGCGGTAGCCGAGCAGCACCGTCTCGTCCCAATCCGGCTGTAATTCCTGCAATTCGTAACGGGCAAACAGCGGATCGAGCACCTGGCCGTCATGTTTCAGCACCAGCTTGTCCCGGGCGAAGGCAAAGATATGGGTGCCGTCCTTGGCCAGCGCCCTTTCGACGGAATGTTCGTCACGATGTTCGGAATCGCGATTGAGGTCGTTGGCGGCAAAGGCAGTGAGATTGCTGGGTTCCGGATGGGGCACATCCGAATCGAAAAGCGAATGGTTCATGATGAAAGGGCTTCCCGCAGCTTTGCTGTGAATTCGTCTCTCCTTGCGTCCTCGTAAAGCTCAGCGCGCCCGAAACCCCAAACGGGACCCGGCCAGTTGGCGTCGCCTTCGAAGCGGGCAATGACATGAACATGAAGCTGGCGGACGATATTGCCAAGAGCCCCGATATTGATTTTTGTCGCGCCGGTGATGTCTTTCAAGGCCTTGGCGACAAGCTCCGTCTCGAAGGCGAGCAGCACCTGATCGAGCGGCGTCAACTCGAAGATTTCGGTAATTCCAGCCCGGCGCGGGACCAGAATGAGCCACGGCCAGCGGGCATCCTTGGATAATCTAAGATCACAGAGACCGGTGACCATGATGCTGACGCTGTCGTTTTCCAGCCGGGGGTCGAGCACAAAACCGTCCAAGGGACATTCCTCCTGTCTTTTCCTAGGACTAGCAGTTTTTTTGGATGTTGGCTTGCTTTTGATGACGATATTGCCGATATGTGCATCCGGGAGGTTGGTGGTGGACGAGCCACTCGCCAACCGGGTCAGGTCCGGAAGGAAGCAGCCCTAACGAGCCCGGCACGGGTCATCGTGCCAGCCTCCCACCTTCTCTCCACGAAATGCTCGACGATTCGGGCGACAAGCAGGGCGATGAGCGATACCGAGCGACAATCAAAAGATGCCGCCTCGACGGGCACCGGATACCGGGTGCTGGCTCGCAAATACCGCCCCAAGGATTTCACGGACCTGATGGTCGGCCAGGAGCCGATGGTCCGCACGCTCACGAACGCCTTCGAGACCGGCCGCATTGCCCAGGCTTATATGCTGACTGGCGTGCGCGGCGTCGGCAAGACGACGACGGCGCGCATCCTGGCGCGCGCGCTGAATTATAAGACGGCTGATATCGACAAGCCGACGATCGACCTGCGCGTGCCTGGCGAACATTGCCAGGCAATCATGGAAGGCCGGCATGTTGACGTGATCGAAATGGATGCCGCCTCCCATACCGGCATCGACGATATAAGAGAAATCATCGAGCAGGTGCGCTACCGGCCGGTTTCGGCGCGCTACAAGGTCTATATCATCGACGAAGTGCACATGCTGTCGACCCAGGCCTTCAACGGCCTGCTGAAAACGCTGGAAGAGCCGCCGGAGCATGTGAAGTTTATCTTCGCCACCACCGAGATCCGCAAGGTGCCGATCACCGTGCTGTCGCGCTGCCAGCGCTTCGACCTGCGCCGCATCAGCGCGTCGGATCTCGTCGGGCTGTTTTCGACAATCGCGGCCAAGGAGGGCATCGAGGCGGAACCGGACGCGCTGGCGATGATCGCGCGCGCCGCCGAAGGCTCTGCCCGCGACGGCCTGTCGCTGCTCGACCAGGCGATCGCCCATGGCGCAGGCGCCGTGCAGGCGGAAGCGGTGCGCGGCATGCTCGGCCTTGCCGACCGCGCCCGGATCGTCGATCTCTTTCAGCAAATCGTCAAAGGCGATGTGGCCGGTGCACTCGGCGAGTTCCAGAGCCAGTACGAGGCCGGCGCCAATCCGGTGGTCGTGCTGACCGATCTTGCCGATTTCACCCATCTGGTGACGCGACTGAAATATGTGCCGGATGCGGCAAACGACCCTTCTCTGAGCGAGATCGAGCGCACCAAGGCGGCGGAATTCGCTAGGGGTGTTGCGGTGACGACGCTGTCGCGCATCTGGCAGATGCTGCTGAAGGGCATTCCCGAAGCGGAAGGCTCGTCGCGCACGGCGGGGGCGGCCGAAATGGTGCTGATCCGGCTCGCGCACGCCGCGCATCTGCCGGCGCCCGAGGATGCGGCGCGGCGGCTTGCGGAGTTTTCCGGCGATAATGCCGGCCAGCGCCCCTCCTCACCCTCCGGCAATGGCGGCGGCAACGGAACGCGGGTTCCCTATCAGAGCAGCGTTGCCGCACGGGCGACGGAGCCGACACCACGGCCGCAGCCCTCGGGGCCGACCGCGATGCTGCGCGCCGTGCCTAATCCGGAGCCGCAGAATATCGGTCGTACCGAGGCAAAGCCCGCAGAGGCTCCGAAGCCGCTCGTGCGTGTCAATTCCATCGCCGATATCGTCGAGCTTGCGGCCGAGAAGCGCGACGTCAAATTAAAGGCGCTGGTGCGCAACTTCGTGCGCCCGGTCCGTCTGGAGCCCGGCCGGCTTGATGTGAACCTCACCGAAGGCGCGCCGAATACGCTGCTCAACGAGCTCGCCGTCAAACTCAAGGAATGGACCGGAATCCATTGGATCGTCAGCACCAGCCGCGAAGAAGGCGGGCCGACGATGGTGGAGGCAGAGGCCAAGGCGCAGGAACAGCGCGTCAGCGATGCGCGTCAGGATCCCGATGTCGCGGCAATCCTGGCGCATTTCCCCGGCGCCAAGATCATCGACGTGCGCGTGCGGGCGCCTGAACCGGAGGAGGAAGGCGAGTTGAAGCCGCCGGCCGCCGCCGAATCCGAGGAAGGTGACATCCTACCCGGCGACGACATAGAATTTTGACGTTTCAACAAGGAGCGAGACGATGCGCGACATCATGGGCATGATGGGCAAAGTCAAGGAAATGCAGGCGAAGATGGAGCAGATGCAGGCGGAGATCGCCGAGCTCACCGCCGAAGGCAAGGCGGGCGGCGGCCTCGTCACCGTCGTCATCTCGGGCAAGGGCGAGCTGAAAAGCCTGAAAATCGACCCATCGCTGTTCAAGGAAGACGATGTCGAGATCCTCGAGGACCTGATCGTCGCCGCCCACAAAGACGCCAAGGACAAAGCCGAGGCGCTCGCCGCCGAAAAGACCAAGGCGCTCACGGCCGGCCTGCCGATCCCGCCCGGCTTCAAACTGCCGTTTTGATAGCAGGCATTGGTCTTCCTTTTGACTGCAGTTCCGATAGCCGATGCTGCTATCGGGCCGGCGATCCCCACAGAACGCCGTTCTTAACGCTACGCTTCTAGCGTCGCCCGTAGCTTATGGTGAATGGGAGCGGCGAGATATCGCGACCGGTCTGCCTCCGAAAGCCGTTGGCCGAATGTTTTCATAAGCTCCGGCATCGTCACCCTCTCTCCGGAAAAGGGATGATACTCGACCGTCACTCCGGCCTCGACCAAGCCGCCTCTGACGACGCGGCAGTAAATGCCGGGGCGGGCGGCCACCGTATAGCGCCTGACGAATTTCGGATCGGCCATCCTGGCCGCAAAGGTGGCGCAGGGAATGCGGCAGGCGGTGGCCTCAAGAATAAGATCGCCTGCTATGAATCGGTCGCCGACGGCGACGCCGCGGTTGTCGAGGCCTGAGATCACCATGTTTTCGCCGAAGGTGCCGGGTTCATGCGGCCCGCCAAGCTTCCTGCTCCACCAGTCGAGCGTCAGCGATCCCTCGACATAAACCGCCTGATCGACACCGCCATGATGCTTGCGGTTGCAGATGGCATCGCCGACCAGCCCTTCGGCATCGATCATCACGGCGCCGTTGACGGCATGTTTGAAGATACCAGTCTTGTAGCTCTTGCCGGCCAGCTTTTCCGCATTGCCGATGCACAGCGCCAGGATTTTCATGGGACGGCCGCTCCTTCCGCGATTCCGTTTTCGTTGCATATCAGTTAAGAACGGCGCATGGCAAAACGAGTCACCGGCCCCGAAATCGAAAAACTCATCCAGCTTCTGGCGAAAGTGCCGGGCCTCGGGCCGCGCTCGGCGCGCCGGGCGGCACTGCATCTGATCAAGAAGAAGGACCAGTTGCTCGGCCCGCTGTCAAACGCCATGGGCGAAGCCTACGACAAGGTGAAGATCTGCTCGCGCTGCGGCAACGTCGATACAACAGACCCCTGCACCGTCTGCACCGATACGCAGCGAGATCAATCCGTCATCATCGTCGTCGAGGACGTGTCGGACCTCTGGGCGCTGGAGCGGGCGCGCGCGATGAACGCCGCCTATCACGTGCTCGGCGGCACACTGTCGCCGCTCGACGGGATCGGGCCCGACGATCTCAATATCCGCGGACTGATCGACCGGATCGGCGAAGGCGGCATCCGCGAGCTGATCATCGCGGTCAATGCGACCGTCGAGGGGCAGACGACGGCGCATTACATTACTGACCAGTTGCAGGGGCTCGACGTGAAGATTACGCGATTGGCGCATGGCGTGCCTGTGGGCGGCGAGCTCGACTATCTCGATGAGGGCACGCTCGCGGCCGCGCTGCGGGCACGGACGGTGATATGAGGGGATTGTTTATGCTGCGAATATTCGCGCTGGCCATAACGGCCGCGCTCCTCCCCCTCACCTCCCACGCAGCCCCTTCCAAAGCCGATGTCGAGGCACAATTCCAAAAATGGGTGCAGAGCGACCTCTGGCCCGAAGCAAAAGCGGGCGGTGTTTCCGAGAAGACCTTCAAGGCCGCTTTCTCAGGCATCACGCTGAACTGGAACCTCCCGGATCTTGCTCCGCCTGGTTTCCCGCCGCCGAGGGAGCAGAAGCAGACGCAGGCGGAATTTTCCTCGCCCGGCCCCTATTTCAACGAGGACCGGCTGAAGAAGCTCGCCGCGACAGGGCGCGGCTTTGCCGCACAATATGGCTCGACGCTGAAGAGGATCGAGAAGACCTATGGCGTGCCGGGCTCGATCGTGCTTGCCATCTGGGGCCGCGAGACGGGGTTCGGGGCCGCGAAGATCCCGGAATCGGCGATCGAAGTGCTGGCGACCAAGGCCTTCATGTCGACTCGCAAGGAGATGTTCCGCACCGAGCTGGTGGCGGCACTGCATATTCTCGACGGCGGCGACGTCACGCCTGCCGACTTCAAGGGCTCGTGGGCCGGGGCGCTCGGACAGCCGCAATTCATGCCGACTAGTTATCTGAAATATGCCGTGGATTTCGACGGCGACGGCCACCGCAACATCTGGACCTCGGTGCCGGATACGCTCGCCTCGATCGCCAACTATCTGGTCAAGAAGGGCTGGCAGCGCGATCGCGACTGGGGCTTCGAGGTGTCGATACCCGAAGCGGTCTCCTGCGCGCAGGAGGGGCCTGATCTGGCAAAGCCGCTTTCGCACTGGGCCTCGCTCGGCATCGAGCGCATCTCCGGCAAAGCCTTTCCCTCAGGTGAGATGAAGGCTCAAGGAATGATGCTGGTGCCGGCCGGCCGCGACGGCCCGGAATTCATTGTCACGCCGAATTTCTATATCATCAAGGAGTATAACAACTCCGACCTCTACGCGCTTTATATCGGCAATCTCGCCGACCGGATCGCCTCGAACGGCGGCGCCTTCGAGGGCCAATGGGGCGATGTCGGCAAGATGCTGCGTTCGGATGTCGCCGCCATGCAGAAGGCGCTGGAGCGGCAGGGTTATGACGTCGGCGGCACCGACGGACTGCCGGGCTACAAGACGCGGCGCTCGATCGGCCAGTGGCAGGCAAAGAACGGCATGAAACCGACATGCTTTCCCGAAGCCGGCATGAAGGGCAAGCTGAAGTAGACGGATTCACAGGTTGCGCTTCAGTCCTTCGTGGCTGGCGACAAAACCGAGCTTCTCGTAGAAGCGGATCGAGTCTTTCCGTGTCTTGTCCGATGTCAGCTGCACGAGGCCGCAACCGCGCTCGACGCATTGGGCGACCGCCCATTCGATGAATTGCGCGCCGAGGCCGGCTGCCCGAAACTCTCTTGCGATACGCACGCTTTCGATCTGCCCGCGCCACATACCGGTTCGGGAGAGGCCGGGAAGAAAGCTCAGCTGCAGGCAGCCGACGACCTGGTCGGAGGCGTCGGTTGCGACAGCCAGCAACTGGTTGGCGTCCGCCTCGATCGCCGCGAAGGCCGAAAGATAACGCGCATCGACGGGATCGGAGACGATTTCCCTGGCGGCGCCGAGATCGTCATCGGCGAGAAGCCTTACGATGGCTGCGAGATCGGATAGACGGGCGAGCCTGAAACTGTACATGGCTGCTCTCAATGATGCAGATCGATCGGCGCTTTATGGAAGACATCATCGCCTGGCGGGATGGCCTGGCGCTCGATCATGCGGTGGACATGGGGCGGACCTTCGCCGCGATGGAGCGCGCGCAGCCTGTCGATGTTTTCAGCATCGGCCTGCGTGCGCCGCTGGTTGTGTCTGATGTACTCGACCCAGGTCGGCGTATGGTAGCTTTCCGTCCAGAGGCCAGGATTTTCGAGATCGCGCATCAGCGCCCAATGCCGGGCGCCGTCGCGGATGCGGATGCGGCGGCGCTCGCCCATCAGCGCCATGAATTCCGCCAGATCGTCGTCGGCGATCTCGTAATCGACCTGAATGACGATCGGGCCGCTGCGCGGGGTGATGTCGAGGCTTAAGGCCGGCGCGGTGAAGCGGTTCAGCGGATCGAGATTGAGCGAGGCGAAGGCCGGCATCGAAAACCGCAGCCCGATCGCAATGCCGAGCAGCAGTACGACCGACGCCATCAGCAGCGCATCGGCGACCCCATAGCGGTCCGCCGCAACACCCCAGAGCCAACTGCCACCGGCAATGCCGCCGAAGGTGACGGTCTGATAAAGCGACAGCGCGCGCCCGACCACCCAGCGCGGCGTCGACAGTTGGACGATGGTGTTGAAGAGCGAAAGTGCGGAGACCCAACAGGCGCCCGAAATGAGCAGCCCGGCTGATGTGAGGACGGCGCTCGGACTGATGGCGGCGATGACGGCGCTCAGCGCAAAGCCGGCAAAGGCGAGGCGGATGATCGTCTCGCTGGACAGCGCCTGGCGAATTCTTGCACTCAGCACCGCACCGCCGATCGCGCCGATACCGAAGGCGCCGAGCATGAAGCCATAAGTCAGCGGACCGCCAGCAACGAGATCAAGCGCGACGACCGGCAGCAGCGCCAGGATCGAGCTCGCGCCGACGCCGAAAACCAGTCCTCGCACGAGGACCTTTTCGAGATTGGGCGACATCGAGACGTAGCGCAGGCCGGCAAAGATGGCGCTGCCGAGCGCCTCCCTCGGCAGAGTCGAGACCGGTGTGCTCGGCCGCCAGCGCAGCAGGGCGTAGATCAGAGCGAGGTAACTCAGGGTGTTGACCGCGAAGGCCGCGGCAGCACCCGCAGCCGCCACAATGACGCCGCCGATCGCCGGGCCGACGCTGCGGGTGATGTTGAAACCCATGCTGTTCAGCGTGACCGCACCCGGCAGATCGGCGCGCGGCACCATATCGCCGACGGAGGCCTGCCAGGAGGGATTGTTAAGCGCTGTGCCGCAGCCGATCAGGAAGGTGAAGAAGAGCAGCAGCCAGGGCGTGATCCAGCCGAGAAGGGCTGACGCCGTAAGCAAGGCCGAAACCGTCAGCATCATGCACTGCGCCGTCAGCATGACCCGGCGGCGATCAAAATTATCGGCCAACGCCCCCGATACCAGCGAAAACAGCATGATCGGCAACGCCGTCGAGGTCTGCACCAGCGCGACCATATCCTCCGAAGCGGTGATCGTCGTCATCATCCAGGCAGCACCCACCGCCTGGATGAGGCCGCCAAAATTCGAGGAAAGGCTGGCAAACCAGATGGCACGGTAGGTATCGTGCCGCAACGGCGCCAGTGTCGCTGAGGTGTAGGCCACGATTTCTCCCGCTTTTGTTTTTGAGCCCCACAGGCAATATATGCGCAAGACGTTCGCTGGCCATAGGCTCGTTCGCCTTGCCGGAAGCGAAATCGCGGAATCGGTCGCAGACCTTGCAATTTCGGAAAAACCCGACTATATGGCTCTCAAATTCTTGATCGCTTGATGAAGAGTGGGCCGCAAGGACCCGCTCTTTTTTATTAGCTCGATCGCCCGAACAGCTTGAAATTGCGAGGAGCGCCGCTTGTCGGACATGACAAACGCAGACAACGAACTTGAGCCGCGGCTGATTACCGAAACCGGGCTCGACCAGCGTCTTGCCGATATCATCGAACCCGTTCTCGTCGGCATGGGCTTCCGGCTCATCCGCGTGCGCATGCTGAACCAGAACGGCGCGACGATGCAGGTGATGGCCGAGCGCAATGACGGCACGATGACGGTTCAGGACTGCGAAGAAGTCTCGATGGCGATTTCTCCCGTCCTCGATGTGGAAGATCCGATCGATAAAGAGTATCATCTTGAGGTGTCTTCGCCCGGCATCGACCGTCCGATGGTGCGGAAATCCGATTTCGTCCGCTGGCAAGGCCACCTTGTAAAGTGCGAGACGTCGATCATGATCGGCAACCGCAAACGCTTCCGCGGCAAGATCGTCGAAGCAGACGCCGATGGATTCACGCTCGAGCGTGACCAGGTCGCCTACGGGGAAGAGCAGAAGGTCATCATTCCCTTCACGGCGCTTAGCGATGCGAAGCTCATTCTGACCGACGATCTGATCCGCGATGCGCTGCGCGCCGACAAGCTGGCGAAAGCGCAGGCCGCCAACCAGAACGAAGCAGACGACCAGGAATAACCGATCAACAGACCGCTCCCAGGGACGGGAACCCTGGAGTAAAGACGGAGAAACAAGACAATGGCAGTCAGTGCGAACCGGCTCGAACTTCTGCAGATCGCAGATGCAGTGGCGCGCGAAAAAGTTATCGACCGGGAGATCGTGCTTGCCGCAATGGCCGATGCCATCCAGAAGGCGGCGCGCTCCCGTTACGGCACCGAATCCAACATCCGGGCCGACATCAATCCGAAGACCGGTGAAATCCGTCTGCAGCGCCTGCTCGAAGTGGTCGACAAGGCGGAGGATTATTCGACGCAGATCCCGCTGGAGCTTGCCCGCGACCGCAATCCGGACGCAGCCCTCGGGGATTTCATCGCCGATCCGCTGCCGCCGATGGATTTCGGCCGCATCGCCGCACAATCCGCCAAGCAGGTGATCGTGCAAAAGGTGCGTGAAGCCGAGCGCGACCGCCAGTTCGACGAATTCAAGGATCGCGTCGGCGAAATCGTCAACGGCACCGTCAAGCGCGTCGAATACGGCAACGTCATCGTCGATCTCGGCCGTGGTGAAGGCATCATCCGCCGCGACGAAATGATCCCGCGGGAGAACGTGCGCTATGGCGATCGCGTGCGTGCATACGTATATGATGTTCGTCGGGAGCAGCGTGGTCCGCAGATTTTCCTGTCTCGCACGCATCCGCAGTTCATGGTGAAGCTCTTCACCATGGAAGTGCCTGAGATCTACGACGGCATCATCCAGGTGAAGTCGGTCGCCCGTGATCCGGGCTCGCGCGCCAAGATCGCGGTGATTTCGAACGACTCGTCGATCGATCCGGTCGGCGCCTGCGTCGGTATGCGCGGCTCGCGCGTCCAGGCCGTCGTCGGCGAACTCCAGGGTGAGAAGATCGACATCATCCCCTGGAGCCAGGACCCGGCGACCTTCGTGGTCAACGCCCTGCAGCCGGCCGAAGTGGCCAAGGTCGTTCTCGACGAGGACGCCGAGCGCATCGAAGTCGTCGTTCCCGACGAGCAGCTGTCGCTTGCGATCGGCCGCCGCGGCCAGAACGTCCGCCTTGCTTCGCAGCTGACCGGCTGGGATATCGACATCATGACGGAGGCCGAGGAATCGGAACGCCGTCAGAAGGAATTCAACGAACGCACCAACCTGTTCATGGATTCGCTCGACGTCGACGAAATGGTCGGCCAGGTTCTGGCGTCCGAAGGCTTTGCCGCCGTCGAAGAACTGGCCTATGTCGATCTCGACGAGATTTCCTCGATCGACGGTTTCGACGAAGAGACCGCGCAGGAAATTCAGCAGCGCGCCCGCGAATTCCTCGAGCGTCTCGAAGCCGAGATGGACGAGAAGCGCAAGGCGCTCGGCGTTGAAGACGAACTGCGCCAGATCGACGGCATGACCGCCCAGATGATGGTGGCGCTCGGCGAGGACGGGATCAAGACGATCGAGGATTTCGCCGGTTGTGCGGCCGATGATCTCGTCGGCTGGAGCGAACGGAAGAACGGCGAAACGAAGAAGTTCGAAGGCCTGTTCTCGAAGTTCGATGTCTCGCGTGTCGAGGCCGAGCAAATGATCGTCCAGGCCCGCCTCGCGGCTGGCTGGATCACCGAAGAGGACCTGGCGAAGGGGACCGAAGAAGAGGTCACCGAAGCCGAACAGGAAGCATGATGACCGCGCATGAGCCGAACGTTCTTCCCGAGGACGACGATCTTGCAGGGTATGACGTGAACGGACGCATGTGCATCGTGACGCGCGAAAGCGGATCGCCGGAAGAGCTGATCCGCTTCGTCGCGGCTCCCGACGGAACCGTCGTCGCCGACCTGAAGCGCGAGCTTCCGGGACGCGGCTGCTGGGTGAAGGCCGACCGGTCGCTGGTCGACAGGGCGGTGGCGAAAAAGCTGTTCGCCCGGGCGCTGAAAGCGGAAGTGAAAGCGGCGGACGATCTCGGCGCAAGCGTCGACCGGCTGCTGGCTGCGCAATTGATGCAGATGATGAACATGGCGCGCAAGGCCGGCCAGTTCGTCAGCGGCGCCTCGAAAGTGGATGCCGCGGTCAGAAGTGGAGCAGCCCTTGCGGTGTTCCACGCAACTGACGCAGCGGATGATGGAGTGCGAAAAATCGACCAGGCCCGCAAGGCCTGGCACCTCGGAATGGAGACCGAGGAGGAGATACCTTCCTACCGTTTCTTCTCGGAGAGCGAAATGGAAGGCCTGATGGGCCAGAATGCTTTTATCCATGCCGCAGTGCTTGCAGGGCAGGCGGGTGAGGGTGTAGTGAAGCGCGCAAAGATGCTCGAACAGTACCGTATTGGCGGTCAGTCCCGGGCAGCGGGCGGCGCTGGCCGGCAAAAACAATGAGGCGGTCACCGGCATCGGCCGGTTTCATTCTCATTGATCGACAGTATTTGAACGACAGGGTCTGATCTAGTCATCGCTCCCTGTCCGAAGGAACGGGAACGAATGACCGATAGTAACGACGACAAGACACTCAGCGTAACGGGCAAGAAGACGCTCACCCTGAAACCATCGGGGATGAGCCAGGGTACCGTTCGCCAGGATATGGGTCGGGGTCGCACCAAGGCGGTCGTGGTCGAGACCCGCAAGCGGCGCCCGATGCGCCCGGAAGACGAAAAGCCGATCACGCCTGCGGCCCCCGCAGCCCCGGTTCGCGCAGCCGAACCGGCGCCGGCACCTGCTCAGGCGCGTCCGCAGCAGTCGACGCCGGCACCCCGGATTCATCAGCCCGGTGGCGGCCAAGCCAACCAGCGTCCGCAGCAGTCCTATCAGCAGCCGCGTCCGAACGATCGCCCGCGCCCTGTCGTGCTGAACCATCTGTCGCCTGAGGAAATGGATGCGCGCCGCCGTGCGCTCGCCGAATCCCAGGCGCGTGACGCCCAGGATGCGATCCGCCGCGCCGAGGAAGACAAGCGCCGCGCCGCCGAAGAGGCTGTCCGCAAGGCAGCCGAAGCGGAGGATGCCGCACGCAGGGCGGCCGAAGAGGCAGCCCGGCAGGCCGAAGCGGCTGCTGCTGCCGCCGAACCGGCAGCCGCTGCAGCCGCGCCGGCTCCGGCAGTGACCGAAGCCCGTCCGAGCACGCCGCGGCCGGCATCATCGGCTCCGGCTGCCCGCCGGCCTGATGGAGCAGCGCCCGCTGGCGCCCGTCCGACCCCCGGCGCCGCCACACCGGTCGGCGCCCGTGGCCGCCGCGATGATGATGGCGACGACGATCGGGGCGCCGCGCGCGGCGGTCCGGCCCGTGGCCGCATCGTCCGTCCGGAACCCGCAAAGCCGGTAACCACGCGTCCGAAGACGGATGACGAGCGCCGCCGCGGCAAGCTGACGATCACCACTGCCGATGTGGACGGCGAGGACGCCGGCCGCAGCCGTTCGCTTTCGGCGATGCGCCGCCGGCAGGAGAAGTTCCGCCGCAGCCAGATGCAGGAGACTCGCGAGAAGATTTCCCGCGAAGTCGTCCTGCCTGAGACCATCACCATTCAGGAACTGTCGCAGCGCATGTCCGAACGCGCCGTCGACGTCATCAAGTACCTGATGAAAGAAGGCCAGATGATGAAGCCGGGCGACGTCATCGACGCCGACCTTGCCGAACTCATCGCCGGCGAATTCGGCCATACCGTCAAGCGTGTCTCTGAATCCGACGTCGAACTCGGCATCTTTGACATCGCCGACGTTGAAGGCGACCGCGTTTCGCGTCCGCCCGTCGTCACCATCATGGGCCACGTCGACCACGGCAAGACCTCGCTGCTCGACGCCATCCGCCATGCCAACGTGGTTGCCGGCGAAGCCGGCGGCATCACGCAGCATATCGGCGCCTATCAGGTGGAGCAGAACGGCCAGAAGATCACCTTCATCGACACCCCCGGCCACGCCGCCTTCACGGCGATGCGTGCCCGCGGCGCGCAGGCGACCGACATCGCGATCCTCGTCGTGGCAGCTGACGACAGCGTCATGCCGCAGACGATCGAATCGATCAATCACGCCAAGGCAGCCGGTGTTCCGATCATCGTGGCGATCAACAAGATCGACAAGCACGAAGCCGATCCGCAGAAGGTGCGCAACCAGCTTCTGCAGCACGAAGTCTTCGTGGAATCGATGGGCGGCGAAACACTTGACGTCGAAGTGTCGGCCAAAACAGGCAAGAACCTCGACAAGCTGCTCGAAGCCGTTCTGCTGCAGGCGGAAATCCTTGACCTCAAGGCCAATCCGAACCGCACCGCGGAAGGCACCGTCATCGAAGCCCAGCTCGACCGCGGCCGCGGCTCGGTTGCCACGGTTCTCGTTCAGAACGGTACGCTGAAGCCCGGCCAGATCATCGTCGCAGGCGACGTCTGGGGCCGTGTGCGCGCCCTCGTCAACGACAAGGGCGAGCATATGAAGGAAGCGCCGCCGGCGATGCCCGTCGAAGTGCTTGGCCTTTCCGGCACGCCGCAGGCGGGTGACAAGTTCGCCGTGGTCGAGAGCGAAAGCCGCGCCCGCGAAATCTCGGAATACCGCCAGCGTCTTGCCCGGGACAAGGCGGCCGCCCGCCAGTCGGGACAGCGCGGTTCGCTGGAACAGATGATGACGCAGATGCAGAGCACCGGCATCAAGGAGTTCCCGCTCGTCATCAAGGGCGACGTGCAGGGTTCGATCGAAGCGATTGCCGGCGCGCTGGAAAAGCTTGGCACCGACGAGGTCCGTGCCCGCATCGTCCATTCGGGCGCAGGCGGCATCACGGAGTCGGATATTTCGCTCGCCGAAGCCTCGAACGCGGCCATCATCGGCTTCAACGTTCGCGCCAATGCGCAGGCGCGCCAGTTCGCCGAACGCCAGGGCATCGAGATCCGCTACTACAACATCATCTACGACCTCGTGGATGACGTGAAGGCAGCGATGTCGGGCCTGCTGTCGCCGGAACGGCGCGAGACCTTCATCGGCAATGCCGAGATCCTGGAGGTGTTCAACATCACCAAGGTCGGCAAGGTCGCAGGCTGCCGTGTCGTCGAAGGCAAGGTCGAGCGCGGGGCGGGCGTCCGCCTTATCCGCAACGACGTTGTCGTTCACGAAGGCAAGCTCAAGACCCTCAAGCGCTTCAAGGACGAAGTCTCCGAAGTGCCGATGGGCCAGGAGTGCGGCATGGCCTTCGAAAACTACGAAGACATGCGCGTCGGCGACGTCATCGAGTGCTTCCGCGTCGAACATATCACGCGCACGCTCTAATCCTCTGCGTTCCAGCAGCTTGACAAAAGCCATCCGCTCTCCGGCGGGTGGCTTTTCTACCTGCCGGCTTGACCTTTTCAGCCAAAAGAGTCATGGACGCTCTCCTTTGACGGGTTCGATTCCCAGCCGCATCGGCAAACAGAGATAACAATGACCAGACCAACATCCTCCGCGCCTTCGCAGCGCATGCTGCGCGTTGGCGAACAGGTCCGCGCCGCGATCACCCAGGTGCTGCAGCGCGGCGAAGTGCGTGACGACATCATCGAGGCGACCGTGATTTCGATCTCCGAAGTGCGCATGTCGCCCGATCTCAAGATAGCCACGGCTTATGTGACACCGCTCGGCGTTTCCGACCACAGCATCGTCATCGAGGCATTGAACCGCCATGCGAAGTTCATCCGCGGCCGGCTCGGGCCGCAGCTTCGGCAGATGAAATACATGCCGGAGGTGCGCTTCCGGGACGACACCAGCTTCGACAACTACAAGAAGATCGACGAGCTCTTGCGTTCGCCCGAGGTGAGCCGAGATCTCGACGGCGACAACGACGAACAATAATAGAAGAGACTGATGTCCAAACCACGCAAACCCAAGGGCCGGCCGATTTCCGGCTGGCTGATTCTCGACAAGCCGGTGGATTTCGGCTCGACGGAAGCCGTTTCCAAGATCAAGTGGCTCTACAAGGCGCAGAAGGCCGGCCATGCCGGCACGCTCGATCCGCTCGCCTCCGGCATGCTGCCGATCGCGCTC
Source organism: Rhizobium atlanticum (assembly GCF_030182485.1). Lineage (NCBI taxonomy): Bacteria > Pseudomonadati > Pseudomonadota > Alphaproteobacteria > Hyphomicrobiales > Rhizobiaceae > Rhizobium > Rhizobium atlanticum. The sequence continues at coordinate 516,766 of NZ_JAQJCJ010000002.1, forward strand.
GGCGACGCGACCAAGACGGTTCCCTATGTAATGGACGGCCGCAAGATCTATGAATTCACGGTGAGCTGGGGAGAGGAGCGCGCGACCGACGACCTCGAAGGCGAGGTCACGCAGACATCCGACAAGCGTCCGACCGAACAGCAGATCCGCGACATCCTGCCAAAATATATTGGCACGATCAGCCAGGTCCCGCCGCAGTTTTCCGCCATCAAGATAGCGGGTGAACGCGCATACGACCTGGCGCGCGAAGGGGAAACCGTCGAGATCCCCTCGCGCGAGGTGGAGATCTTCCGGCTGACCCTGCTTGCCTGCCCGGACGCCAATACCGCGCATTTCGAAGTGGAATGCGGCAAGGGCACCTATGTCAGGGCGCTGGCCCGCGATTTCGGCCGCGAGCTCGGCTGCTACGGCCATATATCAGGGCTGCGGCGCACCTTTGTCGCGCCCTTTTCGGAAGACGCCATGGTGCCGCTCGCAAACCTCGTGGCACTCGAAGCGATCGAGGATATGGACGAGCGGCTTGCCGCCCTCGACGCGCTGCTCATCGACACCTGCGAAGCATTGTCGGCCCTGCCTCATCTCGTCATCAACGAAGATCAGGCGCACCGGCTGAAGATGGGCAATCCGATCCTGGTGCGCGGCCGCGATGCGCCGATTGCTGAAAGCGAAGCCTATGCGACGGCACGCGGCAGGCTGATCGCGATCGGCGAAATCGGCCAGGGCGAGTTTCGACCGAAGCGGGTTTTCGCCTGAGTCCGTTACCACTGACGATTGTCAGGCGCTAGCGATGCGATATCTTCCTTTCGGGCCATAGCGCCCGAGGGGCCATGGTGGCCCGACAAGGGGATGAAAATGCGCGCAACCGCTATCGGAGTACTGACGTTCTTTTCGATGTTCCTGACCATCGCCGGCGCTCAATCCGCCGAGCGCTGGGCCGAGCTGCCGGCCTTTCCTTCGATGCCCGCGGCGACGACGAGCGGCGTGGCCGATGTGAACGACATCAAGATGTATTATGCCGAATATGGTGAAGGCGAACCGATCCTCTTCATCCATGGCGGCCTTGGAAATGCCGACGTCTGGGGTCACCAGATCGCCGATTTCGCCAGGGATCACCTGGTCATCGTCGCCGACAGCCGCGGCCATGGCCGCTCGACGCGCAGCCAGCAGCCTTTCGGCTACGATCTGATGACATCGGATTACGTGGCCCTTCTCGACCATCTGAAGATCGGCAAGGTGACGCTGGTGGGATGGTCGGACGGCGGCATCATCGGCATCGACATGGCAATGAAACATCCGGAGAAACTGACTCGCGTCATCGCCCAGGCGGCCAACGTCACGACCGATGGCGTCAAGGCCGACGTCTTGAAGAACAAGACCTTCAGCCACTACATCGAGGTTGCCGGTGACCAGTACAGAAAGCTTTCGCCGACGCCGACCGAATACAAAGCCTTCTTCAGACAGATCTCCAAGATGTGGGAGACCCAGCCGGCCTGGACAGCCGCCGATCTTGCGAAGATCTCGGTTCCAGTCACGCTTGCGATTGGCGATCACGATGAAGCCGTCAAGCTCGACCACACGGAAATGATGGCAAAGGAGATACCGGGCGCCAAACTTGTGATCCTTAGGGATGCGAGCCATTTCGCCATGCTGCAGGATCCTGCCGGTTACAACGGGATGATCCGGGATGCGATGGCCGGCCGTTGAAGCCGCCGGGAATACTCCCTCTTTCCATCGCTGCGTATTTGGTTTATAGGCAGCGCCAGCGTCAGGTCCGCCTGCTCGCATTCACGGCCAAAGCTGGACGGCATCCCGGCTTTTGGCGACCTCTTCTCCTCTCATAGAAAGGAACATCCGATGTCGATCACTGCTGAGCGCAAGGCTGCGCTGATCAAGGAATATGCGACTGCCGAAGGCGATACCGGTTCTCCGGAAGTCCAGGTCGCAATCCTGACCGAACGCATCAACAACCTGACCGAACACTTCAAGGACCACAAGAAGGATAACCATTCCCGCCGTGGCCTGCTGACGATGGTTTCGAGCCGCCGCTCGCTTCTTGATTATCTCAAGAAGAAGGATGAAGGCCGTTATTCCAAGCTGATCAACAGCCTGGGTATCCGCCGCTAAAATTGTCCGGCGGGCGCTTTTAAGCGTCCGCCGGATCTGTTTCGGGACGACGTTCCCGATGAAATGTTCCGCCCGCACCCTATCTCAAGCGGTGGAACGACCGGCAGGCCCGGATGGGCCGGTTCTGCCAAACCAACCGCTGACCTGTCATGGGGCAGGATTGCCGGATGCTTTCGGCCAAAGCTCTCCAGGCTTTGGCCCAAGTTTCTCAGGAACTCTCAAGTTCGGGAAACTGCCGATGAAAAGCCTCCCGTTGTCTTGCCCGTGATACGTCACATTGATTGCGGTCGACTGTGCGCTGCGCCCTGATATCGGCGATGGCGCGCGCTCCCGCATTGAAGGACAAGATATGTTTGATACACACACAGTGGAAATCGAGTGGGCCGGCCGCCCGTTGAAGCTCGAAACCGGCAAGATCGCCCGTCAGGCCGACGGTGCGGTTCTCGCCACTTATGGCGAGACCGTCGTTCTTGCCACCGTCGTCTCGGCCAAGGCGCCGAAGCCCGGGCAGGACTTCTTTCCGCTGACCGTCAACTACCAGGAAAAGACCTACGCGGCCGGCAAGATTCCCGGCGGCTATTTCAAGCGTGAAGGCCGTCCGAGCGAAAACGAAACGCTCGTCTCCCGCCTGATCGACCGCCCGATCCGCCCGCTCTTCCCGGAAGGCTACAAGAACGACACGCAGGTCGTCGTCACCGTCGTCCAACACGACCTTGAAAACAATCCCGACATCTTGTCCATGATCGCCTCTTCGGCGGCGCTGACGCTTTCGGGCGTTCCTTTCATGGGCCCGGTCGGCGGCGCGCGCGTCGGCTACATCAATGGCGAATATGTTCTCAACCCGCATCTCGACGAGATGGATGAGTCGAGCCTCGACCTGGTCGTCGCCGGCACCTACGACGCCGTGCTGATGGTCGAGTCCGAAGCCAAGGAACTGCCCGAAGACGTCATGCTCGGCGCCGTCATGTTCGGCCACAAGGGCTTCCAGCCGGTTCTCGACGCGATCATCAAACTCGCCGAAGTCGCCGCCAAGGAGCCGCGCGACTTCCAGCCGGAAGACTATTCCGAGCTCGAAGGCGAGATGCTGAAGCATTTCGAAGCAGAACTCCGCGAAGCTTACAAGATCACCCAGAAGGCCGATCGCTACGCCGCCGTCGACGCCGTCAAGGCAAAGGTCAAGGCGCATTTCCTCCCCGAGGAAGGCGAAGCCAAGTATACGGCCGAGGAAGTCGGCGCGATCTTCAAGCACCTGCAGGCCAAGATCGTCCGCTGGAACATTCTGGACACCAAGAGCCGCATCGACGGCCGCGATCTTGAAACCGTTCGTCCGATCGTTTCCGAAGTCGGCCTTCTGCCGCGCACGCACGGTTCGGCGCTCTTCACGCGCGGCGAAACGCAGGCGATCGTGGTTGCCACGCTCGGCACCGGCGAAGATGAGCAGTATGTCGACAGCCTGACCGGCATGTACAAGGAGCGCTTCCTGCTCCATTACAACTTCCCCCCCTTCTCGGTTGGTGAGACCGGGCGCATGGGCTCCCCAGGTCGCCGCGAGATCGGCCACGGCAAGCTCGCATGGCGCGCGATCCGTCCGATGCTGCCGTCGGCTGAGCAGTTCCCCTACACGCTGCGCGTGGTTTCCGAGATCACCGAATCCAACGGCTCGTCGTCGATGGCAACCGTCTGCGGCACGTCGCTGGCGCTGATGGATGCAGGCGTCCCGCTCGCCAAGCCGGTTGCCGGTATCGCCATGGGCCTGATCCTCGAGGGCGATCGCTTCGCCGTCCTCTCCGACATTCTCGGTGATGAAGACCACCTCGGCGACATGGACTTCAAGGTTGCCGGCACGGCCGATGGCATCACTTCGCTGCAGATGGACATCAAGATCGCAGGCATCACCGAAGAGATCATGAAGGTCGCTCTCGGCCAGGCCAAGGGCGGTCGCGCCCATATCCTCGGCGAAATGGCCAAGGCCATCACCGAAAGCCGCGGCCAGCTCGGCGAATTCGCTCCGCGCATCGAAGTCATGAACATCCCGGTCGACAAGATCCGCGAAGTCATCGGCTCCGGTGGCAAGGTCATCCGCGAAATCGTCGAAAAGACCGGCGCGAAGATCAACATCGAGGACGACGGCACCGTCAAGATCGCCTCCTCTTCCGGCAAGGAGATCGAAGCGGCCCGCAAGTGGATCCACTCGATCGTCGCCGAGCCTGAAATCGGCCAGATCTACGAAGGCACTGTCGTCAAGACCGCCGACTTTGGCGCTTTCGTCAACTTCTTCGGCGCCCGCGACGGCCTCGTCCACATCTCGCAGCTCGCTTCCGAGCGCGTCGCCAAGACGACTGATGTCGTCAAGGAAGGCGACAAGGTCTGGGTCAAGCTGCTCGGCTTCGACGAACGCGGCAAGGTTCGCCTGTCGATGAAGGTCGTCGACCAGGCTACTGGCCAGGAGATTCCGAACGAGAAGAAGAAGGAAGAAGCGGCCGAATAAGCCGCCTCTGCCAGCTTCAATTCCGGGCGCGGAATCTTCCGCGCCCTTTTTCTATTCTAAATGAGACGATATCCATGAGCCGCGAAACGCTGAAGACCCTTTTCCATCCCTTTGCCAGCGGCACAATCGCGGCGCCCGGCGAAGGCGAGCGTGTGCTCTTCCTCGGCGCCGAGGCCGGGTTTGCGCTGCCGGAAGGCTTCGCCGCCTCGCTCAGCGCCGTCCAGGGCTTCCGGCCGCTCTACCGCCAGCTGCTGGCGCAGCGGATCGAAGCGACGCCTGAAATCAACGGCGAGGATTATGACGCAGCACTCGTGCTCTGCACCAAGCACAAGGGCGAGAACGAGGCCAACCTCGCCGCCGCAATCGCCCGCACGCGAGCCGGCGGGCTGATCGTCGTCGCCGGCGCCAAGGAAGACGGCATCCAGCCGTTGCGCAAGCGGATGGAAGGTTTCGGCTTCGCCATCGACCATATGCCGAAATATCATGGCGTCGCCTTCTGGTTCGGCCGGCCGGCCAATGCCGACGACGTCATCTCGAAACTGGCAAAGGCGCCGGTGCGCGTCGACAATCGCTTCCATGCGACGGCCGGCATGTTCTCGCACGACCGGATCGATGCCGGATCGGAACTGCTCGCTTCGCGCCTGCCGCAGGATTTTGCCGGCGACGTTGCCGATTTCGGCGCCGGATGGGGTTATCTCTCGGTCGAGATGGCGCAGAGATCGCGCGGACTGGCCCGCCTTGACCTCTACGAGGCCAATCACGCGGCCCTGGAGGCCGCGCGGGATAATCTGGCGGAGAACTGCCCGAACGCGCCGGTGCGCTTCTTCTGGCATGATCTGGCGGGCGAGCCGATCAAGGACAAGTACGATCTCGTGATCATGAACCCGCCCTTCCACGAGGGCCATGCGGCCGAGCCATCGCTTGGCCAGGCGATGATCAAGACAGCCGCCTCCGCCCTTCGCGGCGGCGGCCGGCTGATGCTCGTCGCCAATCGCGGCCTGCCCTATGAGCCGGTTCTGGCGGCGAACTTCAGGGAAAGCGGCGAAACCTGCCGCAATGCACGTTTCAAGGTGCTGTGGGCGAAGAAATAAGGCTCAAGCCGCATTTGAGCCGACTTGCAGGGAAAACAAAAAGGCCGTGCGCAGGATCTGCACCCGGCCTTCGAATTTCAATCAGCTGCGTTTATTCCACGTCCGCCGTACGCAGGGCATCCAGTGTCGGCATCGAGGTGATGTTGAAGCCGGCATCGACGAAGTGGATTTCGCCGGTGACGCCGGCTGAGAGATCGGAGAGCAGGTAGAGCGCCGAACTGCCGACCTGATCGATGGTCACGGTCTTGCGCAGCGGCGCATTACGCTGGTTCCAGGACAGGATCGCGCGTGCGTCCGATATGCCGGCGCCGGCAAGCGTGCGGATCGGGCCCGCGGAAATTGCGTTGACGCGGATGCCGCGCGGGCCGTAGTCGGCAGCGAGATAACGCACCGAAGCCTCGAGCGCCGCCTTGGCGACGCCCATGACATTGTAATTCGGAATGACGCGCGTCGAGCCGTTATAGGTCAGCGTCAGCATCGCGCCACTGCCTTCCATCAGCGGGGCGCAGCGCTTGGCGATCTCGGTGAAGGAGAAGCAGGAGATGACCATGGTGCGGCTGAAATTCTCCCGCGTCGTATCGGCGTAGAGGCCCTTCAGCTCGTTCTTGTCGGAGAAGCCGATGGCATGGACGATAAAATCGAGCTTGCCCCAGCGCTCGCCGAGTGCGTCTACGACGGCATCGACGGACGCAATGTCCTCGACGTCGCAAGGCAGCACGAAATCCGAGCCGACTTCGGCGGCCAGCGGCCGGACGCGCTTGCCGAGCGCATCGCCCTGATAGGTGAAGGCGAGGTCCGCACCCTGCGCGGCGAGCGCTTTTGAAATCCCCCAGGCAATCGAATGGTTGTTTGCGACGCCCATGATGAGGCCGCGCTTACCCTGCATGATTCCAGTCATGTTGTTATCCGTTGTAGCGCTGGAAGACGAGCGTGGCGTTCGTCCCGCCGAAGCCGAAGGAATTAGAGAGAGCGATATCGATCTTCGCATCGTCGATACGCTTGCGCACGATCGGCACGCCTTCGAATTCGGGATCGAGCTCGGTGATATGGGCGCTTTCGCCGATGAAGCCTTGCTGCATCATCAGCAGGGAATAGATCGATTCCTGCACGCCGGCCGCACCCAGCGAATGGCCGGTCAGCGATTTGGTCGATTGGATATGGGGGATCTTGGCGCCGCCGAATACCTCGCGGATGGCGCCGATTTCCTTGCTGTCGCCGACCGGAGTCGAGGTGCCGTGAGTGTTGATATAGTCAACATCGCCTTTGACGGTGGAAAGCGCCTGGCGCATGCAGCGGATAGCGCCCTCGCCCGAGGGCGCGACCATGTCGTAACCATCGGAGGTCGCGCCGTAGCCGACGATTTCGGCATAAATTTTGGCGCCGCGGGCCTTGGCGCGCTCCAGCTCCTCCAGCACCAGCACACCGGCGCCGCCGGCGATGACGAAACCGTCGCGGTTGACGTCATAGGCGCGCGAGGCAGTCTCGGGCGTATCGTTATATTTGGAGGACATGGCGCCCATGGCATCGAAGAGATTGGACATCGTCCAGTCGAGATCCTCGTGGCCGCCGGCAAACATCACGTCCTGCTTGCCCCACTGGATCATTTCAGTGGCGTTGCCGATGCAATGGGCGGAGGTCGAGCAGGCCGACGAGATCGAATAATTGACGCCGTGGATCTTGAACCAGGTGGCAAGTGTGGCCGAAGCGGTGGAGGACATCGCCTTCGGCACGGCGAAGGGACCAATGCGCTTCGGGCTGTTGTTCTTGGTGGTGATCTCGGCCGCCTCGATCAACGTGCGGGTGGACGGTCCGCCGGATCCCATGATGATGCCGGTGCGCTCGTTCTGGGCATAGTCCTTCTCTTCCAGGCCGGAATCGGCGATCGCCTGCTTCATGGCGACATGGTTCCAGGCGCCGCCCTGCGACAGGAAGCGCATGGCGCGGCGATCGACCAGTTCGGCAAGTTCCGCCGGGCCGAGCTTCGGGCTGCCCCAGACTTGGCACTTGAAGCCGTGTTCGGCGAAATCGTTGGAAAAGGAAATGCCCGACTTTGCCTGGCGCAAGGATTCGGTGACTTCGGCCGCATCGCTTCCGATCGAGGAAACGATACCCAGACCCGTGACAACTACCCGTCTCATCTGATCAAACCTTTGTTGTTTTCGTCAGCCGCTCGAAATGCCGTCAGGCGGTCTTGTCTTTCGATAGACCGACGCGAAGGTCGGACGCCTGGTATATGGTCTCGCCATCCGCCTTCAGCCAGCCGTCGGCCGTGCCGAGCACGAGGCGACCGCGCATGACGCGCTTGAAGTCGATGCCGTATTCGATCAGCTTGGTATGCGGCCGGACCATGCCCTTGAATTTCACTTCGCCGGTTGAAAGCGCCATGCCGCGACCTTCCTCGCCGAGCCAGCCCAGAAAGAAACCGGTCAGCTGCCACATGCCGTCGAGGCCGAGGCAGCCCGGCATAATCGGATTGCCTTCGAAATGGCAGGGAAAATACCAGTCGTCGGGGCGTACGTCGTATTCGGCCCTGAGATAACCCTTGTCGAAGGCGCCGCCTGTTTCGGAGATGTCCGTGATGCGGTGAACCATCAGCATGGGCGGCAGCGGCAGCTGCGCATTACCGGGTCCGAACAGCTCGCCATGGGCGCAAGCGATGAGTTCTTCATACGAGAAGCTGGACTGTCTGGTGTTCATAAAATTTCTTTTTCCCCCCGCGTGAAGCCGATGGATGTGAACGTGTAGTCCAAGTTCTTCAGAAAATGAAGCACAAGCAAGGCAGCTTCATTCATCGGTTTGGACCAGGCTTACGCCATTATTTGGTGGTCGCATACAGGAAGGCCAGAGCTGCGACCAGACCTATTTGCATCAAAAGCCCGTTTTTGCCGCGTTTATCAGGCTCCTGTCCCCACTGAACTATTGAAAGGCTCCGATGCAAAAGTTATACCGCTTGAAGAAACATGATTGCTTTATGCAGGAATAATCGGAGTTCGTGTTGATGACGGGTACACTCCCGATCGCAATAGAGGTAAGGCTGCGCGGCGCGGGCCTGCGCCCTACACGCCAGCGCGTCGCGCTCGGCGACCTCCTGTTTGCCAAGGGCGACCGGCATTTGACCGTCGAGGAACTGCATGAGGAGGCGGTTGCCGCTGGCGTGCCGGTTTCGCTGGCGACCGTCTACAATACGCTGCACCAGTTCACCGAAGCCGGTCTCATCCGCGTTCTCGCCGTCGAGAGCGCCAAGACCTATTTCGACACCAATGTTTCCGACCACCATCATTTCTTCATCGAAGGCCATAATGAGGTGCTCGACATTCCCGTCAGCAACCTGACGATCGGCAATCTGCCGGAGCCGCCCGAAGGCATGGAGATCGCTCATGTCGACGTGGTGATCCGCCTGCGGGCCAAGCAAGGCTGACGGCACCTAAAAGATTCACATCACATCGTCTGGATGCCGACCGGGCTTATGTTTGTAGATCGGGAAGGTCCAACCGAACCAAAGAGCGCCGCCGCGAACAGCAAAGGCCGCCACGACACCGCAGCCCGAGGCCAGATAGAGCGGCATCCCCAGCGCGTTGGCGAGCGTAAACACGCCGGCGCCGATCAGCGCCGCCGTCACATAGATTTCCGGCCGCAACAGCACCGAAGGCTCGTTTGCCATCAGATCGCGCAGGATGCCGCCGAAGGTTGCCGTCAATGTACCGGTGACGATCGCGATGGTCGGCGAGCCGGTGGCGGCAAGGCCCTTGGCCGCGCCGAGCACGCAATAGGCGGCAAGACCGATCGCATCCAGCCAGATCAGCAGGCGATAACGCGATTCCAGCAGGTGGGCGGTGAAGAAGACAATCACGCCCATGATGCAGCAGACGAGGATATAGGCGGGGTTCAATACCCAGAAGACCGGCACGCGGCCGAGCACGATGTCGCGCACCGTGCCGCCGCCGGTTCCCGTCACCATGGCGAAAAACAGAAAGCCGATCAGATCGAGCTGCTTGCGTGAAGCGGCGAGCGCGCCTGTCGCGGCAAACAGCGCAATACCGGCATAATCGAGATAGACAAGCAAGGACATGCGGACCCCGGGACCGGCGAACAGTTTCCGGAAAGAACCATGGCGGCAAGGGCGGCGCAAGGCGGCGCGGCCATAAAGCATCGGTCTTTATTCGATGCATGTCACTATCCAGAAACTGCTGCACAGTTTTGGGCGGCATGCATGGACTACGGAGCCTTTGTCCAAAAGAGGAAAGCTTGTGAAAACGCTGGTGCTCGCCGTTCTCAACATCGTCCTGTTGCTTGCCATGCCGGTTGCCGCGCTTGCCCAGCAATCGCTGATCTCCGATCCCGAGATCTACGAGAAGAAGCATTTCCAGGAACAGTGCAAGGCGGCCGAATTCGCTGACGGCTTCATCACCCGGCAGGACATCAACAATGACGGGCTGATCGACGCCGTGGTCAATGAAGGCCAGCTGACCTGCGACGGGCAGAAGGGGCCGCAATGCAACGACGACGGCTGCACCTATAACTTCTATCTGCAGGTCGCAGAAGGCGGTTATTTCATGATCGCGACGGCGCAGATCTACAGCTACGACTTCGTCCAACGCTTCGGCAACATGGTGCTGGCGATGAAGATGCATCCGCGTTTCTGCGACCGCACCGAAGGCGATCCCTGCATCGTGACCGCGCGTGTGCGCGGCACGAAATTCGTCACCATCTCGAAGAAATAAGCTTAGCGCGGATAAAGCTCCGACGTCCGGCCGGCGAGATAGTAGCCGACCAGGCCGTACCATTCGCGGATCGCCGTTGCCATATTCTGGGCATTAAGGTTGGGCTGGGTGAAATCCAGGCTCAGACGAACCTGCCCGTCGGTCCGATAGTCGGTCGGCCAGGGCACGATGTCGATGCCGAGCTTGCGGAAGATGCCGACGGAACGCGGCATATGGAAGCCCGAGGTGATCAGCAGGCAATTGGAAAGCCCCTGGCTCGTCAGGAATTCCTTGGTATTGATGGCATTTTCGAAGGTTGTACGCGATTGCCGCTCCTCGATCAGGCGATCCCTAGCGATGCCGAAGAGCGGGAAGAAGCGCTCGGATGCCGCCGCATCGCCTTCGTAGATGCCTGAGAGTGAGCCGTCGCCGCCCGAGATCAGGATGCGCGACTGCGGAAATTTCTGCGCGAGCCGCAGGGCTTCGACGAAGCGGTCGGCCGCAGTGTTGAATTCAATGCCGTGACGCGCCGTATTCACCTCGTTTTCGAAGGCGCCGCCGAGCACGATCATGCATTGCAGGCTATCAGGGTCGGCTGCAGGTTTTGGAAACCGCTGCTCGAGATCCTGCATCAGAAGGTTTCCGGCCGTGGTGTAGAGCGTGACGAAGAGGATGACGACTGAAGCCATCGCGCTGAGAATGCTCAAGCTGCGCCAGCGCAGGAGGCTGGCGGCAAAGGCGAAGAAGACAAGAATGAATGCAAGCGACAGAGGCTGGGCAAGAATCCAGACAAGCTTCGAAATAACGAACAAGACCTACTCCCTTGAAGATCGGCGGCGGTCCTTCCTATCCGATTCGACGGTAGCAGGAATGCGACGGGTCCTATCTCTAGCGCAGGGCGCCCGTGTGGTGCGGCGCGAGCTTCTGGTTGAAGCGCCGCTGAAGCGGCCGGGGAATGAACATTGTGGCAAGCGCCAGCGCCATGGCAAAGATGGAGACCAGCCACAAGGCATGGGCGCCGCTCAGCCGCGTCATGACCGCACCGGCGATGGCGCCGAGCACCATGCCGCCCCAGGGCACGATCTGGATCGTCCATTCGATACGGCGATCGCCGATGATCCAGCGGCCGATGCCGCGGCCGAAACGCGACAGCGCGCCTGTCACATAAGTCAGGCCGATCGGCAGGCCTTCGATATGTTCGACGGCGGCGTTCACCATGCCCATGGATAAAACGATCATGTAGAACCGCGCGAGCATCAGGCCCTCAGCCGTCGTCATCGAAGCAAGCGCCAGAAGAGCGCCGACGCAGCCGAGCACGACGAAGATGCGCCGCTCGGAGACATGGGCGATGACGATGCCGGCCGCATTGCCGAGCACGAAAACGAGAATGGCGGAGATCAGCACCGCCGCATGATAAAGATTGCCCTGGCTCAAGGCGAGTGCGGCGCGCGTCGTATTCCCCGTCATGAAGGAGACGAAATCGCCGGTCAGCAGCAGCCCGGTCGCATCGGTCATGCCGGCCAGAAACGAAATTGAACCGACGAGGGCGAGCCCGGTCAGAGTTCGTCGTGTACGAATGATACGGCGGCGTCTTGCTCTGGTCATTGGTCGAAGGTCCTGAAGCCGAATCACTGAGATTCTTGCACGAAGGATAAGTCCTCTTCTTGAGGAATTGGCAAAGGATTGGCCGGGCGCTTGCACGGCCGCATTTTTTCGGCGATAAAACGGCGTCGCTTCAGACCGAAGCTCCGTAAGCGTTTACGTCAATCAACGCGCAACCCGCCGGTCGGCGCTGCGCGATTGTTCGATCGGCATCTTACGGAGATTAAAATGCCCAAAGGCAAACTCCCCAAGCGTTACAACTCGATCGTCATGCCGCTCATCCTCTCGCTGCTGATGACATCCGTCGTCTCGGCGATCAGCATCGTCAGAGCACAAGGCCTCACCATGGCTGCACTTGCCATGTGGCCATCCGCCTGGGCTCTCTCTTGGGCAATCGCCTTTCCCGTGCTGCTCCTGGTGCTGCCGGTGGTGAAGCGGTTGACGGCAGCGATCGTGGAGGCTTGAGACGAAAGACGCCGGCAGGCTGTGGGGGCGGTCTGCCGGAGTTGGCGGGCTGGGTTAAAGTCTTTTCTTTGCGAATGCGCCATGCATATCGCGTGGCCCGGCTTTCGGTTTTCCCACGCGCCGGCGCATATTGGGAGTCAATCTTCCGGTTGGCGAATCAGTTTGAATTCACGTTCGGCTGGACTAATCTCTTGCCGGCAAAAGCCCTGCCGGAATGCGATTTCAAGTATTTTTCGAATTCAAGAGCTTTGTGCTTGTCAGGAAAGGCGCAATACCAGAGCAACTTCCATGGTGCGAACTTCGCGGTATGGGCGGATTTGCCGGAATTATGAGCCAAAAGGCGCTGCTTCAGATCTGTGGTACACCCGGTGTATTCCTGATCGGGAAAATCGGCGCTTCGGAGAATATAGACATACCACATCAGCGTTTCAGCCCGTCGTCGCCCTTCGGGCTATGCCGGGCACTGCTTCGGCCTAACGGTTCCTCGCGGCTGCGCCACGCGAAGCCCGTAAGGGCGAAGCGTGGTGGAGCTAAGCGGGATCGAACCGCTGACCTCTTGCATGCCATGCAAGCGCTCTCCCAGCTGAGCTATAGCCCCATCAAGGCGGTCCGGCGTGGCCGGTCCTGGGATGCTCCGGAGGGCGTTTCCTCTGGAGTGGCGGCTTCTTACTTGCGGTTTTCGCAGATGGCAAGCCTAAAAAATCCGACCCGGAAATTTTTTGTCATCCGGGCCGGCATTTGTTCGATCAGACTTCGTCTTCGTCGCCGGTCACGCCGATGATGTCGCTCATGTCGTCGTCATCGTCGTCTTCGTCAGGCGTGAGGAAGGTGTCGTCATCGTCGTCGCCTTCGATTTCGACATCGTCATCGCCGATATCAGGGATGTCGTCGCCGCCGGCGGCGTCATCGGCATCCTCGAGCGAAACCAGTTCGACTTCGGTGTTTTCGGTATCGACTTCCGCGACCTCGTCTTCTTCGGCAACATCAGCGATCGCCGAGGTTTCCTCGAAGAAGGACAGGGGATAGGACTTGCCGGTATAAGGGGAAACGATCGGATCCCGGTTCAGATCATAAAACTTCTTGCCGGTTTCCGGATCGGTGCGCTTGGTTCCAAGTTCCGCTTTCGCCACTATAAGCCTCGTGAGAATGGCCGAATCCGCGATTCGGCAAAATGCCGTGCAAGCCGGCGTTCCATCGGAATTTATAAGCCGGTCCCCTTAATCGCTGTGGCTTCCCATGTCAAAGCCAAACTTTATCATCTCCGTGCGGCCGTTTTCGCCGGCTGGCGGATGACCGCTGACGGCGTTTGTGGTAACGAGCCGCGGCGGTAGAAGAAGCGGACGAAGGCAGCAGCCGGCCAGGCCGACGCTTCAGAAGAAATGCGCTGCAGTTACAGAGGATTACGCGATGCATGGCTCTGCGCCGCAGCCCGCCGCCAGCTTCCAGCTGTTCCAGCCGCATCCGCGCAGGATGACCCCTTCGGCGCCTCGCGGCGCATCATTGCAGGATTGATCCCCATGGCTACAAAGAGTTTCACCATCGCCATTGACGGTCCGGCGGCGGCCGGCAAGGGGACGCTTTCGCGTCTTATCGCTGCACGATACGGCTTTCACCATCTCGACACGGGCCTGACTTACCGCGCGACCGCCAAGGCGCTGCTCGATGCCGGCCTGCCGCTCGACGACGAGGCGGTGGCGGAAAAGATCGCGCGGGAGGTTGAACTTGCCGGGCTGGATCGCGATATACTTTCCCGACACGAGATCGGCGAAGCCGCCTCGAAAATCGCTGTCATGCCGGCGGTGCGCCGGGCCCTGGTCGAGGCGCAGCGTCGGTTTGCGGCAAAGACGCCGGGCACGGTGCTCGACGGACGCGATATCGGCACGGTCGTATGCCCGGATGCGCCGGTCAAGCTCTATGTGACGGCGTCGCCGGAGGTGCGCGCCAGACGGCGTTACGATGAGATCCTCGGCAAGGGGGCGACGGCGGATTTCGATGCGATTTTCGATGACGTCAAGCGGCGCGACGAACGCGACATGGGACGGGCCGACAGCCCTTTGAAACCAGCCGATGATGCGCACTTGCTTGATACGTCGGAAATGAGTATAGAGGCCGCGTTCCAAGCCGCTCAATCGATCATCGATGCGGTCTTGAGCCGAAATGCCTAAATTCAAGCGATTTTGCATGCTCAGACGCATGGATCGCTTTAATGCAGCCTGAAATTCCGTCCAAGCGCCGGATTGCCTTCGTGAAAGAGGGCGGACTGGGTTCAGGCCCATTCAACTCGAACCAACCGGCGCATACGTGGGCCTTGAAGCTATCGAAGGCCACGCAGGAGATTTTATGTCAGTAGCAACTCCCTCTCGCGAGGATTTCGCGGCCCTTCTCGAAGAGTCCTTTGCCAAGAACGATCTGGCTGAAGGCTATGTCACCAAGGGTATCGTCACGGGCATCGAAAAGGATGTCGCCGTTGTCGACGTCGGCCTCAAGGTCGAAGGCCGCATCGCGCTCAAGGAATTCGGCGCACGCGCCAAGGACGGTTCGCTGAAGGTCGGCGACGAAGTCGAAGTCTATGTCGAGCGCATCGAAAACGCGCTTGGTGAAGCCGTTCTGTCGCGCGAGAAGGCTCGCCGCGAAGAAAGCTGGATCAAGCTCGAAGCCAAGTTCGAAGCCGGCGAGCGCGTCGAAGGCGTGATCTTCAACCAGGTCAAGGGCGGCTTCACCGTCGACCTCGACGGCGCGATCGCCTTCCTGCCGCGTTCGCAGGTCGACATCCGCCCGATCCGCGACGTCACGCCGCTGATGCACAACCCGCAGCCCTTCGAAATCCTCAAGATGGACAAGCGCCGCGGCAACATCGTGGTTTCGCGCCGTACGGTTCTCGAAGAGTCCCGTGCCGAGCAGCGTTCTGAAATCGTTCAGAACCTCGAAGAAGGTCAGGTTGTTGACGGCGTCGTCAAGAACATCACCGATTACGGTGCGTTCGTCGACCTCGGCGGCATCGACGGCCTGCTGCACGTCACCGACATGGCATGGCGCCGTGTGAACCATCCGTCGGAAATCCTGAACATCGGCCAGCAGGTCAAGGTTCAGATCATCCGTATCAACCAGGAAACCCACCGCATCTCGCTCGGCATGAAGCAGCTCGAGAGCGATCCGTGGGATGGCATCCAGGCGAAATATCCGGAAGGCAAGAAGATTTCCGGTACCGTCACGAACATTACCGATTACGGTGCGTTCGTCGAGCTGGAGCCGGGCATCGAAGGCCTGATCCACATCTCGGAAATGTCCTGGACCAAGAAGAACGTTCACCCCGGCAAGATCCTGTCCACGAGCCAGGAAGTCGAAGTCGTCGTTCTCGAAGTCGATCCGTCCAAGCGCCGTATTTCGCTCGGCCTCAAGCAGACGCTGGAAAACCCGTGGGCAGCATTCGCCCGCAGCCATCCGGCCGGCACTGAAGTCGAAGGCGAAGTCAAGAACAAGACCGAATTCGGCCTGTTCATCGGCCTCGACGGCGATGTCGACGGCATGGTGCACCTCTCCGACCTCGACTGGAATCGTCCGGGCGAGCAGGTCATCGAGGAGTACAACAAGGGTGACGTCGTCAAGGCTGTCGTTCTCGACGTCGATGTCGAGAAGGAACGCATCTCGCTCGGCATCAAGCAGCTCGGCAAGGACTCGGTTGGTGAAGCAGCAGCTTCGGGCGACCTACGCAAGAACGCCGTTGTTTCCTGCGAAGTCATCGCCATCAACGACGGCGGCATCGAAGTGAAGCTCGTCAGTCACGAGGATATCACTTCCTTCATCCGTCGCGCCGATCTCGCCCGCGACCGCGACGAGCAGCGCCCTGAGCGCTTCTCGGTCGGCCAGATCGTCGACGCCCGCGTCACCAACTTCTCCAAGAAGGACCGCAAGATCATGCTGTCCATCAAGGCTCTGGAGATTGCGGAAGAGAAGGAAGCCGTCGCTCAGTTCGGTTCGTCCGACTCGGGCGCTTCGCTCGGCGACATCCTGGGCGCAGCCCTGAAGAACCGCGGCGGCGAATAAGCCCCGCAGTCACGTCTGAAATATGGAACCCGCCGGAGCGATCCGGCGGGTTTTCTATTTTCAGGTAATGAAAACCGCTATTCCCAGCCGACCATGCGCTGATAGAGCGCGTAGACCGGATCGGCTGCCGTGTCGGGCCGATACGCCGACGGCTCGGCATCGATCATCCTCGGCGTCCTGCGCTCGGGTGCCGCTTCCGCCCCGTCAGCATCGGGCTCGGCATCCTCACCGCCGGATTTCGCCTGCTGCTCGTCCTGCGGCGCACCGTCCTGGTGATGGTGATGCTGGTGACTGGTTTCACCGGCCCTTTCGTTCGACGGCGTATCCTTGGCGAACTGATAGGGCAGCTGGGCATAGGCAAAGCCCTCCGGCACCCTGGCCGCGAGCGGCACATAGGAGGCCTCGGCCATCTCGGGAAGCGGCATCGGTCGCGGCTGTGCGGCAATTTCTTTCGGCTGTCGGAGGACCACAGCCGTGGCCCCGGTTTCCATCGGCGACGGGTGGGGCGTTGCGGACTGTCGAGCGCCGGCGGCCAGATCTGGCGGCTGTCTCGTCAAGGTCTCCTTCGCTTCGCTGATGATGGCCTCGTCGAGAATGGCATCCACCTCCACCGCCGCCTCGACAGCACCATCCTCCATCACGTTTTCCAAGTCCTGCTCGCGGATGATGGTGACGATCATCTCGGAGACCTCTTCGGTCATCGAGGCGACGATTCCCGTCCAGTTCCGGGGAATGACAGGATCGGCTTTTTCCGACGTTGCGCGAGGCTGAATGACCGGCAGCTGCGTCACCTCGGCCGTGTCGTCACCTGGCTCCGCCGGCCCCGATTGCCTAGCTTCGACCTTCGGGGCAACCTCTGCTTTTGTCGCCGAAGCGGAGTGAATCCGGTTTTCAGGCTGCGAAATTTCAGGATCAGCGGCTTCCACGGTTGCGGCGGTCACCGCTTCCTCGGTTGCCGCAAGCAGGGCGGTCTCGAACAATTTGCCGGCTGGTTCGGTTCGCTTTTCCGCCGGCTGGCGGATCGTGGCGGGCAGGCTGTCTTCATGCAGCTGGATCTCGGGCCGGGCTTCGGCACGCATCGGCGACGCGTCGTTCTGACCATAGGAGCGGACAACGGCACGGGCGGCAAGATCGCGATCCTTGTAACGCACCATTTCCAGATAGGCGATGATACGCGCCGCCTCAGGCCCCGCCGGGTTCTTCAGGGCTTCGGCGATCATCCGGAGCGGCAGGTTGTGACCTTGCTCGTTCAGCTGGCGTTCGACCTCATCGATTCTGGCGGCCGGCAGCCGCTGAATGGCGTCGGCAAGCCGAGAGGCGAAGGCCAGATTGGTCTCGTCTTCACGGCGATCGAGGGAAATGGAACGGCCGGCCGCATCGATGACATCGAAAAGGGCTTCGACCATACGCTCGCGTGCCGCAAGGAGCAGGATATTGAGCTTGCCGGCAATGGCGGAATTCAGGTCGGCGGCTTCGACCGCGTTGACGGGCGCGGGGGCAATCACCGAACGCTCAAGACCGCCGGCAACGATCGCCGCAGTCTGGCCCTGAGATGAAAAGCTTGCATTGGACGCTGCACGAACGGGGGTCAACATGGCATGCCCTTTCGTAAAGTGACGATGAAAGCAGGCTCTATGAAAGGACCGCGCTCATCCGGTCCCTTGCATCCCGAGCAGATCCTCCTGTCCGCATGACGCAAGCGGCGCCATCGAATGCCTAAAAATTAAATCGAATATTAAGAAACAGAGATTAACCAATCGCTAACGCCCGCGGACCAGTTCATCCGCGGCTGCGGACAGTGGAGACTGACGGCAATTCGCTTAGCTGTGAGCGAAGATATCGGCCTCTTCCCAGCCGAGAAGGTCGAGCTTGGCGCGGGTCGGCAGGAATGCGAAGCAGGCCGTAGCGTGGTCGAAGCGGCCGTCGCGGATCAGGCGGGCCGTCAGCTTGTCGCGAAGCGCGTGCAGATAAAGCACGTCGGATGCGGCATATTCGAGCTGGGCCGGCGACAGTGTCTCGGCCGCCCAATCGGAAGATTGCTGCGCCTTGGAGACGTCGACATCGAGCATCTCCTTGAGATTGTCCTTGAGGCCGTGGCGATCGGTGTAGGTGCGGCAGAGGCGCGAGGCGATCTTGGTGCAGAACACCGGGTTCGTCGTGACGCCGAAAGTATGGAAGAGCACGGCGATATCGAAGCGGCCGTAATGAAATATCTTCTGGTGCGTGGGATCTTCGAGCAGAGCGACGAGATTGGGGGCCTCTGTCTGGCCGGCGGCAATGCGGATGATGTCGGCGGTGCCGTCGCCCGGAGAAAGCTGGACGACGCAGAGACGATCCCGCCGCGGCACCAGGCCCAGCGTCTCGGTATCGATCGCGATCGCGCCGGTGTAGCGGGCCGCATCGGTCGCGGAAATATCGCCTTCGTGATAACGGATGGTGGCGGCCATGAGACTGTCTTTCGTTCGGATATTCTCCACTCGCGCTATAGCGCAAAGGCACACATTGCGAAACTGCTTCCTGCTGCGGCTGGTTCAGAATGTCGGCGGCGTGTTGATCCAGAGGAGCACGGTTTCGCCATCGTGGCGGTTGCGCCAGGAATGGTAGCGGCGGCTTTCGAAGTACAGTGAATCGCCCGGGCCGAGATCGAAGAACTGGTCGCTGTCGAGCACCAGTTCCAGCCGGCCGGACAGGACATGCATGAATTCCTCGCCTTCGTGGCGATAGGCGCCTTCGCTGGCAGCGCCGGGCGCCAGCACGAAACGGTGGCAATCCATCATCCTTCGGCCTTCGGCAAGCAGCTGCACCGTAACCCCGGGGGTCGTTTCCGGCCAGGTGCGCCACTCGCCGGCGCGTATCACTGCCGGCACCTCCTCGCTTTCCGCGCCGGAGAGGCGGGAGACGGTGGTGGCGTAATATTCGGCGAGGTCGTGAAGCGTCTTGAATCCGACGCCTTGCGAGGTGCGCTCCAGCGTCGAGAGCGTCGAAGCGGTGATGCCGATATCACCGGCGACCTGATCAAGCGTTTTGCCCGCGGCGTGGCGGAGGCTCCGCAATTTACGGCCGAGGCCGGAATCCTGGCCGGGTTCGGCACCGTCGGCGGAAGGTTCCTCGCTCTCCAGCGCCTCGCGAATGGCGGCGGGATTGAGACCGCGCTCGGCCCGATACCAGGAGATGCGCTTCAGCCGCGCCACGTCTTCGGCGCTGTATTGGCGATGGCCGGTTTCGGAGCGGCCGGGAACGACCAGACCCTGGCTTTCCCAGAGGCGCAACGTCGAGGCGGAGACGCCCGCCAGCCGCGCGGCCTCCGCCACCTTGTAGCGCACAGGCCCGTTGTCACTCATCAGCCAATACCCCGATTCTCGTTGCGCGAGCATTCATCAAATCGCGTGATGTTTGAAGCAAAAAATGCCGCTTGTTTTCTTGCAGAAAAAATGTAGGAATTTCCAGAGCATCTTACAGAACTTATGTAAGATAAATCCAAAAACGTCAAACGGGAGCAGATCGATGACCGCGACACACCTTACCGACCGGAAGAATGCCGCGATTTCGCGCGGTGTCGGCATGACCACCCAGATCTATGCGGACCGCGCAGAGAATGCCGAAATCTGGGACAAGGAGGGCCGCCGCTATATCGATTTCGCCGCCGGCATCGCCGTGCTCAACACCGGTCACCGCCATCCCAGGGTTATCGCAGCCGTCAAGGAGCAACTCGACCACTTTACCCACACCTGCCATCAGGTCGTGCCCTACGAGAACTACGTCAGCCTTGCCGAACGGTTGAACGCGCTGTTGCCCGGCAATTTCCAGAAGAAGACGATCTTCGTCACCACTGGCGCCGAGGCGGTCGAGAATGCCGTCAAGATCGCACGCGCGGCAACCGGCCGCTCGGCCGTCATCGCCTTCAGCGGCGGTTTCCATGGCCGCACCTTCATGGGCATGGCGCTGACCGGCAAGGTCGTGCCCTACAAGGTCGGCTTCGGCGCGATGTCCGGCGACGTGTTCCATGTTCCTTTCCCGGTAGAACTTCACGGCGTCTCCGTCGACCAATCGCTCGCAGCGCTGAAGAAACTCTTCGCCGCCGATGTCGATCCGCAGCGCGTCGCCGCCATTATCCTCGAGCCGGTGCAGGGCGAAGGCGGATTCTATCCGGCGCCCGTGGCTTTCATGAAAGCACTGCGCGAACTCTGCGACCAGCACGGCATCCTCTTGATCGCTGACGAGGTGCAGACCGGTTTTGCCCGCACCGGCAGAATGTTCGCGATGGAACATCACGAGGTGGCCGCCGACCTGACGACGATGGCGAAAAGCCTTGCCGGCGGCTTCCCACTTGCTGCCGTCACCGGCCGCGCCGAAGTCATGGACGCGCCGGGACCGGGCGGGCTCGGCGGCACATACGGCGGCAACCCGCTCGGCATCGCAGCTGCCCATGCCGTCCTCGACGTCATCGCGGACGAAGACCTCTGCAGTCGCGCCAACCAGCTCGGCGGACGGCTGAAGCAGCGGCTTGAATCCTTGCGCGAGAAGGTGCCGGAGATTGCCGATATTCGCGGACCTGGCTTCATGAACGCCGTCGAATTCAATGACCGGACGACGGGATTGCCGAGTGCTGACTTCGCCAACAAGGTGCGGCTGACAGCGCTCGACAAGGGGCTGATCCTGCTCACCTGCGGCGTCCATGGCAACGTCATCCGCTTCCTCGCGCCGATCACCATTCAGGACGAGGTCTTTGGCGAGGCGCTCGACATTCTCGAGACGTCAATGCTGGAAGCAAGCACGGGCAAGTGACCGCATCGAAACCGCACTCAATCCCCAATGAGGATATGACATGGCTTTCACCACCGCACTGACAAAGCACGTTCCTTTCTCTTCTCCCTTGCTTCGCGACGCCGGCTACATCAACGGCGTCTGGACATCAGGCAATGCTGCTGGAACTTTCGACGTGCTCAACCCGGCAACCGGCGAGCTGCTCGCCTCCCTGCCCGATATGGGCGCAGCCGAAACGCGAACGGCGATCGATGCGGCCCATGCCGCCCAGCCGGCCTGGGCTGCCCGCCCGGCCAAGGAGCGCAGCGTCATCCTGCGCAAATGGTTCGACCTGATCGTCGCCAATGCCGACGAACTCGCGGCGATCCTGACGGCCGAAATGGGCAAGCCCTTCCCGGAAGCACGCGGCGAGATCCTTTACGCCGCCGCCTATATCGAATGGTATGCGGAAGAGGCCAAGCGCATTTACGGGGAGACGATCCCGGCGCCTTCCAACGATAAACGCATGATCGTCATCAAGCAGCCGGTCGGCGTCGTCGGCACGATCACGCCGTGGAATTTCCCGGCGGCGATGATTGCCCGCAAGATCGCGCCGGCGCTTGCCGTCGGCTGCACTGTCGTGTCGAAGCCGGCCGAGCAGACGCCGCTGACGGCGATTGCCCTTGCCGTGCTCGCCGAACAGGCCGGCATTCCCGCCGGCGTCTTCAATCTCATTGTCGGGCTCGATGGCCCGGCGATCGGCCGCGAGCTCTGCGGCAACGAAAAAGTGCGCAAAATCAGCTTCACCGGTTCGACCGAGGTCGGCCGTATCCTGATGCGACAATGTGCCGACCAGATCAAGAAGGTGAGCCTGGAGCTCGGCGGCAATGCGCCGTTCATCGTCTTTGATGATGCTGATCTCGACGCCGCAGTGGAGGGCGCGATCGCCTCCAAATATCGCAATGCAGGGCAGACCTGCGTTTGCGCCAACCGCCTCTATATCCAATCAAACGTCTATGACGCCTTTGCCGCCAAGCTCGCCGCCAAAGTCGCCGCAATGTCGGTTGGCGACGGGTTCAAGCCGGGTGTCGAGATCGGGCCGCTGATCGACGAGCAGGGGCTCGCCAAGGTGGAGGACCATGTCGGCGACGCGCTTGCCAAGGGCGCCAATGTTCTGACCGGCGGCAAGCGCCTCGACGGCACCGGCACCTTCTTTGCGCCGACAGTGCTGACCGGCGTGACCCGCGGTATGACGGTGGCGCGCGAGGAAACCTTCGGGCCGGTAGCGCCGCTCTTCCGCTTCGAGACGGCCGAGGACGTCATTGCTCAGGCCAACGACACGGAATTCGGCCTGGCCGCCTATTTCTATGCCGGCGACCTTAAGAAGGTCTGGCGCGTGGCGGAGGCGCTGGAATATGGCATGATCGGCATCAATACCGGCCTGATGTCGTCCGAGACAGCGCCTTTCGGCGGCATCAAGCAATCCGGCCTCGGCCGCGAGGGCTCCCGCCACGGCGCCGACGATTATCTGGAGATGAAATATCTCTGCATTGGCGGCGTCTGATCCGTCGCCCTAACAGGACAAGCACGCGGCATTGCGCCGCGTGCTGTCAATAATGCGGCGGGCGGGTAATTGCCGGCGCGTCCAGCGACTGTTCCTCGAGCGACAGGAACCGTTCGGTCAGCCGGTCGAGCTTGGTGCGCATCTGCTCGACGCTCTTCCATTGTTCGGCGAGCTGATCGGAAAGCTCCTCGATCGTCTTTGCCTGATGCGCCAGCATTTCCTCCAGCCGGGTGATGCGGTTGGTCTCGTCGGACATCGATCCTCCTTTGCCGACACCGGCAGAACAGATGGCTCTCCCAAAGCGGAAATAGGCCGCCGCGTCAATGTTTTCGATCCTCGGCGCAGCCATGCGCAAAACTGAACCGTTTGGTTACTAAAAGACCTTGCCGTGCCTGATGTTGTGGGATAGGCCCTAATCCATCAGGGAGGAATACTGATGGATGCAGGCAACGGCTTTCTTCATCCGGACCGGCTCTTTCCGGCCGATCCGGCGACACGGACGATCGCGCGCGACCTCTACGAGACGGTGCGCAATCTTCCGATCGTCAGCCCGCACGGGCACACCGAACCATCCTGGTTCGCCGACGACAAGCCCTTTGAAGACGCGGCTTCGTTGCTGGTCATTCCCGATCACTATCTCTTCCGCATGCTGCACAGCGTCGGCGTCACCCTGGACGAGCTCGGTGTTCCCAGGCTCGACGGCAAGCCGGTGGCTCAGGGGCGGGCAATCTGGCGGGCCTTTGCCAGACATTACCATCTCTTCCGCGGAACGCCCTCGAGCCTCTGGGTCGATCATGCAATGTCGGCCGTGCTCGGCTGCACCGAGCCGCTGACGGCTGATAATGCCGACGCGCTCTACGATCACATCAATGCCCAGCTCGCCCGTCCCGAATTCCGCCCGCGGGCGCTGCATCAGCGATTCGGCATCGAAACGATCGCGACGACGGAAGGCGCGCTCGACCCGCTTGTCCATCACCAGAAAATGGCGGCGGAGGGCTGGATCGGCAAGGTCCGGACCACTTACCGGCCGGACAGCGTCACCGATCCCGATGCCGTCGGCTTCCGCGACAATCTCGTCAAATTCGGAGAGATCACCGGCGCCGATGTGACGCGCTGGGACGGCCTGATCGAGGCGCATCGGCGTCGGCGCGCCTATTTCCGCCAGTTCGGCGCAACGGCGACCGATCACGGCGTGCCCACGGCTTTCACCGCCGATCTGCCGCTTGCCGAAAAGCAGGCGCTGCTCGACAAGGCGTTAAAGGGCCCGCTTTCGGCTGTTGACGCCGAGCTCTTCCGCGGCCAGATGATGACCGAAATGGCCGGTCTTTCGGCCGAGGACGGCATGGTAGTGCAGATCCATGCGGGCTCGAGACGCAATACCGACAGCGGGCTCTTTGCCACCCGCGGCCCCAATATGGGCGCCGATATCCCTACACGCACAGACTGGGTCGGCGGCCTCAATGCGCTGCTTTCCAAATATGGCCATGCGCCGGGCCTGCGCATCTTGCTGTTCACGCTCGACGAGACGACCTATGCGCGGGAGCTGGCGCCGATGGCGGGCCATTGGCCCTGCCTGATGGTGGGCCCGCCCTGGTGGTTCCATGACAGCCCGCTCGGGATTCGCCGCTATCTCGACCAGGTGGTCGAGACTGCCGGTTTCGCCAATATGGCTGGTTTCAACGACGACACGCGCGCGCTGCTGTCGATCCCGGCCCGCCATGACGTCTGGCGGCGCGAAGTCTGCCGCTTCCTCGCTGGGCTCGCCGCCGAGCACCGGATTTCCAGGAAGGAAGCCGAGATTGTCGCGCGCGAACTCTCCTATGACAATGCAAAGAAGGCCTATAAGCTGTGAGCGATAGACTGCAGAACGTGACCGGCCTTGCGCCGACGGCGAAGCTTCCCGCCTATGACAGGAATGCGCTGAAGGCCGGCATCCTACATCTCGGCCCGGGCGCCTTCTTCCGCGCCCATTTCGCACCCTTCACGGATGCTGCGCTTGCGGCCGCAGGCGGCGACTGGGGCATCGAGGTGGCGAGCCTGCGCACGCCCGACGTCGCGGATAATCTCTCCGCCCAGAACGGCCTCTATACGATGCTGATCCGCGACACGTCGGGCACGACGGCCGAAGTGATCGGCTCGATCCTGAAGGCGCATGTTGCGCCCCGCGATCCGGCCGGACTGCTGGCACGGCTCGAGGATCCCGCCATCCGCATCGTCAGCATGACGGT
The DNA here is from genome assembly GCF_030182485.1 of Rhizobium atlanticum. NCBI lineage: Bacteria > Pseudomonadati > Pseudomonadota > Alphaproteobacteria > Hyphomicrobiales > Rhizobiaceae > Rhizobium > Rhizobium atlanticum. The sequence continues at coordinate 541,815 of NZ_JAQJCJ010000002.1, forward strand.
CACGGAAAAAGCCTATGGCTTCGATCCCGCAACCGGCGGCCTCGACCTCAAACATCCCGACATCGTCGCCGACCTCGCCAACCGGCATGCGCCGCGCGGCGTCATCGGTTATCTCGTCGAAGGCCTCGCACGCCGCCGGCAAAAGGGCATCGCGCCCTTCACGCCGCTCAGCTGCGACAACCTGCCGAGCAACGGCGCGGTACTGAAACGCCTCGTGCTGGAATTCACCTCGCGCATCGATGCCGATCTCCATCGCTGGATCGAGACTAATGTCCCCTTCCCCTCGACGATGGTCGACCGTATCACGCCGGCAAGCACCGAGGCGACCTATGCCGATGCGGAGCGGCTGACGGGCCGCACCGACTTGGCGGCGATCGAGACCGAGCCCTTCACCCAATGGGTCATCGAAGATCATTTCGCCAATGGTCGGCCGGCTTGGGAAAAAGTGCGCGGCGCACTGATGGTCGAGGAAGTCTCGGCCTACGAAAAAATGAAGCTCAGGATGCTGAACGGCGCCCATTCGCTGCTTGCCTACCTCGGTTATATCGGCGGCTATGAATTCATCCGCGACGTGATGGACGATGCCGGTCTCGCCGCCCTTGCCTATCGCCATATGCATGCGGCGGCGCGTACCCTCGATGCGGTCCCCGGCATCAATCTCGATGACTACGCGAATGAATTGATAGCGCGCTTTGCAAATAAGGCGATTGCGCATCGCACCTATCAGATCGCCATGGACGGCACGCAGAAACTGCCGCAACGGCTGCTGGAGCCGGCATGCGAGGCGCTGGCTCTTGGCGACCGGGCGGAGACCTACGCGATCGCCGTCGCGGCATGGATGCGTTATGCGATCGGCGAGCATGGAAATGGCGAGCGCTATGAGCTGCGCGATCCCCGCGCCGCTGAGATCGCCGCCCTGATTGCTGATGTCCCCCGCACCGGACCGGCGATTTCGGCGGCGCTCTTCACCCTCCCCGGCCTTTTCCCGGCGGCTTTGACGGGCCATCGGGCGTGGACGCAGGATGTGTCGGATAAGCTGGAGATTCTGATCCAGGATGATCGGCTGCCGCTGTTTTAAGGCTTGAGCCTTTCGGGAAAGAGAGGGTGTGCCGTGTGACACCCCCTCTGCCCTGCCGGGCATCTCCCCCACAAGGAGGGAGATCGGCTGGGCGCGATGGCTTCCCCAACCACCTCAGGCCCAAACAACTCAAGCATTGTGGTTGTCGGTGCCCGTTTGAGAGGGAGCGATGGTCAAGCCTCTTGCCGATTTCCACCCTTGTGGGGGAGATGGCCGGCAGGCCAGAGGGGGTGCCACACGATACACCCTCTCCTTGAGTCAGCTCAGCCCTTCACCCGCGCCATATCGGGATCGTAAAGCGGCGCCAGCGACACCTTGCAGGGAATGCGTTGCCTCGCGACGTCGAGCTCATAAGTGCCGGAGAGAACGAAATCCTCCGTCACGCCTTCCAGGTTGCGAACGTAGCCGTAACCGATCGCCTTCCCAAGCGTATAACCGAAGCCGCCGCTCGAGAGCCAGCCGACACGCTTGCCGTCGCGATAAATGGTTTCGCGGCCGAGCAGCACTGTATTGGGATCGTCGGGAACGAAGCAGCCAAGGCGCTTTTTCACGCCGTCCTTCAGCTGCCGCTCGATCGCCCCGCGACCGCGGAAGGGGATGTTCTTGCGGATCTTCACCGCCCAGCCGAGGCCGGCTTCGACAGGCGTGTGATCGGGCCCGATATCGGATCCCCAGGCGCGATACCCCTTTTCCAGCCGGCAGCTCTCGATGGCGCGATAGCCGGCATTGACAAGGCCGAATTCGCCGCCTGATGCCATCAGCACGTCATAGACCGTGGTGGCATATTCGACTGGGACATGCAGCTCGTAGCCGAGTTCGCCGACATAGGTAATGCGCAGCGCGCGCACCGGACAGCCCGATATGCCGATGGTCCTCACCTGGCCGAAGGGGAAGGCCGCATTGGAGACATCGCCGCCGGTCACGTTTTCGAGCACCGCTCGCGCATTCGGCCCCATCAGCGACAGAACGGAATAGGCTGACGTGACGTCGACAAGTTCGGCATGTATCTCGTCCGGAATATTGCGTGCGATCCAATCGAAGTCGTGGGTGGCAAAACCCGTGCCGGTGACGATGTAATATTCGTTCTCGGCGATACGGGCGACGGTCAGATCGCATTCGATGCCACCCCTGTCGTTCAGCATCTGGGTGTAGACGAGCGATCCCACAGGTTTTGCGACATCGTTGGAAGCGATCCAGGAGAGTGCTGCCTCGGCATCCCTGCCCTTCAGCACGAATTTGGCAAAGGAGGTCTGGTCGAAGATGACCGCCGCTTCGCGCACCGCCTTATGCTCGCGGCCGACGGCCTCGAACCAGTTCTGACGGCCATAGCTGTACATATCCCTTGGCTCTTCATTGGCGAAGAGATCGGCAAACCAGTTCGGCCGCTCCCAGCCGAGCTTCTCGCCGAAACAGGCGCCCTGTGCCTTCAGCCGGTCATAGAGCGGCGATTTGCGACAGGGGCGGCCGCTCGAATGCTCCTCGAACGGCCAGGCCATGGTGTAGTGTTTGCCATAGGCTTCGAGCGTGCGGGTGCGCACCCAGTCGGTATCGAAATGCGGGCGTCCAAAACGGCGGATGTCGACCGGCCAGAGATCATAGGGCGGTTCGCCCTTCGTCACCCATTCGGCCAGCGCCATGCCGGCGCCGCCGGCAGACGCGATGCCGAAGGCGTTGAAGCCGGCGCCGACGAAGAAATTCTTCAGCTCCGGCGCCTCGCCCAGAATGAAGTTGCCATCCGGCGTGAAGCTTTCCGGGCCGTTCAAGAGCTGCTTGACGCCGACTTTCTCCAGCGCCGGAACACGGCCGAGCGCCTGCTCCATGATCTGCTCGAAATGCTCAAAATTGCTGTCCAGCAGCGTGTAGTGGAAACCCTCGGGGATCCCATCTTTCGCCCAGGCAATCGGGTTCGGCTCATAGCCGCCCATAACGATACCACCGACCTCCTCCTTGTAATAGGTCAGGCGATCGGGATCACGCAGCGTCGGCAGGTTAGAAGGCACACCGAAGGATTCGGTGATGATATATTGGTGCTCGACGGAGACCAGCGGCACGTTGACGCCGAAGCGGGCGGCGAAGGCGCGTGTCCATTGACCGGCACAGACGACGACCCGCTCGCATTCGATGCGCCCCTCAGCGGTGATGACGGCACGGATCTTTCCCTTGTCGATGTCGAGATCGAGAACCTCGGTATCCTCGAAAATCGAGACGCCTGATATACGGGCGCCTTTTGCCAACGCCTGGGTGATGTCGGAGGGGTTGGCCTGACCGTCGGTTGGGAGAAAGGCGGCGCCGACGAGATCGTCAATCGTCATCAGCGGCCAGAGATCGAAGGCTTCTTGCGGCGTCAGCAACTGCATGTCGAGGCCGAAGGACTGCGCCGTGGTCGCCTGGCGCCTAACCTCCGTCCAGCGCTCCTCATTGCAGGCAAGCCGCAGGCCGCCATTCATCTTCCAGCCGGTGCCGAGGCCGGTTTCCGCCTCCAGCCGCTTGTAGAGATCGACGGAGTAACCGAGCAACTGGGTGATGTTGGCGCTCGTGCGCAGCTGGCCGACGAGACCGGCAGCATGAAAGGTGGTGCCGGAGGTGAGCTTCTTGCGTTCGAGCAGGACGGTATCGGTCCAGCCGAGCTTGCCGAGATGATAAGCTGTCGAGCAGCCGATGATGCCGCCGCCGATGACCACGGCCTTTGCCGTCTTCGGTAATTGTCTCGTCATTTATTGATCCCGTTCAAAGGCTTGGTAGGCGCGCTCGAAACGAGCGAGATTCTCGGCCGTATAGGCGGCATAGTCGAAATCGATCGTGGAATGGATTTCCGAAATCATGCTCCAGAACGTCTCGCGCAGCAGCGAGGCGCATTTCATCGCGGCGTATCGTCTGATCAGCTCATCGGCTGGCGGCCGGTCGAAATAGATTTCCAGCATCAGCCGCTCGGCCGATCCCGGCAGTTCGTTGTTGGAGGCCAATCCACCAAGATCGAAAAGCGGCGTGTTGAAGCCCGCATAATCCCAGTCGATCAGCCAAAGCCGCTTGCCGTCATCGAGAAAATTGGCTGCCAGCAGGTCATTGTGGCCGAAGGCGATGTCGAAAGGTCCTGCCGCTGCTTCCAGCGTCTCGGCCTTGGCGAGGAGTTTCGCAAGCAAGGGAAGGTAGGCGCTGCCTGCCGCTTTCAGGTTGGCGGCATAATCGCGGATGACGTGGAAGACCCAGAAGATCATCGCCGGGCCGCGGAAATGCCGGGCGATATCGTGGTGACAGGCACGCACCAGCGGGACCACCCGGGCAAGCATGCCAGGCGCCCTGATATCCTCCGGCAAGAGCGCCCTCGCCTCGATATATTCGAGCACCAGCACGCCAGGCGAATGGTGAATGACGGCAGGCGACAGGCCGGCGGCATGTGCGGCGCGGCTGGCGGCAAGCTCGTTCTGGCGGCTGATGTGATGGATCGGAATGTCGGTGCCCAATCTCACCACGCAACGCGCGACGGCATCGCTGACCAGATAGTTCCTGTTGGTGATGCCGCCTGCTATCGGCGATATTTCGATCGAGCCCTGCCAGATGCCAAGCGCATGAATCCTATCCTCAGGCGTCATGCTCACCCCTCCTTGCGGCCCCTTCCGAAATGATGGGACAGAGCAGGATCGGCTGTCAAGCAGCGGCGGCAGCGCCACGCATCCTTCCGGACTCGCGGGAGCGCTCCCGAGAGTCAGATCGTTTTACCGGCGGCGTCGAATACGTGGCAGCGGGCGGGATCGAAGAAGGTCTTCACATTGGCGCCCCGCTCGACCTTCTGCTGGCCGTCAAGGGCGATCGTCAAGAGCTGCCCATCCGGCGTCGTGGTGTAGAGCATGGTGGCGCCGCCAAGATTTTCGACGAGATCGACATTGACGGTCGAGAGCGTGATCGCACCCTCTGCAAGCGAAAGATGTTCGGGACGAATGCCGAATGTGACCTCCTGGCCGGCCTCGCCTTTCAGCCGGCGCGGCAGGCGGACGGAGTTGCCGCAGACGTGAATGCTGGTTTCGGCCTCGCCGACCTTTTCGATGCGGGCCTTGAGGAAATTCATCTTCGGGCTGCCGATGAATCCTGCGACGAAGCGGTTGGCCGGGTTGTTGTAGAGATCAAGCGGCGCGCCGACCTGCTCGATGCGGCCTGAATTCAACACGACGATCTTGTCTGCCATGGTCATGGCTTCGACCTGGTCATGGGTGACGTAGATCATGGTGTTGCCGAGCTGCCTATGCAGGCGGGAGATCTCGACACGCATCTGCACGCGCAGTTCGGCATCGAGGTTGGACAGCGGTTCGTCGAACAGGAAGATGCGTGGTTCCCGCACGATGGCGCGGCCGATCGCCACGCGCTGGCGCTGGCCGCCGGAGAGCGCTTTCGGCTTCCGCTCAAGGAGCTTCTCGATCTGCAGGATCTCGGCGGCGCGCTTTACTTTCGGCTGGATCTCGGCCTTCTTGTACCCCGCCGTCTCCAGACCGAAGGCGAGGTTCTTGTAAACCGACATATGCGGATAGAGCGCGTAGGACTGGAAGACCATGGCGATGCCGCGCTTGGCGGGCGCCACCTCGTTCATGCGTTCGCTGTCGAGCAGCAGCGCGCCGCCCGAGATCTCCTCGAGGCCGGCGATCATCCGCAGAAGGGTGGATTTCCCGCAGCCCGAGGGGCCGACGAAAACGACGAATTCGCCGGGATCGATCGTCAGGTCGATGCCATGGATCACATCCATTGCGCCGTAGCGCTTCTCGACCTTCTGAAGAACGACACTGGTTGCCATCTTCTCAAAACCCCTCTCTTTTACAGGTTACTTCGTTCTTGCGCGCCAATCGGCGTATTTCGGACTGTCGGGACCGACCGGCAGCGGCACTTCGGCGCCGCTGTCGGAAGACTGGTAGATGGCGGTGACGAGTTCGAGCGCACGGCGCGCATCCTTCGTAGTCACCGGCAGGGGTCCAGTGCCGCTGAGGAAGGCGTGGAACTGACCCATCTGGGTGGTGAAGCGCGGCGCAACGGGCTGCCAGTCGCCGACCACGCGATCGATCTTTTCCTGAACGTCGTCATTGGCGGCGATGATCTTCCAGGGATCCTTGCCCGGCGTATAGGGTTCGTGCGTGCTTTCGAAGGTGACATTCTCGAAATGCAGTCTCAGCCGGCTGATCTGTTCCTGCGAGCCGAGCGTGCAGGACAGCGAGACGAAGGCGCCGTTTTCCATCAGCAGGCTGGCGGAGGCACAATCCTCGACCTCGATATCATTGACGCGGGTGGCGACGCGGCCGAAGACCCTTGCCGCCGGACCCATCAAATGCATTAGCATGTCGTGCAGGTGCAGGGCATGGGTGACGAGTACGCCGCCGAGTTCGGTCGCCCATTTGCCGCGCCAGGGCACGGCATAATATTCGGGCTTGCGCAGCCAGAAGGTTTCCACGGAAGCCGTATAGGGCTTGCCGGCAATGCCGGCATCGATGATCCGTTTGGCCTTCTGGATGCCGTCGCCGTAGCGGTACTGGAAGATCGGCATCAGCACGCCTTTGGCGGTCTTTTCCGCTTCCATGATGGTATCGACGCTGGCGAGCGAGCCCGTCAGCGGCTTTTCGCAGACAACATGCTTGCCGGCACCGAGAGCGGCGACCACCTGCTCCAGATGAATGCCGGGAGGGGTGCAGATATCGATGATGTCGATCGTTTCGTCGGCCAGCAGCGTCTCGAAAGAGGTGGTGCGGCGTTCGATGCCGAACTCGTCGCCGACGGCGGCCATGCGTTCTTCGTTCAGATCGCAGATCGCCGCCACCTTGAACTTATCGGAATGCGGCAGATAGCCTTCGACGATATGCGAACGGCCAATGCCGCAGCCGACGATCGCGACGGTCTTGATGCTCATGTCACTCTTTTCCATCGCCGCCATCAGCGTTTCATGCCGGTCGTGGCGATGCCTTCGATCAGCAGGCGCTGGAAGAACAGGAAGAAGAAGAACACCGGCACCAGCGTCAGGGTCGACATGGCGAAGAGACCGCCCCAATCCGAAGCGCTGGTGGAATCCACGAAGGTGCGCAGACCGAGCTGGATCGTGTAGGTGTTCATGTCGTTCAGATAGATCAGAGGTCCGAAGAAATCGTCCCAGGTCCAGATGAAGGAGAAGATGGCGGCCGTTGCCAACACCGGCAGCGACAGCGGCAGCATGATCTTCCAATAGATCCGCCAGGCGCTGCAGCCGTCCATCATCGCTGCCTCGTCGAGTTCGCGCGGGATGCCGCGGAAGAACTGCACCATCAGGAAGATGAAGAAGGCGTCGCTTGCCAGAAACTTCGGCACGACGAGCGGCAGGATGGTGTTGACCCAGCCAAGGTTGAGGAACAGCACATATTGCGGAATCAGCGTCACGTGATAGGGGATCATCAGCGTGCCGAGCATGATCGCGAACCAGAAGTTCCGGCCGGCAAAACGTAATCTGGCAAAGGCGAAGGCCGTCAGCGAGCAGGCGATGACATTGCCTGCCACGACCAGCAGCGAGATGACGAGCGAATTCCAGAAGAATCGGCCGAAGCTGACATCGAGGCCGACCCACCCGCGCGCATAGGACGAAAAATCGATCGACGACGGAATGAGCGAAGTCGACGAGAATATCTCGGTTTCCGGCCTGACCGAAGCCGAAACCATCCACAGCAACGGATAGACCATGAGCAGCGAAGCGGCGATCAGCAGGGAGTGGACAATGAGCGACCCGGGCAGGCTGCGTTTGGTGATATCGGATGGCGGCCTGGCCGCAGTCACGGAAGCGGTCATCTCAGTCATCGTAGTGCACCCAATAACGCGAGCTCAGGAAGGAAAATGCGGTGAAGATCGCGATGATAACCACCAGGATCCAGGCAAGGGCAGAGGCATAGCCCATGCGGAAATTGCCGAAGGCCTCCTGATAGAGGTAGAGCGTGTAGAACAGTGTCGAGTTGATCGGGCCGCCGGTGCCGCCCGATATGATGAAGGCGGGCGTGAAGGCCTTGAAGGCTTCGATCGTCTGCACGACAGCGTTGAAGAAGATCACCGGCGTCAGAAGCGGCAGCGTGATCTTGTAGAACTGCCGGAATTTCGAGGCGCCGTCGAGGCTGGCCGCCTCATACATGTCTTGCGGGATCTGGCGCAGGCCGGCGAGAAAGATGATCATCGGCGAACCGAACTGCCAGACGGACAGCGCGACCAGCGTATAGATCGAATAGTTCGGATGCGAGATCCAGCTCGGCCCTTCGATGCCAATCTGGGCGAGGGCGGCGTTGACGAGGCCGTCGCTGGCGAAAAGCTGGCGCCAGAGCACGGCGATCGCGACGCTGCCGCCGAGCAGCGACGGCAGATAGAAGATGGCACGGTAGATAGGCAGACCGCGCAGGCCGCGGTTCAGGGCCATGGCGACCAGCAAGGCAAAGGTGAGCTTGAACGGCACCGAAAAGACGACATAGGTCAGGGTGACGTGCATGGCGGCCGAGAATTTCGGATCCGCCGTGGCGATGCGCACGTAATTCGCCATTCCCACCCACCGCGGCGACTGCAGCATGTCGAAGTCGGTGAAGGAGAGGTAGAGCGAAATCAGGGCCGGCCCGAGCGTCAGCCCGAAAAAGCCGATGAGCCACGGAAGGAGGAAGAGATAGCCGGGAGCATTGGCATTCCAAAGACGCCTGAAGCGTCCTTCGGCCACGGCCCCCTGATATCTTTCCACTGTTACGGCCCCTGCGGGCGTGCGCATCGCATTGCTCATACGGGATCAGCCTCGTGCGAGAATCTGCGTAATTTCAGTGACGAGCTGCTTGCCGCCGTCGGAGGGAGAGAGCTGTCCGAAACCGACCTGTTCGGCAATGTTGCGCAGCATCAACTCGCCTTCGCCGGCACCGGCCGGGGGCGGCGGCGGCAATTTGCCGGCGAGATCGCCAAGGCCGCTGACATAGGCCAAGGCAACCTTGCCGTTGTCATCGAGCTTCGCCGCGACGACCTCGCGCATGGCGGCCGATTCCGGAATGCCGCGCTCGACATCCAGTAGCAGCACAGCCTCGGGGTTCTTGACGAAGAAGTTGATGTAATCAACCGCCTGATCGATCGACTTCGACTGCGCCGAGACCGAGAAGAACATCGAAGGCTTGCGATAATGGCCGCCCTTCGAATCCGGCTTGATGCGCATGTAGTTGGTGAGCGCCAGCTTGTCCTTGTTCATGGCCTGATAGGCGACGAACTGGTTGGAATGGGCAAAACCGGCGGCAGCCTTGCCGAGCGACACCGTGTTGGTTTCGATATCGTTCTTGTCGAGAGCCTGGATATCGGCAGGTACGCAGGCGCCGGCCGCACGGAACTTGGCCCACATGTCGTACCATTCCGATGCGTCGTCCACGTCGAAGGCGATCTTGCCGTCGGCGGTATAGAGCGCCTTGCCGCGCTGGCGCAGCCAGTTTTCGAACAGCGGTTCACCGCCGCTGCCGTCGGCGAGGCCGAACATGCCCTTGCGTTTGCCCGCCTTCGTAATTTCCGCACCCATGCGGGCGAATTCATCCCAGGTGGTCGCCTGCGTCGGCAGATCGACGCCGGCCTCTTTGAAGGCCGTTGTGTTCAGCACCGTTGCAGCCGAATTGGCGCCCAGGCTGACTCCATAGAGATGGCCGTCGACGCTGCCGCCTTCGATCTGCGCCTTGTCGAAATCGTCGAGATTGAGCTTGGCCGGCATGTAGGATTCGAGCGGCGCGAGCGCGCCGCGCCGGGCGTATTGAACGATGTAGCGATAGTCCATCTGAATGACGTCGGGCGCATTGCGGCCGGCAACCTGGGTCGCCAGACGCGGCCAGTAATCGCCCCAGCCAAGGAATTCGCCGGTAATCGAGGTGCCCGGATTCTTCGATTGATAGAGCTGCGACACCTTGTTGGTGCGGTCGGCGCGAGGCTGCGAGCCCCACCATAGGAGACGCAAGCGCGTTTCCTGTGCCAAGGCGCTGGTTCCGAGCGCCGAGAGCGACAGAAGCGCTGCGCTTCCTGCAACGAAATTACGTCTGCTAACACGTAGAGTCATGTTTTCCTCCTCCAAAGGGAAGCGCCTCCACACGCTTCCAATTTAGTTTTGCTTGCGCAAATAACTAATTGGTTACAAGCTACGAGCAAAGCGGCAAGCCTGTCAAGCGGTGTCGGTCAGAGCATGATGCCGAAAGCGCTGGAGGTCACGGCGACATCATGCTTTCAGCATTCCGCTCCAGCGGGCCGCCCTTCCAAATTCGGTTTTTACAATTTCGAACCGAAGGCTTATGAGCACAACACGTGAAGACAGGGGTGGAGCGATGAACGACAGCGGGGGAAACAGGGACAAGAAGCAGACGCGGCGACCGTCCACGGAGCGGACGGCGCAACGCGATCCGGAGCGGACGCGCGCCGCGATCCTTGAAGCGGCAACCCGGGAATTTGCCGAAAACGGCATGGGCGGAGCCCGCGTCGACGCCATCGCCGAACGCGCCGGCACCAACAAACGCATGCTCTACCATTATTTCGGCGACAAGGAGCAGCTCTATCTCAAGGTGCTCGAAGAGGCCTATGTCGGCATCCGCACGGCCGAGCGCGCGCTGCATATCGGCGACCGCAGCCCCGAAGAAGGCATCGGCGAACTCGCGCTCTTCACTTGGCGTTATTTCCTCCAGCACCCGGAATTCCTGAGCCTGCTCGGCACCGAAAACCTGCACCGCGCCCGGTGGCTGCGCCAATCCGTCCGGCTCAAGGAGCTGCATTCGCATCTGATCGGCGAGCTTTCCCAAGTGCTCGAGAAGGGAAAGAAACAAGGCGTCTTCATCGAGACCGCCGATCCCCTGCACGTCTATCTGACGATTGCCTCGCTGGGTTATTTCTACCTTTCCAACCAGTACACGCTTTCGACGATCTTCGGCCGCGACCTGATCGAGCCAGCCAATCTCAGTGCCTGGGAGAGGCATATCGTCCATGTCACCCTTGCCTCGATCCGGCGCTGATACCGAAAGCAGGATTTGACTATTGACAGGCTCGCCGCTCTTCTGCCATCAAGTAACCGTTTAGTTACCGGCTTGGGAGAGCCGGGCCAGGACGCCCGCTCCCACCGCAAAAGATTGCAGGGAGGAAAACATGGCACGCTTGGGGATCATCTTGCACGGCGTCACCGGCCGCATGGGTTACAACCAGCACTTGGTGCGCTCAATCCTGGCCTTCCGCGACCAGGGCGGCATCACGCTGAAATCGGGCGAGAGACTCGAGATCGACCCGATCATCGTCGGCCGCAACGGCGCCAAGATGGAAGAGCTGGCGAAGAAGCATAACATCAAACGCTGGTCGACCGATCTCGATGCTGCGCTCGCCAATTCCGACGACACGATCTTCTTCGATGCCGGCACGACGCTGATGCGCGCCGAGCTTCTGTCCAAGGCTCTCGACGCCGGCAAGCACGTCTATTGCGAAAAGCCGATTTCCGACGATCTGCAGGTGGCGATCGATCTCGCCCGCAAGGCACGGCGCTCCGGCCTCAAGCATGGCGTTGTGCAGGACAAGCTTTTCCTGCCGGGCCTGCGCAAGCTGGCGCTGCTGAAGGATTCCGGCTTTTTCGGCAAGATCCTTTCGGTGCGCGGCGAATTCGGCTACTGGGTTTTCGAAGGCGATTGGGGCGTACCCGCCCAGCGCCCCTCCTGGAACTACCGCAAGGGCGACGGCGGCGGCATCATCCTCGATATGCTCTGCCACTGGCGCTACGTGCTCGACAACCTGTTCGGCGAAGTAAAGGCTGTCTCCTGCCTCGGCGCCACCCATATTCCCCGGCGCATCGACGAGCAGGGCAGGCCCTATGATTGCGACACGGACGATGCCGCCTATGCGACTTTCGAACTGGAGGGCGGAGCGATCGCGCAGATCAACTCTTCCTGGGCGGTGCGCGTGCGCCGCGACGATCTCGTCACCTTCCAGGTCGACGGCACCCATGGTTCTGCCGTCGCCGGCCTGACGAAATGCTGGAGCCAGCATCGCGTCAACACGCCGAAGCCGGTGTGGAACCCCGATCAGCCGCAGACAATCGACTTCTACAAGACCTGGGACGAGGTTCCCGATACGCAGGCCTTCGACAACGGCTTCAAGGCGCAGTGGGAAATGTTCATCCGCCATGTCGTCGAAGATGCGCCGTGGCCCTATGGGCTGGAAGCCGGCGCCAAGGGCGTGCAGCTTGCCGAGCTCGGCCTGAAATCCTGGGCCGAGCGCCGCTGGCTCGACGTTCCCGCGCTGGAGTTTTGAGCCGTGACGACGATCAATCTCCCCCTCGACGGCAAGATCGTTCCCTATACGCTGACCGGCACACCGATCGAGCTGAAGAGACGCGACGCGAAGAGCTTCCCGCGCATCGCCTTTGCCGCCGCCCATGTCGTTGCCGATCCGCTTGCCGACAACGATCCCTGGCTGACGCCGGCGATCGACTGGGAGCGGACGCTGGCCTTCCGCCACCGGCTCTGGGATCTCGGCCTCGGCGTTGCCGAAGCGATGGATACGGCGCAACGCGGCATGGGCCTCGGCTGGCCGGAGGCGCGCGACCTCATCCGCCGGGCACTTGCCGAAGCGGCCGGCCGTAAGGACGCATTGATCGCCTGCGGCGCCGGCACCGATCATCTGTCGCCTGGTCCCGACGTGACCATCGACACGATCATCAAGGCCTATGAGGAGCAGATCGAAACGGTAGAGGCGGCCGGCGGCCGCATCATCCTGATGGCTAGCCGGGCGCTCGCCGTCGCGGCAAGAGGGCCGGACGACTATATCAGGGTCTATGACCGCATCCTGCGTCAGGTCAGGGAACCCGTCATCATCCACTGGCTGGGAGAAATGTTCGACCCGGCGCTTGAGGGATACTGGGGCAATGGCGACCACCTGAAGGCGATGGCAACCTGCCTTGAGGTGATCGAAGCTCATGCCGCCAAGGTGGACGGCATCAAGATCTCGCTGCTTTCCAAGGAGAAGGAAGTGACGATGCGCCGGCAGTTGCCCAAAGACGTGCGCATGTATACCGGCGACGACTTCAACTATGCCGAGTTGATCGCTGGCGACGAACAGGGTCATTCGGATGCGCTGCTCGGCATCTTCGACGCGATTGCGCCGGCGGCTTCGGCCGCTCTCGACGCGCTCGGCCGCAAGAGCAACCACGAGTTCTTCGATCTGCTGGAGCCGACCGTGCCGCTGTCGCGCCACATCTTCAAGGCGCCGACCCGCTTCTACAAGACCGGTGTCGTCTTCCTCGCCTATCTCAACGGGTTGCAGGATCATTTCACGATGGTTGGCGGCCAGCAGAGTACGCGTTCGCTGACGCATCTGGCTGAACTTTTCCGCCTGGCCGACAAGGCCCGCGTTCTTGCCGATCCGGAACTCGCGACTGATCGCATGAAACAGGTGCTTGCCGTCCACGGCGTTCACTGAGAGCCGGTGCGGCAATGGGAGAGAAATGACATGCAGGTCGAAGGACTTTCGATCAATCTGGCGACGATCCGCGAGCAATGCGGCTTTGCCGAAGCCGTCGATACCTGCCTGAAGCACGGCATCACATCGATCGCACCCTGGCGCGACCAGGTCGCCAAGGCGGGTCTCGACGAAGCAGTGCGGATCGTCAGGTCGAACGGCATCAAACTGACCGGCCTTTGCCGCGGCGGCTTCTTTCCGGCGGCAACCGAGGCCGACTGGCAGAAGAACCTCGATGACAACAGACGGGCCATCGACGAGGCGGCGGCCTTTTCCGCCGATTGCCTCGTGCTCGTCGTCGGCGGCCTGCCGGGTGCTTCGAAAGATATCGTCACGGCTCGTCAAATGGTATTCGACGGCATTGCCGCCGTGCTGCCGCATGCGCAGGCTGCCGGCGTGAAACTTGCGATCGAGCCGCTGCACCCGATGTATGCCGCCGACCGGGCCTGCGTGAACACGCTCGGCCAGGCGCTCGACATGTGCGAGCCGCTCGGCGAGGATGTCGGCGTTGCGATCGACGTCTACCATGTCTGGTGGGATCCCGATCTTGCCAACCAGATTGCCCGCGCCGGACGCATGAACCGTATCTTCGCCCATCACATCTGCGACTGGCTGGCGCCGACGAAGGACATGCTACTCGATCGCGGCATGATGGGCGATGGCGTCATCGACCTGAAGGGCATAAGACGGATGATCGAAGCCGCCGGTTTCTTCGGCGAGCAGGAAGTGGAGATCTTTTCGGCCGAAGACTGGTGGAAGCGTCCGGCCGACGAGGTGATCGCCACTTGCGTCGCGCGCTTCCGGAGCTGCTGCCAGATCTGATTCTTGAGCATTTCCGTTTTTCTTCGAAACACGAAAATGCTCTATCTCTTCGTTTTTACGCAATTCCGGACGCAAAAACCGCTGCACACTTTTGCTGGAATTGCTCTGAAATCCCATTGTTTCATCACGTATGAAAGAGGAGTCATTCGATGGAGAAACGCCGTTTTGCCCTGATCGGCACCGGTAACCGCGGCACCACCATGTGGGGCAAGGACCTGCTTGCCGGCTGGCGCGAGCATGTCGATCTCACAGCCATCGTCGAAAAGAACGCGCTTCGCGGCGAGCGCGCCCGCACCATGATCGGCAGCAATGCGCCGCTTTATGACAACATCGATTCCATGCTTGCCGAGCAGAGGCCGGATCTCGCCATCGTCTGCACGCCCGACCATACACATGACGATATCATCGTTCGGGCGCTGGAATCCGGCATCGACGTCATCACCGAGAAGCCGATGACCACCTCGATCGAGAAAATTCGCCGGATTCTCGACGCCGAGAAGCGCACCGGCCGGCGGGTCGACGTCTCCTTCAACTATCGCTATGCGCCGACAGCTGCGAAGATCAAGGAGCTTCTGAATGCCTGCGAGATCGGCCGGGTGACCTCGGTCGATTTTCACTGGTATCTCAACACCAAGCACGGCGCCGACTACTTCCGCCGCTGGCATGCCTATACGGAAAATTCCGGCAGCCTGTTCGTTCACAAGGCCACCCATCATTTCGATCTGCTGAACTGGTATCTCGACAGCGATCCCGAGGCAGTCACCTCTTTCGCCGATCTGCAGAACTACGGTCGCAAGGGTCCTTTTCGCGGGCCACGCTGCAAGCTCTGTCCGCATGCGCAGGAATGCGACTACTATCTCGATCTCGAAAAGGATCCGTTCCTCGATCAGCTTTACGAGGATCCTTCGAAGATCGACGGCTATTTCCGGGACGGCTGCGTCTTCCGCGAGGATATTGACATCCCCGACACGATGGTCGTGTCCATCCGCTACCGCAACAACGTCCATGTCTCCTATTCGCTGAATACCTTCCAGCCGATCGAGGGCCATCACCTCGCCTTCAACGGTACCAAGGGACGCATCGAGCTTCGCCAGCATGAGGCTCAGCCTTGGGAAGTGCCGAAGGAAGACACGATCCTTCTCATTCGCAATTTCCCGAATGGGAAGGAGGCGGTGGAGCGCATCGTCGTGCCGCATTTCACAGGCGGCCATTACGGCGGCGACGACCGGATGCGCAACATGATCTTCAAGCCTGACATGGAAGATCGGCTCAGCCAGCGCGCCGGCACACGGGCGGGCGCCATGTCCGTGCTCTGCGGCATTGCCGCGCTGACGAGCTCGCGCACCGGCAAGGTGGTCGATATCGCCGAACTGATGCCCGAGCTCGCCAATGACGGTTCGCCTAATTCGTTGAGAACACCGCGCTGACCGCATGGCCAGCGTGATGGCGCGCGTCAGGCGATGTTTTCGAGATCGTGCCGGCGGATCTGGTAGAGCAACGGCCGGCCTGTTGTAAAACGCTCGACCTCGTCCGCCGCCATCGCGCCGAGACGCGCCCGTTCCAGGCCGATGGCGCCGGCAATATGCGGTGTCAGGAAAACATTCGGAAGATCGTAGAAGATCGAACCCGCCTCCGGAATTTCCGGATCGGTGACGTCGATGACCGCGTCGATGCGGCCGGTTTTCAGCTCCGACAGCAGGGCGGCTTCATCGATGAGAATGCCGCGCGCGGTGTTGATGAGCGTTGCCCCATCCTTCATCAGCGACAGTCTTCGCGCATCGATCATATGCCGCGTCGACGGCAGTGATGGCGCGTGCAGGGAAACGATATCCGCGCGCCGCATCAACTCGTCGAGATCGACCTTTTCCGCTCCCAGTCCGGCTGCTTCGGCCGCTCCGAGCATTGGATCGAACAGCAGCACCCTGTAGTCGAAGGGTCTCAGGAGTTCGATCACCCGCCGGCCGATCCGCGAGGCGCCTATAATGCCGAGGGTGCGGCCATAATTGCCGATTGCCTCCCGCTGCATCGGATAGGTCCGATCACGGTTACGGTCGCCGACGTAAAGGTCGCGGAAACGGAAGGCGCGTTTGCCGGCAAAGAGGATCGCGGCGAGCGTGAATTCGGCAACGGGCACCGCATTGGCCTCGGCCGCGTGGCTCACCGCTATACCGGCTTCGAAGATGGCCTCGTCGATGATGCCCTTCACCGTGCCCGCCGCATGGACGACGAGACGAAGCCGCGGCGCAGCGGCGAGAATTTCAGAGCCGATATAGGGCGCTCCCCAGCCGGTGATCAGGATCTCCGCTTCTGGAAGCAGGCGTCTTGCCCGCGCGTCGTCCAGCCGCTGCAGCGGCTCGAGATCGAGCAGACGGCCGAGCGTGTCGAGCCGGCGCAGGATCTCGTCGGGCAGGACATGTTCCGTGCGCGACGGTTCCATGGCAAGGACGATGGCCGGGCGGCTCATGGCATCTGACCCGGCGCTTCGATGGCGCTGACGGTTACGCCCTTTTCCCGCACCAGCGCCTCCAGCGCCGTAATATCAGGCGCTTTCGGCGGCCGCGCCCAGGCCGAGGAAACGGCAGCGGGATCTTCGAGCGCCAGCACCGCCGTCACCAGGATGGTCTCACCTGCCGGGATCTGACCGCGCAGTTGCGGCACGATGGTCTTGGCGACGATTACATTGGTATTGGGCTGGGCCTTCTGCGCGAGTCCGGCGCGTTTGATCGACGATCCCAAGTCGAGAATGCCGGTGAAATCGGCTTCGCCGATCGCATAGGCAGCGCCATCCGAAGCCGACAGCGTGTCCAGCTCGAAATCCCGGCGGGCGATGGCGAAGCCGCCTTCGGCGACCCTCAGCGGCCGGGCCGCCCTGATCCGGTGGAGGCGGATATGCCAGGGGGTCGCGGGCGCGAGCCAGCTCTCGACGCTGACATCGGGGGAAGGTGACCATTTCGCATAAAGCACGTCGCCCGCGAGTTTTGCCTGTTCATTCGTCTCTCGCACGCGGTAGTGCAGGCCGTCTTCGCTGAAAGCCAGCATCGAATCGAAGGCGGCGAGGGCAAAGCCGCGCTCATCGGATTCGACGCTGAAGCCATAGCGGGTGGAATAGGCGAATTTGGCGTATTTTTCCGTGCCGAAACGCATCTGCAAGTTTTCCTGGCCGGAAGACAATGCGACGACATCGCTGCCCGCCCGCATGATCACCATGCCGGGATGGCGCTGGGGAACGACTGCCGACGTCTGCTGCGGCGGCTTTTCTTCAGCGGTCCAGAACGGGTGGTCCTCCGAGATCGCAAGCGGCAGAAAAGCCTTCAAGGCCCAATAGGGCGAGCCGGCGGAATTATAGCTCTCCGACATCAAGAGGTTTGGATAGCCGAAACCGATCGACAGCACGCCGTCGCGGTCGGCAATCGGCTTGTCCCTCCACCAGCGCAGATGCTGCAGGCAGAGATGCTTGACCTCACCCCAGGGCAAAGCCTCGACATCGGCAAAGGCGAGCGCTGACCAGAAGCCGGCGCAGGCAAAACGATAAGTCAGGCTGCGGCCGAACGGAATCGTCGCCCCGTCGGCGGCAAACCAGTGGCGGAAATCCCGGGCGAAAAGGATCGCGCGCTCGCGGTAGCGCTTGGCGTAATCGTCATCGACGAGCTTCGAATAGATCAGGCCATAAAATTGCATGGCGAAGGGGATGTAATGGTCGATGCGGCGCACGTTGCCGTCGCGATACCAGCCGTCGCCGATATAGAAGCCTTCGAGTTCGTGCAGATATTGTCGCGTCAGGCTGCGGTCGAATTCGGTGCCGAGACGATCGAGGGCGATATCGACGAAGATGCGGAAAAATTTCCAGTTGTTATCAGCATAGTCGAACTGCCTGGCATGTTTGAGATAGGCGACGACATTGCTGCGGGCGCGCGCATCGAGCGGCTCCCAGATCTCTTCCGGCACCAGCGCCAGGGCAAAGCCGAGGGCAGCAAGCTCGACCATCCGCTGATCCCGGCCATTGACTGTTCCCCAATATTCGGGATGGGCAGGGTCGGTGCCGTTTGCCAGACCTTCGGCAAAACGATGCCAATGGGCGAAGTCGCCGCCGCCGGCGCCAAAAGGCGCCAAGCCCCAGAGCGGCCGGGCAAAGCCCTCGAGATCGGCGGCTGCCCGGTCGAAATGGGCGGCGGCGCCACTGAGCCTGACGCGGGCATTGCCCTTGGAAAAACAGGGAAGCAGCGGATCGAAGAGAGCGAGCAGCGCGCGGCTCATGTCGGCGCGGGTTTCAAGCGGATTGCAGGCAAGCGGATTGGCGCTGGCGGGATCGTAAGTCATCGACACCTCTTACTGGTTCTCGGCATTGGCAACGGTCCCCCCCGAAACGGGAACGACCGCCTGGCAGATCTGGCGCGCAGCCGCTGTCCTGTTGCGGAACCGGGACAGCATCAGGGATACGGCTTCCCGCCCGAGAGCGGCACGATCGACGCGCATGGTGGAAAGCCGCGGATTGGTCATCAATGCGCAGGGCAGATCATCAAAGCCGATGATCGCGAAATCCTCCGGCACCCGCAGGCCGGCCTCAGTGACAGCTTCGAGAACGCCAACGGCAATGAAATCATTCATGCAGAAAGCCGCTGTGAAGCCGGCATTCTCGGCAAGGACCGCCGCCGTGCTTTCATGAGCCTCGCGGCTTGCGCTGCCCTGGAGCGCCAGCGAAATGAATCTCCCTTCGGCGCCGGGGACGGCGGCGATCGCCGCCTCGAAGCCGCGAATGCGTTCCCGAATCGTATGGCGGTGAGAACCGCTCAGATGCAGGATGCGGCGGTGGCCAGCGCTTGTCAGCCGACTGGTGGCTTCGTAGGCACCAAAGAAGTTAGCCGGAGAAACACCGTCGAACTGCATCCTGGGATCAGTGCCGTTGACAAGCACGGTCGGTGTTGTGCTGGCCTGCAGCCAGTCGCGCAAGGCTTCGTTGGGATCGATACCGACGAGAAAGAGGCCCTCGGCCTCCGCAGCCCGCATATAATCACGTACGGCATCCGGCGTGATACGATCCTCGCGGGCTAGGCGAATTTCAAATGGCATTCCCGCCTCGGCGGCTCCAGTGCGCAAGCCGTCGACGATCGCTTCGTAGAAGACGCTGAGCCCGCCCGTGATGCCATCGCTGGCGATGAGCGCCAGCCCGCCGGCAACGGCCTCGGCGGTAGGCCTGACGGGATAACCGTGGTCAGCCGCAACCTTCAAGATATGACGGCGGACGCTTTCGCTGATGCCCGGCTCATTGGCAAGCACGCGCGACACCGTGGAGACGGAGACGCCGGCCAGAGTGGCTATGTCGGCCTGGCGCGGCCGCTTCGTTTTATGCTCGTTCATACAGCAAACATTATGCAAATAATGCAAATTTGCAAGATATTGATTAATTCTTGCAATAGAAATATTTTTGCTTACTCTATCCGGCGAGTGTCCCGACACGCCGTTGGAGGATGGCAGAGGACATATTGGGAACAAGGAGGAATATGATGCATCTCAATCGCCGTTCATTCCTAGTGAGTTCGGCCGGCGCCGCCGCCGGCTTTGCCTTTGGCGCGGGAAGCGCTATCCCGGCCTTTGCCGAGGAGGCGCAGCTGCGCGCCATGTGGTGGGGATCCAACGACCGTGCCAAACGCACGCTCGATGTCGCCAAGCTCTATCAGTCGAAGACACCCGGCGTCACGATCGTCGGCGAATCGCTTTCCGGCGAAGGCTACTGGACGAAGCTCGCCACGCAGATGGCCGGCCGGGCCATTCCGGACGTTTTGCAGCTCGAGCCGGGAACAATCTCCGATTATTCCAAGCGCGGCGCCTGCCTGCCGCTCGACGAATTCGTCCCTTCGACGCTGAAGGTCAACAGCTTCGGCCCCGACATGCTGAAACTGACCACCGTCGACGGCAAACTCTATGGCGTCGGCCTCGGCCTCAACTCGTTTTCGATGTTCTTCGACACGGTCGAATTCGAAAAGGCGGGCATTCCGCTGCCGACGACAGATCTTACCTGGGATGAATATGCCAAGCTTGCCGTAGAACTCGCCAAGTCCTCGGGCAAGGGCGGTGGCCCCTATGGGGCGCGTTACAACTATGTGTTCGACGCGTGGCTGCGCCAGCGCGGCAAAAGCGTCTTTGCCAAGGAAAGCGTCGGGCTCGGCTTCGCGGCCGATGATGCCAGGGAGTGGTTCGACTATTGGGAGAAGCTGCGCAAGGCGGGGGGCACCGTTGCCGCCGACGTCCAGACGCTCGATCAGAACACCATTGACACCAATTGCCTCGGTCTCGGCAAATCGGTGATCGGCATGGCCTATTCCAACCAGATGATCGGCTATCAGCTGATCATCAAGAACAAACTCGGCATCACCATGCTGCCGCGCGAAAAGAAGGGCGGCCCTTCCGGACATTATTATCGCCCGGCGCTGATCTGGAGTATCGGCGCGACCACAAAGCATGGCGAAGCGGCCGCGAAATTCATCGACTTCTTCGTCAACGACATCGAAGCCGGCAAGATTCTCGGCGTTGAGCGCGGCGTGCCGATGTCGCCAGCCGTGCGTGAAGCCATTCTGCCGCAGCTCAACCCGACAGAGCAGGAAACGGTCAAATACGTCAACATGCTCAAGGATCAGGTCGGTGAATATCCGCCGCCGGTGCCGATGGGTGCGACCCAATTCGACCAACGCGTGCTGCGCCCGATCTGCGACGAACTCGCCTTCGAGCGGACTTCGCCCGCCGACGCAGCGACCCGGCTCGTCGAAGAGGGTAAGGCAACGCTTAAGGGATGATCGCTTGCCCGATATGAAAGGAGGGCCCGCAGACGCCCGCGGGCTTCTCTGACGCACGGCTGAAGCGCGTGTGGACCTTGATTGCGTGCTTCAGCTTGCTTCTTCCAACCTCGCCCTCGCAAACCGCGGCATGCGCGACATGGCGCTTAGTTAGCGGCCAGGCTTTTCACCACGCGCCAGTCAGGCCGGCCGAGATTGAACGGCCAGGCATGCACCTCCTGATCATTGAAATAGACCACTTCCTGAAGGTTCGGGAAGGCGCTCTGTTTCAACGTCGCGGTTTCGATCCACGGCCCCATATAGGCGTCGCCGCCTTCGTAGCCGAGCTCTGCGACCCAGATGGGCTTTCCATAGCCGGCGACAAGATCATAGCCCTGCTTCAGCGCTTCTGAGAAGGTCCGGTGCTTGTTGTAGGCAAGCTCGTCGTAGCGCTCCAGCCCGAAAACCGAGAGCCCGATAAGATCGACATAATCGTCGCCGGGATAATAGTCCTGCAGGCCGGGCACACCCTTCGGCGACCACATTGTCTCGGTGCCGGGCGCCTCGTCGCGAACGATGTCCATCATGCGTCTGTAGGCGGCGATGAAGTCTTGCGGGTTCCAGCCGGCCCACGAAAACCGCCCGGATTTGTCTTCCATTTCCTGTCCCCAGCGGATGATCACGGGGCTTTTCAGCTGGGATATCATCTGCGCGATCGCCCGCATGTTGACATCGTAGTCGCCGCGCAGAACCTTTGCGCGAAGCTCGCCAGAAGTCAGCCGCCGTTCAACGTCCCAGGACCAAGGCTCCACCGTTATCAGCAGGTTGCGGCCCCTGGCCAACGCATAGGCATCCGCAACGCGCAGCGTCTCCAGGTCAACGTCTTCCCAAGGCAGGAACAGGGCTTCGGTCGAGACATTGGCCTGGGCGCCGAAATCCCCATGTGGGTCGTAGGCACCGAACTTGATGCCGTCGGCGTGAACGACCGGGCGTTTGTCGATGATCGTCCGCGCGCTCGCCGCCGGGTTCGGCGCAATGCCCGCATATTGCGCCTCGCTTCGGCCCGGCAACTCCGCGACGCACAACAGCAGCAGCGCGATCGCGGCGGTCGAGAGGTGATTTTTCGTCAGCTTCTTCATGGCTCACCCTCCTTTTCGGGCTATTTCCTGATTCAGCAGAAACTGCTTCAGGTCATACGCCTTGGCGCTGACGGTATCTGCGGAGACGAGTTTGCGGAATTCGTCATCCTGGCGCACAGAAGAATGGCGGAAGATGTACCAATTGCCGTCCGGCTGGCGGCGCTGGTAGATCGTGTTGCCGATCTTGCGATGACCGAAACAGGTGCTGGCGCGCGCTGCTCCCTCGGCGTTCGTCCAGGTCGCGCGCATGCAGAGCTGACCGAAATCGTCGACCACCCACCTGCCTTCGGCGAAGGACTGCTTTCCCTTATCATTCACCCAGGCGACGAACCGCCGGCCATCATCGAAGAACCGGCCTCCGCCTGTGTCCCAGGTCCAGGTCCTGTCACCGTAGATCCGGTAAAGCTCATAGGCGCTGAGCGGCGTCGGCGCCTCGGTCTTGGCGGCCTCGGCACCCTGCGCTGCCAACGGCAAACACAGGCTGAGAGCAACGACTACTCCATACAGTCTCGACCCGATACGCATTGCATCTCCTCTCATCGGCCGGTGCCGCCGGCTCACACACCTTGTTCGTTCCGTCCCGTGCTTCCGAATCCGTTCCATCTGATGCGGAACTTCACGATCCGGGTTTTGCCGCCGAGGCCAGCACCGGCCACGGCAAATTGCGATTGGCTGAAACTGATGAGCGTCTGGCCGTGGGAAAGCGCCTCGAGACTGCGCAGCCCATGGCTGCCGGCCTGTATGCCGCCGGTGACACAGATCGCCAAACCCGTAGCCGTCGCAAGCCAGAGGCCGCGCGATTGCGGCAGCAGCGGCAGGCCGTTCTCGATCGCATGACGAACGACGATCAGCACGGTTAGCGACAGATAGAGCGCGAGGTTCATCGCAGCGAAAAGATAAAAGCCCTGAGCGGCAGCGGCCTCGTCGGCGAGCGCCATGGCCGCGGCACAAAGGCCCGCGAGAGCAATATAGGGCGCAACGACGCGCAGCGGCAAAGACTGCTGCTGCTGCCTTCCCTTCGGGGTGATGCGAAAGTCGACGAAAGAACCGGAGAAATGGTCGCGAATGGCCGCCAGGCTGCCGGCCAGCGACCATGGCCAGCGCAGAAAGACGAAGGCGAGCCCTTCCCAGCCAAACAGTTTAGCGTCGTGCGGCCGGAAGGTTCCCGTGGCCCGCCAGAAGAAAGCAAAGAGCATCAGCACGATCGACATCGGCGCGAAATGCAGCAGAAAATCCGGATAGGTCACGTTGACGAAGACCTGGCCCGTCAGCAAGGCGGCAACCGGCAGCAGGAACATCACTGCCATGATGGCGGAAAAGAGCGGATACCACAGCTGCGAAAAGACGAACTGGAATTTCAGCCGCCAGGGCAGATTGATGACGTAGCGGCGGGAATATTGCAGCAGGATGGTGACGAGGCTGCGCGACCATTGGAATTCCTGCACGGCGAGATCGACGAAATTCGCCGGGCCGTCGCCATGAGCGATCGCATCGATCGCGTGGACGCCGCGCCAGCCGCCGGCGTTCATCATCAGCGTCGTCGAATGATCTTCGGCAAGCTCGGGGCCAAGGCCCCCGATCTGGCGAAGGGCTGATGTGCGGACCGCATAGTGGGAGCCGATGCAAAGGGGCGCCCAACCATTGTTGTAACCGGTCTGCAGCGAGCCGTGCAGACTTGCCTCTGCGTAGAGCCTGCCGCGCGCGACCCAACTCGCCGCGGCATTCGCATCACAGATGCTGGGTGCGGAAACATAGCCAACGGCAGGATCGGCGAAAGGGCGCAGGACTTCACGGAGATATGTCGGTGTCGGCACATGATCAGCATCGAACTGGGCGACGAAATCGTAACGCGCATAGCCGAAATGGTCGTAGAAATAAGCAAGATTGCCTTCCTTGCACCGCGTCCGGCGCGGCCAGGTCGTGCGGTGATACTCCGCCACGCCCTTCCTCGTCGAGATCAGCACGCCGTGCTCGGCGCACCAGCGTCTGGTTTCCGCGGACGGATCCTCGTCGGCTAGCCAGACGTCGAACTCGACACCAGTCTGATCGAGCATCGCCTGAAGCGTGGCTCGGACGACGGCAAAAGGTTCGGACGGCGCCTTGGTGACGACCATCGCCACGCGTCCTTCCGGCAGCCGGGCGCGCGAACCGATCGTTCTCGCATCGAGGAAGATCAGGATGAAATAGGCGGGGACAAGCGTGATCCAGGCAAGCACGACGGTGACGAGCACGAAGGCTGACCAGGAAATGATGTGGGCGGACTGACACCACCAGCTCCAGAAATAGCCGAGCGCCGCCAGCCAGCAGAGGATACCGAAACCATAGGCGACACGATTCCACCCTGTGAACACGGGGTTGAATGGGTCCGCAGCAGCTTTCGCCGTCTTGACCCGGTAACCGAAGTCCGAAATCAGGCTCATGCGGTCACCTCCAGCCCGAAGGTCGGGCCGGCAGTGCGGATGATCGTATCGATATCCGAGAGTGTGGGCGTGAAGCCGAGCTCCGCCTTCGCCCTTGCCGTGTTGGCAAAGAGGATTGGCGGATCGCCGGGGCGGCGGGCGCGATAACGGACGGGGACTTCGCGGCCGCTGGCGCGATAGACCGCGTCAATGATCTCGCGCACTGACGTGCCACGGCCTGAACCAAGATTGACGCTGAGCGAGGCGCCGTCTGCGATCAGGTGGTTGACGGCGGCCAAATGTGCCTGGGCGAGATCGCTGACATGGATATAGTCGCGAACGCAGGTTCCGTCCTCGGTCGCATAATCGGTTCCGAAGACATCGAGCCGGTCCAGTCTGCCGGCGGCAGCAAGAAGGGCGCGGGGGATAAGATGTGTCTCGGGCTCGTGACGCTCGGCAAGCTCACCCTCCGGATCGGCGCCGGCCGCGTTGAAATAACGCAAGGCAGCGAAGCGGATGCCATAGGCAGCGGCAAAATCCTCGAGCGCCATCTCGAAGATCAGCTTGGTGCGGCCATAAGGATTGACCGGCTGCTGCAGACTTTCCTCCCGTATCGGCAACGCGGCGGGAACGCCATAGGTGGCGCAACTGCTGGAAAAAACGATCTTGTCGATTTCCTGGTCGAGACAGGCCTCGAGCAGCGTGAGACTGCCGACGACATTGTTGCGGTAATATTTCCGCGGCATGTCGACGGATTCGCCGACATAGGCATTGGCGCTGCAATGGATGACGCAATCGGGCGAAAATTCGGCCATCGTCCGGCGCAGCGCAGCGGCGTCGCCGAGTTCCCCGCGGACGAGCGGGCCCCAGCGGACGCTGTCGGCATGTCCGGTCGAGAGATTGTCGTAGGTAACCGGGATCATCCCGGCGCGCGACAGCGTTTTGCAGATATGACTGCCTATGAAACCGGCGCCGCCGGTGACGAGTATATAGCGAGGCATCTCATACGGCCTCCGCCTGTTCCGTCCCGGCAAGCAGGCCGTCGAAATATTCGACGGTGCGCGCCAGGCCGGCTTCGAGCTCGATATGAGGCTGCCATGCCAGTTCCGTCATCGCCCGTGAGATATCCGGCCGCCGCTGGCGTGGATCGTCGACGACAGCCGGAAGGTGAACGATGCGGGAACGCGAATTTGTGAGGTCCCGGACGATTTCCGCCAGGCGTCGAACGGTGAACTCGCCCGGGTTGCCGAGATTGATCGGACCGTGGCATGCGCTGCCGGCTGCCGAGAAGTGCAGAAAACCTTCGATGAGATCATCGACATAGCAGAAAGAGCGAGTCTGCTGGCCGTCGCCGTAGATGGTCAGGTCGGCGTTGCGCAGGGCCTGCACGATGAAGTTGGAGACTACCCGCCCGTCATCGGCGCGCATGCGGGGCCCGTAGGTGTTGAAGATGCGGCCGACCTTTATGTCGACGCCGTAGGTCCTGTGGTAGTCGAAAAACAGGGTTTCGGCACTGCGTTTTCCCTCATCGTAGCAGGCTCGCGGCCCGATGGAGTTGACATTGCCGCAATAGGATTCGCGTTGCGGGCTCTGGGTCGGGTCGCCATAGACTTCCGACGTCGACGACTGAACGACGATCGCGCCGGTCTTGCGCGCACAATCCAAGGTGTTGACGGCGCCGAGTACGCTGGTAAGCAAGGTGCCCACCGGATCCCGTTGATAGTCGGGCGGAGAGGCAGGAGAGGCGAAGTTGAAGATCAGCGACGCTTCGATATCGAAGGGCTGACGCACATCGTGCTCGATGATGCGAAAGCGGGGGTTCGATGCGAGATGCTCGACATTTGCACGGCGGCCGGTGGAAAAGTTGTCGAGGCATATGACGCTGTGGCCGCTTAGCAGAAGCCTTTCGCAGAGATGCGAGCCAAGAAAGCCGGCTCCACCATTTACAAGAGCGGTGCCCAGATTCCTGAGCACCGCTATGTTCTTTACTTCCGAATAGCCTTCGCCGGGAACGAAAATACGCATTACAAACTCCTCCCCACGCTTTAGTCTTTGTATTATTTACGCGGCTTACGTCTTACCCTACTCGGATGGATATTCATGCAATTGAGTACAAATACATGAATAAGCTCGAGGTTATTCTTCAGTTAACTCATTTACTATTGAAATGATAAGGCGATTGTTATCGAGGTCAACTTCAAAAGACATAAAATATCCCAAATAATTACGCAGTTGTTCTTCAGAGTAACAAATGATTAATCATTTTACCTATTTTTTCACGTAAAACGGGAAACACGCCGTTGCTCAAACTTTGCTCAATAAAGATGGGATAGAAGAAGGAGAGGTCGGCTTCGCAGGGCTGCGCCACCGGTCTTGCATCCGGAAGTGTCCTATGAGAGGGATTTGGCATGTTCAAAAATCGCGCCACATCCCAGTCGAAAGGCTGGCGTCCATTTCATTTTGCGATGCTTGCGGGGGGAGTGACGCTTCTTGCGATCGGAGCGACGGCTTGTGCGGTCGTTGACGACGACATGGCCGCTATCGCGAAAAAGAATGTTGTCGTCGTCGAGACGCGACCCGCTACGAAGGCTTACACCTACCCGGAAAATCGAACGGCTCGGCCTGGCGCGGCACGAGCCCGCATCGTCGCCTATCACGGGTCCGCGCCCTATATCTGCTCTCCAAGCGGCTTCGGACAGAAGTCGCGCTGCTTTGCCCGTCGCTCGACCTGAAGCAAAAGCGCTGCTGCATATTCATTAAATCGGAATCGATTTAAGAATAGACTCAAGCGCAACTTAAAGTGTGATAGCGTTCTTTGCGCGCCTGAAAAACGCGGCGCTATCGATCAGTTGCGCCACCGGCTGGACATGTCGTCATCGCCGACCGGATGGTCATTGAAGAAGCGAGACGCTGCTTCCGTACGGTTTCGCACGTTCATCTTCTTATAGATGTTGCGGACGTGAACCTTCACCGTGTTTTCGGAAAGATGCAGCTTGTCGGCAATAATCTTGTTCTGCGTCCCCTTGCAGATGAGATCCAGGATCTGAACCTCCCGGGTCGTCAAGGCGGAGATGCTGTCGCGTCTCAGCTTGAGCGCATTGTTGCGGGCGGCATCAACCGACTTGGTCTGATAAAGTGAGGGCTCCAGTTGGGTCCCCTTATTGGTGAGGCGGTTGAGAAGCGCCGAGGGAAAATGCTCCCCGCCCTTCATCAGCAGATCCACCGCGGCCATGAAGACATCAAGCCGAAGATTAAGCGGCAGGACGCCGTCGATGATCCGTGCCTCGACCAAACGGCTGACATAGGGCTCCATCATGTCGATGGCTTCGACGACAAGTCCGATCGAGGTTTCCGGATGATTTTCCCTGACCGCCTGCAGCGCTTCTTGCAACTCGGGCGTAGGTATATGGTAAAATAAAACCAGCTTTATATCGCTGCTATCCTTTGCCAGCATCGGAGTTGCGTTCGTTATGCTTGGCACATCGCAATTTGGAAATTTCTTTGCCAGCGCCTCCACCATGCATTCTGAAAACAGATCAGCCTTGGCTACTACAAGGATAGTATCTCCGGATGGGCTAGACTTTCTCGTCTGGTCCGCATTCTCCATTCCTGAACCGGTCATGAACATATACGCCTCCCCTAGCGGTACACTTTACTCAACATGAAGCGATGGCAGGTATAAGATAGTATGAAATGCCGGTCTTATTGTGTCATCGCCTTTTTCTTTAGACATTTCTTAATTATGTTAATACGGATTGAGAAGGAAGGAAATGGCCCAAAGTGATTAGTTTTAGGGAGCGAGAAACAACAAGATACTACGTATCGGTTGTATTTTTGCTCACCCTTATACTCCGAGGTTATATTTGCTCCCACTATAGATAATTCAGTAAATGTAATATTTCAGTACAAATTGTAATATTTTTTCGCCCGCCCCTGATGATTACGAGACTGGCAAGTTGTGACTCAACCCGGTCACTCCTGGCAAAAGCCTCGCATTCCCGGCTGCTTATGCCGGGCCGTGATCTCTGCAAGGCCAGCGCTGCGCTCGAACGTGTCCGGTCGGTCGCCGAGGCAGCGCATCGCAGAGGCTGATATCGTCCAGAGACCCTCGTGCGCTGGAACAGCGGGCACCAGCAAGATGAAGAAGGCGCGGCGTCTGCACTGGCGCACCTGCGCGGCTGTTGAAATGCACCCGATCAGGCGCATCATACCATGCTCTTTGATTTTGAGCTGCAATCGCTGCTAAAGAGGCGTGAGCCTATTTTGCACTCCTCAGCGAGACGTCATGCAGATCGATGCGGACAGGGCAGAACGGGAACGGCTTCTGGCCATTCTCGATTTCTGGCATAAGATCGAGTTTTTCATACCTTATGATCTCTCCAGTCGCCTCGTCTCCGGCGAAGGACGGACCATTTTCTGGCTGCATGCAGAGACGCTCTTGCAGGACAGCGCTGCACTCAGCCGTCCTGTCATACCCGAGGAGAAGCAGATCACCGGCTTTACCTTATTCCTCGGCGTTTTCGGCAAATCCGAGATCTCCGACGTCCGCAGGCACTTCGACAACGCTGCGGTCGACATCGCCGAGTGTGAGGATGCCGAACGCAGCGATCTCGATGGCGATACCTGCTTTGCCAGCCTGCAGCTTACTCCGCTCGGACAGCCGATGTTCGAAACTTTTTCCGTCTCGACGCTTCCGTGGGCCCTCGGACGGGTACGGAAAACCGGTCTCTCCTCGCTCAGCCATGAGGCATTTGCCAACGGCAAGCGGCAGCTGTTGGAATTGCTTCAAAACTTTCAGGCGCAGCGACAGCTGGGATCTTCACCCTTCGAGGCTGCCACCGATCAGCCGATCGATGCCGGCGAAATCGTGGCGCTGCATGAATTGCTCTGCGATTGGGCAGGTTTTGCCTCACGCCAGGAAAAGCCCATCGCCGCCGTTGAAATACGCTACCGCGACAGGTCGGAAAGACCCGAGCTCATCTCGTTGCCGCCTCAACAGGAGGATCATGCACCCAACGCCGATGAGGAAGACGAAAGTGCCAGCCTTGATGAAGACATTGGCATTCTGAACAGCTTCTTTATCGAGGATATCGAACGGGCGATGATCTGCGTCAAGCAGGGCAATGTCCCGGAGCCGCTCCGGCGGTACCTCAACCCGCCGGCAGATGAAAATCGGGTCGACCTTTATTCAGAAGAAGGACGCCGGGCGATCATTCGGGCGCTGCATCCCGGCAATCTCAACCGTGGACGCTGGCTGAGCGAGCCTCATCTCGCAATGAGCCTCATGCAACAGTTCGCGATCAATGCGGCGATCGGCGGCCTGTCGGAAACGGGATTATTCTCGGTCAACGGCCCGCCGGGCACCGGAAAGACCACGCTGCTGCGTGACATGTTCGCGGACAACATCGTTCGGCGCGCCCGGGTGCTCTCCTCCCTGACGACGGCGCGCGACGCCCTTGACGGCTCGCCACGCCGTGTCGGTTTTACGGATCGGAGCACGGCCTCCATATCGGCGCTGATCCCAGCCCTTGCCGGATTCGAAATGGTCGTCGCCTCCTCTAACAATGCCGCCGTGGAGAATATTTCACGCGACCTTCCCAAGCGGAGCTCGATCGCGAGCACGTCTTCCTTTCAATATTTGCAGACGGTTGCACACAAGATCGCCTGCCAGAAAGACAACGGAGCGGTCGTCAAGCTCCCTGACGGTGACCGCCCATGGGGGTTGATCGCCTGCGCGCTCGGCAATTCCAGGAACCGCCGGGCCTTCAAAGAACGTTTCGCCTTCATGGAGATCGCCGAAAGACCGAAGCCCTGCTGGTCGGGCGCCGCAAAGCCGCAGACCATCTGGGAATGGTTGAAGAGCTATGAGGGGCCAAGCTTCGCCGAAGCGGCATCGGCTTTTCATGCCGCCGACGAGATGGTTCGCGAAAAGATCAGCCAATATGCGCGCTATGCCGATCTGCGTGATGAGATAGCGCCCGTTTCGCAGGATGCATTCTGCCGCGAAGCGCTCGAGAGGGTGGCTGTCGCCGCGGACGAAGTTTTGCATGCGCAGAATCGATGCGACATGCTGGCGACCGAAATGCGCCGCATCGCCGACGGTTTGTCTTATCTGAAGGAGGAGGAACAGCTGCTCGACCGCATCGCCCCTGCGCGATGGAGGAGAGTGCTCTCGACCAACCCGGCCCGGCAGCATCGCCAGGATGTCATCACCAATGCGCGGAAGCAGCTGGAACTGCGCAAGGCGCTGGCCGAATGCGAAGATCAGCTTGCGAAAACCGATAAACCCACATTGGAACGGGCTTTGCGAGAGCATGACCAGGCCGAACGGGCACTGCGGTCACGACAGAAAATCTGGTCTGCGAAAAAAGAGGAACTCGAGCGGCTGGGGGAAATTCTCGATCATCCCGCCGCACCGGAGCGTCTCACCGATCTCGATGAGGATCAGGTGCAGATCGACGGTCTCTGGCATCAGGACGAACTGGCGGCTCTGCGTTCGGCATTGCTGGAAGCAGCGTTGACGCTGCATGAAGCTTGGTTGGCCGATGTCGGCAGGAAGGGCGGAGGTTTTGGCGGAAATATCGTTGCCGTCACCAAAGTGCTTTCCAACAACAATCCCGTCGATGACAAGCACATTGCATCGATCTGGCAGAGCCTTTTCATGATCGTTCCGATCGTCTCCACGACATTCGCGTCTTTTGCCAAGCAGTTCCGCGGGCTTGGGCCCGGCTCGATCGGCTGGGTCTTCATCGATGAAGCCGGCCAGGCGGTGCCGCAGGCTGCGGTCGGTGCGTTGATGCGGGCACGTCGCGTCATGGTGATCGGCGATCCCTTGCAGATCGAACCGGTTTTCACGCTCCCCAGCGCGCTGATTTCAGGCGCTTCGGCTCTTTCACCCCACACGGCAGCAGGCCAATATTCGCCGAACAGGGCGTCTGTGCAGATGCTGGCCGATGCCGCCAATCGCTACGGAACGACGCTTCAGGGCGAGGAGGCAGATGGGCTCTGGATCGGCAGCCCGCTCAGAGTGCATCGACGCTGCATCGATCCGATGTTCAGCCTTGCCAATCAGATCGCCTATCGGAACAAGATGATCTTCGGGCTGGAAGAGCGCCGGCCGGCCGGCGACGCATCGCCCTTTTATGGCGACAGCGCCTGGATCGACGTAAAGGGCAAGGTCTCAGGCAAACAGGTCGTTGCCGAGCAGATAGACTTCATCGTCGACCTCCTCGCCGCGACTTATCACCGGGACGGTGCATTGCCGGACATCTACATCATCTCGCCGTTCAAGGAGATCAAGACCGGTTTGAGACGGGCTCTTTCTCATGCGGTCTGGATCGACCAGGA
Source organism: Rhizobium atlanticum (assembly GCF_030182485.1). Classification (NCBI taxonomy): domain Bacteria; kingdom Pseudomonadati; phylum Pseudomonadota; class Alphaproteobacteria; order Hyphomicrobiales; family Rhizobiaceae; genus Rhizobium; species Rhizobium atlanticum. The sequence goes on from NZ_JAQJCJ010000002.1 coordinate 573,829, forward strand.
CGGATATGCGCGCGGATCTCCAGCGAAACTACAGAAATGGCTTCAGGAACGGGTAGGCACGGTTCACACCTTCCAGGGCAAGGAAGAAGATATCGTTTTCATGGTTCTCGGCGCCGATGCCGAACATCGCGGAGCGGCCGGCTGGGCCGCATCCAAGCCAAACCTGTTGAACGTGGCGCTGACGCGCGCCAAGCGCCGTTTCTACATCGTCGGCGACCGCACGCTCTGGCAAACGCTTCCCTATTTCAGAGAGGCGGCAAATGCGTTGCAGACGATCCGGCCCGCGGAATTCCTGACCCGAAACGAGCTGAACATGGGGGATCGGACTCCGGCGCCGTTCGCTGAACGCATGTTGTGACGTTCCCGCAGAAACGCAAAACCCCGCCATGAGGCGGGCTTTTTGCGTGTTGTGTTTATGGAAGGTTTGGTTGCGGGGGCAGGATTTGAACCTGCGGCCTTCAGGTTATGAGCCTGACGAGCTACCGGGCTGCTCCACCCCGCGTTACCAGGTTTTTGCCGAGAGGCAAAATACCGATTGCGTAAAGCGCCTTTGGCGATTTACGCGTACTGCCCGAGCAAATTGCTTGCAATTTGTCTCGTGTTTCCTTGGCATTGCATTATAACACGAAAGGCCGCTTTGCGGGCGGCCCTTTGTTCGGCTTTGGGCCGTTAGTTTTGTTTGGAGAAGATTGTTTTTGGATAAGTTGCGTTTGGCAGACCT